>DAOUFM010000101.1:0-5427 GCA_034429975.1 Anaerolineaceae bacterium | reverse complement strand
TTTAGGCCAGTGAAATAGGCGGAGGAATTTCAAAAAATTATTCTATCGTTGCTCTGTGTGCTATGTGTTCATTCACCCTTGAATAATTGTTTGATTAATCTTGCCCAGAAATTCTGCTCAGACTTATTCTCCATAGGGCTAGCCAAGGTTGGGTTTATACTTTTCTCAACCGGTAATTCATCCCCGCGATAGTGCTGTTTATGCATCTGAGTCTCATATGTTTTTTGCAAATTGATCTCTTTTTGAGACCACCTCGGTGCCCATTGGACACGGTCTTGCCTGATCCAGTAATGGGATCGACAGGGAAGGTTCCAATTACCAATGGATGGGTAAAGAGAAATGGTCTCCCCATCAAATGTCATCTGCCAGCTGGTAGGTGATAGTGGAGTTACTACCTCTTCACCACAGCCGCAGCAGCATTTATGGACTGCTGTTGCGTATTGAATGGAAACATAAACTATGCCATCTTGAAGTTGGTGATGGTCGGGAATAAACTCGACAAATTCGTGGGTAAGGTGCTGATTACGCTTCATAGTTGATCTTGGCTGTTCAGCTGATTGACATTGATATCATAAGTAGTATGGTTTTCACGCTCTAAATCTTGGTAGAAGCCGCATAACTTTTTCCACTTGTGAACGGCTAGGGCGGCATTAAGGGCGTTCAGATCTGCTACCTGAATATTCTGGGCATAATCATCGTTTTCGTTGCCGTTGACAAAGGGTATTTTTTTCTTGATGTGATCCCGTTTGTCATTGGTACTAGCCGTCACCCGTAACATTCCAAGAAGTTGATTATCTACCAAATATAAACTCATACCCACATCGATAAATGCCATCCCCCACTCCACTAATTTGTCCACGATCCCCCGCTTGTCGAGACCTCTATCCATACAGAGAAAGACAAAATCCATTCCCTGCAACAACGCCACATTTTCCAGAGTGATGAAATCTGGGTGAGGAATAATGTGACGGTGCATTTGGGAATACTGGCTTGCAAAATAGTCTACCTTCGTCATTTGCTTTTCCAGGTCCTCGACAGCTGGTGCTCCCGGGGAGCGAAAGGCGTTATGGTTTAAAAATTTATCACCATCAAATATGTGAATCTCCTTGACAGGAGTTTTTGCCAGCAAGTCCAAAACATACGACCCAGTTCCACCTACACCAACAATCGCCACCCGGTTTACTGCTAATTTATCAGAGACCTCACTGATTCCCGCTCGGCTGGAGGCGGTGTCGTAATAATTGAACACCGATCCGTCCTCTTCCTCGGGAAGCATGACCGGGTAAACTCTTGCGGTCACGTTGGACTCTAGATGCTGGGCAGGCCCGGAAAGGGCGGTTTCGTAAGTTTTGACCTTCTCGTAGTAATCCTTATATGGCTCGGTTGGGCAACACGAGAAATAGTAGTTGATTGCTATACCACCTACAACCTGGTTCTGGGAATTGTTGACAATCTGGGTGATGGGTTTCCCGATGTGATCGCAAGGGTGTTCCCCGGCAAACCAAGCGGTGTGATCGGGAGGTTTGGCAGCTTTATTCCCCGCCTGGTTTAACCCCATCACAAGAGTCCCATACTTGATTTCCTTATTGTTATTCACATAAGGAATTTGCTCAAGAACGAGAAAGCCCGGATTGATTTTAAGAGCATATCCTTCATCACGCAGCCGCTTGAGGTCTGGACTATGATCGATGAGTTTCTGAGACATTGAATACCATGCCATCCTTTACTTTTACGGTGTCACCGGCTTCCAAGCTGCCCTTCTTGTTGCCCTCAGCCCTGGAATAGTCGACGAGATAAAGGTAGGTGTCCTCCATGTGTGGGTGTTCAAAGGCCAAGGCTACGACCTGGGCATAGGAGATTTCCTTCTCTGTCCACTCGTTCTGCCGACCATTGACTATAATTGTGACTATCTTTTTTGCTTTTTCCATTTTATTTTTTCCTTTTAATATTTGGTGAGCATCAAAGTTGCTGTTGCTCTTGTATAGTATTATTGCGTCAATCAGTTAATACCGACATCTGACAGTTTTTTGCCATTTTTACTAAAAAGCAAATATATCGGTATTAACAAATTAAGCACCTCTCTATATGGTTGTTCACATCAGTTTGACGTAAAATTATGCAGAGATTTTTTCCTTCTCAGAAATAGTGAATCGACCGCGTAGAGGGAGGTTTCGTGAACGCATATAAGAAACAGCTATTACTTGATTTTCCTTGGGGTGAGTGTTATCCAAAACTCGTTGCCTTTGCTGAGTGGCGTATTCAAGGCATGCGATGGAATTCGGGTGTCGTGCCTATGGGACACACTGCAGAATCTATCATTCAAGAAGCTATTGCCAAAACATTTAGTGAAGAACGGAATTGGAAACCTGAAGAAGGCGACCTCCTCATGTGGCTTAAGTATGTAATAAAAAGTGAGATTAGCCATTTGGCTGAATCTATAACTAATAGACTCGAGGTTCCCCTTGATCCCGATGACGGTAGCGACTCTAAGGATGATGAGCCGGAATTCAAGCAAGCGCAATCCTCTGCGCAAGAATTTTTCATCACCTCTCCAGAAGAAATCGTTATAAATGCAGAAACTGAGGAATTGAGGATAATAGATGCAAAATCAAAAATCGACGCCCTTCTAGAAGCAAGTTCAGGTTACCCAGAGCTTGAGGAAATTGTCTACACAATCCTAGATGGGAAATGTGGTCCAAAACCACGGGAATTAGCCCAGATATTAGGCAAACCCGTGGAGGAGATTTACCAAAACCTGCGGACGTTACGTCGCAAATCAGAGAAAATCAGATCGGAGGTTCGAAATGAACGATAATAAGTCAAAACGCACAGATGTAGATATTGCGTCTGAATTTGATCGTTTATTCGACGAAATTCCAGAACCGAATACTGAAGAAGAAATAAGGGCATTCCTGGAAGAAGCGAATTATGATGTAGAGAAATTGAAAACTGCTGGTGCAATATTTGTCAGAGACCTGATTGCAAGTAATTGGCGATTTGCTAATATCCAAGATATGCATGACGTCGCTGAAGAGATAAACGCAGTACCATTAAGGAAAGGATGGAACCGCGACCAGATTACCTCAGCGATAAAAAAAATAACCATTGCACTTGGTACGACTGGAACACAACCAGCTCTTGCTTTCCGTAATCTAGATAGGTTATCGGATTCGGATTTAATTACAATCCTTCAAGAACTAGAGTATACAGCTCGCCAAAATGGCATTACAACGGATCTGGATTAACAATACAATGAGTCGACCTGAAGATATTGCTAATCATGTTCTTGATAGGCTTAATATTAGAATCGAAGAGGATCTTCTCCTTCTGGACGAAATTGTTAATGCACGAGGAGCTTTTATTCACGAATGCTCTATGGAAGGCGCAGAAGCTCGCCTTCTGATTGGTCCTGGTAAACCAATTATTTCGGTTTCAACTTCTAATTACATCAACCCCTATCGACGTCGGTTTAGTATTGTGCATGAGTTAGGTCACCTTGAAATGCACCGAGGTAACGGTTTAATGCGATCTTGCACAAAACTGGATATTCAGGAAATGCCAGCTGGAAACTCAGTCGATGCAGAACAAGAAGCTAATCAATTTGCATCGGCCTTTTTAATCCCTGCACGATTCGTTGAGCGTCCCTTTGCGGAAAGTGCGCCCTCCTTCGAACTTATTTCTGAATGGTCTGAAAAGCTCCAAACATCCCTGACTGCGACTGCCCTCCGATTCACACGCTTCTCACTTGAGCCTGTTGCTGTCGTTTATTCCTTTCAAGGCAAAATCCAGTACTTCCAACCTTCTTCTGAATTCATGGAACTTGGAGTATTTCCGGATGTCAATCATCCGGTAGGTTTGAATACGGGTGCGAGGATGTTATTCAATAGGAAAGAAGTATCTCGCCAATGGCACGAAGTTCGAGCTGCAGAGTGGTTTCGAGAGAATAGAGATGCCTTTGATCGGGGGGATACGATTAGAGAATTGTCCATTGGGATGCCAAATTATGATGCTGTATTAAGTCTATTGTGGGTAAATGAGCCCCTGGGACAAAAAGATGATTGGTAAGCTCCTTTGTAGTTATCAAAAAGCTAACCTCTGGTATTTAATAAACTAAATTATGATGATAGGGACGATTGTGCTGCCATCACTTATGGTGAAAGGCAAGATAGCTCTTCGAAAGGTTGATTTGAAAACTTGTGCAAATTTCTCCCTTGTAATAATGATGGAATTGGGTATAATACTGTCAACAGAACCCACCACGCCTCTGCTTAGCATGCGCACCGAGGTGGGTCATTTATTTAAGGATGCTTAATCTATATGGCTTTAAAACCAGCTCTGTCTGTTCATGACCAAATAGAATTATTGCGTCAACGAGGAATGACGATTGATGATGAGAAAAAAGCCACCGCTTTTCTTCAGTCCAATCACTACTATCGTTTGAATATTTATTTTCACAAATTTATGGCTTCACCAGATCATTACCAAGATGATTTCAAATTTTCACAGATAATTGCTGTTTATGAAAATGATAGGTGGTTACGGAACAAAATCTTATCGGTACTCGAGCCCATCGAAATTAACACAAGAACTCAGATATCGCATCATTTAGCGCTGACATACGGATCAGATGCGTTTTATCAAGCAAAGATCTTCAAAGACAGCGTGAAATACCAGGAAATTTTTGATAATTTCTCGGTTGAAATTGCGCGTAATAAGAAAGATCCAGTAATTGTTCATCATCAAAAAAAGTATGCGGGGGTTTTTCCTATTTGGGTTGTGGTTGAGTTTTTCTCATTCAACACTCTCTCCAAGCTTTACAAAAACCTTTTAGAGCCAGATAAAAAAATCATTGCACAAGGCCTTTACAATGCGAATGATTACTTATTTGGACAATGGTTGCATGTATTGAGTATTCAAAGGAATATTTGTGCTCATTATGGTTATTTATTTCGGCGGGAGTATCCCATTAGGCCAATCATAGCTAAATCCTTCAAATGGGATCCAACCCAAGACAACCAACTCTTTGCGCTGTTTCTTGTAATGCGACGATTATCAGATCGCAACTTATGGCTTACTTTTATTCAGAATATTTCTGATGCTGAGAAAATCAGGCCATTTTTTGATTTACGGGATTATGGATTCCCCACAGATTGGCGTTCCTATTTGGTCTAAATTTCCATTCAACACACTCTTCCCCCTTAAGACTCTAGAGGAACGATGCAGATAGAACGGAGCGCACACCGTTCTATTTTTCATTTCCTCTCCGTTGAGAAAACCAGATGCTTCCATCCTTTCCTGCGCGCTTCCCATTTCGTAATCCGTGGAGATTCGTCAGGAAAGAGTTGTAACTTAACCCACTTAAAGCAAGATTGATTTCTCCCTGAATTGCTCTCTGGCAATTCAAGTTGTCGCAAAATACATACAGGT
>DAOUFM010000100.1:0-3826 GCA_034429975.1 Anaerolineaceae bacterium | reverse complement strand
ACGTATTCTGGCAGAAGGATGCGCATGGTGGTGCGGTAATGCCGTTCACCAGCGTTTGAGTTTCCCAGTATGACCGCCATACGATCCGGGTCGAATGTGCGCTGCGGATAGCCATAGTCAGCCATTGCCTGATGGCTGGTAACAATGCCCCATTGCTGGGTCATATCCATCTGCGCCTGAACGGTAGGGGGGATAGGAATACGCATTTGCAACGGATTAAATTGAAAACCCGTCACCCAGGCACCAATCTTCGTATAGGATTTATCCGGGACGCTGGCATCGCTGTTGTAATACAGATTGGCGTCCCATCGGTCTGGTGGGACATCTTTGATTGAATAATGTGCCTTGAGAATGTTTTCCCAGAAAAGTTTGGTATTGGGGGCATCCGGCATGATAGCCCCAATCCCTACGATTGCTATTGGTTTTTGTTCATACATTTTTTTTACCTCCAAAGTAAAGGTTGATCACCATTTAAAAAAACAAAACAATTACCTGCTTGCGTTCCCCTCCAATCGGCTGCAAGTTTGAGTGGGGTTTTGTGGTTGTCTTTGGACCGTAATCCTTGAGACAACGCAATCGGTGACCGTTTGATTCTCAAAAACACTTTTAAAAAAGAAGAGTTACGCAAAATTAAATTTTTATGACAATCGAAAAATTAATTGATTTCTGCCAGAAAAACTGCAAAAATATCAAATAATTTGAAATTTGAGGTGGAAGAATTAATCCCAAAAATTATTACAGGTGAAATACCAACCTTGCCAATACGGTAAAATGTAATGCTCAAATCGTGAAAATAATCACTAAAAATCCCAAAAAGCCGAAAAGGTGATAAACTTAAGTAAGCCTGACTTACTATTCTTTAAGTATAGGTTAATCAAGGGAACTTAAAATTTCAAAAAACCTTTAAAAAACGCTGGTTTAAATAATTTGAACACAATTAACTGAATAAAAAATCGTATGAAAGATTATTATTCCTGGAGTAAATGATGCCGCAAGTTGTTCTCAACATAAATAATCAGGATTACACCCTGGATGTAAGTGAAAACGAGACTTTATTAACTGTGCTGCGGGAGCGTTTTGATCTCACCGGTGCAAAACCCGGTTGTGAGACCGGCGACTGTGGCGCCTGCAAAGTTATTATCGATGGGGCAGCAGAAAATTCCTGCACCAAAGTCGTTAAAAAATTAAATGGCGCACGCATCGAAACCATTGAGAATCTCTCTACCCCGGAGAGTCTGCACCCCTTGCAGGAAGCCTTCATTGAGAAAGGCGCGGTGCAATGTGGTTACTGCACCCCGGGCATGATCATGTCCACCAAGGCGCTGTTGGATCATAACCCGCACCCCAGCGAGTCCGAAATTCGGGAAGCGATTGATGGTAACATCTGCCGCTGCACTGGCTATGTCAAAATTGTGGAAGCTGTCCAATTGGCTGCTGACCGTATGAATGGAGGTGCGTGATGAGTAAAGCGAAAGTGATTGGCAGCCAACTGCCTATTCGGGATGCTGTCCTCAAGGTCACTGGCGAGATGAAATACGTGGGCGATATGAAATTACCGCGCATGCTGACCGCCAAGCTGCTTCCTAGCCCGCATGCCCATGCACGCATCACTCATATCGATTATTCCGAAGCATTAAAATTGCCGGGTGTCCACGCGGTGGCTTGCTATGACAACACCCCGCGCTATACCTATAACAGCTACCTGCGCATTTTTGAGGATGATATTCCCCAAACGGAACAGGTTTTCAGCCAGACTATGCGCTTTGTCGGCGAGCCAGTGGCGGCTGTAGCTGCTGAAGATGAAAAAACGGCGCTGGCTGCATTGAAGTTAATTAAGGTAGAGTATGATATCTTGCCCGCAGTGTTTGACCCGGAGAAAGCCCTGGAAGAAGGCGCACCCGAAATTCATCCGGGCGGCAACAAGGTGGGAGAGGAGTTCACCGAAGCCGGCAATGTAGATGAAGCCTGGTCACAGTGCGATCGCATCTTTGAAGATCGCTTCGCCATGCCAGCCCTGCACCATATGGCCATGGAGACTCATGTCGCTATTGCAGACTATAACTCGCGCGGAAAATTGACCATCTGGTCGCCATCACAGAACACCTTTAATCAGCGTATCCTGCTTGCGCGTATCTTCGATTTACCGATGACCCAGATTCGCATTATTCGCCCCGCGATTGGTGGTGCGTTCGGTTCGAAGATCGAACTCAATCTGGAACCGATTGTGGCTGCCCTGGCAATGAAAGCCAAACGCCCGGTAAAATTGCGCCTGAACAGGCGCGAGAATATGGTATTGGGGCGTACCCGCCATGAAACGGTCGTCTACGTTAAAACCGGCGTGTTGAATGATGGCACTATCCTGGCGCAGGATTTCAAAGTGATCACCAATACCGGCGCTTATGCCTCCAGTGCAATGGACACGGTTGGTGCCATGGCGCAAAAACCTTTCAAAGTTTATCAAATTCCCAACATGCGCTTCCGCGGCATCCCGGCTTATACCAACCGGCCGATTGCCTGCGCGATGCGTGGATTTGGCTCCCCACAGATTTTTAACGCCCAGCAGGTGCAACTGGCAAAAATTGCCCGTGAGTTGGGTATGGATTTGGTGGATTTACAATTGAAAAACGCGGTTCGTCCGAATGGCATTGACCAGCGCTGGAAATCACCGATTGGCAACCCGCGGGTGGTGGATATGATCCAGCGTGGCGCCGAATTGTTCCACTGGGATGAGCGAATGAAAAATCGCAACGCCCCACTCGAACCGGGCTGGAAACGTGGCATCGGGATGGCGGTTGGCAGCCACGGCAACAGCTTGTACGGTGCTCATCGCGACATTACAGCCATCTCGATCAAACCCAACGAAGACGGCACCTTTGTGATCTATACCGGTGCGCATGATATGGGTAATGGCCCGGTCACCATGCAAACCCAAATGGTAGCCGATGTGCTGGGTATTCGCCCCGAGGATGTTGAAGCGGTAGAAGCCGATACCGATCTGGTGCCCTACAACCTGGCGGACTATGCCAGTCGGGGCGTTTTCGTGGAAGGAGCCGCTGCCAAGAAAGCTGCCGAGGGAATGCGCAAACAATTGGCTGAAAAAGCTGCCAACTTTCTGGATTGTATGGCCAGCGAAGTTGAATTTGTGGATGGATCGGTCCGCGTCGAGACGCATCCACATCGCAGCATGACCCTGGGTGAATTGATCACCCGTACACAGCGGGAGGATGAGGAAGAATTACATTCCTTCTACTCCTACGCCTCCAAGGCGAACCCGATCTCCTACGGTGCCCACTTTGTAGAACTATGGGTCAACGAAGAATTACACCAGGTTAAAGTTATAGATTACGTGGCTGTGCACGATGTTGGCAAGGTCATCAATCGCATGGGGATCGAAGGTCAATTGGAAGGGGGCATCGAAATGGGGATCGGTTATGCCTTGTACGAGAGCCTGGACTTCGACGAAAAAGGCAAGCTGATCAACAACACGCTGAAACGTTATAAACACGTTCATGCCTCACAAATGCCGAAAAACCTGATCACCGACTTCATCGAAGGCAACGAACCCAGTGGTCCGCACGGTGCAAAAAGCATCGGCGAATGTGCCACCGTGCCGGTAGCGGCGGCGGTGTTCGCGGCGGTGTGCGATGCCACCGGCAAGGATTTGCGGCAGTTTCCAGCGAAGGTGGGTTAGCTGTTAAACTGGTGAGCTGTTAAGCTGTTAAGTTATTAAGGAAATGTGAATCGTAGGGGCATGGTCCCTGACCTGCCCCTGGTCCGTGACCTGCCCCGGGGTGAAAACACCCTCACCCCCCGGCCCCCTCTCCAG
>DAOUFM010000099.1:0-7305 GCA_034429975.1 Anaerolineaceae bacterium | reverse complement strand
CGTGGAGATGAATCAGGTACGCATGTAAAGGAAAAAGCTGTCTGGAAAGAAGCCGGCATTGAACCGAAAGGTGATTGGTACGTGTCCGCTGGTCAGGGTATGGGCGATGTGCTCATGATGGCAAACGAGCAGTTGGCTTACACCTTAAGCGATCGCGCTACTTACCTGGCTTTCAAATTAAAAGGTCTCGACCTGGAAATTTTATTCGAAGGCGACCCGGTTCTTTTCAATCCCTATGGTGTGATTTCAGTTAATCCGGATAAAAACCCCAATATTAAATTTGACCTCGGCACACAATTCATTGACTGGATCATCTCAGTGGATACCCAGGAAATGATCTCCCAATTTGGTGTAGCTGAATTCGGCGCTCCATTATTTGTCGCTGATTCTGATTTGTGGAAAGCTCATCTGGGTGAGGCAGTTAATGATCCAGAAGGCGATTTTGTGATCACCGGTTTGGTTAAAAATCCAATGGGATGGACAGAAGATGAAATTCGTGCCATGGATACTACTGATGTGGTCGGCAAGAATAAAGACGATCAGGATGAGACTTATAAAGGCGTATTAGTTACTACCCTGCTGAAGATGGCCGAACCGCTGCCAGAAGCCAAGACATTCGTCCTGGTAGCCGATGACGGTTTCACCGCTGAATTGGATCTGGCTGAAGTATTAGCCTGCCCCGATTGTATTCTCTCTTTCCGCAATAATGGCGGATTCAGCGCTGTGTTCCCTGGCTTCCCCAAGAAAGCCCAGACCAAAGGTGTGGTAAAAATTGAGATTAAGTAAATAAGGTTTGAGAATTATAAAAAGGCGGTTCGTTAGAACCGCTTTTTTTAATTATTTAAACAAATATCTGCCGCCAGCCAGAAAAGATTCTCTTTACTCTAAAACCCCTTCCAATGTATTCACAACCTTATGGTCAGCCCGTATTTTCCGGTTCGAGGGAAGAGAAGGGTAGGAGATATGTTCATCGGAGTCCTTTCTCAATTTTCATTAATAATTTTTCAGATTTAATCATGTAATCATTTATGATATAATGATGGTATGATACAAGGAGAAAAAAATGATAAGAACACAAATACAATTGACGGAAGAACAATTTAGAAAATTAAAAAAAATGGCTGTAAAAAAAAATAAATCTATGGCAGCGTTAATTCGTATGAGTGTTGATTCTATACTTCAAAAAGAAGGAATCGCTGGAGAGGATCAAATTCGTCTCAGGGCAATTCATGCAGCTGGAAAGCTGAGCGGTTCAGCTGACTTATCAAGCAACCATGATGAATATTTGGCCGAGGTTTATAACAAATGAGTATATTTGTTGACACTTCAGCTTTTTTAGCGGTATTGAATAAAGATGATCATTTTCATTTCGATGCAAAAAAAACCTGGGAAGAGATCAATAGGTCTGAAGAACTTTTAATTTGTAGTAATTATATTTTAGTGGAAACTATTGCTTTACTTCAACACCGATTTGGGGTTGAAGCAATAAGAATTTTTGAACAAGATATTCAACCAGTTTTGGATTTATTCTGGGTCAACCAGGAAATCCATCGCGCTGCTATGTCCTTTGTTATGACAATTAATCGCCGGAAATTATCCTTGGTGGATTGTTCGAGTTTTGAGATAATTCGCTCTTTGCAAATTGAAAATGTATTTACTTTTGATCCTCATTTTCTAGAACAGGGATTTAAAATCATTCCGAATTAATCTTTCTCTTTTTATTTTGCTGAACTGGACAATTCTCCAATCAGATAGCATAATTGTACAGAATTCATCTCGTTCCTATCCTGGAAGGAATTAGATTCCCTTTTTTTGCATTGACATTTCCGCGTTTTTATAGGAAAATTGCATCCGTTTTGATATAATAAGTTCAAAAGTCATGGTGCATGGAGCAGCTTCAATTGCTTTGATGCACCATCATTTTATAGAAGCATGGAGTAGTTAAATTAAATGAAGATTTACCGATTTCGTGTTTTGGTTTTACTGATAGCGCTGCTTGCAACGCTGTTGGCTGGCTGTTCGGCTGGGGCTGGAACGCAGGAAATCGATAAACCAGAAAAACCACTGGTTGTTCTGGAGTGGACTGGTTACGAAGTGACCGAGTATCCACAGTTCTTTGAACCATTTACTGAAAAGCATGGGGATAAACTAAATGATTATGTAACCGTATCTGTTTTTGGAGACGATGCCGAGGCATTTGCCAAGGTCCAGTCTGGCTTTAAGCCTGACCTGATGCATCCCTGCTCATCCTGGTGGGGGTTGTATGTGGGTGCCGGTTTGGTGCAACCACTGGACGTTTCCCGCATTGCCGGCTGGAATAATATTCCCGAAGCCTTCCGCGAGCAGGCTAAGTTCAATGGAGAATATTATTTCATGCCCTGGGATTGGTATTACGAAGCCATGCTGGTACGCGCCGATCTAGTACCTCAAATGCCTACTTCTTTACAGGACTTATGGAACCCGATGTACGCCGGGCATGTAGCCATATGGGACAACGGCGAAGTCAGCTTTGCGACGGCTGCTCTGGCGTTCGGGCTCGATCCATTCAACACTACCCCGGAACAGGATGCTTTTGTTAAACAAAAACTAATCGAGATTAAACCCAATCTCTTAACCTACTGGCTGGATTATACCCAGGCGGTTGAATTATCGGCTTCTGGCGATGCCTGGATTATTGCCAGTGCCTGGCAGGATACCTGGTCCATCCTGAAAGATGAAGGTTACGATGTCATCTACCAGGAGCCCAAAGAAGGCTATCTGGCTGGTATGTGTGGCTACGGTATCGGAACCAATAATACTAATTTAGATTTAACTTACGAGTTTTTAAATGCTGCGAATGACCCCCATTCCATGGCGAACTTCACCAATGAATACTGGTACGGCGCTGCGAATTTTGCCGCCAATGAATTTATTGATGAAGGAGCAGCGGAACTATTACGTCTGGACGATTTTGATACCGTCCTGAAAAATATCCGTTTCTATCAACCGCTGACAGCGGAACGCCGCGATCAATTATCTGATCTGTGGAATGAGGTCAAAGCAGCACCATGACGGATAAATTAGCGCTTCAACCTCCGGTGGCGATGAAAGATGGCCGCGGGAGAACCGATAAAAAACTCACCGGCATCCCCCGCAAAAGGCAACTGGCGATGCTGGTAGCCCCATCTGGGTTATGGTTGCTGATTTTGCTAGTTTTACCGTTGATTACCATGGTGGTATTGAGTTTTCAGAAATCAGCCTTTGGGGCAGATAGCAAAATATATACCCTTTCCAGCTATATTCATTTCTGGCAGAATACAGCTTACCAGACTTTGCTGGTGAAGTCTCTCTGGATTTCGTTGTTGGTGGCGGTTATTTCAATTCTATTTGCTTACCCGGTGGCATATTTTCTGGCATTTCATGCTGGTGAGAAGCAAGGCATCCTGCTAAATATTATGATCATCCCAGCCTGGACCAGCTTCTTGTTGCGGGTGCTGGCATGGCGCTTGATCTTGGGAACGAATGGGCTGCTTAATTCATTCCTGATGTGGCTGGGCGTCATTCAGGTACCTATTGCCAGCCTGTTTTACAGCATCAGTGCGGTCATTATCACCCTGGTCTATATCTGGATTCCCTTTGCCGCTCTGCCGATTTATGTGGCGTTGTTACGCATTGAGCCGGGTCTTTTGGAAGCAGCCTCAGATTTAGGTGCTAGACCCTGGCAGGGCTTCCTTAAGGTGACTCTGCCTTTGAGTATTCCGGGTGTATTAGCGGCTTTCCTATATGTATTTATTCCTACAGTCGGGGAATACGTAACCCCGGCGCTGGTAGGCGGACCAAATGGTTTGATGATTGGGAACGTCATTTGGGATCAGTTCATGCGTGGATTGGATTGGCCCATGGGAGCCACACTATCGATATTAGTCATGTTAATTGTACTGGTACCGCTGGTACTAATTGCCAGAACTGCGCAGCATAGCGGCGTGTTTGGAGGGAAAGGTGAATAAGCCTCAAACCTCAATTATCGGGTCACTCTATTTTGGGTTGATGGTGGTTTTTCTTTACCTGCCAATTCTGGTTCTGATCATCTTTTCGTTTAACAATTCGGTGGTTCTGGCTTTTCCCTTAAAAGGCTTTACGCTGGAGTGGTATCGTCAACTGGGCAATGCCCGTGAATTGTTGCTCTCAGCTAAAAACAGTGTCTGGGTGGGTGTTTTATCTTCACTCGTGGCAGTGCTAATTGGCTCGATGGCGGCGATCGCTATGACCAAGAAACACATGCCAGCCCGCAATCTTTTCCTTTCTCTGGCCAGCGTTCCGTTGGTGATGCCGTCTATTGTTTTGGGCGTCGCTATGCTGATCTTTTTCCGCAAAGTTCTGGGAGTGCAACTGAATATGTGGCTGATTGCTACCGCCCATGTGCTCATAAATATCCCCAGCACGATCCTGATTGTCATGTCCCGATTGGCGGATTTCTCCTACAATCTGGAAGAGGCAGCCATGGACTTGGGTGCGAATTACTGGCTGACATTGGTGAAAATCACCCTGCCAATCAGCTTTCCGGCGTTGGTGGCGGCTTTTCTAACTGCCTTCACTACATCATTCGATGAGTACGCTATGACAACATTAATAACTGGCACCGACACCACTCTGCCAGTGTATCTTTATTCTTTATTGCGTTTTCCCCGCCGTTTACCAGTAGCAGTAGCTATGGGCAGTATTATCATGGTGGTCTCTGCCGCTATGGTGCTGGCTGCCGAGGGTCTGCGACGGGTTGG
This sequence comes from Anaerolineaceae bacterium, assembly GCA_034429975.1. Lineage (GTDB taxonomy): Bacteria > Chloroflexota > Anaerolineae > Anaerolineales > Anaerolineaceae > UBA6170. Next base: position 2,548 of record DAOUFM010000099.1, on the reverse strand, counting down.
AACTACCAAATCATCAAAGGAGGAACGGGTATGAGTACCGAAAATCAATTCCACCTGAATAGTTTTCAGGATAGACAGAAAATTCGCGATGAGATCAATAATCCCTTTGCCGGGTTTTCGATTCGCTCCAAAAAACAAAAAGCGCAGGAAGTACTGACCTATTGGTGGCATCAAACTGGTTATGTGCTCTGCCCGGAGGATGATTAATGGTCAACAAAAATATAATCGAATTTTCAGGTGTCTCTAAACAGTACCGCGAACGTACTGGTGAAACAGTCAATGCTTTGCAGCCCTCTGACTTAATCATTCAGGCAGGTGAGTTTTTTACCTTGCTCGGTCCAAGTGGCTGCGGGAAAACGACAGCTTTACGATTGATGGCAGGCTTCATCCAGCCTACCGAAGGGGAGATAAAAATCGAAGGCAAAACAATGAATAACGTACCTCCGTATCACCGTCCGGTGAATATGGTTTTTCAGGATTATGCGCTCTTCCCGCATTTAAGTGTCTTTGATAATGTTGCCTTTGGATTGCGCATCAAAAAAGTGCCACGTGATGAAATCCGCCAGCGTGTCATGCAATCTCTGGAGATCGTACAGCTCTCCGGTTTTGAAAATCGGCGTCCGGGGCAACTTTCCGGCGGTCAGAAACAACGGGTGGCATTAGCGCGTGCCCTGGTCAATCGTCCGACAGTCTTACTGTTGGATGAACCCCTCGGCGCCCTGGACCTAAAGTTGCGGCGGGCCATGCAATTGGAGCTAAAAGCCCTGCAGCAGCAGGTAGGCATCACCTTTGTGTATGTTACGCATGATCAGGAAGAAGCGCTGACCATGTCGGATCGTATCGCCGTGATGAGTGCCGGGCAGATTTTGCAGGTGGACAGCCCCATCAACATATACGAACGCCCAACCACACGCTTCGTGGCTGACTTTGTGGGTGAAACCAATTTCTTGAACGGCAAAATTGAGAAGATTATCCCCGGCGAACTAGTCAAGGTGCGTATCGGCGATCATCCGGTTGATGTTCGGCATCGAACCAACAGCGTGCATGCGGGGGATCACGTAACCGTGGCGATCCGCCCGGAAAAATTGACCCTGATGCCGCCTGTCAGTCGCTCGGAAAAACTGATGGCGACCGTAGCTGAGGTGACCTATCTGGGCACCGACACCCGTTACACCGTCGAAATCCCTGGCAGTGGAAAAGCCGCCGTGCGGGTACAAAACACCGGAGTCAACCACGTTTCAGTTTTCCGGGTGGGGGATCAGGTGGAAGTCTCCTATGATCTGGACGACGCCCAGATTCTGACCTCGTAAATCAATTAATCATGCAGAGGTAGAAGGAACCAAACTACCTCTGCATATCCATCGACAAAGATGAGCCAAAAAAACAACATAATCCCGGTCTTCTATACGGCTGATCATCTGCTTCATCATCCACTTTATGAGTATGATCGCGGCCAGCAAATCCCGTATCAGGAAGCACCCTTGCGGATTGAAGCTGCCCGGAATGCATTGGAAACCTTGCCTTTTACGCGGATGATTGTCCCTTCAGAAACCTTGACCCATGAACAAATTACCCGGGTGCATGCCAGTGATTTGGTTACACACTTACAAAACATATCTGCTCAAATAACCCAGCAGGAACTTCTATCCGGGCAGGAGCAGCTATACCTCTACCCCTGGATTTACCCGCTCAACGCACAGATGGCCGCAAAATTGAAACAATCGCCAGATGCATCTGGTTGTTACGCTTTCGACACTTATGCACCGATTGGGAAGCATACGTGGCAGGCAGTTTACAGCAGCGCCAATCTGGCAGCTAGCGCCGCACAATCCATTCTGTCGGGGGAGAGCAGGCTGGCATACGCTCTTTGCCGCCCACCTGGGCATCATGCCGCCCGGGCGATGATTGGCGGCTATTGTTACCTGAATAATGCTGCCATTGCTGCTGATCTTTTGTACCAATCTCTGGGTCGCGGTGTTATTCTAGATATCGATTACCACCATGGCAATGGTACCCAGGACATTTTCTGGGAGAACCCCGAAGTCTTGTTCGTATCCATCCACGCTGATCCGGCGGATGAATACCCGTTTTTCTCCGGCTACACAGATGAAAGAGGGGGGACAGAGGAACAGACCAACCTCAATATCCCACTGGCGAAGGGTTGCGACGACAGCACCTACCTGCAAGCACTCGACCAGGCATTGGGAGCTATCAGATTATTTCAACCCAACTGGCTGGTACTTTCCGCCGGCTACGATACCTGCCAGGCTGATCCGACCACATTCTTCAATCTGACGGATGAAGTTTATTCTAAAATCGGAAACCGGATTGGGATGTTACAGCTTCCAATGGTGATCATTCACGAAGGCGGCTACGCAGTCGAACAAAATGGTGCACTGGCAGCTCGGTTGCTTAGCGGCATCGTTGACTCGCTTGATTAAGAATTATTTCTTCCCTTAAAGATGTAATATTTACTACCATTAATTGGGGGATATGGGTGGATTCGAATGGAAACCCCTATGGGTGGGGGGGTTATAGGCTAAAGGCT
>DAOUFM010000098.1:0-24080 GCA_034429975.1 Anaerolineaceae bacterium | reverse complement strand
CTAAAGTAGCATTATCAGCCTGCGAAAAAGCCGGCAATTGTCGAAAAAAAGTAAAAATTTGTGCTTCTCCCATGCGAAAAGGATACCAAATATTTCTTAAAATCTATCGTTTTTATCAGGGATGTAGAAGGTATTGAGAAGTAAAAAGGAAGGGGTTTTTCAGATCTCCATTGTGGCTTGCTTTTTTTTTGTAGGTAGTTTATTGTATTAGTTTTCAATTTTACAATGGCTACACGCATTTCCAATAAATAATAAAAAGATAAAACTAACGAATCTTATAATAAATATCTAAATATACTGGTTGCGTGCAATGGGATGAAGCATTGGATATGAGTGTTTGGGGTGGAACATTATGCCTATTATCCAATGCTTCATCCCGACTCAAATCTTCAAAAATAATCAATTGCACGCCCAACAAATTTCCTCCCCCGATTAGCTAATTTAAGTTTGAGGTTTAAATGCACCGCACTTCTGGTTTCTGGATATATCTTGTTAACTGTCCATTCAAAATTAATTTTTCACCCCTAAGTGTAACCGAAGGTCATAAACAGCGCACTATATACGGATGCATCTTAACAATCCAAACATCTAAATTCTCCCAATTTGGTCATTCACCCCTGTTTTTTACTTTGAGCTTTGAGCTTTCAGCTTTAAGCCAACCGCTTTCAGCTTTCAGCTTTCAGCTTTCAGCTTTCAGCCAATCGCTATTCCAGCCCCAATCTCTTCAACCCCTCTGGCTGCGGTTCACCCTTTACGGTCCAGCCCATGCGTTTGTAATAACGCTGCAGGGCATCACGCAAGGAATCCGGGGTCATGGCTTTGCCGGCGATCGGGCCGCTTTCAGTCGCCTTGAAGGCGCGGTCGGAGAGCATGTCATCTTCAGCCGTGAAACCCTCCCTTAGGAGATAAAGCCGGGCAGCGTTGATAATCCGTTCGCCAATCGTGATGATCTCGTACATGTCCACATTCCAGCCGCCGGCGCCATTGAGCGCGTCCACCATGTGTTTGTACTCATACGGGTAGAAATGACAGATTACGGCGCTATCCAGAAAGTTTTTAAAGGCGGTTTCATAAAAGAAGGCGTCGATTTTGTGATCGGAAATGCCCCACAATTTAAGCGGTGTTTCAAGACCCAATTCACGCAGGCGGGCGCAAGTGTCCGAACCATCCCAGGTGGCGAAGGTATCATTCAGGTTGGCCATGTGATCCGGGCCGGTGGCGGAGAGTGCGTAGCCCATGCCAATGGTGTTTTTCAGGCGCGGATCGTGATACGGGAATTCCTGCCCGCGCGCGACCGCCAGGAATTGCTCGGAGCCCTGCCCAATGCGACTAGCCAGCCGGGCGCTTCCTTCGGCCATCCAATCGCCCAGATCCTGCCGGTAAGCGATCTTTTCGATGCTATCCAGCAAAGAGCGTTCATCTCCAAATTGAGGTAAAAAGTCAAAGTCATCGATCAGGTTTTTTTCGACACATTCCATAGTGAAGGCAATCGTTCCACCGGTGGAAATGGTGTCCAGTCCGTAGGCGGAACACAGTTCATTGGCTTTCGCGACTGTCAGCGGGTCGGTGATTTTGCACATCGGTCCCAAGCCTGCCATCGATTCATATTCCGGGCCACCGTAGACCGGGTCGATGGAGATAGTGTCGCCATCGTAGGAAGCCACCAGTTTGCAGCGCACCGGGCAGCGGTTGCAGGTATCACGATCCTTGATCAACCAGGTGAAGATGGAAGTGGCGTCCAGTTTCTCAATCCCTTCGATTTCACCATCCAGGTAGTTGTGAATGCCGGTGACGCCCGCTTCGTGATTGGATTTTACCGAGCCGGAGGTGCCGTATTGCACCGCCCAGCCCATCGATTCCTTATAATTAGAAGTAATCCATTTCTGAGTGATCTTCATCATCTCGCTATCCGCCAGACCAACTTTAAATTTTCCACGAACAGCAACGGCTTTGAGATTCTTGCTGCCCATCAATGCACCTAACCCGGAACGCCCGGCAGCGCGATTGACATCATGCATAATAGCAGCGATGCGCGCTTTGTTTTCGCCAGCGGGGCCAATCTGGGCGATGCGGATTTTGTCGTCCTGCAGTTCTTTGCGAATTTCGGCCTGCGTATCGCCTGTTTTCAAACCCCACAGATGGCTGGCATCCCGTATTTCAGCCGCACCGTCTTTAACCCATAGGTACACCGGTTTATCCGCTTTGCCCTGAATGACAATGCCATCAAAGCCGGCTTTCTTACATTCAGCCCCCCACCAGCCGCCAGCCTCTCCGGAAGCTAATGCTCCGGTCAGCGGTGATTTTCCGCCGACGGCATGCCGCCCGGTGCCCGGCAGCACTGTTCCAGTCAGCAAGCCAGGTGCAAAAATCAGCAAATTATCCGGGCTGAGTGGGTCAAGCCCGGGTTTTGTTTCTGATAACAGATAATGAACAATCAAACCACGGCCCCCAATCCATTTCCGGTAGAAGGCTTCTTCAAATTCATCGATCCAGATTTTCCCGCTGCTTAAGTTTACACGCAATACTTTCCCGCTATAAGGACGATTGCCTGCCAGAAAAACCGGTGACATTTCAAATTGGGTCAGGCCCTGGTTTGTTTTCATGATTGTTATCCTCCGATGATTTGAGGTACGCAACGGATTTCATCATCCGGCCGGATCTCTTCCTGCATATCGACTACCAGCCCATTCACCAATACTACATAGGCAACTCCTGGTTTGGTGATGTACTGTTTGAGTACCTCATAATAACTCTGCCCTGCGGGAATCATAAGATCCATCTTTTTCTCGACCAATGGTTTATCCAGGATCAGGTGGGCTGTGGGAGAGTTGTTTTTGCTTTGATCTGCTTTCATTTTATAAAGAACTTGAGGGTGTTCGCGTAAAGTTAACGCAAACACCCTTCTTTGTTAACACAAATAAATTTCAGCTAAAACTAGAAACGACCACCCATGGTTAAAGCCATTAAAGCTTTTTGGATGTGTAAGCGGTTTTCAGCCTCGTCATAAATTACTGAATGCGGGCCATCCACCACTGCGTCGGTGGCTTCGTAACCACGGTCAATGGGCATGCAGTGCATGTAAATGGAATTTTTCTTGGATAATTCCATCCGGCGTTCGTCAGTGATCCAATCTTTATGTTCGTCGCACATGGCTTGCACGGCTTCCGGTTCTTCAGTGACCATGATGGGTCCCCAGCTCTTGGCATAAATGATATCGCCATCTGTGAACGCTTCGTCCATATCATCGACGATTTCAAATTTGGTACCATTATCGGCGGCATGTTTTCGGGCTGATTCGAGGGTATGCGGCATCAATTCAAATCCCTTGGGATGAGCCAGCGTGACGTCCATTCCCCAGCGGGTCATCAGCATCACCAAAGCCTGTGGAACTGAAAGTGGGCGCACGTATTTGGGGGCATATGTCCAGGAAATGACGAATTTGCGTCCGCGCAGGTCATTGCCAAATTTTTCGCGAATGGTCATCAAGTCAGCCATTGCCTGGCAAGGGTGATCGACATCATCCTGCATGGAGATAACCGGGATATCAACGTGGCTGGCTAATTCATATTGATAAGCCTGACCAATACCGGTGCGGCAATCACGCACAGAAATACCGTGACCATAACGTTCCAATACACCACCGGTGTCCTTGGAGTTCTCACCGTGACCAACCTGAGTAGCAGAGGGGGTCAAATAGATCCCATGTCCGCCCAATTGGGTAATACCAGATTCGAAGGAATTGCGGGTGCGGGTGGATTCCTCAAAGAACAGCATGAACAAAGTCTTTGAGCGGAGAATATGGTCATGAGCCTCACCCATGGCGAAACGGCGCTTGAGGTCAGCAGCGACATCCATCATGGTGATTAGTTCATCATTGGTCCAATCCTCGGTGGTGATGAAATCCTTCCCAAAAAGTGTGGTTTGCATAAAAATTGATCTCCTTTATTTTGTATTTTTTAATTTTATTTCGCTCCGGTAAATTCCTGGTAGATTACCGGGTAAAGCGCATAGAACATGGCAGCTTTTTTAACTTTTTCTAAATTGACCTGATCTTCGGCTGTATGGACATAAGGTTCTTCCATCGGGCCAAATCCCAGGGTTGGGATGCCCGCTACGCCAGCGGAATAAGTTCCATCAGTACTGAATTTCCAGACATCCACTTTAGGCGCCTGCTGCCACAGAGCTTCATAAGTTTCTTTGCCAATCTGAATGATTTCAGCATCCTCATCCATCAACCAGCCCGGGTAAAACGACGGGCCGTCTAATTGTAATCCAGTATGTGAAACTACAGGTTGAATCGGGATCTCGACGGTTGCTCCTAAAGGTTCAACCACTTTGCGGATGCCTGCGACAATCGATTCGGCGGTTTCACCCGGCACCAGGCGGCGATCGAGAGCCACCTCACACCAATCCGGTACAGAATTGGGGGTATGCGGCCCGGAAATCAGACTGACAACCTGGCTTCCAGGACCAAAGACCGGGCTCTCTGGCAAATGTCCGTTCATGCCTTCCAGAGCTTCAATTACCGGTGCCATTTTCACGATGGCATTTTCACCTAAATGTGGTGTGCTGGCGTGCACTGCTTTTCCAGTAGTGCGGATATGGACCTCACAGCGGCCACGATGCCCACGTCGCAGGGTTAAGTCCGTCGCTTCGGCTAACAAAACGGCCTCAGGTCGCAGACCATCGCGTTCCACCAGAGCGCGGAAGGCAAACCCTTCGGCGTCCTCTTCGAGGGTGGCGCCCATCACAACAACCGAAATATCTTTCAATAGGTCCAGCTTCTTCAGGATGGCTGCTCCATAAACAATCGAAGCAACACCACCTTTACAATCCGAAGCCCCTAATCCGTATAAAATCCCGTCTTTGATGGTCGGTTCTAATGGTGGATGCGGCCAGTTGCTGGCATCACTGACTTCATTGGTATCCAGATGGGCATTGAACAGGACAATGCGCTTACCAGTACCGATGCGCCCCATGGCATTGCCGGCGCTGTCCATCCAGACTTCGTCACAACCGATTTTGCGCAGCTCCTGCAGGGTGCGTTCCACTGCTGGAGTTTCATGGCTGGTATAGCTTTGAATCCGGATGATATCACTCAGGAAAGTAACCATATCCCGGTTCATTTCTTCAGCCAGGGTTTCAATTTTTGCTCTTAATTCATCTTTATTAATCATTTAGGTTCCCTATTTTAACGTCCATCTGCAAAAGCGTCTACAACCGGTTTGATGTCATCCATCATCGGGTAAAGAATTGGGCAGGTCACACCGGCATCGATATATTCGTAAACCTTTTGGCGGCATTCTTCTGTGGTGCCAACTGCCATCAGTTCTCGCACAACCTCATCCGGAATCACTTTGGAAGCTTTGATGTAATCTTCTTCAGTCGCCGGCCATCCCATGATCGCCTGAACTTTTTCGAGCAGCTCTTCACTGACGCCGGAAGCCTTCATAATGTGTGGTTCAGTCGCCAGGTAGTAAGCTACTAATTTCTTGCCTTCCGCCATGGCTGCTTTCGGGTCTTTATCCGAGAGACAGCAGACCAGCAATTCGGGGCGATCCACATCTGCCAGGGTCTTGCCAGCTTTTTGAGCTCCCTTTTCCACCAGGCTGACTGCGTGCTTGATGTAATCGACCGAAACGACGTAATTGAGGACTACACCATCACAGATTTCACCAGCCATCTCAAGCATTTTATCGCCGGTTGCGCCGATATAAATCGGGATATTGCGCGGGCTGGTATCGCCAAAAGCGACATCCAGGCGGACACGATCGAGATTCACAAACTCACCGTGATAGGTGACTTCTTCCATGGTGAACAACTGCCGGATGGATTCTACGTATTCGCGCATGGCTTTCATTGGTTTGACACGGTTGATACCCACACGGCTGGCAATTGGTTCCCACCAGGCGCCCAGGCCTAACATCACGCGGCTCTGTCCATCCACCAGACCACCCAGTTCCCACATGGTGCTCCAACTGGCAGCAATCACTGCCGGGTTGCGTGACCAGATCGGGAGAACACCGGAGCCATAGCGCAGTCGCTTGGTGACGGTCAGCAGCGAGCTCATCATCACAATGCAGTCGCGCGCCAGACGGGTGTCGGCTTGCCAGATTTCGCTAAAACCGCGTTCTTCCGCGTATTTAGCCATTTCCAGCTCGTATTGAATGTCGTGTTTGTCTTGTAAATAGAGTGCAAATCTTTGAGACATTTTATTCCTCCTTTATTTTTTAATATATTGGTTTAGATCGAGCATTGGATATCGGATTCGGTCTCCGTAATTCCTGCGTTCAGGTTTATAAGTGGCATCGATGCCAATCTTGGTATGAACACCGCGCATATCGGCAGTGGGATCCATTTCATGGCCCTGGGCGCCATGTACTAAAAAGGTGTCTCTTGACCAATCCACGCGGTTGGTCAAAGCCCAGATCACATCCGCCGGATCGTAAATATTGACATCCGGGTCGACTACGATCACCTGTTTAATATTAACGTGCGCGGTAAACGCTGCCATGGCGGCGTTATAAGGCTCGCCCGGATTGCTCTTCTCAATTTGGACTATGGCAGAAAAGCCGTTTCCATAAGGCGGGATATGCAAACCGGTCACTTTCGAGCTGACATGTTTGACATATTGAAGCAACAGCGGTTCTCGCGGCAGCACATTACCAATGTAGATATGCTCATCCCAACCCGGTACGATTGTCTGGAAGATGGGCTGGTTGCGATAACAAATCGCAGTTACTTCAAAAGTCGGGGAATTCCACAATTCACCATAATAACCATGAAATTCAGCCAATGGTCCTTCAGGATGGCGTACATTCGGCGGCAGATAACCCTCAATCACAATTTCAGCCATCGCCGGAATATCGATGTCGACCGTCACACCCTTGGCAACCGGGATCGCCTTCCCGCGGATGGCTCCGGCGATCGCCAGTTCATCGCCATCATAGCGTGCTCCGGCAGCAATCATAATGGCCGGGTCCAGCCCAATCGCCACCGCTACCGGCAGACTTTCACCTTTTGCCTGGTTGTGCTTATAGAATTGCATCACATGCCGCCATTCATTCACATTGAAACCAAAGGTATGCTCGCCCAGCACCTGCATGCGATTATAGGAAAGATTACCACGACCTGAGACCGGATCCTTCGTCACCACCACCCCACCGGTGATAAATGGACCGCCATCGTTCAGCCCGTGGGTGGGGATCGGTAAGCGGTGCAGATCAATCTCACTGCCGGTGATCACATTTTCTTTCCAGGCAGCCCCGGTTTCTGTGGATTTGGGTGGGATCCCGTTTTTCAAATCAAGGGCAAAATTCATCCGCTCAATAATTTCTTCTTTAGTACACTCCAACGCCAGCGCGGCTGTATCCGGGCTGATGACGGCATTGGCAAAAATTGGCCAGGGAAAGCTCTGCTCGTCATGTTTTGGTTGCGTAAATAAAGCGCCTTTACCCTGCATTCTAGCCAGGGTTGCAGCCACATTCGCCAGTTCATGCACCAGATCAACCGGCTGGTCAATAGCGGCTAAACGCCCATCTTCCTGCAGAACCGTCATATAACTTCTCAGATCGTTAATCTTCCCCATGTTACCTCCTTTAAACTTCAATTCCTGCGCGTTTTTTTAATGATTGAATAGCCAGATTACATTCTTTGATCAGAATCTCCTCATCAACGGTGGTTAGTTTGCCATGCTGCATTAAAACCTTGCCGTCCACAAGTACCATATCGACATCTTCCGCATGCGCACAAAGGGTCACCGCTGACGTCAGATCATGCACCGGGATGGAACGCAGCGTATTTAAATTGATCAGCGTCAAATCTGCCTCTTCCCCTGGTGTGACGGAGCGGCCATCCAGGGACATCTCCAGCGCCTGCCGGTTACTGATATTGTTGGCATCCCGCTGGCCAGCACGTGCCAGGCAGATAGCCATTTTGGTGTTTTCGATGCAATCCTGGGTGTCATTGCTGGCGGAACCATCCGTCCCCAGGCGCAGGCGCACGCCATGCTGTAACATTCTCCCCACCGGTGCAATCCCGGAACCTAACACCGCGTTGCTGACCGGGCAATGCACCACCAATGCATTCCGTTCCTTCAATAACTCTATTTCATCCTCTTCCACCCAGACCGCATGAACAATCTGCGAATGCTCATCCAGAATTCCAAGCTGATCCAGCCAGGTAACCGGGCGAACGCCGGTTTCTGCCAGGGTCATCTGTACCTCTTCATCCGTTTCCGAGACATGAATATGGGTAAAACTGCCATGCATCATTGCCTGCTCATGGCTTTTCTGGAGAAGTTCAGCTGTCGCCCGCCAGGGAGTTAATGGACCGGAAGCAAATGACACTTTTTCTCCGGGTTGTTGTAAGGCGTACCAATCCGCCATCTCTGCCAGAATAGCGTCCCCGTCTTCGGCATTCGTTCCACGATTAGCCCACGAGCGTGCGATCGTGCAACGTATTCCAATTTCCTCCACCGCCCGTTTGACTGCCAATGTATGTTCGCGCGTGAGTGTGATTTTGTGATGATCCACTACATTGGTCACCCCCCCACGCAAATTTTCTGCCAGCCCTAACATCGCTGCCAGATAGGTTTCTTCGACAGAAAATGACATCTGCAAAGGCCAGATCAATTCTTTTAGCCAGCGCAATAATGGGCGCCCACCGGCCAACCCGCGCATAAAGGATTGACTAAAATGTGAATGGCCGTTCACCAACCCGGGCAAAATTGCCATATTGGTTGCATCGATGACCCGGGTTGCCTGCTGGATTTGCTCCGGGGTTGGTTGCCCACCCAGGACGGTCTTTATTTTTCCGGCTTCAATAATTACAAAACCCGGTTTCAACCAGCCTTGCTTTTGGTAAATATTGCCATTTTGAATGAGGATTTGATCAGTCATTATCTTTTTTAGTTGAAAATTTATTTTTTAAACAAGATTGCGGCCACCATCGATAAAATAAACCGCGCCGGTGGCAAAATCATTGGTAATCAGGAATTCGGTTAACTGCGCCACATCCTGAGGAGAGCCAACGCGCTTTAAGAGCGAATTCTCTACCGCCCATTCGACTTTTGCCGGCGTAGGGTTGGGAGGAAGCAGCACGGTACCCGGAGCAATGGCGTTCACGCGAATCTTTGGCGCTAACTCATAAGCCATTGACTTGGTCAAAGCCGCCAAACCGGCTTTGCTGGCAGCATGGTGGGCATTGTCATTCCAGACCTGAAAGGCTGATAAATCGGTGATGTTAATAATCACGCCCTGCCCCTGTTCGAGCATGAGCGGAGCGACTGCCTGAGAGCAAAGGAAAGGTCCTTTGAGGTTGACGTCCTGTGCCAGATCCCATTCTTCCGGGGTGATCTCTAAAAAGGGTTTGCGCAGCCAGACGGAGGCATTGTTAAAGAGCACATCAATGCGCCCGAATTTTTCTTTAGTGGCCTTCACAAAAGCCTGGATTTCAGCATGATTACGCACATCCACTTTCATCGCAAAGCAACGCACACCCAGTTTCTCAATTTCCGCCTGGGTTTCCTGCCAGGGTTCATCATCTGCTAAATAACTGAAGGCAATATGCGCTCCTTTGGCTGCCAGGTAAAGGGAAACTTCTTTCCCCACCCGCATGGCAGCACCGGTAATCAGGACAACAGCATTCTCAAGTTTCATAATCGTTGATTCATTCCTTTCCTGCAGAAAAAAGCGGGGTTTAATTCCATAAAGACCATAAAAATGGTTGTTCGACGAATTGCTTTATACGTTGTAAGAAGCGCGCTGCCGGGGCGCCATCCACCAGGCGGTGGTCAAAGGAGATACTGAGCGCCATCATTTCGCGAATGACAATCTGACCGTCCACCACCACGGGTTTTGCATGAATTCTTCCAATTGCCAGAATAGCACATTCCGGTGGGTTTATGATCGGGTTAAAGGTATCGATATCAAAGGCGCCTAGATTGGTGATGCTGAAAGTACCGCCGGTTAGGTCCTCCCAGCTGGCGTTGCCGTTAAGCGTGCGGGAAACGGCTGCGTCCAGTTCGCGCTGGATCGTGACGAAATCTTTGTTGCTGGCATTCCTGACCACCGGCACCATTAATCCGCGCTCAGTATCCACTGCCAGACCGATGTTGATCTCGGTATGCTGCAGCAGTCCTTCCGGCAATAAGCTGACATTTAGCGCCGGGAACTCTCGCAGCGTTTCAGCTACCAGCTTAATCAAAAGGGTATTATAGGAGATTTTTACATCCTGTTTGGCTAATTCTAGATTGATAGAAACCCGGGCTTTGACGAATAAACTGGCATCTACCTCGGTGGTGAGGTTGGCCTGCGGGCGTTCGGACCAGCTTTTACCCAGGCGTTCGGCAATCACTTTACGCAAGCCGGATAACGGTTGCGGTGCAGAAGATCCAGTTGAGGCCGGGGCTGCCTGCTGACGTCTGACCACGTCTTCTTTACGCACCATTCCGCGCGGACCACTACCGCTGACTGCGCCCAAGTCCACTCCCGTTTCACTGGCTACTTTGCGGGCAACCGGGGTGGCCTTGACAGCGTCTTTCTCCGGTAAATCGGCGGTAACGATCATGCCGCGCACACCGCTCCCCTCAATCTGACTAACATCCAGACCAGCTGCCTGTGCGATTTTACGAGCACGTGGTGACATGGGTACCTGATCTCCTACCCGGGTTACTTTTTCAGTTTCCACACCACCTGCTTGCTTTTCCACCTCATATCCGCTGCCAGCTTTGACATCCGCCGGGGTGGCATGATGCGAACTGCTCTGTTCTTTGGAGTGAATCAACCCTACCAGTGTCAGAATGGGCACAACGATATCCGGCTGAACCTGGATCTCCAGTTTTCCGCTGGCCGGCGACTCGATATCCAGAGTGGCTTTTTCGTTCTCGATCGAGAATAAAGCCTCCCCTTTTTCCACCCAATCGCCATCTTTTTTATACCATTCAATAATCTTGCCATCCACCATGGTTAACCCCAGGCGAGGCATGACGACCTGATAACTGCTGGTAAATTCCTGATCACTCATCGTAAACGTTCACTTTCTTTTATGCTTTGCCGCATAATTTTAATACTGCCTGAATGATGTCGTTTTCATCCGGCAGGACATAGTTTTCCAGTTCAGGGCTGTAAGGCAAAGGTACATTCAAGGCACCTACACGCAGAATTGGACCATCCAAATATTCGATCGCTTCTTCAGCCAGCATGGCAGCAATTTCAGCCCCCGGACCGGCGCGGTGATGAGCTTCATGCACGATCACTACCCGTCCAGTTTTGGCTGCCGAGCGAATGATGGAAACTTTATCCAGCGGTACCAGGGTGCGCGGGTCAATAATTTCGACATCCACCCCCATACCCTCCAGTTTTTTAGCTGCCTGAATAGCTTTCTGCACCATGATGCCGATGGCTACCACAGTTACATCCTTACCTTCCCGAACGGTGGCTGCTTCGCCAAAGGGAACCATGAAATCCGGGTCTTCCGGCACCGGACCGGACAGAGCGTATAGCATTTTGGGTTCAAAGAACAGCACCGGGTCTTCACCGCGTATGGCGGTTTTAAGGAGTCCTTTGGCGTCCGCCGGAGTTGCCGGGCAGACTATTTTTAAGCCAGGCACGTTCATAAACCAGGATTCGGGGCTTTGTGAGTGTTGCGCACCAGATGAGCCTGGCGCTCCGGTGGTCACCCGGATGGTTAAAGGCACGTTGGCTTTCCCGCCACTCATAAAACGTGCTTTGGCGGTCTGGTTGACTAGTTGATCGCCAGCGCACATTAAGAAATCACCAAACATGATCTCGACAATCGGGCGCATGCCGACCAAAGCAGCCCCCAACCCACTACCAATAATATTTAATTCCGAAATTGCGGTATCGCGAATTCGTTCTTCACCAAATTCTTTCAGCATTCCATTCGAAACACCCCAGACGCCATCAAAAACGCCCACATCTTCGCCCATTAAAAAGACGGAAGGATTCGAGCGCATTTCCTCCGCCATAGCTTCACGAATTGCTTGCGAGTAAGTCATTTTACGCATTAAGAACCAACCTTCTTCCTTTTAAAATACAAGTCCGTTATGAGTATCGCCGTACACACCTGCCAGGGCATCTTCAACCTGCGGTTTGGGTGCATTGGCAGCAAAGGAGACTGCTTCATTCAGTTGCATGATGACAGAACCTTCCATTTCTTCCAGATCGCCATCATCAAACAATCCGGACTCGACCAGTTTGGCACGGAAGCGCACGATCGCATCTTTGCGCTGCCAGGACTGTACCTCTTCCTGGGTGCGGTATACCTGCGGGTCACCTTCATAATGACCGCGGTACCGGTAGGTTTTCGCTTCGATTAAGGTTGGACCCTCCCCGGCGATGGCGCGTTCACGCGCTTCACGGACGGCATCAAACACCGCCAGAATATCCATCCCATCCACCACCACACCCGGGAAGCCATAACTCGTCGCCCGTAGCGCCAGTTCTTCAATTGGTGTGCTGCGATGCAAAGCTGTTCCCTCTCCATATAAATTATTTTCCAGGAAGAAGATCACCGGTAATTTCCAGACCGCCGCCTGATTGGCTGCTTCGTGAAAAGAGCCTTCATTGGTGGCCCCATCGCCGAAGAAAGCCAACGAAACACGTTTCTCTTTGCGCATCTGAAAGCCCAAAGCAGCGCCGGTCGCCATAGGAATACCGCCCCCCACAATCCCGTTGGCTCCCAAAATTCCCAGGGAAAAATCGGCAATATGCAAGGAACCACCGCGCCCGTTACAATAACCCGGAGTGCGGGCAGCCAGTTCCGCCATCATATATTTAGGGTCTCCGCCTTTGCCGATCAAATGACCGTGCCCACGGTGGGTACTGGTGATGACATCGTCCTGCTCCAGCGCCATGCAAGCACCAACCGCAGTAGCTTCCTGCCCGACACAGGAATGGATAAACCCGGGGATCAAGCCGCCCCGCCGTTCTTCGATGGCACGCAATTCAAATTCGCGCACCAGTGTCATCCGACGGAAAAATTCCGCCAGTGTATCGGTCGCATAGCGATCTTTCAATTCATTTGCTTCTGGTCCTGTTCTCATTCTTGTCCTTTAATTAATCAAGATTTACGCAGCCTTTTGCCACATTCGTCTGGCAGCCTGTTGTGCCCGATTCTGTAAAGCCTCCGGATCAGCATTTAAGACAACGCCATTGTCTTTCCTGAGTTGACCGGCGGCGAATACGCTAACTACATTAGCAGCATTACAATATAATAGCAACTGATCATAAATATTATGTGCTTCCAGCGGGGTTGGCAAAGTAGGCTGCACCAGCATGAAATCCGCCTGCCAGCCGGGTTTAACACAGCCCAGCTTGTCGAACCCCAGCGCTTCGGCGCCCCCGCGTGTGGCCAGATGCCAGACCAGGTTGGCCGGCATCACCCGTGGGTCGGTATGATGGGCTTTATGGATCAGAAAAGCGCCGCGCATCACCTCAAAGAAATCGGTAATGTAGCCATCCGAGCCCAGCCCAACGGTTACGCCCGCAGAAGTCAACTGCGGCAAGGGAGCAATCCCGCCGCCCACCTCACAATTGGAGAGCGGCATACTGGTAACCCGCGCCTTGCGTTTGGCAATCAGATCGATCTCATTCTCACTGAGCTGTACACATTGGGAGACCAGCATTTCTGGTCCTAAAACACCCAGGGCATCATAATGTTCAATCGTGCGGCGCCCGTTGCGTTTCAGCATCTCGTTGGGTTCGTAATGGCCTTCAGAGCAGTGCATATGGGTCAAAACGCCCTGTTCTTTTGCCAACGCAAAGGAGCGTTGAATAAATTCATCCGAGCAGGTGAAAGTGGTGTGGAAGCACATCAGACCCTGCACCAAGCCAGCATCCTGTTTGCCCCAGGCAATCATCTCGAGGTTTTCCTGGAGACCCAGTTCACCATTTTCCTGGCTGACCCGCTGTGTTGCTTCAAACGATAGCGTCCCGCGCAAGCCCCATTTCTTGACCACTTCAGCCTGTTTGACCAGCACACCCGGCAAGGAATGCGGCGCCTCAGTGATATCATAGAAGGTGGTCACGCCGGAACGCAGCATTTGCAGGCAGTTCCAATCGGTGGCAGCGTTGATCATTTCAGAATCCAGTTGATCTTCCACCAGCGGCCACCAGAAGTCAGTCAGAAAAGGCATGAAACCACTGGGAGCTTTACTTAGGGGAATCCCATGCGCCAGAATACCATAAAGATGGGTGTGAGCGTCCACAAAAGCCGGCATCAGCACCTGATTGGGGCGTTCCCAAACTTCATCATCCGGATACTGCGCCAGCAATTCTGCGCGCGGTCCCAGCGCAGCGATCTGATCACCCAGCACCCGCACGCCAAAATTTTTCTTCGGGGCTTCCAGGGCTGCGGTAACCAGCCATTGTGGAAAAATAAGGTAACCTTTGGTCGTCATTTCATTTAAATCCTTTCCTTTTTTAGAATGGAATGATCGGCGTTCCACATCTCAGGAACTGCCCGGAAGGCGCTGCCGCCTTTAATTGACCGTTCTCAATCAGCTTCTTTCCTTTAAGAATGGTCATCACCGGATACCCGGTTAATGAAAAACCTTCGTAGGGGGTGTAGTCAACTTTTTCATGTAAATTGTCCACCTTGACACTAAATTCTTTGTCGGGATCAAACAACACCAGGTCAGCATCTGCGCCGACCATTAAACTGCCCTTTTGTGGCCAGATGCCAAATGCTTTGGCAGCATTGGAGCTGGTAATCGCCACCCATTGTTCCGGGCTAAGCATGCCAGAACGGACGCCGAAGTGATACAGCAACGGGAAGCGTAATTCGATGCCCGGGATTCCGCCCGGCACGGTGCGGAAATCCTCCAGCGCTGCTTCTTTCTGGAGATGCAGGGTAAAGGCACAGTGATCGCTGCCGATGGTGGCAACGATGCGCTGCCGTAAAGCATGCCAGATCGCCTGCTGGTCATTCGGTGAACGCAAAGGTGGAGAACATACGAAACCGGCTGCCGTTAATGGATCCTCGTCCTGATACCTATCGCGGGTGAGTAATAAATATTGCGGGCAGGTTTCAGCCACCAGATTCTGGCCATCCCGCAGGGCTTTACCGGCGGCTTTGACTGCTCCGGCAGTCGAGAGATGCACCAGGTAAAGGTTCGTGCCGGCAGAGCGTGCCAGGTAGATTAGTCGTTGCACCGCTTCCATCTCAGCCAGTGCCGGACGGCTATGCGGATGCCAGCGCGGTTCCAGCTTCCCTTCCGCTACCAGCGTGCGAACTGCCTGCTGAACAATCGCATCGTTTTCGCAGTGCACCATGACAATTCCGTTGATCGTCTTCACCGCATCCATAACCGCGACAATACCGTAATCATCAAGCTGCATCTCAACATAGGTGGTGTAGATTTTAAACGAAGTAACGCCCTCCCCCGGCATAGAAGCGACTTCGGGTACCAAAGCCGGGTCAGAGATCGTCATGTGCAGACCATAATCCAGCCAGGCTTGCCCGGCGGCTTCCGCTTGGCGGGCGTGTAGGGCTTGCTGGAGGGTCTCTCCTGCTAGAGGTTCAACAAAGTCCAGAATAGTGGTGGTACCCCCATAAGCGGCTGCCAGCGTGCCGGAGTACCAGTCCTCGCTGGTACGGGTTGTGGCGGTGGGCATATTCAGATGTACGTGCGGGTCAATTGCCCCCGGGACAACCCACAAACCGCTGGCATTGATCATTTCCTTGCCGGAAAGACCCTGACCGACACAGGCGATTTTTCCAGCGTTTATCCCCAGGTCAGCCGGCTGTGAACCGGAATCGCTAACCAGCAACCCGCCATGAATAACCAGATCGAATTGTTCCATGGTTTATTTCACCTCCCAAATTAAAGATCGTTTCATAAAGGTTTTCCCCCCTTGCCTATTCTTTTCGGATAGAAGGTGTGGGCACGGTTTAGATTTGTTTCGGAATTTGTCGTCAGAAAATAATATAAAGGGACGCTGAGGGAAGAAGCAATGCGCGAAAGTGAGTTCAAAGAAGGATTACATACACCGCGCTCAATCTGGCTGAGAAAAGCTGCAGATAGCCCGGTTTGGCCGGCCAGGGCGCGTAATGAAAGATTGAGTTCATCTCGCCGCTGTTTTAATTTTTGTCCGACCAGTGAATCTACCATCACATTCCTACGATTGCCTTCCGGAAATTGAAATCTTTTTTGTCCAAACATGCTTGAAGTTGATTTACACCGCGAATGATGCCAGCTTCTTTGGAAATTGATGTGACCTTAACTTTGTAAAGTCATACTTTACACTGTGAAGTTTAACATAAATTGGCTTGAATTTCAACTATTTTTAAGATGTTTCCGCAACCAATTTCAGGCTGTTTTTTTCCTTTGAGCACGCCACCACTGGATATAGCGCCGGCCGGCAATATCGTGATTGATGATGAAATCCATGGCTCGCACGCTCTTCACCAGGCCTTCCGTATCCGGGTTGACGATGGCGGCATTTAACCCCCAAGGGATAGCCCCCAATAGATAAGCCAGATCAATCACCGTGCGATCCGGCATCCCAAAGCCGGCATTCCCAATCCCCAGGATGGTGGCAACCTGCAAATCATCCCGAAAGCGCTGCAGGGTTTGCAGAGCAACTTCAAACGTCTCCGGCTCAGCCGAGGAAGCCAGGCAAACCGCGTCCATCAGCAGGTCTTCTTTGGGAATTCCTATTCCTTTGCAGGCATCAATAATGACGCGCGCCTCAAAGACGCGTTCTTCCGCTTTGCGGGATAACCCGAACGTGTCTCCGATTGGCATCCCAACCATGGCAGCGCCGTATTTCTTCGCTACCGGTAGAATCGATGCCAGCACGTGTTTTTCGGCCGTAACCGAATTGATCAGGGCTTTGTCTGGTGCAATTTCCGCCAGGGCTGCCTCGAGGGCTTCCACGTTGCGGGTATCCAGCGCCATCGGGCAACCCAGCTCTTCTTTAATCGCGCGGGCCATACGCGGCAACATTTCCACTTCGTCCACTTCTGGGTGAAAGATGAGTATATCCACCATGTCCATCCCAATCACCTGCCCGGCTTTGGCGATCTCCAGCAGACGGGTGACTTCTTTGCGCTGCAATTGCTCCAGGATCAGTGGCTCCTGTTCCATGATATGCAATTGATCATTGATCAGAACGGTGGGCAGCCCCCTCCCAATCAGCAATTCTCCATTGGGTGAAGTTAATCTCGTTGGCATGTTGGCTCCTCCAGCAAATTGATGGCTTAATTATAGAGGATTTCATTTTACTCCTTTATTCAATCACTGCGGGCTTTGTTGTCTCCTTCATCGTTTATTTTTTTTGTTTTCCAACTTTACAGCTCCGGGTTCCGCTTCTGCGCATCCTCAATTGTTTTGCGCAGGGTAGTGACTGCCAGCGACAGGCAGTGCTCATGATCATCTGGGATGCTGACCAATTCCGCCAACAGATCATCCGGGGTTATTTTCAGTGCTTCGTCCAACGTTTTTCCTTTTGCCATGCGGGTGAGCATACTGCCGCAGGCGATGGTAGCGCCGCAACCGTCGGTCAGATAGCGAGATTCCCGGATGGTATTACCATCCAGCAGAAACTGGATCTGCATGGTGTCATCACACCAGCCGGTAAAAGAACCGCAGGCATCCGGCTGCTCAAAACAGCCCATATTTTCTTTGCTACGAATCAATTGGCGTGCCACCTCTGAAAAGGCGCTATCATGTTCATCGACTGAATCGTTTTGAATAAGCGGTTTTTGGTTCTCCCCTATCATTCCGGCAAAAGTCCAGCCTTTATCTACGGTTGATTGAGAAGACTCAACCTCTTTTTTCTTTTTCAGCGGCAGCGCTTTCTCAAATGCTTCCATCAAAGCCTGGGTCTCTGAAAATTCAATATCCTCAATCTCACCGAAATCGCACAGCTCGGTTAACACCGGATTGATAGGAATTTGAGCCAAGATGGGTGCACGTGCAGTTTTTGCCACTTTTTCCGTGTTGCTCTCTCCAAATACGCGGTGCTTTTTACCGGTATCCGGGCAGGGATAATATGCCATATTTTCAACAATCCCAACAATGGGCACACCTACCTTGATGGCCATATTGACCGCTTTATTAACAATCATACTAGCCAGCGCTTGCGGGGTCGTGACCATCACGATGCCATCCACTGGCAGCAGATGCATGATTGTCAGGGCAGCATCGGACGTCCCGGGGGGTAAATCGATGAACAGGTAATCCAGATTGCCCCACATCACATCGCCCCACAACTGGGTGATGGCCCGTGCGATTAAAGCCCCACGCCAGATCAACGGATCGCTTTCTTCTTCGATCAACAAATTCATCGAAATCAGTTTGATGCCGGTTTTTGTGGTTAAGGGCACAATACCATATTCACCCGAATTGACCGGACCTTTTACCCCAAACAGGGTCGGCATACTGGGGCCAACGATGTCGGCATCCATCACGCCCACTTCATATCCTTCGCGCGCCAGGCTGGTTGCCAGGACACCAGTCACAAAGGACTTCCCGACGCCCCCTTTGCCGCTCATCACCGCCACAACTTTTTTGATGCGGTTGTATTCACTGGCAGAGCCTTTGGCTAATTCTGGTTTTTCTTTTTCAGTGCTGGTTGATATGTTCATGTCTTTTCACCTTTATTGATGATGATCTTTCAGCATAGTGACCAACTGGATACCCTGTACCTGCGGCAGTGATGCTCCCTGGATGATGGAATGGATCGCCGCCTGTGGGTCTGTCACGCGTGCGCCGGACAAGAAGGTCACACCCAGGTCAAATAAGCGTGGTAACAATGGGGTGGATGGACCTAAAATCATCACCTGGGCGTCTTTTTTACAGAGTGAAATTAATTTCTCTATGGAATGGTTGATCATAGCCGTACCGGTGATGGCGACGATATCCGCCTGCGGGATGTACTCTTCAGCGGCTTCTTCTGGAAAATCATCGCCGAAAGGTTGTTTTTCAATCACCCAGAGATGCTCCGGGATGGAATTAATCTCTTTTATAAAGGGGAAATGCCCAACGATGACCACATTTTTACCTTTGGCTTCGTCTGCAATCACGGCGGAAGCGTTTCTCTCAACCAGTTGATTCTCATCCACCTCAATCAGCGAATTAATCGCGGCCGCTCCGATGCTGGCTTCCGTCAGATTTTCAGAGAGGATCCATTGCGCCAGTTCCTGGGCGGATTTTCGCTCCAGGTTGCCCACATCGCGCACACGGTAGTGTCCATGCGGCCCATAATTGGTCAGGGTGGATGCCAGGCCACAAGTCTGGCTGCAGACCAATGTCCAATGCAAACCCACAACGATTTTCTGCACCGGGATAGGTTCAACAGGTAAGGCTTGAAAAAGCAAATCATAAAATTTTAATTTTTCAGATGATGTCGCTGAATCCATTATTCTTCCTTTTTATACGATTGTTTTTAAAATTTCGTTTAATTGTTCAGCCTGAATATAATCTTTAACGATAATCTCCTGTCCGCTGATCCCTGGAACCTCTTTAATTGCCTCGATGATGGCCAACGCCAGCGGTACAGCGATCGGACACAAGGGCGAGGAAGGTCGAAAGGTATAGCGGATATTACCCTGATCATCGATCTGGATCTCGGAAATGAGGCGCATTCTGACCACATCCATGTTGGTTTCCGGGTCGATCACCTGCGCAAGCCGTTCCAGCACAGCGATTTCCAAATCCAGCTTATTCATAAGAACCCTCGGGTTGCATCATTTTTGCGACTGTTTTTAGCCAAATCTGCTGGATAGCTTTGGCTGCGGCTGATTCGGGATACAGCAAGCTGACCGGTTTACCTGCCAGCATGGCTTTAGGAATATTTTCATCAAACGGGATTTCACCGATCACTACCAGTCCCTCTTTTTCCGCAAATTGTTTGACGGCTGCCGTCCCTTCCGGATAGAGATCGGCTTTGTTGATTACCAATACCGTCTCAATTTTGAAATGGCGTAAAGTGCCCAGGATGCGTTGCAAATCATGGAGACCAGCTTGCCCCGGTTCGGTCACCATCAGACCTAAGTCGGTTCCGGCACAGGCTGAGATGACCGGGCAGCCTATCCCCGGCGGTCCATCGATCACCACCAGTTGTGCAGCCCGATCATCGGCTGCCAGCCGCCCCTGTTGTTTCACCAGAGTCACCAGTTTGCCAGAATTTTCTTTTCCCGGAAATAGTTCAGCATGCAGAAATTCTCCATAAGGAGTCTGAGAACGGTACCAGAAACCTTCCTGCTGCGGTACCATCTCGATCGCCTCTTCCGGACAAGCATACACACAGGCAGCGCAGCCATCACAAGCGATTGGATCCACCCACAGAACCCCCAGGATCTCTTTGTGAGGGAAGATGGCGTCATACCGGCAAACGGGTTCACACATTGCACAACCGGTACACAGGGTTTCATCAATTTCAGCCAATGAGCCGCCCCAAAACTCATGCTGCTCGACTGGCTCGGCTTCCAATACCAAACCCAGGTTAGCGGCATCCACATCCGCATCCACCAGCACAGTCCGCATAGGGAGATCACCCCGGGCACTTTCGTAGGCAAACCCGGCTGTCAGACTCGTTTTTCCAGTACCACCTTTACCACTTAAAATGACCAGTTGTTTGGCTAGTTCCGCGGTCATAGGGCCTCTCTTTCCGTCTGGAAGATTTTCTCTATCTGATCGAAAAGGCTTAAAAACTGCTCTTGATAGCGTGGATCAATCTCATTCAGCGTTTTTCCGGCAGCGATACCCCGGGCAATTGCCCGCTCAAAAGGAATATGTAATAAAACAGGGATTTTATGATCCGTCAGGTATTGATCCAGCCGGTCATACCCAATCCCATCCCGATTGATCACCACCCCAAAAGGTAAGTTCAAATCCTGCAGAATGCCGAGCATCTGCTTGAGATCATGTAATCCAAAGGGCGTTGGCTCGGACACCAAAACGACGAAATCGACTCCCCGCAACGTTTCCACCACTGAACAGGAAGCGCCTGGCGGAGCGTCGTAAATCCGAATGACATCACCCGCCTGATCCTCCAATTTTTTTAACTGGCGGATAATTGGGGTCGCCATCGGTTCACTGAGGGTTAACTTACCCTGCGAAAAGGCTATTCCTCCAACCGTGGCACCCTCTTCCATGATCCCAATCGGGTTGGGGACCTCCGTTATCGCGTCCTCCGGGCAATTCCAGGTGCAACTCCCGCAGCCATGACAGAGTTGCGGAAACACCATGATGGTTTTCCCCACCTTGGCCAGAGCATGAAACTGGCAGACCTCTACACACTTACCACACAGGGTACAGCGCTGCGGGTCAATTTCTGGGATACGAATGCTAGCTTTATACTGGCGGGTGAGCACTGGATGTAAAAATAAATGGGCGTTGGGAGCTTCCACATCGCAATCCATCAAGTTGACCGGATAACGATCCTTCAAGCTAAGTGCCAGGTTAGTGGCGACTGTCGTTTTGCCAGTTCCTCCTTTACCACTTGCTACTGCGATTTTCATATCGTCAACCTGTTATTCCGGATCAAAAGCAGGCAAAGCACCGGCGATAAATTGATCTACGGCCGATTGGACGTTTGTTAAGTCACCCGCAAACAAGTACATTTTAACCCCGGCGGCACGCAAAGCATTGGCTGCATGCGGCCCAAAATCACCACTGATGGCTGCATCCACGCCTTGGTCAATCACAAATTGCGCTGCCGCCACCCCAGCCCCACCGGATTGCTGCCCACCTGGGTTGGATACTCCGGTACAGGTTTTTTCTGCGGTATTATATTGAATAAACCAAGCGCTGCGCCCAAAACGATAATCAATCGGGCTATCCAGACTCTGCCCCTGAGATGAAATTACAATGTTCATTTTTCCTCCAGCTTCTCAGCCGATTGTTTACTCTTTGACCAGGATGGCTCCGGCAGTAACCGGATCAAACCCATCCGGCCAGACGGTTCGGTCGTCATATTTTGCATCATCAAAAATTGCATCTTCCAGGCTGGCGCCTTTCAGGTTGGCTCCACGTAAATCGGCATCCATAAAGTTACAGCCTTTTAAAAAGGTGCCTTCCAGGTTGCTGTTTTTCAGGTTGGCGCCCGCAAAGCAGGCTCGTTTCATGTTGGCATCCTTTAAATCTGCGCCTTCCAGGTTAATGCCCATAATATTCGCGCGTTTAAAGCTGGTCCTTTGCAGGTTGGCACCAGATAGATTTACATTGGAGTAATCCGTCCCATAAAAATCGACCTCGGCTAATTCAGCTTTCTCTCCGCCGGCATTACCTGCCAGATATTGGGCATGTCTGGCGATAATTTTTACCATATCCTCATAAAGAATTTTTCTCATCAGTACCTCCTGACAGTTTTTCGTAAACAATCAGACTGAAATCACTATCTATTTTTAATGTAAAAGTTCCGTGTGATCGATCAGTTTACCATCCAGAAAAGCCTGAACTGCTTCATCAATCTCGCGTAAATCGGTCACGATGGGTTTAATGTTAAATTGTTTCATACTTTCGTAAGCCCCCATCCCCATTCCACCGCATATCAAAGCCTTGCAATCTGAGATTGTTTCCGCCATATTGGCATGTTTACGATGAGAAGCTGCATCCATGCCATGACCGGCGCTGCCATGATCATGCTCTTCGTGCTGGACAACGTAGTGGTTGTGACCCATTTTCTCGCGCATTTCTCGCTGGGTAACTTTGCCCTCTTCAATGGTCAACACCATATAATAAGGTGCCCGCCCAAAATGCTGATTAATTGTTTTTCCGTCACTTGTGATTACTGCGATTTTCATAGAGATCTCCTTGGTGTGATATGAGAGCGAAAAATGCCTGCCGCCAGGCTCTTCCCGCTCATCGGTTGGATAAAAGATTAATAATATTTCTGCCAGCTCAGCGCTGCGATTCTCCCAACAATGTGGGAGATGTGCTTCAAACAGAATGCTATCCCCCGGAGTTAAGGTAAATTCTTCAGTGTCGATTTTGTAATGAATGCTGCCTTTCAGGCAATAAACAAATTCATGGCCGGTATGGACAATCAAACGATCACCACTGCCCATCCCCGGGAGCAACTGCACGACAAAGGGCTGTACCGCCTTGCTAGCCAGGTCTTTCCCCAGATTCTGCATTTGCGCCTGACCAAAAGCCGCCTGCGGTCTGTGGTCGGCTGGGGTAAACACAATTCTTTTTTCAATCAGTTCAGATTCGAAAAATGAATTAATTGGCACATCCAGGGCTTGAGCCAGTTGCTGCAAAGTTCCCACCGAAGGTGAGCTTTTCCCATTTTCGACCAAGCTAAGGGTGTTGACATTCAAGCCGCTTAATTCAGCCAATGCCCGTAAGGACAGGCCTTTCTTCGTTCGCAAATCCCGCAAATTACGCCCTACCAGAATTTCGGTAGGGATTTCTGTATTTTGGTCAGAGTTAATTTTGTGTGATTGTTCCATAGGCGCCAGGTTGTGACTTCATACTAATATTATAGTACATAGCGTGATTATTTCAATGGTTTTGTCACATAATACTGATATATGTCATGATTAATGGTGATATCTGGAATTGGTATTCTCAATGACACTATTGTATTATTAGGAATAGCTAACAAGATTTTCCGGTTTATTGCCTTGCAGGAAAGAGAAATTCCTGGAAAAGCAGAAAGGAGTATAACAATGCCAGGCTTTGATGGAACTGGTCCTTATGGTGATGGCCCAGCAGGAAGAGGATATGGTCCTTGTGGAAGAACCTCCAAAAGGGGTTGGGATAGATTTTCTGTTCGTCGGCGTGGCTGGTTCGGACGAGTCGGGCCTATGATTCCATCTTATGATCTTAATGATGAAATCGCTGATTTAGAACAGGAGAAATCCTTTTTGGAAAAAAGATTGGCCGATCTGAGGAGCCTGATCGGGAAGAAAGAAGAGGATCGTTAATCGTTGTCAGTTAACAAGGAAAAGCTAAAAGAAAGCTTTCCTGAAAATTTTTGTCAATAGCCGGAGGGAGTTTACCACCAAAAGTCGGGTCATGTTTACCACCAAGATCGGATGGATATTTACCAAAATAAACAACTCAAGGTCAAGATTTAGCCTTCAATAAAGCCTCCTTTCTT
>DAOUFM010000097.1:0-4105 GCA_034429975.1 Anaerolineaceae bacterium | reverse complement strand
CCCTTGGTTAGGATTGAGTTTTGAGTTTTGAGTTTTGAGTTTTGAGGGTTGAGTTTTGAGTTTTGAGGGTTGAGTTTTGAGTTTTGAGGGTTGAGTTTTGAGTTTTGAGGGTTGAGCTTTCGCCTTTCGCCTATGCCCTCGCTCCGCGGGGGTTCGCCTTTCGCCTATGCCCTCGCTCCGCGGGGGTTCGCCTTTCGCCTATGCCCTCGCTCCGCGGGGGTTCGCCTATGCCCTCGCTCCGCGGGGGTTCGCCTATGCCCTCGCTCCGCGGGGGTTCGCCTTTAGCCTTAATTATATTCCTCGTTTTTCTGCTGTAAAGTAATTTTGGCATGGGAATTGCGTGGGGGTCGTGTTATCCTAATTTAATTGAATTTAATAGGTTATAGTCTAATTTTTTACTTTCTGTTTTGTATTTACTAATCTATAAATTTGTTAGGAGTATTTTTTTTATTATTATTTTTTGAAGTCAGTGTAAAAAATTTTTCATAATATAAATTTAGATCATACTCGGATAATTCTTATATTAAATAACAAGGAAGTTCTTATTAATATTTATGAAATAACTTTTACAAAATAATTTTCTCCTATATATTGAATTTTATATTTTAAATTTTTTATTGCTGAGAAGAATGAACCACGACAACCACTTTGTAAACCTTCATGTAACTCAATAACAAAAAAATTAATTTTATCTATCCAACTCTGATAATTTTCTGAAAAAACTTCTTTTTCTGCACCTTCGATATCGATTTTTAAAATATCGATATAATTATTTGAAGTTTTCTGAAGAATATCCATTACTGTAATGGCATCCACATACTCACCAATTTTATTTTCCTCTGAAACTTTAAATGCCCATTTTTCAGCATTAGGGTTTTGAATATATAATGTTGAATTATTTTTCCAAAGTGCTGCCTTAATTGGAACAATATTGCCATACGATTTGGTGTTCATAGTTAATAAATTATAATTACTTGTTTCAGGTTCAATTGCAAATATTTTTGCATCTGGATATTTTCTGGCAAAATACAAAGACACCAAACCAATATTCGCTCCCGCATCAATAATTACTTTTGGTTCCACTTTCGTTTCGATGTGCTTAAATCTTTCAGCTATAAAAACTACTTCAAAAATATCTATATCTGAAGAACCAGGACGTAAATTTATTTTTTCTAAAAAACCTGGAATATTTATTGAGACATAGGATGTTTTATTATTTTTTTTATTTAGTTTAAAAAATACCTCAACCCCTAGAATAGGTCTAAATTTATAAATACACCGGATTAACAAATATAATTCCCGTATTAGCCACATACTTTTTATTTTGTCCATTTTTTTTAATTTCTTGTTCATATAACTCTAATATTTTAAAAAACTTCTTTTAAAGTATTCCAAATTAACATATCAGGGCGAAGGAATTGATGGTAATAATTATAGTTTTCAACCATCATTTTGTATCGTAGGTCAGGATCTTTTACTAAAAAGTCGACTTTTTGTATACAATCATCAATGGTTGAGAATTCTAAATAATTTTTACCAGACAAAAAATTTCCAGGTACTTCATAATTCAATTTTTCTGAAACAATTGATTTAGCCCCTGCAACATATTCAGCAAGTTTCCATCCGTTTGAACCCAAAAGACCTTGATTTGAAATACAGATATTCGCGGTTTTTAATGATGCAAGATATTCTTTTTTCTGAATTATTTTTTGATCAGTAACAATACAATCTGGCGCTGCTTTATTTGTAAATTCATCTGGAGCTAAACCACCCACAAAAATTTTTGGGAATTCTTTTTTTAAACTTCGGATAATATCTATTCTCATTTGATTAATAAAATGACGTTCTTCGATTAATTTTTTCGATTTTGTCCGATTTGGATCCCACAATCTTGTAAGAAAGAGAATTTTAGGAGGTTGTTCAAAACGAGGAATTGATTCAAAATTTTGATAAAAGGATGTATAACAACCATTACTGGTTTTAAATATTCTTGATAAATTTTTACTTGTTCTAATTAGTGGAATAATTAAATTTTTTATATTCTTTACTGATTTCACTGATGAAATTGAATAATATAATTTGTATTTATAAAAATTATTAGGCCCATAAACTGAATAGTTTAAACCTAAAGGGAATATTTTTTTTAATTTGTAACTATCAGATATTAAAACTCTATCAAAACTTCGTTTGAAATAAAAATCACACCAATTATAATCGTCTACTGATATGCTAGAACCATCAAAAGTATCGTAGACAACTTTAATAGAGTTATTTATTATTACTTTTAATATAGGCTTTGATAGATGTCCAATTTCGAATTTTTTATCCTTACTAATAGACAATTCAATAATGTTATTTTTTTGAAGTACCCCAAAACCTGACAGAATTTGAGTTAGATGCTCAGATAAGGAAGATAGAATAATATTACATTTAATATTCATGTCGTTTTGTAAAGATAATAAAAAATAACTTTGTCTTTTAACTAATCCTTTAATTAATGCTCTTTTAGCATTTCTTCCAATCGGTCTGCATTAGCGCGGATAAATTTATGCCTTGATAAACGAAAAAAAGATATCGCTTCTTCATAACGCCCTTCTTCTTCTAAAAGCCACCCAGCGTTACCGCACCCATTCGATCCCGGGTCGCCGTTATAGCAGGAATGGATATGGGCTTCGATTGCTCCTTGAATATCCCCTTCCTGAATAAGAACAATGCCCAGATAACGCCAGGCGAGACCGTCGCGAGGATTGATTCTCAGAATTTCTTCGATCAATGGTTTCGATTGTTCTGTAATCTTCGGATCTGTCGCGGAAATCAACCAGTAAAGCGGAGCAGCTTGCCCAGGGTACAACTGGACAGCTAAATTGGCTAATGCAGGTTCTGATGGATAGGTTCTCCAAAGCATGCGCATGTTGGTGGGTGAGCAGGCGATTAACCTGGAAGCCTGCTCTAAATCCGGCGACAAGGCTTTAGGCTGCCGCACAAATTGCAGCCACTCCTGATGGCAGGCGAGCGCATCATTGTCAGCCGCTGAGGGAGCAAATCCTGCTCTAGTCTGAGACGTCATCTTTAAATGAACCGTGTTCACCCCCAATTGATTTAAACGCCAAAAATCCCCGCCAAAGCGATAGGTGCTGACAATGACGGTTAGCAAAGCAAGCCAGGGGATTATTCTCAATTTCATCAAATAATTAATTTTCCATATTCCGGAGAGGAGCAGCTGGTAAAGGCCGCTCTTGCCAGCGGCGGGCGAACTTCACCAGCCCGACCAAAAAGCCCAGCCCATAACTGAGGTGCAGGATCGGAAACACCAGCGGCAAGCGGGCAAAATGCCGCCATCCTTTTTGGCGGGCAGCAGCCACAGAAGCGCCCAGGTCTGCCAGCAGGTAGGCTGCCAGCACAACTGCCAACAGCCACCCGGCCGGAGGATAGAAGAGCGCAGCCAGAGCACTGGCCAGCAACGCCGCCACAAACAGCGGCGGAACGAACTGCCGCAGGCTCATCTGGCGCGGATGTTTCTGCAGAACGCGCACCTTCCAATAGCCATACTGGTAATATTGCCGCCAGAGCGCTTTTGGGTTACTTCGAACGGTATAGGTTGATTTAATTTTTGGAGAAAGTAAAATCTTGCCGCCAAATTTTCTTACGCGGTAATTAAATTCATCATCCTGGTTACGCACCAATTCTTCATCAAACATGCCAATACGTTCAAAGACATCTTTCCTCCAGGCGCCCATATAAACAGAATCGACATATTCTTCTTTTTCTGAATAATGAAAGCGCGACCCTCCCACACCAAATGGCGAGCTGGTTGCCAAAGCCACAGCTTCCCCAAAAGGTGTCTCCCCAATTGCGTTCATTCGCCCACCGACGTTATCCGCCCTTGAATTTTTTAATAGCTCAATACAATTAATTATATAATCGGGAGCTATTAAAGTATGACCATCTATCCGAATAATGGTATCTCCTTTTGCAATTTTCAAAGCCAGATTAAAACCGGTAGGAACAATTTTGCCAGGGTTGTCAATGAGGACGATGTTGCTGTGATTTTTTTGATATTCGTTAACGATTTCCCTGGTTGAATCGGTTGATATGCCATCCACGA
>DAOUFM010000096.1:0-11596 GCA_034429975.1 Anaerolineaceae bacterium | reverse complement strand
TCGAAGCTGCTCCGGAAGAATTAGCTGAAGCTTTATTGGCCACCCTTCAACCGGATGGCAGCTTCAGCACCGCCGCCATCAAGGATTGGAGCAGCGGCGCTGTGACCGACTTATCGCAGGCTCTGGCAATTCTCGGTCTGGTTGCCCATGGAGATCCGGTGCCCGTAGAAGCTGTCCAATACCTGCTCGCAAAACAACTCGAGGATGGCAGTTGGGATAACGGCTTCGGTTCCGATCTGGACACCACCGGCGTTGTGATGGTAGCGCTGCTCTCGAGCGGGCAGGTATCCGCGTCGGATGCAGCCATTCAAAAAACCCTGGCATTATTCAGAACCTCGCAACTCGACAATGCCGCCTGGAAACCCGCCTGGGATGAATCCGAACTGAATGTCGACACAACCGGCTGGATCACTCTGGCGCTGGTCACAGCCGGTGAAAACCTGGCGGATTGGCAAAAAGGCGGTCAATCCCCGCGCGATGCCCTGCTAACAACCGTGCAACCGGATGGCAGTATCGGCACCGCTTTTGTCAATGTTTATTCAACGGTTGAAGCTTTATTAGGCTTTGCGGACTCCCCGCTCTTCCCGATCGCTGACTCCGTTACAACGGCTGAGAAAACCAGCAGTAAAGCCGCGCTGGTGGTCACCCTGCCGGATGGCAGTTCACTCCTGCGCTGTGTGGAATTCGAGGGCGAAACGATCAGCGGATATGATCTGTTAGCCAATTCAGGACTGCAACTGGCTGCCAAGTACTCGCCTGGAATGGGAAATGCCGTCTGTGGGATTGAAGGTCAGGGTTGCCCAACCGACAATTGTTTCTGTAAGCAACCAGATTACTGGTCTTACTGGCATTTCGAAAACGGTGAGTGGGGTTATTCTGCGGTTGGTGCGGATGTTTACGAAGTTTCCGCCGGTATGGTGGATGGCTGGGCCTGGGGTTCTTTGAGCCCTGCTCAGGTAACCTTCGATCAGGTATGTGGAGAAAATGCCGAAGTCTTTTTACCGGCAGTATCATCTGATAATGCAGCTCCATCAGTAGAACCCGTGCCCACTGATACGATAATTCCTGATCAGCAAACCCAGGAAACACCGGCTGCAGGGAAAAACGCATTGGCTCAGTATCAAATTTTCGCTGTCATAGCTGGCGCCTTGGTCATTATCGCGATCATTTTCTATTTGAAGAAAAGGAAAGCTTGAAAGAAAAAATTCTTTCCGGGTTGATTTACTTGCTCGTAACCGGGATGGGGATCTTTGCTTATTTGTATCCCCTCTTGGAAACCCCTCAGCAGGGGCAGATCAGCACCAACCGTCAAACCGAATTGCCGATTGTCATGGCAATGATCCTGGCTCTGTGTACCCTGGTGCTGATCTATGAGATTCAGCAGCATCGCCTGAACACCAAACTGATTGCCCTGCTGGGGATTTTGATTGCCATCAATTCCATTCTGCGCTTCATCGACCTGGCGCTTCCCATTCTGGGAGGGTTTAGTCCGGTTTTCTTCTTAATCTTGATTGTTGGGTATGTGTTTGGTGGTCGGGTAGGTTTCTTGATGGGCTCCTTAACCATGCTGGTATCTGCTTTGGTAACTGCCGGAGTAGGCCCCTGGCTGCCTAACCAGATGATCACGGCTGGCTGGGTTGGGCTTTCAGCGGCGTTGGCAAAACGGTTGAGCCTCCTGACCGGTCAAAAAGGCAAGCGTGGTGAGTTGATCATTTTGATGGTCTTCGGGGTTATCTGGGGTTTTCTTTTCGGCGCTATTACCAATCTGTGGTTCTGGCCTTTCCTGAACGGCCCAAGCAACCAGATGTTCACCGCTGGCGCTGGCTTTGCACAATCTATGCGCAATTACGGCATTTTCTATATGGCTACCTCTTTCATCTGGGACACAACCCGGGCAATTGGCAATTTCCTGCTGTTATTCTTCTTTGGTGAAGCAACTTTAAGGGTACTACGCCGTTTTCAAAATCGTTTTTACTTTGTGCAGCTCAATGAAACTGGAGAAGCCCGGTGAAAATCCATACGATCGCCTGGACAATTTGGCTCAGCACTGGTCTGGTTATCCTTTTATCCAACCGCAATCCTTTATATTTGTTGATCGCTGATCTCATTCTGATTATTTTCCAGATTTGGATCACCCCGGCTGGCAGTCGAGTCTTTTCCGCTACCCTGCGCTTAGGTACTACCATTCTGCTGTTGTCAACTTTTCTCAATATGGTAATCTCCCGCTTTGGTGAAACGGTCTTGTTCAGGCTGCCAGATAGCATTCCCCTGTTGGGTGGTCCATACACTCTTGAATCAATGATCTATGGTCTGACCAATGGTCTGATCCTGATCGGCATTTTCTCACTTTTCACCATCCTTAACCGTGTTGTCAGTGTTCGATCTTTGATGCGCCTGATCCCCCAGGCATTCCATCCGGTGGCAGTCATCACCAGCATCGCGATTACGTTCATTCCGGCATCGCAGAAGCAATTTCAAGCCATTCGAGAAGCCCAGTCCATCCGTGGACAGGAAGTAAAGAAAATCAAAGATTGGCTGCCCTTGATCATCCCGATGTTAATTGGTGGTCTGGAAAGGGCCATGCAAATTGCAGAGGCGATGACCGCTCGCGGCTTTACCGCCCAAACCGATCAGAAACCTTTGCGCGTTGAAAAAATAGCGCTGGCAGTCGGGTTAGTATTAATTCTACTTGGTTGGGTTTTGGATTTGGGCACCCAACGTATTTTTTCCGGCTGGCGTTTTATTGCCCTGGGTTTGCTCTTGTTGCTTTCTTTGTTTTTTGCCAGTGGTTGGCGGAAACGAAAAACCGTATACACCAAAGAACCGTGGACGCTAGTCTCCAGCCTGATCAGTGTATTGACCCTGACAACCAATTTTATTTTCTTATTTTTGTCTGCAGGCCGGGGAACACTGAATTATGATCCTTATCCCGTCCTGCGTTTACCCGAATTTTCACTTTTACACGGTTTCAGTATCCTGACTTTACTGACCCCACTCTTCTTTATCAAGGAGAACCAATTTGATCAGGATTAATGGATTAACTTTTATCTATCCGCAATCTGAACAGGTTGCCTTACAAATTGAGGATTTGACCATCCCGGTTGGTTCATTCAGCTTGCTGGTCGGGCCATCCGGGTCGGGGAAATCCACCTTTCTCCGCCTGATCAATGGACTGGTGCCGCATTTCAGCGGTGGCACCATCCAGGGAAAAATAGAGGTCGCTGGGTTGGACCCGCTAAAGGTCGGACCACCGCAAATGAGCCAGATCGTTGGCTTTGTCTTTCAGGAAGTGGAAAATCAGTTTGTCGTCGATCGTGTGGAAGATGAAATCGCTTTTTCCCTCGAACAGGCAGCCATTTCCAGAAAGAAAATGGTTCCCCGGGTTAAAAAAATCCTTGAAAGAATGGGTATCAGCGAACTTAAAAACCGGCGGGTGGATTCGTTATCCGGTGGTGAGTTGCAAAAAGTTGCCATCGCCGCCGCCCTGGTACTGGAACCAAAAATTCTGGTGCTGGATGAACCCACTTCCCAGCTTGATCCACAATCCGCCGATGAGGTTTTACGAATCCTGAAGAATTTACAAACCCAGCTAGGTTTAACCATCGTCCTCTCCGAGCAGCGTCTGGAGCGGGTTTTAGCCTACGCCGATCAGCTCATTGCCCTTTCGCCCGAGGGAAAATTAATCGCCTCTGGAGCACCTGCGACGGTCATCCATCAATGTGCCTTGAAACCCCCGGTGGTAAAACTGGCGGAAAAAAAAGATTGGCGCCCTACCCCTCTGGATGTGGAACAAGCGAAAGTGTTTGCCCAGCCACAACCGAACACGAAAATATTAACCCCACCTGTAAAACAAAATACTCTGCCACTATTAGCGGTGCACAAACTCAAAATCCAAATTGGTAAACGCCGTGTATTGCAGAATATTAATTTCGATATTCTCCCACAGGAAAGATTGGTTCTGATGGGTCCGAATGGCGCCGGAAAAACCACCCTGTTACGCAGCCTGATCGGTTTGATACAGCCAGACGATGGCGAGATCCTTTTTAAAGGAAGAAAGGTCGCCTACCGGCAGACCGTTGAACTGAGTAAATGGATTGGCTTCCTGCCACAGGATCCCAATGCGCTCCTGTTTTCCGATACGGTGGCTGAAGAATTAGCAGTTACACTGCGCAATCATCAGCAGCCTGTGCGGGATGAAACCATCCAACATTTGCTGACCCAATTAAACCTGGAAGGAAAAGCTCAGGCCTACCCGCGCGATCTGAGCACTGGTGAAAAGCAGCGTGTGGCACTGGGGGCTGTGGTCATCACCCAGCCGGAACTGATCATTCTGGACGAGCCTACCCGAGGGATCGACGCCATCACCAAGCAGGCGCTGCTCGAATTGCTGATCAACTGGAATCAGTCCGGCAAGACGATTTTGCTGGTCACCCATGATGTTGAATTCGCCGCCGCTTTCGCCACCCGCATCCTCCTGCTCGAAGAAGGACGGATCCTTGACCAGGGTCATCCGCGCAATCTGATGCATACCTACACGCATTATGCCCCTCAAATCGCCCGACTTTATCCGCAAACTAACTGGTTAACCCTCGCAGATGTGCTTTGACCAACCCGGAATTGGGTTTACAATTAAATATCATTGGTTGGAAAGGAAAAGCACATGATTTATCGTCGTTTGGGTAAAACAGAATTGAATGTTTCCGTTGTTGGGGTAGGCACCTGGCAGTTGGGTGGTGAATGGGGCAAAACCTATGAGCAAACTGAAGTGAATGCTATGATCGGGCGAGCCAAAGACCTGGGTATCAACCTGCTGGATACTGCTGAATGTTACGGCGATCACACCTCCGAGCAACTAGTTGGCAGAGCGATCAAAGGGCAACGCCAGGATTGGATCGTTGCCACCAAGTTTGGGCATCAGTTTCATACTAATTTTGAGCGCACTTCTCATTTTGACCCGCAAAGTGTTCTATCGCAGTTAGAAACCTCACTGCGTTCTTTGCAAACGGATTATATCGATCTGTATCAATTTCATTCCGGTTCTGACGAGGAATTTGACAACCCGGATCTGTGGGAAATGCTTGGCCGTCAGGTGGAGACCGGCAAAATTCGCGCGATCGGACTCTCGATCACCAATGATAATCCCCTGCTGCAAATTGAAAAGATGAGCAGCTACGGAATATCCGCCTTGCAAATCATCTACAACCGCCTGAGCCGCGGACCGGAAGAAGTGATCTTTCCGCGTTGCAGGCAGGATGATATTGGGGTGTTAACCCGCGTACCGCTGGCTTCCGGGTTTCTGAGCGGCAAATACAGCCCAGACGCACAATTCACCAACCCAAATGACGTGCGCTCTCAGCGCAGCCCGGATAAAATCCGCGCGCAGTTGTTTGAGGTAGAGAAAATCAAAGCCAGCGAAGTACCCGCCGGCGTCCCCATGGCGCAATGGGCGCTGGCCTGGTGCCTGCAGCACCCCGCCGTCACCACCGTAATCCCCGGCTGCAAGGATGTCCAGCAGGTGGAGCAGAATGCCCGAGCGGTGGAGTTGATTTAGCTTTCAGGCACCTCAGCACCTGACAATAAATTCTGCGATTTGCTCAATCGCTCGTTTCACTTCCGGGATGTTCGGTGGATTAGCCGGGTAAACATGCCCCATGTATGGCTCAATTTTCATCTCCACCTCAACCCCAGCCTCCAGCAAGCGATGCGCCAGACGGGTGGAATCATCCATCAGGATTTCACGTCCGCCGACCAGGATAAGCGTATCCGGTAAGCCGTGCAAATCAGCAAACAACGGGGAAATCCAGGGGTGGGTTAACGGCTCTTTGCCGGCATAGTCACGCGCACTTTCTGCCAGATTGTCCCAACTAAGCATGACGTCCAGATCTTTCAGGCGGGTGATCGATTCCCCGCTGCCGGTCAGATCGGTCCAGGGCGATAGCAAGATGGTGCCCATTGGTAAAGGGCGCCCGGTATCGCGCAGTGCCAGCAGGGTCGCCAACACCAGGCCCCCACCGGCGGAGTCTCCGGCGATCAGAATCTGTTCCGGTGCCCAGTTTTGATGCAATAACCAATCATAAGCCACCAGGGCGTCGTTTAACGCAGCCGGGAAGGGATGCTCCGGCGCCAGGCGGTAGTCCACCATCAGAAACTGAGCCATACTGGCTTGTGCTAACTGATGCAAAAAATTGCGATGTACCAGCGGAGTCTTGGTAGTATAGCCACCGCCATGTAAATAAAAGACCACCTGGGTAGGGATATCTTTTTCGGGTAAAACCCATTCACACGGAATTCCATTGGCATCCACCGGGTTGGGTTCCAATTGAAGCGCCGTTGGCACCAAATCCTGCAGGCGTTCCAGATAGCTGCGTTGTTGGTCCAGATCTTCGGGGAGAATCGGTTTATGCAGCAAGCGGATCAGGCTATAGGCCAGCCGGCTGCGCAAACTGGGGTGAAACACATTGCTGTATTCGAGCCCAACGATTGCTCCCAACCCAAAAAATAATAATTGTTGCCAATCTTTGAATATATTTTTCAAACAGCACTCCCAATCATGATCGATCTTATTATAAAGGACAACCAGCTGAAAATCCCCTTCTATGGAAAATGATATAGGTATACAATTGTGAAAAAATGGCTACACGCAGATTCACCGAGTGATGTCCCAATACAACAAAGCCGTGCGCATCGCAGCCGGCCAGATATTCTGCCCATTTTCCTGCTGAAGGTTTTTTTCAAGCAGTTCCTTTAACGCTTCATCCCATTCCGCATTCGTAAACAACCCCAGCCGGCTCTTTAATTCAACCAGAGCTTCTTCCTGGCTGGAATGTGTCCAGGGTTTCCATAATTTATCAGCTTCCATAACTACATTTGGAAAGATGCCCTGCTGCCACAGAATCTGCATGGCGATCTGGTAATTTGGGCTATCATACGGGTGCCCCCACACCAATCGGGCCGCCTGAGCCATTAATCCATCGTCCTGCGGGGCACGGATCAGAAGGATAACACGTTTTCGACAAACCTTTTGCATCGCCAGAACAAATTCAGCCAAATCTTTGGCGCCATACATGGAATGGGAACAAAAGCAAATGTCATGTGCTTCCACTTCAATATCCGGCCAGCAGCCTGCCAGCACCTTTACATTCTTCAGATTCTCCATAGCGATCCGGGCATGTAATTGCGCCAGCATACTGGCGGAGGTATCCAGGGCGGTAATTGAAAGGGCGTGGGACGCCAACCAGCTCGCCCAGGCGCCACTTCCGGCGCCGACATCCAGCACCGTGGACTCTGGGAAATCCTTTAACGTCTGAAGCAGAAAATCCCGGCTTGAATCTTTCTGTTGCCAGCGTTCTTTAACCCGTTGTTCAAATTCGACAGCCTTGCCTTTCCACTGGTCTTTCTCATGCCCTCGGCCCGCTTGCTGCCGGCGTTCGTCTGCCAATTCCACCAGATCGCGCCATAACGCCGGATAATCTATCATTACTTCACGTTTCATGGTTGCTCCCAAATAATTATCTTCTCTGATTATATAGGAGGATTTCGTTGTATCAAAGGGTCAGCCAAAATTAATCAGGCCGGCAATAACATCTTCTGCTATTCTTGATTACAATAAAGAGACTTGACCAACAGAGGTGTATGATGAATTTTCCGCGCAAGTTTTTTGGTTTTTGGCTGATCTTTTTTTCCATTCTGGGAATGGTGTTATCCGTGTTTGCCGTGGTACAGGTCTGGCGGTTTCGTTTGCCAGTCGCCAATCAGATCCACACCAGCCTGGTTTTTTCGGAGAAAGTCGTCACCACCAGTATTTCTGGCCTGACCGTGGTCGACTCCAGTTTGAGCAATATCCGTAAAAGTCTGGATTCCTTGGAAAATTCCACCCGTTTAATGGCGCAATCGATGGAGGACACCAGCAACCTAATTGGTTCATTTTCAAATCTTTTTAAAGGAGATCTCAAACAGACACTGGAAAACACCAAAATTTCGGTAGTCGCCGCCCAAAGTTCCGCAATTATTATTGATAATCTTTTATACGGTTTATCCAGAATTCCTTTATTAGGAATCGTGTACGAACCGCCGAAACCGCTCAACCAGGCACTTAAGGAGATTGGCGAGACCCTGAAAGACATGCCGCAATCTATGGATGACATCTCCACCAACCTGACCGACAGCAATTCAAACCTGCTCTCTCTCAAAACCGGTGTGGATGATATCACCCGCAATTTGAATGATTTTCAAACGGATGTCTCCAATGGGCAAAGTGTCATCGCCGATTATCTGACCAATCTTCAGGATATCCACGCTTCTTTACTGCGCGCCCAGGAAAAGATTTTCACCTGGAGTGTCTGGGTTGCGATTGGGATTACCATCTTTTTTGCGCTGATCCTGGTGACGCAGGTTGCTGCTGTCATGCAGGGCTATGAAATGATGCATTATCAACTCAATCTGGAGAAGTTAATTGAAAAGAAAATCCTGGAGTTGGAGTCTTTGAGAGCCAAGCAAACTTAAATTGCTCTTTCTGACAGTCAATAGTAATCCGGAGTTCTATTCCTGGGGTGAACAGGTATCCGCGCCGGCGTCCAGTACTTCGCCATCCACATTGATAAAGCGCCAGGAATAACTTTCCGGCTGCAGTTCAAACTGAATAATTCCGAATTGCCGGGTGATGCGCACCTCGCTAAATGGCAGGACATGGTCAATGGGATAAAACCCGGCGCCGCCCGTACCCACAATAAAGGAACGGATGCCTCTTTCCGCGTCCAGTTCTCCTTTGGGATTGACTTTGGCAAGGCGTTCGTAATGATGATCATGTCCATTCACCACCACATCGACACCATTGTCGTAGAGCACATCCCAAAATGTGTAGAGCCAATCCGCATTGCCTGCCAGACCGGAGTTAAAGCGTGGCTGATGCCAGACTGCCAGGCTGCAAACGGATTTGTGATTAGCCAGATCTTCCTTCAACCAGGCAACTTGCTCAGAAGATGGCCCGCAAGCCACGTACCCGCAATTAGCGTTCAGCATGACAATGTGCCAGCCGCCATGCTCAAATGAATACCAGCCCTTGCCCGGTTCGCCTGCCAGACCGTCAAAATAAACCCAGTAATTTTCCAGCGGGTTACTTTTATAATCATGATTCCCTGGTACCGGACGGATATCCGGCATCAATTGCCCCCAGGAAGAGCCAAAGCAGTGCTGATACTCGTAAAGGTTACCATTTTCATTCGAGCCATCTCCGGCAACAAAATAGAGCCCGCTGCCAACCTGTTCCATCAGTATTTTGGCGGTTGCGTCATCGCCTGTTTGACCGCAGATGGCAATATCCCCTGCCCCGGAGAAATAGACAGGTGTGCTGGTCGGGGAAGCGCTTGGCGTCAGTGTGGGAGTAAGGGTTGGTGTCGAGGTTGGAACCGCAGTGGTTGCTGACGTCGCTGGAATTATTAAAGTCGGTGTCCCATTTCGTTCTTGCGCCGGAAGATTGGGTGTGTCAATCAGGATTATGGTCGGCTCGCCGGAGGTGCACCCCACCAGACTCAGCAGTAGAACAATCCCAAATGCGATCATTTTTCTCATCTTTCTATTCTACTCGTTCAGACAATTTTGGTAACAGTTTTAGAGGGTTTAATTTGTGTTATCCTCTGAGGTCGTTTACAATTAAGTTATCTTAGATTAAGACAAAAAAGGGAGAATATCATGACCGAAGAAAAGAAGAAATCAATGTTAGACAAGGCGATTGACGCATTAACCAATCGCGATGAGAAAGCTGCTGAAGCAGCCGCTAAAGCCGAAGCCGAAAAGAAGTTAGCCGCTGAAAAGATCATGGCAGAAGCCGCTCAAGCCAAAGCGAAAGCAGATGCAGAAGCAAAGGCAAAAGCAGAGGCGGAAGCCAAAGCCAAAGCAGATGCAGAAGCTGCTCAGAAAGCCAGAGCCGAAGCAATGCAAAAAGAGGTTCAGGAAAACAAAGATCGCATCGAGAAAGCCAAAGCTGAAAAAGCTGCTGTGTATCAGGCTGAACTGGAACGCAAAAAAGCTGAAGAAGAAGCCGCCATCAAAGCTGCCACGATCAAACATGTCTGGACCAACGAAGACACTTACGCCAGCCTGGCATTCAAACACTATGGCTCCATCAAAGAACCTTACTGGCGCCTGATCTATGAACATAATAAAGATATCATTGGCAATCATCCTAATAATATCAAGACCGGCACAGAAATTGAGATTCCTCCTCTACCGGAAGAACTCAAGAAGAAATAAGCGAGCAAAATTCAATGACTGATCAATCCATAGATCTTGTTAAAGTATTTTCACAGGTTGCCAAAACATTGGCTAGCAATCAGCAATCCTTGAATGATCTCGATTCATACAATCATGATCATGGCGATCACATGGTGGAAACATTTAATACG
The DNA here is from genome assembly GCA_034429975.1 of Anaerolineaceae bacterium. Taxonomy (GTDB): domain Bacteria; phylum Chloroflexota; class Anaerolineae; order Anaerolineales; family Anaerolineaceae; genus UBA6170. The sequence goes on along the minus strand of DAOUFM010000096.1, from coordinate 1,196 downwards.
ATCAGCAAAGCAATGAAAACCAAAAAAGGCAGTGCTCCCAGTGAGATGTTGAATTATGCCGCCCAACAACTTTCTCAAACCGCCAACAACGGTTCTGCACAGTTGTACTCACAGGGACTGCAAAAAGCTGCCCAGCAATTTCAGGGGCAGAACGTGGATGCCCAATCTGCAATAACCTTACTGCAGACCCTCATGGGCGGCGGGCAGGCTGCCCCACAACCTACCAGCTCCGCCCAATCAGGGGCCAGCGGTGTTGTAGACTTGTTGGGGTCATTGCTGGGTGGTCAACCTCAGGCGCAATCAGCGCAATCTCAACCGGCAGCCGGCGGCGATTTGCTCGGCAGTCTGCTGGGCACTCTGACCGGCTCTCCCAAGCCACAATCCGGCGGCGGGCTGAGCGATGGTCTGGATGTTGGCGATCTGGTGACTGCTGGCATGGCGTTTTTCCAGGCCAAACAGCAGGGCAAAACCGGCATGAATGCACTGGTCGACGCCTTCGTAGCCGCCAGCGGTATGGGCAACGACCCGCACCGCCAGGAATCCACCCAACTGGTAGTCAGCACGTTTATGAACGCCTTGGGGAAGATGGGGAAAAAATAGGTGAAAGCTGAAAGCTGAAAGCTGAAAGGCGAAAGGCGAAAGGAAAAAAACAAAGCCGGCGCATCATTTCTCAAGATGCGCCGGCTTTCGTAGGGGCAGCGTCCCTCGACCTGCCCCGTTCTTCACCCCAACCCACGAGACCGATCCGTAGGGGCAGCGTCCACCGAACTGCCCCGATGTTCACCCCAAACCACGAGACCGATCCGTAGGGGCAGCGTCCCCCGACCTGCCCCGATGTTCACCCTAAACCATGAGACCGATCCGTAGGGGCAGCGTCCCCCGACCTGCCCCGCTCTTCACCCCAATCCACGACGCCAATCCGTAGGGGCAGCGTCCCCCGACCTGACCCGATGTTCACCTCTACCCACGACACCAATCCGTAGGGGCAGCGTCCCCCGACCTGACCCGATGTTCACCCCAAACCACGACGCCAATCCGTAGGGGCAGCGTCCCCGACCTGCCCCGATGTTCTGTCAATAGCCGGAGGGAGTTTACCACCAAAAGTCGGGTCATGTTTACCACCAAGATCGGATGGATATTTACCAAAATAAACAACTCAAGGTCAAGATTTAGCCTTCAATAAAGCCTCCTTTCTT
>DAOUFM010000095.1:0-2731 GCA_034429975.1 Anaerolineaceae bacterium | reverse complement strand
CGAAATTGCCTCTACCTTCGAAGGGGGTATCGCCCTTTACACCCGGGATGGCAGCTTGATCCGCGCTACTACAACAGAATTGGATTGGCAGACCATCCCGGCCCTGGTTCCCGATCCATTCAAAGCGTCAGCGCAAGATGATTCCACGCCGGCCTTTTCTAGCCCGGTCACATTGCCAGGAACAACCCAATCGTATATTTTTCTCGCCACGCAAACAGAAGCGGGTAACGTGCTTCTTGGGGCGTTTTCTCCAAAAAACCTGATTGACGTAACGATTGGCGATCTGGCAAATTCTGGTCAAGTCACCATCCTGGTCATCAGTCCAAAGAAACCGAAAGGGGGTTTCGACGTTCTCTATCGCGCCGGTCCCTCAAAAATGGATGAGTACGTTCAATCGCATCCAGGGATCACCGAGGCACTGAATGGCGAAAGTGGGATCAATTATTATCAAGGCAGCGAGGGTGAGCACGTCGTCGCCTTTACTCCCATCCATCCGGTTGGATGGGGACTCGTGATTGAAGAAGCCTGGGAAGATATCGCCAGCCCTTACTTAATCAGCACCCAGTCGGCCCCTTTGGTCCTGGCTCCAGTTTTCATACTGGCAATCTTCACGATCTGGTTTGGGGCGCGCAGGATTGTGACCCCGTTACAAAAACTAGAAAAACTGGCCACGGGCCTCGCCAGGGGGAATTTTGAAGCTATCCGGCAACAAGTGGGTGGAATCGAAGAGATCCGCAATTTGCAGTTTGAATTGATCGATATGGCGGATAAATTAAAGGCTGCCCAACAGAGCCTGCGCAGTTATATCGGCGCGATCACTGCTGGAGTGGAAAATGAAAGACGCAGCCTGGCACGGGAACTACATGATGACACCATCCAGGCGCTGATTGCGCTCAACCAGCGCCTTCAATTGATCTCAATCAATTCCCCCGAGGCGCAAAAAGGCTCTCTGAGCGAACTGCAAACATTGGTCCAGCAAGCCATGACCAACCTGCGCCGCATGATCCGCGGTCTGCGCCCGATTTATCTGGAAGACCTGGGAGTGGTCGCTTCTTTGGAAATGCTGGTTCAGGAGATGGGACAAACCGCCAACATCCCAATTGCCTATAAAGTAAGGGGTCAAGAACGCGGTATGGATGCACAAAAGGCGATGTCGGTGTATCGCATCGTCCAGGAATCGCTCAATAATGTGATCCGCCATGCCGAGGCCAAACACGCCTGGGTGGAACTGGATTTCACCGACTCGGAAGTCTTTGTTCAGATTCGAGATGATGGAAAAGGGTTCGTTGTTCCGGCCAATCCGGCTGAATTTCCAGAAAAGGGGCATTTCGGTTTGTTGGGGCTGCAAGAACGGGCCGAAATAATCAATGCCGAGCTAAAAATCCTCTCAACACCAGGTCAGGGGACCATTATCACCTTGCAAGTAAGGTAGGCATTAACGCTTACCTATAATCCGGCTACTTGGCGCTGTTCGCTGTTCGAACAGCGCCTTATACTTTTATTTGTAAGTGAGGTCAAATTAATTCGGTCTATCACGTAGACCAAAAGGAGAAATCGATGGCAAAAGACCCAGTCTGTGGCATGGACGTCGATCCCAAGACGGCGGCCGGGAAATCCGATTACCAGGGAATGACATATTACTTTTGTTCGTCAGGGTGTAAGAAGGCCTTTGATAAAGAACCCCAGAAATATGTGGGGAAGGCTGAGGACAGCCACTCCGGACACCACCACTAAAACTTCCTCTCCCTTCCCCGTTTGGCAAATAAGCAAACGGGGAAGGTCTTAAAAGGTATTATGATCACCATTCCGATCGACCCCATTCTATTTTCAATAGGTCATTTCCATCTCCGATGGTACAGCCTGATCGTAACAGCCGCCGTGATACTTGGCGTCTGGTTGGCACTTAAAGAAGCTGGACGAAAAGGCTTCAATACCGAACAACTCGCGAACAGTGTTTTGTGGATTGTTATTGCCGGCATGGTTGGCGCGCGGCTATTCCACGTGATCGATCATTGGCCGGATGAATTCGCCGCCAATCCAATCCGCGCTTTGTATATTTGGGAAGGAGGCCTGGCGATCTGGGGCGGCGTGCTGGGCGGAATCGCGGCCACCGCAGTGCTTGCACGAATCAATCACTGGAAGTTAACGCGCCTGCTAGATGCCTTTGTTCCTGGCGTGGTTTTGGCCCAGGCTGTTGGAAGAATTGCATGCATCATCACAGGCGATGCTGTGGGTAAACCGACCAATGGTCCATTTGGCTTTGCTTATGTCAGCCCAAATGCGATGGTTCCCCAACTTGGCGTCTACTACACCCCCACGCCGGTCTACGAGATCCTGATGAACCTGGCTATCTTCGCCGTGTTGTGGAGCCTGCGTAAGAAAGGATTAAAGGATGGAATTTTGGCCTTGATCTATCTGGCGCTGTACTCTTTTGCCCGCTTCTTCATCGCTTTTACGAGCGCGTATAAGATCATTGCCCTGGGTATGAACCAGGCGCAACTTATTAGCATTGTTGTATTTGCGATCAGTCTGCCGCTCCTCGCGATTACGTTACTGAAGAAACGGCAGCTTTCCGTGAAGGCCTGATATTGGAGGTTTCCAATGGAAAAGCCGTATGTCGACTTATCTCACCCAACCAAATCTCAAAAGGTGGCACATTACCTACTGGCAAGCATTCTCTTGGGATTTGGCGTCTATTTCCTCGTACAAGGAATTCTCACCATTCTGGCAA
>DAOUFM010000094.1:0-7241 GCA_034429975.1 Anaerolineaceae bacterium | reverse complement strand
AAAGGAGGCTTTATTGAAGGCTAAATCTTGACCTTGAGTTGTTTATTTTGGTAAATATCCATCCGATCTTGGTGGTAAACATGACCCGACTTTTGGTGGTAAACTCCCTCCGGCTATTGACACCCCTCTCCATAAAAAATAGAGAGGGGAGTTTTTTAATTATGCCTGTTAAGTGCACCACACCAAACGATATGCTCCCCCTCTCCAAGTCATTGGAGAGGGGGCCGGGGGGTGAGGTTGTTTCACTAGCTCATAACTGATGGCTAATGGCTGAAATCTACCCCAATCCTTGGTGCGGTGCACTTATTGATCATCCCTACCCCAGACAGGATACTTTCGCCTTTCGCCTTTCGCCTTTCGCCCCTGCCCTCACGAAGCGAGATTCGCCTGCTCTTCCCCCTGTCACCTTGTCTTTCGCCTCTAGCCTACCCACACCCAAACGACCCACAAAATCAGAATCACCAACCCAATCCCAAAGCGGACGCCTACCGCCCAGCCGCAGCCGGTTACCAGGCTGGTGGACGAATCCAGAGCCTGTTTGGCATTCTTCAGGCGGAAGTACTCCACAAAAAAGAGGGCGATCAACGCTAAAATCAACCCCCCGATCGGCGGTAACAGCAGCGTGCCAATGATCGCGCCCAGCCAGGCTGCCCCCAATGACCACCAGGAAGCGCCTTTTTGCCGTGCAGACGCCCCCATCAGGAAGTTATCAATGACACTGCCCACCAGCATCAAAACTGTAATAATCCCAAAAAATATCCAGGTGGTGGTGTTAAAACCGGTTGCTACAGCATAGACTAGCGCTCCCAGCCACATGATCACCAATCCCGGTACGATCACAATCAGCAAACTTAACCAGCCCACTACCATGGTCAACCCACTCAAAATGAGGATCGTTGTATGTCCTAATGCCTGCCAATCCATAAGCTCCTCTGCTCACTTTCTCTGAATACGAATCAACGAATCACATCCACGCCACCCATCCAGGGACGCAGAACTTCAGGGACGATGATTGATCCATCGGCTTGCTGATTATTTTCCATCACTGCGATGAGCGTACGTGGCAGACCCAGACCAGAGCCGTTCAGGGTATGCACCAGTAGGGCTTTCCCCTTGTCTTCCGGGCGGTATTTAATATTAGCGCGGCGTGCCTGAAAATCGCCTACATTGGAGACTGATGAGACCTCCAGCCATTCCTGGCAGCCTGCCGCCCACACTTCAATATCGTAGGTCACCCGCGCATTAAATCCCAGATCACCGCTGCACAACTGGACAATGCGATAGGGCAGCCCCAGCAACTTGACCGTTTCCTCGGCATCTGCCAGCATTTTCTCCAGTTCCTGGTTTGACTTCTCCGGATGACTGAAGATATACATCTCGACCTTGTCAAATTGATGACCGCGTTTGATCCCGCGTACATCTCTGCCCGCACTCATTTTTTCCCGCCGGAAGCAGGGGGTATAGGCAGTATACCGTAAGGGCAATTCTTTTTCATTCAGGAAGTCATTCATGTGCAACCCAGTGATGGGTACTTCCGCGGTAGGGACCAGCCAGAAATCTTCCTCGATGTCATGGTAGAGATTATCGATAAACTTGGGTAATTGTCCCGCCGCATACAACGTATCCGCTTTGACCATGAAGGGTGTGTATTTCTCCAGGTAGCCCTGTTTAATATGCAAATCCAGCATATAGGCAATCAATGCCCGCTGTAACCGCGCAGCCGCACCACTCAAAACATAAAAACGTGAGCCGGTGATCTTCACGCCCTGTTCAAAATCAATGATGCCGAGCGCCGGCCCCAGATCCCAATGCGGCTGGGGTTCAAAATCAAAAGTTGGGATTGTCCCCTCGGTGCGCACAACCACGTTCTCACCCTCATCTTTTCCCAGAGGAGTGATGGCATCTGGGATATTAGGTACGCCCGAAATCATATCACCCAGTTGTGTCTCAACGGACCGCACCTGCTCATCCAGCTCAGCGATACGATCACCGACAGCCCGCATACTGGTAATTTTTTCTTCGCGCTCAGCTTTATCCTTGCTTTGTCCAATTTCTTTGGAAACGCGATTGCGCTCAGCTTTCAACACTTCCACTTCCTGCAAAAAAGAACGCCGTTTGGCATCCAGGGCGATTAACTCAGTAACCACGCTTGTATCCATATTTCGTTTGGTTAACGCAGCCATCACAATTTCAGGGTTTTCTCTGATCAAATTGATATCTAACATCATTACACCTCGTTTATCCGATCCATTAATAAGCCCTCACCCGCGCAGGACGAGTGAGGGCCCGTGGTGCCACCTGCTTTTATCATGAAACGCAATCTTCATGACCTTATATGACGATAACGGTGTCTCCGTCCCTTTTACGGTCTTACGACCCCTGCAAGGGCGACCTGTCGATTTTCTTATTGTCAATCGACAACCAGGGAGGAAATTCTCGCATCTTTACCAGTTCTCAGCAAATCCTGGCTCTCTGTGATTGCACGAGAAGAAAGCCCTGGGTGGGTCTTTATAGTGCGATTATACCGAAAGCAAAATCGCTGTCAAGCAGTTTCCGTAAAGAGAACTGAAAAAATCATCACAACCTGGTGAACAAATGATTACTTTCCGTGGTATAATCCCAGCCATTATGGTGAGCTTTTATTTGCACTAAACGACAATCCCATCCAAACAATCCCATCCAGTATTATTACCTTTAGGGGTATTTTCGGCGACGCTTAAGCCGGATGTACCCCTTTCTTTGGTTTCCCTAACGATCAGCGTCGGGTCGTTTTTGATTTTCATATTCAGCATTTATTCAACAAAAAAATTATAGGAAAGAACATGAACATCACATTATCCAACGGAAAAGTACTTCCCATCGAAATGCATAAAGTAAAAATTGTACAGCAAACCACATTGCCCTCCTCCAGCCAGCGATTAACCGCCATCGAAACAGCCGGATACAACACCTTCCTCCTGCGCACCCGCGAAGTCTTTCTCGATATGCTCACCGACAGCGGCACCAATGCCATGAGCGACAATCAATTAGCTGCCATGATGCAGGCGGATGACGCCTATGCCGGCAGTGAAAGCTTTTTCCGCCTGTCGGAAGCTGTTCAGGAGATTCTCGGTTTTCAATTCACCATCCCGGTCCATCAGGGCAGAGCAGCCGAGCATTTATTGGCCAAAACTTTTGTTAATCACGGCGATGTGGTCTTGATGAACTACCACTTCACCACCTCTAAAGCGATGATTGACCTGGCTGGAGCTCGAGTCCTGGAATTATTTGCCGACGATGCCTTGGAAATCACCAGCAATAACCCATTCAAAGGCAATATCGATCTGCAAAAACTGGATCGTACCATCCGAGAGATTGGTCCTGAACGTATCCCTTATATTCGCATGGAAGCCACCACCAATCTGATTGGTGGGCAACCATTTTCAATGGAGAATCTGCGCGCTGTCAAAGCCAAAGCCACCGAATTTGGCATCCCTTTAGTTTTCGATGGCAGTCTCATCTCCGAAGAGGCTTATTTCATCCAGCAACGTGAGCCGGAATTTGCGCATGCGTCCATCCGTGAGATCATTCTCGAGATGATGCAGCAGGTAGATATCTTTTACATGTCCGGGCGAAAAAGCACCATGGTGCGCGGGGGTTTGATTGCTACCAATCAGAAAAAATTCTATGACCTCATCTTGCCCTGGCTGCCGGTCTACGAAGGTTTTGCAACTTATGGCGGGATGTCCACCAAGGAAGTGGAAGCGATGGCAGTCGGGATGGTCGAAATGACCGACCAGAATATTGCCAGCAGTTCCGCGGACTTTATCCAGTATTTTGTCAACCGCGCCGTCGAAGAAGGCATTCCAGTGGTCACCCCAGCCGGCGGACTGGCCTGCCATGTCGATGCCATGCAATTTCTTCCACACGTTCCACAATCACAATACCCGGCTGGGGCCCTGGCAGCCGCCTTATACCTTGTTTCCGGAGTACGTGGCATGGAACGCGGCACGGTCTCGACTGATCGCGGAGCCGATGGGCAGGACGCTCTGGCAGATATGGAATTGGTGCGACTGGCACTTCCGCGCCGGCTCTACACCCTTTCGCACATTGAATACACAGTCGATCGTCTGAAATGGCTCTTTGACCATCGCGATTTGATTGGCGGACTCAAATTTGTGGAGGAACCACCCGTACTGCGCTTTTTCTTTGGAAGAATGAAGGCCATTGGAAACTGGGGTACAGACCTCGTTTCCGCTTTCCAGCAAGACTTCGGGATGGACTTTTAAATGAGCCCTAAATTATTTCAAAATCCACAAACGCATGACCACTTCCAGAATTAATCCTAGCATCAGGAAGGTACCAAATCTGCGATTGTGAAGGAAGGCAGTCGCCGAAAACCAGAGTGGCCAGACACTTGGGTCATAATCCGGGGGGCAACTCTCAGGTTTCGGCGACCTGTACACCTTCCAGATATATGGAGCCACGGTTAACCCTGCCAACACTACCAGCATGACCGGGGTGAAAAATCCGGAAATTACCAGAGCGATGATGGTCAAATATTGAATGGCGATCATCGCCAATACAGTATAGCGGGCCGCTTTTTCTCCCAGGATGACCGGCATGGTGAAAATTTTTTTGGATTGATCAGCTTTTAATTTGTCGATATGCTTGCCGAACAGAACCGTTGTCGGTCCTAAAGCGTAGGTCAGGCTAGCCCATACCACGTTCCAATCCCAGTTACCGGTAATGACAAAATAACCGCCTCCAATCATCAAGGGTCCCCAGATAATCAAGACTGCCAGTTCTCCCAGACCGATATATTTCAGCGGAAAAGTATAGAACAAAACAAAAACCACACCCGCCAGCATGAGCCACAACCCGGTACTGCCGCTTTCCAAAACCAATGGCATCCCGGCAGCTACAGCGATCACGCCGGTTACGGCTACGTAAACCAGGAGGGCACGAACGCTCAGTAAGCCTTGTTCCAACGGTTGGGGACCATATTGGGTGCGGAAATAATTATCCTTATCCACTCCCCGCTTGTAATCGGTAAAATCATTAATCAGGTTATTGGTTGCATGCGCAAAAACGAGACCAATCGCCAACAATACCCAGCGTCCCCAATGAAAGTTGCCATCGCGCCAGGCAAAAATTCCGGCGATAGCAGCTGAGAAGAAAGTCATGATCAGCACCGCAGCCCGGGTGGATATTAGCCAGCGCGAGATCACATCCAATTGATCCCACTCAGCTTTATCGATCCTTGGAATCACTTTCAATGCTTTTAACCACATCCCTGCATTCATTTTCATTTATCCTTTAAACATTAAATATTAAGATAAATTTTATCCGATAATAGCTCGGTTTATTCTTTTCTGTAAAGACTTGCTGGATTAAGTCTCGCGTCAAACTGAAAAGATCTCAATGCAGCGCAGGCAAATAAATTTTTCCCTCAAGTGGATCCCCCATTGAAATCACTCGGTCAGGCTTATAGTAAAGAAGCCAGGTCAGATAGGCGCATGCCATGGCATTTAATTCCCCCGGTTGATAGATTTCCTGATCTGGTAAAATCCCCTTCATTAAGCGAAAGCGCGTCACTTCTTCAAAGAAATTCATAGCATCCTTCACCCCTAACCCCTGTTCAAAGAGAATTAGCTGGCGTTGCAACCTTCCTTCCAGACTCAATTCCTCAAATATTCGATTTCCGCCGTTCAGACGGTTGAACACCGCCAGTGCTGGAGCTTCGACGTAAAGCCGTTTTTGATCGTCCGGATAGGCATGATAACCAAGCCGAGCAATTTTCCTATAAAGTTTCAACCCCCGTCTTTGCCAGACCATGCATTCCGCTTCCGTTGCAGGGGTAGGCACCACTTGAATTCCTTCCTGGATCAAATGTAGTTCTACTTTCCTTAAATCACCGCTCTTACTGGCCGGGAGTGGAAACAAGGCGCGCAGATCTTCATCTGCATTGACCAGACCTTGATTGAGCATCTGGGGGCCATTGATCGCCACGCAGGCGGATCCCAACCCCGCCAGATAAGCCAGTACTTCACGCAATGGGCCAGCCCCGATAACCTGAATTTTCAGTTCATCATTTAGAACAGTAAATACATAAGGTTGGTATCGCTGACTGGGGTCGATGCCTACAAAAAAAAGTGGCTTTTCATCCATATAATTAGTTTAGCGGATTTTTCACGTAGGATCAATCAAACTGGCTTTTCAGTTAAAAACAGGATAAAACCAATCAGACTGATACCACCAGCGATCAATAAACCCGGCCCCAAACCCAACCATTCAGATAAAACCGGAGCCAGTAAAGGTGCAGCAATCATCGACATATACTGTAACGTCTGAGCTGCAGCCACAAAAGTTTCATTATGATCATCCGGGACTCTTTTCATTAATTCATCAAAAAAGACCAGGTTTAATCCCGCCTGAAAGATTCCATTTAAACCCGCAAATATTACGACCGGCCAGACCCGGTGACTGATTCCGACCAAAATCGGAAAAAGCGAACTGCCCAGGGTGGTTGCCAATAAAACGAGCCGCGAACCTTTGCGTTTGGACTGGCTCGTCCAGTAAAAGTAACCAATTATCACAGTTGTATTCGAAGCAATTTGAATCAACGCAATCCAATAGTCAGAAGCCTGAATTCCGCGCACATAATAAATCGGCAATAAAGGTGCAGCCAGAGCAGCACCGGACAGGAAGACAAATCGCTTCCAGATAAAGGAGACGAAAGGTTTCTCCTGGTAAATCAAGCGTACATAGGAAACAACCTGGTTTTTAAAACTTGTTCTGACTTTTTTAGGTTGTGGTGGGTTATCTGGCAGAACAATCTTGCTGGAAAAATAGAAACTGATGATGCCCCCGACTGAAAGCAGGATAAAAAAGACCTGATAATTAAGTGGAAACGCTACCCGATCCAGGAAATTTCCACCGATCAATGCAGTGGTAGCATTGGTGAAGCCCAAAATCGACCAGCGGTGTGACATCAATTCAAAACGTCCGGTCGAACCAGCGACTTTATTCATCACCACTGAAAAGCAGATACTCAAAATGGTCTGTGGTACCGTGGCAATCGCCCACAAGCCAAGAATCCCCAGAATAGCGCTTGCCTGCGGCAATAGCAACACCAGCACTCCAGTCAGGCCATAACTCATCAGAACGCCTAACCGGGCAAAGCTAAACCAGGGGACAATATTCTTGCGTGTCTCTAAAAAGTGGCCTAACGGAATTGCCAACAAAGCCCCGGTCAATGC
>DAOUFM010000093.1:0-6833 GCA_034429975.1 Anaerolineaceae bacterium | reverse complement strand
TATGAAAGCGCACCCGAATGGTTTTCCCCGCGTAGGCGGATAGATTGATCCCTGGGCTGGTGAGCCAGGCATACACTTCCTGGTAGGCAATCGCATCATAATAAAGCTGCATCAGGTTTTCAAAAGGGCCACCGTTGACGGAGATCTGCACCCAGCGTTGATCATAATAAGGGAAGAAGCTTTCAGTCTCATAGGTGTAGTCAAAGCGCAGGTAATAAGTACCCGTTGCTGGAATTGCAATCGGTGGGGATGTCAGATCGGCGCCAGCAATGTTTGGGTCACCCAAATTGTTAGCTGGGCTGGTAGCTTCTGGGTAGGCATCATTGAACAACCAGACCTTGGTACGGTTGTTGCCTTTGGGCGAAGTGGTGTGGTACCACATCCGGACGCCATCCCAATTCTGTGTACCACTTTCGAAGTCAAAGGTTACCGGTGCTGTCACGGTTGGAACAGAAGGTAAACTGCCCTGAACAACCGTGAAGTTCTTTACACTGGCACTGCTTTCGCCGGCTGAATTCCGGCCCCAGACTGTGAGGGTGTAGTTGCCGGGCGGCAAAGAGCCTAGTGACCAGCTCGCTTGTTTTGACCAATCCAGGGTTTTATTGAGCGGCCCCGTTAACTGTGCTTTGAACTGCATTGCCCCGCGCACATTATAATCCACGATATAAGATTCGCTGGATGATAGGGCAGTTAAATCAGTATTACGGCTGTAATCGTTGAAAATTGTAGCGATTACCGGTGCATAAGGCTTGGTGTTTTTGGTTTGGACCTGCATGGATGAAGTTTTGTTTAGATCCAAACGGTTATCGAGCAGGTTGGGGTCATTTTCCTCAAAGGCTTCATTTCGATTGGGCAACGTTGTTGAGCCCCAGCTCTTGTAATCACGATTATACAAAATGGCGCGCACATTTGTTCCAACCAGAATTGATTCCACATTGTTATCCCCAATCACGCCCAATGCATCAGCAGTTTCATAATCACCAACTCCGAACAATTTACAGGTGCCCTGATAATCTTTTTGCGTAAAGAGGGCAACCTGGTTATCATTGGGATTGCAATTCGGACTCGGCGGCGGGATTTTGCTACAGGGGGCATTGTTCACAATCGTACGCAGACCGGTCTGATTGCGGGTTTGATTGCCTTCATAATCGAAGATCTTGACAGCCAAATCGATTGGGCCAACAGGCAGATTCGATTCGCATAGGTTTAACTCAGTCAGATAGGAAGTACCACTCATCGCAGGGCCAACTTCCACCCAATCGCCACCTTTCGGGCGGGCAATGATCTGGACTTTGGAAATGCTGAGATCGTCTGATGCCCAACCGCCGACCAGGACGGAAGTATCAGTAATCACATCACCATGACCGGGCATGATCAGATCCCCGCTCGGTGGAAAGGCGCCAAAATTGCCAGAGGTGTAAAAATCTTTCGGGTTGCGGTGACACTGGGTACCATATTGAGGAAATTGATCTACCTCAGTACAGGCCCGTGGGATACCATCGTTGGTATCAACATCGTCGAAACGAATGTCCACTGAAACAGCCCAATAGGATGTAGCCGAGGTATGCACATGAAAATGCAAATGGTTGCCTGTGCTGGCTCCGGTGTTGTCTGCATTCGCGATAAATTGACCCTGAACCACCTGTGTCCCTTTGACCTTTAGAGCCGCTGGAATGGAGTTATTTGCCAGGTGTAAATACAACTGGTAAGTGGTCGGCGTGGTTGATTCGTCTTTCAAGACAATGTAATTACCGGTGGAACTCTTATCATTGTTCTGTTGAGTGTCTTTCCACATATAAACGGTGCCGCCTTTGGCAGCCAGAATCGGGAACATGGTGCCATCCGAGAAGTCATAGGCGAACCAACAGGAGGTAGGGCAGGATTTATAGGTTAACACATGCCCAATGCTACCGGTGATTCTTTTAGCGAGACCGCCAGCCCAGGGGAGCTTATAACCACGAAACACAGTTGCGCCTTTTGGTTCAGAGGTGGGTGGAGCAGAGAAACGATTTCTCAAATCTTCATTCATCAGATCATCTGGCAGGGAATTAAATTGCGCCTGCCAAACGACATCTTCCTGCATGGTTAAATCCCAGTTGCTTCCAACACCAGGGCCTTTCTGATTGCTGTTCATTTTTGCGATCACCAACCCGGGTTCAGCCGGTATCACCTCACCAGTGTCACGATCCCGTAATCCCAACCAGATTAATGCGGTCACGCCATCCTGGGAGTAGACCACATGATCAATGAATGGTTCAAACAGCACAAAAGCCAACACTTCTGACTTTGAAGCCGCGATTCGTTGGATGCGGTCTTCGAAGGCCTGTACCAACGAGCCGTCGAACTCCTCCGGTTCCGGGGTGCTAAGCTCTTCAGTTGGTTCTTCCGGGGCTGGGGGAGCCGACACCACGTTGAGCGGTCGCATCCCAGCCAGAAGACTGAGCACAAATAAAATTGTTAAAAACCAGCGCGTTTTTTGCATAAAATCCGTCCTTTTTACCCTAAAACAGGTTCCAGCGATTTTCTGATCCACTTGGGAACAGACAACCTGTTTCATGAAACAAGGGATTTACAGGATATTTAGTTGCAAGATCAGTGCCTGATTATTGGATGGACATTTCGCTGACGAATAACTCAATTGCCAGTTTGGGATCAATCTGGCTGGTTTTCATCGCTTCGTCGGTGTTTAATAAACGCCGATAAATTTCTTTTAACTGCTCCATATTAAATAAGGAAGCCTGTTTTTCTATCTTTTCTGCAACAAAGGAAGGAACTTTGAGCGCTGTTGCAATCTGTTGTTTTCTACCGCCCCGATCGAGCACTTCGCGTGCCAGAATGATTAATCGAAACTGGCGAATGATCATCCCAAACAAAGGAATTGGCATCTCAGCTTCCAATAAGCGCCGCAGATATCGGATGGCCTTGTCATACTTGCGTTCACCAATGGCATCCACCATATCGAAAATATTAACCGGAGCTATATCCGGGGAGAGCAAACGCACATCTTCAGGCGTCACAGCGCGCTGGAAGTCAACATAATTGAGGAGTTTGTCAATTTCCTGGCTGGCGATCATTGTATCAGTCCCAATGGCGCGTGCCAACTCCTGGGCTGCCTCGGGTGTAAAAGCGCCCTTTTTTTCAGCAACCTCCCGCATGATCAAATCTGGCATCTGTCCACTGGCGGGCAAACTACATTCCTTAAAATAGACCCTGCCTCTGGGCTGGTCTTTCACCCATTTTCGCAACCAATGCGATTCCTTGAAATCTTTCCATTCGCTACGTTCAAGTTCCAAATTGAGCTGAAGTATCAAAGCTGTACTATCCGGCAGCCCTTCAATCAGCTTGAGGATTTCTTCTTTATTGCGGACGCCTTTGACCCACTCACCTGCATTCGAGACCACCACCAAACGCCGATCGATAAACAATGGCATCACATAGGCGGCGTCGCGCACATCCCCCACCCGCGGATTTTCTTGAAAACGGGTGATGTTCATATCCCCCATGCTGCCTTTCATGACCTTGTCCATCAAAGCCTGTACCAGTTTTTGCATAGCAGCTTCATCGTTGCCAAAAAATAAATACAGGCGCGGCTTTTGGTCGCTGGATGTGGGGGCTGCGCACATGACTGCCTTCTTATCCGACCGTCAAAACTCGATGCGTGGGAATACCCTGGCTCTTGACCTGCATGACTTCCACAATGCGCAGGTCACCCAGATTGGCTTCGGTCGTGACAGTCTGCTGTAATTTAGGACCCAACGGCTGTGCCAGAATGGTTCCCAACGTGACCAATGTGATGACATTCATCAGGCGATCCAGCCGGTCATTCCAGGATTTCTTTACACCTAACATAGCCAGCCAGGCTAAAAATCCGCTCACGATTCCGGCAGCAGCGAAATTGGTGCCACAATTGGGATGGATAGCCAAATAATGTTCGCCTTTGTTCAGGCGGTTGCGGGCTTCTTCGGCGGCAGTGAAGAGCGTTTCCACGTCGATCTCGCCCATCACCCAGAATCCACGGGTATCCGATAGCCCTCCCAGACGATGGGGGTGTTTTTTCTCCGCCAATATTTGTAAGGTGGCGTGTTCCAGGGCATGATTGCGGCGTACCCGCAGCACCGGATTAGAAGTTTTCAATTGGTTGATGAGTTGCATGGGTTTGTCCTTTTTTCTGAATCTAATCCTTTTATACCATAGATATAAATTCTGGAATTAACAGAATTGGGGAGCAGAATTATCAAAACAGGTCTACAATTAAGTTGAAACAGGGAGTAAACAAAAATTTTTAAATAAGACATTTCCAATGGTTTGGTGATAAGGTTGGTTTAAGATGAGCATGATCGAAGTATCCCATCTGACAAAATTTTACGGAAAATCTCGCGGCATTGAGGACGTTTCTTTTACTGTGGAAGCCGGTGAGATTTTCGGTTTTATTGGCCCAAATGGAGCCGGGAAGTCGACTACCATCCGGCTATTGCTCTCCCTGATCCACCCCTCTCGTGGAGAAGCCAGGGTGTTCGGCATGGATGTGACCAGGCAAGGGCCTGAAATTCGACGCGATATCGGCTACCTGCCCTCTGAGGTGTTTTACTATGAAGGGATGAAGGTAGTCGATTTGCTCAAATATTCCGCCAGTTTTTACAAGGGAGATTTCACTGATCGTATGCAGGAATTATCGAAGTTGATGGAACTCGATCTGCAGCGGCGGATCAGTGATCTTTCCCTGGGAAACAAGAAAAAGGTTGGGATTGTGCAGGGTTTGTTGCACCGCCCCAGGCTGCTGTTTCTGGATGAACCTACCAGCGGGCTTGATCCATTGATGCAGCGTAAGTTTTTTGATTTGATCAAAGCTGAGAATAAAAATGGGGTGACGGTATTCTTTTCCTCGCATATTTTAGGTGAAGTTCAAAGACTGTGTAATCGGGTAGGAATTATTCGAGCCGGCAACATCGTAGAAATCTCCGATATCCGCAGCTTACAGCAAAATAATTACAAAAAGGTCAGTATTTCCGCGGCGAATCTGGATGAGAAGCAATTCAATTTATCCGGCGTAACCAATCTTCACAAAGAAAATAACACCATTCACTTCTTCTTTAAAGGCGACATTAATGCCATCTTACAACGCATAAGCTCTTTTCAGATTGAAGACCTGAGTATCGAAGAGCCTACTCTAGAAGAAATCTTCATGCATTACTATGAATAGGCGACTGGCATGAACAGGATGATTTTTAAACACGAACTGCAAACGCGAATCCGCTCTATCCTGACCTGGGGTTTATCGATCACTGCTCTGGTATTTGTTTTATTTACCTACTTTTCCGTTTTTGCAAAAGAAGCTGAATTGATGCAAGCGTTGTTGGCAAAATTTCCGAAAGAACTGTTGATCGCTTTTGGAATGGAACATATCAACTATAGTACCCCGCTAGGCTACCTTGCCTTCTTCTTTTTGTTTATCCAGCTTTGTCTGGCGATACAGGCCTGCAATTTCGGAGTTGGGTTGGTCTCGATCGAGGAGACTGAGCTGACCGCCGACTTTCTGCTGACCAAACCTGTCAGCCGGATGGAAATTCTTAGCAGTAAGGTTGGCGCTGCCCTTGCCAGTCTGGTCCTCACCGACGCCATTGTCTGGGTGAGCGTTTTTTTCGCCCTGACGATTTATGGTGAAGGAAAACCTTATGACCCGCGGACTTTGGTATTGTTATTGGCTAGTTTGTTATTCATGCAGTTTTTCTTCTTTGGGGTTGGGTTAATGATCTCCTTGCTGGTGAAAAGAGTTCGGAGTGTCACCCCGTATTCCCTGGCCCTGGCATTTGGCGCTTATGTCTTGAATGCATTCAGTGGCGTATTCGGTGATGTGAAACTGGAATATATCACCCCTTTTAAACACTTTGAACCGGGATATATTGTTGATCATGCTGCCTACAATACGCCGTTATTGGTATTCAACGTTACGATAACATTGCTCTCATTGGCTGCCAGTTATTGGCTTTACCTTCATCGGGATATTTCTGCGGTTTCATGAGGAGCTGAGCGATGAACATCTTCCTGCGAGAAATCAAAGCAACCCGAAAATCCCTGTTGATCTGGATTGTCGTAATGGGACTGCTGATCTTAATTGCAGCTTCCAAATTCTCTGCTTTTGCTGGCGACCCGGAAATGCTGAAAATTTTAGATTCGATTCCACCAGCGATGCTGGAGGTGATGAATGCAAACGCCTTCAATTTAACAACGATCATCGGTTTTTATGGTCTGATGTTCCTGTATTTCGGTTTGATGGGAGCGATTGCGGCTGCCATGTGGGGCAGTGACAGTATTTCTAAAGAAGAGCGTGATAAGACGGTGGAGTTTTCCCTGGTGTTGCCGGTATCCCGCAGCCGGGTGGTGACCGCCAAACTATTGGCAGCTCTGGTGAATTGTCTCGTTTTTGTCCTGGTCACCTGGGGCATGGCGATTGTTTCTGTGCAAAATTACCAACCGGATCAGGATTTTTATGCTTTTCTCAGGCTGGAGATGCTGGCAATGTTTCTGATTGAATTAATCTTCCTGGCGATTGGGTTGCTATTGAGCTGTGGCTTGAAGAACCATAAAATTGTCAGTTCAATGGCTGTTGGAATTATTCTGGTTACGTATTTCTTTTCCATTATTGTAAAAATGAACAAAGATTTTGCATTTCTCAAGAATTTCTCACCGTTTTATTATTACGACGCTGGGGAAATGTACCGCAACGGTCATTTGAATGGGATGTATGTTGGATTTTCGGTAGCGATTGTCATGGTATGTGTCATCGCCGCGTATTGGATGTATAACAAACGAGATTTGTATACCCCGTAGGGGCG
>DAOUFM010000092.1:0-78691 GCA_034429975.1 Anaerolineaceae bacterium | reverse complement strand
CGAGATCAATATGGAGCTGATCTGGTTGTCATGCTGGTTGACAGCATCACGTACTGTGGAATCGGTTGGTTGATGACGCCTAATTACCAGTATGATTCAGTTGGGTATAGTATTGTCTCGCGTCAATGTGCCACCGGATACTATTCCCTGGCCCATGAAACCGGCCATAACATGGGAGCCCACCATGATCGCACAACCACCGGTAACGCTACCGCTATGTACAACTATTCCTATGGGTACTGGTACAAAACCCCTGGAATAAATTTCCGAACAATTATGTCATATGAATGCCCTGGTGGAGGATGTACCCGGATTAATAACTGGTCAAACCCTGACGTACTTTATAAAGGTGTACCGACAGGTATCATATCAACAGCCATTGATAGTGCGGACAATCGTTTAACATTAAATCAAACAGCTCCGGTTGTCGCTAATTTCCGACTTTCCAAAATAACCCCGGATTCTCCAACCAACCTGGTTGTAACTGAGGTGAATTCCTCCTCTGCTGTTTTATTTTTTACAGATAATAGCGTCAATGAACAAGGTTTTCGGGTCGAAAGATCGACTGACAATAAAAACTGGGGATCCTATTTAACCCTTCCAGCGAATACAACCACTTTTACAGACAACCAAATGATTTGTGACCAGGAATTCTTCTATCGGGTTTATGCCTATAACGAATTTGGAAATTCATCCTTAAGTAATGTTGTCAGCACAGGAAAAATTACCTGTACCCCACCTAAACCATTAACGAATATCCAGGTTTTTCGTTCAATTGCAAGCATTACAATAAATTGGGAAATGCCCTCAGAACCAACAACATACGAACTGGAAATTAATTATGAAACCAATCCTCCGTTAGGTTATGATCAAGGAATTGTGATTGATCAGGTACCATTTACCTTCACCGGCCTGGAAAAAGATACAACTTATTCAATTACAATCACAGCTACCAATCAATTTGGATCTTATGTTAATGATCCAATCGTGGTGAAAACCATGAGCCAGGTTATTTTTTTACCGTTAACATTTAAACGCTAGGTAATTTATCCATTTTTGATCCAGGGCTTCTCTTTAAAAGATTAGTCTTTTTTTCGTTTTGTTCCTAATCTTCCTGTATACTTAAAAATGAAAAAATCAAAATCCATCATAAGGAGGTCCAGTCGATGGGATCCGAAGGAAAATTTAAATTAACCTATGGGACAATGTTTAGTCCTCCAGAAGAATTTCACACGCTCTATGAAACTAATTTAGCAACGATCAGGAAAACATTAGGTCAAGAGTATGCAATGGTCATCAATGGCAAAGAAGTATTTGCTGATGATAAATTTGAAAATCGAACGCCAATAAACACTGAACAGGTTTTGGGAATATTTCAAAAAGGGGATGAAAGTACTGCCAATGCTGCTATTGAAGCAGCAAAAAAAGCATATAAATCCTGGAAGAGTACCCCCTGGCAGGAACGCATAAGACTATTACGAAAGGCCGCTGATTTGATCGAAGAGCGTAGTTACTACATTGGTGCTGCGATGTCTCTCGAGGTTGGAAAAAATCGCATGGAAGGCATTGGTGATGCAGTAGAAACTGCAGATCTGATTCGTTACGCTTGTGATCAATTGGAAAAAAATAATGGTTTCGAAATTCAAATGGGTAATGACCCATTTGTTGGTTTACATTCAACAAACCGATCCGTCATGCGCCCCTATGGCGTTTGGCTGATCATCAGTCCATTCAATTTTCCAGGCGCCCTTACAGGCGGCCCGGCTGGTGCAGCCATGGTAGCTGGTAATACCATCGTTATGAAGCCAGCCACCGATACCCCCCTAACTCCTTACCTTTTAGCGAAAGCTTTCCAGGATGCCGGAATACCAGAAGGGGTCTTTAATTATGTTACCGGGCCAGGTAGTTCATTAGGAAATGCACTGGTAAACCACCCGGATGTTGCCGGAGTTACTTTTACAGGTTCTTTTGACGTTGGTATGGGCATCTTCAGGAGTTTTGCTCAGAATGGCCGTTATGTGCGTCCAACTATTTTGGAGTTAGGCGGGAAAAACGCTACCATCGTGTCAAAGCATGCCAACCTGGAAGATGCCGCCCTGGGAATTGTTCGATCAGCCTTTGGCCTCCAAGGACAAAAATGCTCTGCTTGTTCACGGGTTTTGGCGGAAGAAGCCATCCACGACCAACTGGTTGAAAGAATGGTCGCTTTAACGGAAAAATTAGCCATTGGAGATCCTACGGAACGCGGCGTATTCCTGGGACCAGTAATCAATAAAAAGGCTTATCAGGATTACCAAACCTTCACCGCTGACCTTAGCAAGTCCGGACGGTTACTGACCGGAGGAAAAATTCTTACCGATGGCGAACTGGAAAAAGGATATTTTGCAGCACCCACTCTATATGCAAATGTTCCTTATTCACACAATTTATGGAAATACGAGATGTTCCTCCCAATTACAACGGTAGGAAAAATTAAAAATCTGGAAGAAGGCATGCAAATTGCCAACGATGTCGATTACGGCTTGACTTCTGGTTTTTATGGCAACGAAGAAGAAGCTCAATGGTATTTCGACCATATCGAGGCTGGTGTCAATTATGCCAATCGACCGCAAGGTGCAACCACCGGTGCCTGGCCTGGTTTCCAACCCTTTGGTGGCTGGAAAGGTTCCGGAGCAACCGGAAAAAATGCAGGCGGTGTTCATTATTTGCAGATGTACATGCGTGAACAAATCTTCAATCTGGTAAAGAAGTCCTGACGATGTTGAATAATAGAAAATAAGCAAAAAAATAGTGCTGACCAAAAAAAATGGACAGTACTATTTTTATAAGGAGGTGCGAGATATTATGTCCAAACTTCAAACCCTAAGCGAAGCTATCCGAAACCATGTTCATGATGGAGACCTGATTTATGCTGCTGGATTTACTCATTTGATACCTTTTGCAGCGGCACATGAAATTATCCGCCAAAAGATAAAAGGATTAACCGTGGCCAGAGCAACACCAGATTTAATTTACGATATGCTCACAGCGGCTGGTTGTGTTAAAAAAGTAATCTTTTCTTACATTGGAAATCCTGGTGTGGGATCCTTAAAGATTATTCGTGAAGCGATCGAATCAGGTCAAATGGAGTGGGAAGAATATTCTCATTTTGGAATGATCTCGCGTTTGCAAGCCGGTGCTGCCGGTCTACCTTTTATGCCCATGAACCAGACGGGAGCAACCAATCTCGAAAAGTCAAATTCAAACATAAAGCGGTTAAAAGATCCCTATACCGGAGTTGAGGTGATTGTCGTTCCCCCTTTAACCCCTGATGTCGCGATTGTTCATGTTCAGCGTTGTGATATGAATGGGAATTCGCAAATATGGGGAATCCTTGGAGAGCAAAAAGAAGCTGCTTTTGCTGCCAAACGGGTTATTATTACCGCAGAGGAAATTGTTGATGAGGAAGTCATCCGCAGTGATCCCAATCGAACTGTCATCCCCTCTTTTATCGTCGCTGCAGTGTGTCATGTGCCTTATGCCGCTCATCCCTCCTATACTCAGGGTTATTATGACCGCGATAATCAATTTTATTTAGCCTGGGATGAGATAAGCAATTCTCCGGAAACCATCGAACAATGGCTGAATGAATGGGTTTACAATGTCAAGGATCGTTCAGAATATTGGGAAAAATTAGGAGAAGAAACCCACCTAAGGCTAAAAGTTAATCAGCGATTAAGTACCCCAATTGACTATGGAGATTATTGATATGGATTACAACAATGCAGAATTAATGACTGTTAACGCAGCGCGATTATTGCATGATGGTGATGTTGTTTTTGTAGGGGTCGGTCTTCCTAATCTGGCTTGTAATCTTGCCCGGCGCACCCACGCCCCCAATCTGGTAATGATCTATGAAGCTGGCGTTATTGGTGCCCGTCCATCCCGGTTACCTTTAAGCATCGGTGACCCCTGCCTGGTGAGCGGAGCAACCGCCGTGTGTAGCATGTATGACATCTTCGCTTTTTATCTACAGCGAGGAAATATTGACGTTGGTTTTCTCGGGGGTGCTCAAATTGATCAATTTGGGAATATTAATGCCACCGTCATTGGCGATTATTTCCACCCCAAAACTCGCTTACCCGGTTCAGGTGGATCCATGGAAATTGCTGGTTGGGCGAACCGCTGTTATATCATCACACCCCATCAAAAACGGCGCTTCCCAGCTAAGGTTGATTTTATTACCTCCGCCGGATTCCTTTCCGGCAAAAAAGAACGAGATGCCAGTGGAACCCGTGGAGGAGGTCCCCAAGGAGTGGTGACTCATTTGGGCATTCTGGAACCAAATGAAGAGGGTGAAATGATGCTTGCTGCGATTCACCCTGGAGTGACAATCGATAACATTCGAGAAAACACCGGCTGGGATGTGAAAGTATCTCCGCAGCTGCGAGAAACAATCCCACCTAACACTGAAGAATTGAGAATTCTGCGTGAATCTCTCGACCCAACAAGGATTTATATCTAATGAATGACAATATAGAAGAAAAAATCAAAGTTTTAATTACCTTTCCTCTTGCGCAGGAATTAATTAAAAAACTGAATGAAGTCTCATCTCGATTAGAAATTACTGTTCTTCCAACGAAAGCAATGCAGGAAATTGATCCGGAAATTTGGTCAAAAACCGAAATTTTAATTACCGAACGGGTCTTACCGACCAGAGAGTTAGCACCTAACTTAAAATGGATTCAATTTAATTACGCCGGTATAGATTATGCCCTTCATGAGGAAATTATTTCAAAGCCCGGATTACTGATTACAACAGTCAGCGGAGCTTCCGCTCCCCAACTGGCAGAATATGTGCTGCTCATGATGCTGGCTATTTCTCACAAATTGCCTTCCATTTTCAAGCATCAAATCAATCATGAATGGCCAGCAGACCGTTTTATCCGGTTTACTCCCCGTGAATTAAGGTCTACGACTGTGGGATTAATCGGTTATGGAAGTATTGGGCGTGAAATTGCCAGAATTTTACAACCACTGGGTGTAAAAATCTTGGCTTGCAAAAAGAATGTAATGGAAACACAAGATCATGATTATTCCATCGCTGGCTTGGGTGATCCTAATGGTGATCTTTTCACTCGTCTTTATCCGTTCCAGGCGATAAAGTCCATGATCAAAGAATGTGATTTTGTAGTTATTTCTACTCCTAAAACACCTGAGACCCATTATCTTTTGGCTGAGGAAGAGTTTTCAGTAATGAAACCTTCGGCCTTTTTAATTGATGTCAGTCGTGGTGGGGTCGTAAAAAATAACGCCTTAAAAGCTGCTTTACAAGACAAGAAAATTGCCGGTGCTGTTTTAGATGTTTTTGAGCAGGAACCTCTGCCGAAAGACCACCCTCTTTGGGATACTCCTAACCTGATTATTTCACCTCATATCGCTGGCACAAGCCGGTATTATAATGAACGCGCTGTTGATTTAATCATTGAGAACCTGAAAAGGTATTTAAATAATTCCTCTTTATTCAATACTTTCGACCCAGACCGGGGTTATTAGAAATAATAAGAATAATTTATTTCGCTTCTAGAAGTCAAAAAATGGAAAAAACAGATCTTGTCCAAAAAAGTAAAGTTGTATTCTTTGATTTAGGAGATACATTGATTTACTTTACAGGTAACTGGCCAGAAGTCATTCGTGAATCCACTTTCGGTTTATGGAAAAAAATTGTCAAATCTGGATTTTCGCTCAGTTATGACCAGTTTTCTTTAAATTTTTCTCAACGAATGCGGAATTACTATTTGGAACGCAACAAGAATCTGCAGGAATATACCAGTGCACAGATATTGGAAGATTGTCTTCGGGATTTCGGTTATGAAATAAAGGATAAAAAGATTATTACGCAAGCAATGACAGCGATGTATTCTATTTCTCAGAAATACTGGATGCTGGAGGAAGAAACAAAACCAGTTTTACAGTGGATTCGGGAAAATGGGTTTCGGATTGGGTTAATTTCAAATGCTTCGGACAAAGATGATGTGTACACGCTGCTAAAAAAACATGAATTAACTCAATTTTTTGAACATATCATCATCTCAGCGGAATTTGGATTAAGAAAACCACACAGGAATATCTTTTTAAAGGCGTTGGGTTTGTTTAATGCACAGCCATCCGATTGCTTTATGGTTGGTGACCGCCTGGATATGGATATTTTAGGCGCAAACCAGGTTGGAATTCACTCGATTTGGATTACAAAACGATCTGCACACAAAGATATCGAGGATCAATTTGAAGAAAAGCCAGAATTTACGATAGATTCTTTAACTAAAATTAAAGATATTCTTTATAGAGCCACTGAAAAACCCACTCAATCCACCATCCAGGTCTGATCAAACCAGTCCACAATATGATCTTCTAGATCATCCAAATCAATATCTTTTTCGGATTCAATTTTCCCCCGAACAGACACTCCAACCTGGTGTACCGTATCTCGACTACCGCTAACCAGATGATGCCACCAGGGTAAATCTTTCTCTTCGGCTAACAAACGATAAGCACAGGTATAAGGCATCCAATCAAGATTATGAATTAACATTGGGTTTAATACCAGACAGGTTGGTACCACAGTTTGTCGGTTAAAGTAATCGGTACATTGGCAGGTTTTTTCATCAAAAAGTTTGCAAATTACATTGGTCGTATAATACTCGCCCTTTTCACCTTCCAGCCTGAACAAGCAGCATTTTCCACAACCATCGCAAATAGATTCCCATTCATCTTTTGTGAATTCTTCCAGAGTTTTCGTCTTCCAAAAAGGGAGATCTTCCAATTAATGTTCCTCTTTTAACTTACATTTAAATAACTAAAAATATAAATCGAAATGATTAAAATTCCGGATTATATTCAACGATTTTATCATTGACATATTAAAAATCAAACAAACGCTGAAAATAATTATCATAATCGTATTAAAATTCGCATTCTTGAAAAAGGCAATTATCGAAAATCCACTTTTGTGAGACAATAAGCAAAATCACTGATAGGACATCACATGCAAACATCCAGAAACTTATCACGACTTCAAGCCGACATGCTATTATTAATAACTGCCTCTGTATGGGGTAGCGGTTTTATCTTTCAGAGAATTGCCGCTCCAAACATGAGCATCTATTTTTTTAATGGTGGGCGCTTTTTAATTGGAGCTTTATTGTTATTCCCAATCGTAAAATTTCGTTTGAATATTGCCAAAGACAAAATCTTGAAAATAATCCTGGCTGGTTTATTGCTTTTTTCCGCTGGTACCTTACAACAAGCCGGGATGATTACTACCACCGCCGGAAATGCTGGCTTTATCACCGGTTTATATGTCATTTTTGTTCCGTTTTTTCTGTGGATCTTTTGGCAGGAGAAACAAAAATGGAATGTCTGGTTTGCTGCGGTCCTGGCTGTTTTTGGCATGTTGTTGCTGAGCACCGGTGGTCAGCTTAAATTGGCGCCTGGAGATCGGCTGGAATTTTTCGGAGCAATATTATGGGCTTTACACGTAATCGTTGTCGGGCATACAGTCAAAGGTATGCACCCACTCCACTTTGCAATCGGGCAATTTCTTGTCTGTGCCGTCTTTAATTTCATTACAGCCTTTGTAATTGAACCGCAGGGGATTGCTCAAATCTCATCTTTATGGTGGACAATTTTTATGAATGGCGTTGCTTCTGTTGCTATTGGTTTTACCCTGCAGGGAATTGCTCAGAAATACGCTCCCCCAACCGATGCTGCTTTGATATTAAGCATGGAAGCTGTTTTTGCTGCGTTATTCGGTTTCCTTTTCTTGAATGAAAGGTTTAGTACGGAACAATTGGTTGGCGGGTTTTTAGTTATGGCTGCTATCGTTCTCGCCCAAATTGATTTGCCTATACTCAGGAAATCGGTGCTTGATAAAAGCGATCCATAATTTATTAATAGCAATTGAAACGTTTCAAATGCGTACTTCGTATATGATTAAAGGCTTATGGGTCGTGGAGGTATTTTATGAAAAATCGAACAATTATTGTTTTTGGTTCTGTTTTGATCCTGATTGGTTTGTTCTCGATCATTGAATCTTTAACCAAGATCAATCTTTGGGCAATTCTTTTCCCTATTCTTCTCATTTTAGTGGGAATCTTCTTAATTCTCAGGCCGAATTTCATCTTTGAAGATTCTAATTTTGTTTTTCGTTTTGTAAATGAGACTAAAAAAAATGAACCATGGATGGTAAAATCAACAGAAACTTTAGCCTTTGTCTCAGAAACTGTTTTAGATTTTTCGCAAGCCATCATTCCTGAGGGCGATACAAAAATACGGTTTAATAGTTTTGTTAATGAGATTGACATCGTATTACCATCTGATGCAGGATTAAAAATATCAGCCTGGGGAATTGTTAAAGAAGTAAAAGTAAATGGGCAGAAAGAAGATCAATTGTTCGTTCCTTTTGATTATCAGACGCCTGATTATGACTCACAGACGAAAAAGATTAGTATCGAAATCTTTTCATTCGTTGCCAGTATCAAAGTGAAATAAAAAATGACTTCTATTTGGATGATAAGAAACAATCAACCGACTTTATATCTGGATTTTGAAGGAGCTCCGCATGAGTGATTTATTTCAACATGCAATGGATGAAAGAATGCAAAGGGAGGCCCCTTTAGCAGCCAGAATGCGCCCGAAAACCTTTGATGATTTTATCGGTCAAGAACACATCATCGGGGCAGGAAAATTACTGCGCCGGGCAATTCAGGCTGATCGCCTTTTCTCATCCATCATCTTTACCGGCCCACCTGGCACGGGAAAAACCACTCTGGCACAATTAATTGCCCTCTACACAAAGGCTCAATTCGAAACCATCTCCGCTGTGCTCGCCGGAGTAGCTGAGTTAAGGCGGGTGATCCAGGCGGCTGAAGAAAGGCGGAAATTGTACCAGCAAAGAACGATTCTCTTTATCGATGAAGTTCACCGCTGGAATAAAGCCCAACAGGACGCCCTTTTGCCACATGTTGAAACCGGGATGATCACCTTGATCGGAGCGACAACTGAAAATCCATACTTCGATGTCATCCCTGCTCTGGTATCACGCTCAAGAATTTTTCAACTGGAACCGCTCTCCGAAGATAACCTGAATAAAATTGTGGACCGGGCTCTCTTTGATTCGAATTACGGCTATGGAAATTTAACCATCCAAATCGATGACGACGCCCGAAGACACCTGATTCGCACTTGCGGAGGGGATGCGCGCAATTTACTTAATGCCCTTGAACTGGCCGTTGAAACAACCGATCCTGAAAAAGATAAAACCATCCATATCACCCTGGAGGTTGCTCAGGAATCCATTCAAAAAAGGGCTGTTCTGTATGACAAACTTGGCGATGTACATTACGATACCATTTCGGCATTTATCAAATCGGTCCGGGGTAGTGACCCTGATGCAGCCTTATACTGGCTGGCTAAAATGCTCTCGGCAGGCGAAGATCCGCGTTTTATCCTGCGACGATTAATCGTCTTGGCGGGGGAAGACATTGGTTTAGCCGATCCGCAAGGTCTAGTCATCGCTACCTCAGCCGCGAATGCCTTTGAATTTATCGGTTTACCGGAGGGAATCTACCCCATTGTAGAAGCGACCATCTACCTGGCGACGGCTCCCAAATCCAATTCTGCCGGTGCTTACTTTAAAATCCTGAAACAGATGGAAGAGGAAGGCATGGGTCAAGTTCCTACTCATCTGATGGATAGCAGTCGTGATAGCAAGGGCTTTGGGCATGGAGCCGGCTACTTATATCCACATTCTTTTGATAACCATTTCGTACCCCAACAATACCTGCCGGATCACCTGATCGGAAAGTATTTCTATCAACCTTCAGATCAAGGCTATGAAGCAGATGTAAAGGAGCGGTTGGAGAACTGGAGAGCAAAACAAGCTGCAGGATTGAAGAAGAAAGGGCAAACCGGGGTAAGTCAGCAAACCAAAAAGGAAAAATAATGGCGATTTTTTTGCTCATTCGACATGGTGAAAATGATTTCGTAGGAAAGAAATTGGCTGGTAGGCTGCCAGGAGTTCACCTTAACCAAAAAGGACAGGAACAGGCTCGCCAATTAGCTCTGAAATTGCTAACCGTTCCAATTAAAGCTGTTTACAGTAGCCCTCTTGAACGAGCAGTGGAAACAGCACAACCAATAGCTGATATTCGAAAACTTGAAATCAATATCTGCGAAAATCTTAGCGAAATCAACTTTGGCAACTGGCAGGGAAAAACCATAAAACAAATGCAGCGCATGAAATTATGGAAAACTGTCCAGGAGCAACCATCAAAAATGCAATTTCCAAATGGAGAAAGTTTTTCAAGTGCACAGACGCGCCTGGTGGATTGCATAATGCAAATAAACGCGAAACACGAACAAACTGATTTGGTTGCTTGTTTTAGTCATTCCGATGCCATTCGTTTACTGGTCGCCTATTTTCTGAATGTTCCTCTAGATTCATTTCAACGCATTCAAATCTCAACAGCCTCCATCAGCATCATTGCAATGATGGATAAAAATGTTTCTGTTCCATTTGTGAATCTGATCGATTTTAATCAATGGATCTCACAATTTAATGAGAGAAACAAGAAGGCAGAAAAAAAATAAGTTTTTGCTAGCTTTAATCTGAAATAAAAACTTGCTGCAACTTTTTATAATTTTTTTTATCTAAAGAGTGTGTACTTATTTTTAAATTTTTTTCAAAAATGCAAAAAACAGCTAGAGAAAATTACCTGACTATTTATCAACATGAAAATTAAAAAACTGGCAAGAAGTAAAAAGAAACAGAATAGAAACATTCAGATCATCATCTCAATTGCCGTCTTACTGATCGTGAGCTTGTTGCTCATCGCCAATCAAAATAATAAGCAACTTGAAGTGCAACGGGCAATGCCAGGAAAATCTGTCGGCAATTTCTCGCTAAATGATATCGAAAATAAAACAATTAAGCTCAGTGATTACAAAGGGAAATATGTGTTGTTAAATGCCTGGGCAACCTGGTGCCCTCCCTGTCGAGCAGAAATGCCAGCTCTGAATGCTTTTTACCAGGAGCATAAGGAAAAAGGTTTTGAGATATTGGCAATCAATGCTGGGGAAACCAGAGATGAAGCGGCTCATTTTGCCAATTCCTACAGTCTGGGTTTTAAAGTTCTTTTAGACACAGATGGACAAGTAATCACCGGTTTAGGAATAACTGCCTTTCCAACCTCGATATTGCTCGATCCTGAAGGCAAAGTTGCATTCATGCATTTCGGGATGTTATTTCCGGATGACCTGAATAGCAAAATCCTCCCGCATCTACAAAAATAAAAAGCCCAGGCAAATAAAAACCTGGACTTTTATTCATCAATTAGCTATTCTATTTAGTTAATAATAGACTTTCCAATCGGTCCACAATCTCAGCCAGGTAATTAAAGGCTTTCTCAACAGGTTCTGATTGGGTTAGATCGACGCCAGCAGCAGATAAAGCTTCCAACGGGTAAACAGAATTACCAGCGCTTAAAAAGGTCAGGTAACGATCCACAGCACCAGCCTGGCCATGAAGAATGTTCTCTACCAGCGTATGCGCTCCTGAAATCCCAGTAGCATATTGATAAACGTAATAATTCATGTACATATGACTAAATTGTGACCAGGTAATCCCAATGCGGTCATGGTCAAAGACCACCTCATCACCATAGCCTTCCTGGAATAAATCAGCACAGTGATCAATCATCACTTTCGCATTAATCGCCTTCCCCTGCTCCAACCGCTGGTGCATTTCCAATTCCCATTGAGCCAGCGTAGGCATAATAAAGAAATAGCGATGAAAATTCGACATTGCCTCTTCAATAATTGCCAGTTGGAAGACCGGATCTAGCTGGGTGCGCAACAAATAATTCCGCACCATGGCTTGATTAAAATTAGAAGCCACTTCTGCCACAAATAATGAGTAGCGCCCATGAATATAGGGTTGAGTCTTTCGGGTGTAATAGGAATGCATCGAATGCCCCAACTCGTGCGCCAGAGTGCTTAAGCTGTAAATATCATTGTTATAACTCATCATAATAAAAGGGTGGGTTTCATATACACCACTGGAAAAAGCGCCTTGCCTTTTTCCCTGATTGACCGCCCAATCCACCCAGCGATCCCGGGTGGCTCCCTCGTGAAGAATACCCACATATTTTTCTCCCAAAGGTGCCATTCCTTCGGCAATCCAGTCGATCGCTTGGGAGTAGAGAATTTCCGGTTGATGATCTGTCAACGGCGCCTTTATGTCATATACATGGAAAGCATCCAACCCTAACCAGCGCTTGCGAATTTTCCAATATTTATGCCAGGTGGGTAAATGAGATCGGAAGACGCTGATCAGATTGTGGAAAACCTTTTCTGGGATATTATTTGGAAACAAAGAAGCTTCCAGGCTATTTTCAAAATGATGCGAATTTGCATAAA
Source organism: Anaerolineaceae bacterium (assembly GCA_034429975.1). Classification (GTDB taxonomy): domain Bacteria; phylum Chloroflexota; class Anaerolineae; order Anaerolineales; family Anaerolineaceae; genus UBA6170. The sequence goes on along the minus strand of DAOUFM010000092.1, from coordinate 66,235 downwards.
AGATGTCCTTTTGTAAACCAGCAATTTGGAGCCCTGCCAGTGTATTTTTATAGGCCAGGAAGCCATCACTATAATTTTCCCAGGCTGTCTTTCGGACATTTTGATTTTCATGGCTGAGCAATGACCCTAAATTCCCCTGCTCGATAGGATAAGTATTTCCGGCACCATCCGTAGCCTGACCAAATTTAATTTCAACATTTGTTAAACTGTTATAAGTTTGCACAACGGTACCCATTGGCTCAGAAGCCATAGCTAATACCGTTTCCACCTCAAACGAACGCACCTTGGATTGTTTGCGCTCTAGTTGCTCAAAATAAGTTTTATAAAGCGATAGTCCGCCATCTTGCTGGGACCATTCCTTTAACTGTTTAAAACCAATCTTAATCAACTCCGGTTCAACAAAAGCCATGGCAGCCTGTAGTTTCGAAGATTTACCGCGTGCCTGAACTACCCGTGAAGAAGCACCTTGATTAGAAATATCCACTGCACTTTCCAAACTGGCATACAGGAAGACTTTTTCCATTAAACGACTGGCATGTTCAACTGTTTGGAGACATTTTAACAATTGTTGAGGGCTTTGGGCTAAAGTGTTTCTAAAAGGCTGGATCAGGCCAATTTCCGTATCCATTTCATTTAATGCTTTTTCCCAGGCTTCTAAACTGGGAAAAATACTATCCAGATTCCAGGTTTGTTCCAGTGGAACTTCTGAACGTTTCATTACTTGATTTGTTTCCATGTTTACCTCTGTAAAATATTTAATCCGATTCGTTTCACCTTGCCCAAGCATCTTTTTATTATAGTGCGTATTTAAAATTACAAAACCTTTAAAAAACAAAAAATTCCTGCCTTCACAGGAATTTTTGTGAGCGCGCAGGGGATCGAACCCTGAACCAATGGCTTAAAAGGCCACTGCTCTACCATTGAGCTACGCGCCCAGAACGGTTCAAAGTTTACTATAAAGGCAAACCTGTGTCAAATAAAAAAATAAATTCGTGACTGTAACCAATTTTCTGAATGATTTGCACATTCAACAAAATTAACATACACTTAAAACATCTTCTTATCGTTCTAAGGAGTTTTATTTTATGGACCTTCAATATAATACCTTCTTACATGATCGTTATCGAATTGAGAATCAATTGGGAAAAGGGGGTATGGGGGCTGTTTATCTGGCGCTGGATACCGTTTTACAAACCAAAGTAGCTGTAAAAGTCAACCAAAATCCCCGTCGAGAAGGACGAGAACAATTTTTACAGGAAGCGCGCCTGTTAGCTGGTTTACGCCACCCCAACTTACCGCGGGTGATCGATTATTTTGTGATTGAGGATAGTCAATACCTGGTTATGGATTTTATCCCGGGTGATGATCTTGGCACGATCGTTAAACGAGATGGGCAGCAGGATGTTAATAAAGTAATCCAATGGGCAAAACAATTGGGCGATGCTCTAAACTACCTCCATACTCAGGAACCGCCTGTCATCCACCGAGATATTAAACCAGGTAATATAAAAATCACCCCTCGCGGGGAAGTTGTTCTGGTTGATTTTGGAATTGCTAAATCTTCGGAAGTAACCCAGGAGACCTCCACCGGAGCTCGCGGATTAACCCCTGGTTATTCACCGCCGGAGCAATACGGTTCTGGGAGAACCGGTCATTATTCAGATCAATTTGGTTTGGCATCCACACTTTATAATGTACTTACCAATGAGAAACCAGTGGATGCTGTTGAACGCTTGCTCGGCTATGCCACTTTAAAACCAATTCATGAACTAAACCCGAACGTACCGCTTGAGGTTGAAAAGGTAATCGAGAAGGCCCTGTCTATAAAACCAGACGATCGCTATCCTTCGGTTATTGATTTTGTTCATGCTTTGATTTCTTCCAATAAATCTACGGTAAATGAGACGAAGATCTCATCTGAGGGAATTCCCCAAGGAAATAATACTCAATTAGCTTCGAGTGCAGATTCAACCAGAGTTATTGGCGGGTCAGCCGGTTCACAACCGCCTTTATCAACCCCTATTTCAGGGCCTGTTTCAACACCGGTTTCTGGTCCTCGATCAACCCCTGTCTCTGGACCATATTCTACCCCGATTTCTGGACCAATCTCCGGATCTTATTCCACTCCAATTTCTGGTCCGGTCTCATCTCCGATTTCTCAACCCCAACCAAAACAGAAATCGAAGCTCATTTGGGTTCTTGTGGCAGTTTTTATTATAGGGGCAATCGCTTTAGTAAGCGGTGTTTGGTTCCTGGCAAATAAGTTCCTTTCAGGAAAAGGGAATCCACCAATCGCAACCTCGCATGTTGTTCTATTTACTGAAACCTCAATGGCGGTTGTCGTTCCTTCCGAGTTACCAACAAAAACTTCAATCACTGAGCCAACCCTGACATTAACTTTAGCACCTGAACCAACTGAAACAATCGAACCCACTGCTACCGAAATACCTGAGCCCACAATAACACCTACCGAAGCCTTACCTGCCATTGGTCGTGATGGAATTGTTGCCTATGTGAGCAACTCAGGCGATGGAACCACTTTCCAATTATGGACGATGAAGGTGTACCAGCAACCAGATGGCAGTTTAATCGCTGGTGATCAAAAACAATTAACCAATAACCCAGGAAATAAGTCTTATCCGAACTGGTCACCCGATGGATCAAAAATTGTTTTTTCAGCTGAAACCGGTGATACTGTCAACAAAATCGATCTATATACCATCAATGCTGATGGCAGTGAAATATCGAATATCCTTGCCCTCCCCGGAAACGAAACCGAAGCTGCCTGGTCACCAGATGGCGAGTGGATCGCCTTCACAACCGATAATCGCACGGACGGCATTAAGCAAATCATGATTGTCAAACCAGATGGAACCGGGTTACGAAGATTAAGTACCGACAAACAGGAGTATTCACCCGAATGGTCACCCAAGATGGATCGATTGGTCTATGTGCTGCCGTCTTCCAGCTTGCGGTATTTGTGGATGCGCGACCCTCAGAATGACTTCATTGATTTGGATCGGGATATGTTCTTCATGCGCATCACTTACATAAGTGACCCGGCCTGGTCCCCTAATGGGGAATGGATTGCCTATACCAATTTACAAGGCCGTATCCAGGATATTTATTTAACCCGGGTTCAGTCTTTCGGTATGGAGGTCAAACGGTTAACCAACACTACCTTCGACTCCTATCCTGCCTGGTCTCCTGATTCTGCCTGGATTCTTTTTCAATCCAATCGGGATAACAACATGGAGATTTATATTATGGATATTAAAGGTCAGAATCAAACAAATCTTACCAATAGCCCGAATTCCGCAGAGATGCAACCAGCCTGGCAGGGAAAATAATTTTATTATTAAGACAAACTTTTGAGCAGATGGTTATTCAGACTATCTGCTTTTTTTAGATTATTAATAACTGTAAAAGGTCAACCTTAAGACTTTTTTTCACACAGTTTTTCAGCTTGTTGATGAGCATTTTCAAATACCTGGTCACCCAATAAATAACGAATTTCATCTTCAAAAATTAGCAATGGCGCTTGCGGTTCTTTTGAACTGCGCAGGCAACTTTTCTCTTCAGTTATTAAAATGTTGGTTTCATCTAAAGAAATTTGATCGTTGTCATCAATATCCAATGGGTGCAATACACAATAAAACGGTTTTAAAAACCAGGGATGCTCGCCGATTTTTTCAGAAGCAACCTGTAAGGCACACTTATGATCAGACCGTAAAAAAACACAGGTTTCTCTGGTAAATGGTTTTTCACGATTGACAATTATTGAGTGAATTACTTTTCCACTGAATGTGTAAGAATCTTCTTCAATCTCATCTTCAAACCAATCTTCGTAAGATCCAGAATTTGGATCCATACAGGAATGTACAATTTCCGAATATTTTCGAATTTTTTCTTTTTCGCCAACATCCAGCCAAACCCCATACGTGCAACAAGCACCGAAACATTCATGTAACTTGCAGCGTGCCAACAACTCTTTTTTGAATAATCTTTTTGAAATACTTAATTGCATTGACATATTCATAATTCTAACAAAAAGCTTTCAAAATCTGTAAATTTTATGAATTTGAAAAGATATTGTATGGAACACTAATTGAATAATTGTTTATGATTACAGTAGGAAAAAATCTTTTAATTTTTGGCAATGAATTTGCAACAGAGAATCAGAATGGTAAAATTATTATTTAATCAACCTCATTTACATAATTCAGATATAAGGCAGGCTCCCTTATTGTTTGATGATATAATAGTTAGGCTGGTTTCGGTTGTGAAATCTGTGCTACTTCAAATATGTGTGAATTATGATGGGGCAAAAAACAAAGATCAAATACAAATTAAAAATAGGATTAAGATTGTTAATCGACCCGTTATCTCCAATGAATGTCAAAATTATTACGTGCGGAGGTTTTGATGGCTTCGGAACTCATCAAATCCGGGAAGACCTTATTTCTAAATGGTAATAAAAAAATGGCAAAGATCCTTTTTGTAGACGACGACACGCATACTTTATCCCTCATGGAACAAATCGCATTGATTTTGGGCCATAATGCCATTCTTTGCCCGGCTGCAAAAAATGCCATGAATATGGCAATTGAAAACGAGCCTGATTTGATCATGATTGACATCAATATGCAAGAATTGAATGGCTTTGACGTAGTCAGAGACTTACGAAAACATGAAACAACCAGTGAAATACCGATCATGATTTTATCGGCTAGTGAACCTGATTTCGAATCCAATAAAGCGATTAGCGTTGGTGCCAATGGTTTTATCCCCAAACCATTAACCATTCATGGGTTGGAAACAGTGATTGAAAAATTTAATATTTAATATATAATATTTCTCATGAAGTTTGGACTTATTCTCCCTAATTTTGGTTCTCAAGCCACAAGGTCATCTATCATTGATTCTGCACTTGCTGCTGAGGAAAACGGGTTTGATTCAGTCTGGCTAACTGACCATATCGCTCTACCCCAAAAAGATGCTGACGATTATGGCAATCTTTATGAAGCATTGACAACAATGGCTTATCTTTCTGCCAGCACCAGTAGCATAAAAGTTGGGACCTCCACCCTGGTTTTACCCCAAAGAAACCCTCTTGAAGTCGCTAAAGCCGTGGCCACTCTTGATAATTTATCAGAGGGCAGGACGATGATCACAGTTGGAATTGGTTGGTCAGAGAGTGAGTATCAAAATCTGGGTTATCAATTCCACAATCGTGGCAAGAGAATGAACGAAGCGATTCAGGTTCTACGGACCTGTTGGCGTAGCAAATCAGAAGTAAGCTTTCATGGGAAATTTTATCAATTTGAAAATGTGGTTTTTTCGCCTTCACCTGTTCAAGCCGGTGGACCGTCTCTTTGGGTTGCGGGAGTTTCACAAACAGCTTTAAAGCGAGCGATTGATTTAGCAGATGGTTGGCACCCAAATGGTCGCTCACCAAAGATACTGGAAGAGTCATTATCCAGTGTTAAATCAATTATTGAATTACGACCTTTCACGGTTGCAGTTCGATTAAGAGTAGCAATTGACAGCCAGCAGACAGAAGTCGATCCTACTTTAATTTCCGGAAACCAAGAACAAATCATTCACCAATTAAAAGAATACCAAAATGCCGGGATGACCTACGGGATCATTTACTTTAAAGTGCAGTCTCAGTCAGAACGAGAAAGAGTAATAAAAATCTTTATGCAAGAAATTGCACCAGCATTTGCTTAAAGATTATGGAGAAACTTAGCTTTTTTTCTTTCAAAGGTTACTTGTCCAGAACCTCGCTAATTCCTATCCTTATTGTTTTATTATATTTAATTTCAGCTTGTACCCAGCAAACTCAACAATTGAGCCCAACGGAAAGTGAAGTTCCCCTTTTACCTTCACCGACTCCAAGCGTTACCATGACCCAATCATTGATCCCTGAAGATCCAACCCACACAATCACATCGACACAATCCCCTCCAGAACCAAGTGCAACCAGAACCAAAAAACCAACTCGAACATTTACTCCAGATCTTTCCAGTACAGTCACAGATACCCCCACGATTACGTTTACCCCTTCACGAACACTGATCCCTACACGCACCAGCTTTCCAACGCGAACACCTTTCCCATCTCGAACGCCTTCTATCACTCCCACTGCTACTCCGCCCTTGGCTTATTTCCGGATTAACAATATTGGGCAATATTCATTTGTCGTTTCTCCCATGCGACCTGAAGCTATCGTCAGCCCCGGAGAGGACGGTCTGGTGATTGTGGAACTTCTAGGAGAAGATGGCAGAACCATCCTGAAAGACAATATCAATTACCGAAATTATCTGGGACGTCATTTCGGGATTGCCCCTACCATCAATTTTGAATTACAGACTGTTTCTGAATATGGTCGCTTATTAATTTACACAAGAGACCGGTATCAACGCTTGATGAATTTGACATCAGTCGATCTCATATTACTGCAGTTAGGAAGTAACAAAATCACTCCCCTAAAGGATTTCAGCGAGCCTATTATCATACGCCAGCCCAGGGAAAATAGTATTACCCAGGGAGGAATGTTGATTGTGGAAGGTCTGGCGAGAATCTTAAGCGCTTCACCCATTATTATTGAATGTATTGACGAAAATGGGAATGTGATTGGCGATGCACATTTTCAACTGGATGCTCCCAATGAAGTTTTGAGCCATATCCCCTTCCAGGTGTTTATTCCTTACTCGGTTGAAGAAAGCACGAATGTCAGATTAACCATCCGGCAGGATAGCGCTTCACGGTTACCGGGGACAATTTACTTGACCAGTTTTGAAATTACGCTTGAACCTTAGGGATTGATCTAATTATCTCAAAAAAATTTTCTTTTAACTCACTCAAACTGGTTAAAGCTTTTTTTTTCGTTTCTTCATCCAGGGGCAGTTTATGAAACTCGTCTTCATCCAGAATGAACTTTCTACCATCTGGAATAACCAATAAATCCAATGAAAGATCACAATACGAAATTTCACAATCTGAAAAAATTGCTGGTTTACAAATATCGCAATACCACCCTTTTAATTGATGATCGTCGCGGTCATAAATTTCAAAAATGTTATACCAGCGATTATTAAAAAATACTTCCCGGAAGATATCCTTATTTTTAATAATAATTTCCTTCACCGGGGTATCACTCCGGTTGAATAATGCCTCCAGGGCGATGAGATCCCCTCTCCGGAATAATTCCTGTCCGGTGTAACGCCAAAGTTCCAAACCTTCATAATTCTGCTTGATAACCGTTATTTTTTTCATTTCGCATCCAGGAATATATTGATTTTTTTTGGATTAAGAGACACATGCTGAAAATTTGTACTCTTAAGGGCAGCGCTGGTATAAAAAATAAAATCATATTGGCCTATCATCATTTTTACTTTCCATTGATCCCCTAAATATATTTGATCCTTTATTTTAACCGGGAAAACGTTTATTTCTTTATCATCGATCATTAATGAATCTGGTCTTAATAAGACTGTAACGCTATCCCCAGTTTGTAACCTATTGACCTTTTGCCTTTCAATCTTCAAATTTCCCAGAGGTGTTTCCACCCATAAGGGTTCCACAGATAGAATCTTACCAACCATCAGATTAGATAAACCTAAAAATTCCGCCACCCATGAGCTGTGGGGATACAGATAAATTTCTTCAGGTGGGGCATCCTGGACAACCTGCCCATCATGCAGGAGTACCAGGCGGTCTGCAATCGTGAAAGCCTCCTCTTGGTCATGGGTGACGTAAATCGCCGGGATATTACTTTCATGTAAAATGAAGCGAATCTCATCCATCAATTGCTCTTTCAAGGTGCGATCTAAAGCCCCTAAGGGTTCATCCAGCATCATTAATTTGGGCTCGGGGGCGAAAGCTCTGGCTAATGCAACTCTTTGTTGCTCCCCACCGGAAAGGTCCTGAACATTTCGATGTGAAAATTGTTCCATTTTAACTTTTCGAAGTATGGCATCAACTTTCTCTCGAATTGTTTCTGCAGGCAGATTCTGCATTCTTAATCCAAAAGCAACATTTTCAAAGACATTCATATGCGGAAATAGAGCATAATCCTGAAACATGAAACCAAAGTTGCGTTGATGAACCGGGATGTCTTTCATATTTTGCTGATTCCAAAACACCTCCCCGCTTTCAGGCTGTTCAATCCCAGCAATAATACGTAAAATGGTGCTTTTTCCACTACCAGAGCGGCCTAATAAACAAATGGTTTCCCCTTCCTTAACAGTAAAACTAACCCCTGCTAACAAAGGTTTATTTTCATACTTTTTAAATAGATTTTTAACTGTGAGTTGATTTTGCATAACTAAAACTCATTAATCACCGGGGTTTTTAATTTTTCAATAGAATAAATCGATAAGGTACAAATAATCATTAAGATCGTTGACATCGCCATTGCCTGCCCATAGTTGAGCCCTCCAGGTTGAGAAAGATAGCGATAAATAGCGATAGGGATTGTTGGATATTCCGGACGCGCTAGGAAAGTCGTTGCCCCAAATTCTCCCATAGAAATAGTAAATGCAAATAAGGCAGCCGAGATAAAAGCCCGCGAGATAATCGGAAATTCAATTCTCCAGAAAGAACGCCAGGATGATGCTCCCATTGTTTGAGAAGCGAAAATTAATTCTTTAGGAAAAGATAACAGGGCAGGCTGCAAAATTCTTACTACAAAGGGAATGGCTACCAATGAATGGGCTACAGGAATTAATAATGGAAATGTATTAACTTCTAGTGGAGGCTTATTAAAAACAAGCACAAAACCCAATCCCAAAGTAACTGCGGATGTTCCCAATGGTAACATCAAAACCGGATCCAGGATTTTTCCTAAAAAGTTTCTGATTGAAATAATACGCGCTGCCAAAAATCCCAACAATAAAGCGATTCCCACAGTAATGAACCCAAAATATAACGAATTCAGAATTGCTGCCACCGGAGGGACATAAAATAGCGATTGGCGCCGATTCAAAAATAATTCCTGATAATAAATCAAGGAAAACCGATAATAATTTGTGATTTCCTGGCTAACCAATTTGGTTTCAATGAGAATGACCGAGCGAAAGAGCAGTGCCAATAAAGGTAAAACAAACAATCCAATTAAAAGGGCATTCATTGAAATAACAAATAGATGCTGCTTCCATCCCCGAACTGGCTGAACAATTACGTCCGGGTTTCTGGGCGTGAGTTGGACTGTTTTAATATGAGTGAGGCGCATGTTAAGGATTGACAATACCAATGTAAACAAAAGTTGGATTGCTGAGAGCAAACCAGCTAAAGGGAGATTAAACAATTGGAGAGCCTGAACATAAATTTCAACCTCAATAGTTGAAAATTTTGGGCCGCCTAACAAAAGAATGACCGCAAAGCTAGTGAAATTGAATAAAAATACAAGGATAATTGCTGAAAAGATGGCAGGTTTTAATAAAGGCAAGGTGATTTGCAACCATACCTTCCAGGGTGGAGAACCCAGGGATTGGGCTGCGTAATCCAATTTAGGGTCTAATTGGCTCCAGGCTCCACTCACCACGCGAATAAAAACTGTTGAATTATAAAAGACATGGGCTAACAGGATCGCTCCCAAAGTGTTCATGATCTGTAAAGGAGCATGATCTAAAGAAAAAAGAGATTGTAAAAGCAAATTGATCCAGCCTTTAGACCCCAATAAGGCGTTAAACCCGGCAGCAACCACCACTGTCGGCATGATAAACGGAATGGTTATCAGCAATCGCAGGAAAGACTTTCCCCAAAATCGAAATTTCGCCAACATAAAAGCAGCCGGAAACCCTATGATACCTGTCAAAATCGTAGACAAAGAGGCTTGCCAAAAGGTAAAGTAAATCGGCCTTTTTATCAGGTTCCAGGAGGTGCTAATTTTTTCAATCACTGTTGCCTGAAAAGCCATTTCAAAAGTTGCAAACAAAGGCTGAAAATAAAAAAATAGTAAATACAAAAATGGCAATGCAAAAAGAAAAAATAACCCTACCAGTTGAACAAATTTCTTGAATTTATTCAAAAATTTACCTCAATACAATCACAGTCCAATCCTGTATCCATTTCTCTCGATTTTGAGAAATTAGCTCAGGGTTCAATAAAGCTGGTTGGGCTGGAATTTGGGCATATTTTTCGAACTGAACAGGTAAACTGGCATTTTTGTTGGCCGGGAAAACAAACATTTGCAGGGGAACATCTTCCTGAAATGGAATATCCAGCATGAAGTCGATAAACTTCTCGGCTAATTCCCGCTCTTTTGTACCTTTGAGGATACCCACAAATTCGATCTGGCGAAAACACATATTCGGTGCGGTGATGGATGCGGTGGGTGCATCCAATAATTCTGTCTCAGCGAAAATTACCTCAGCCGGCGGACTGGAGCCATAAGAGACCACCATTGGCTGTGCCCCCCGCCCGGAAGATCCACTGAAGTTCGTGTAATAAGCTGTTTCCCAATCATTGACGACAACAAGGCCGTTCTCACTTAAACTTTTCCAGTAATCTAGATACCCATCTTCACCAAACTCGCCAATGGTAGCCATCAAAAAAGCTAATCCGGGAGAAGATGTAGCCGGATTTTCCACCACCAGTAAGCCTTTATACTCCGGGAGGGGTAAATCATTAAATGAGGAAGGAATTCTTAATTTGTTTTTTTCAAAAAACAATTTATCATAATTGATGCATACGTCACCATAATCAACAGGAAGTGCACGATAACTCTGATCAAGCAGCAGAGAAGGCGTCAAATCCGGAATGATTGGGCTTTGATAAGGTTCAAAAATTCCTTCTGACAAAGCGCGGGATAAAAAGGTATTATCCAGCCCAAAAAATATATCAGCCTGGGGAGAATTCTTTGTCAGGATTGCTCTATTTAATGCTGTGCCAGCATCCCCAGATAGGATAAATTTTATTTTGGCATTATTTTCGGATTCAAATTTGGTTATCAAATTTTCTGAAACCGCAAACGAATCATGTGTCATAACGGTCAACACATGCGATTGCTTCTCTGATGAAGTCTTTGATTGATTTCCACCTGAGGAACATGCAACCAAAATAATTGTCAGACAAGAAAAAATGATAATTGGTTTTAAGAATTTCATGTAATCTCCTTACTAATCAACCTCCATACGAAAAATGTGAACACAAAGTAAAGAACCTTTTTGAAATTGAATTCTGGCGTCTGTACTCTCCATTTCATTGCTGATCCCTCTGGTTCTCCAGCGTACTAATGTTTCATCATTTAAAGGGTAGAGTAACCCTTCTGTAGTAATGCCAGTCACTTCCGTGGTAATTGGGATCAAACTAATGAGGTCACCTTTTTGTCCTTTAATCTCCTGATTAGTCTGGCAATAGAAAGTCACATTCGATTTTGACCATATTTTGATTTCTTTTTCCACATATCGGGGATCAGAAAATAAAAAGATATTTCCGAGGAAATGGTCAAACCGCCCACCGGTTGCCCCAAAAACGTCAATTTGTTCAAAACCCAGATCCAGGACATGATTTAAGGCTAATTCCAAATCAGTTTCATTTTTATGAGGATTAAATTTCTTAATTTCAACCCCTTTTTTTATATAATCTGCCAATAATTCTGGTCTGATAGAGTCAAAATCACCGATTATCAGGTGCGGCAACAGGTCTAAATAAACCAGATGATTGAGCCCTCCATCCACAGCAACTAACAAATCAGCTTGTTGAAGCATTCCTTGGAGCCTTTCAGTTGGCTCAAATTCGCCATTAACCATTATTGCAGTTTTCTTTTTACTCATCTCTCACCTGTTTAAGTGAAAACCCGCCAGTCGGCGGGTCAATGATTAACGTTTTCGCATATTCCTCCGCCGGCATGATCCGGATCAGGTTTGCGGGTCGAGAACCAGGATTGTTCTCCTCTCAGCCCAATTAAGGACTCCCCGTTGCTCCTTCTATTTATCTTTAGTATAAAGGAATTAGAACCATTGTCAAGACAACCCTGTATAAGGGCGGTTTATCTCAATCTTCTTTTCCACTTCTCTTTAATTTGCAAATTTCGAGGGGAATCCTCTTCACTTAATTCTAAGAATTCAGCCAACAACCTGGAAAAAGCGCTATTTTCATCAATCATGGGAAAATGATTAGATCGGTCAAAAATAATGGTGTGTACATGCTCGTTTAATTTTTGAAGTTGGTCTGCCTGGGGAGGACGTATCAATGGATCATTTTGCCCAAAAACAAGTAAAGAGGTTTTCCCAAATAAATTGATCCAGTCTATTACTTCTAGTAAACCCAATTCATCGATGTTGGTTGAAATTGCTCGCATTTCATTCTTTTCCTGGTCCACCTTTACATTTTCAGCAAAGGCTCCTTTCCCTAACACCCTGTCCACCAATGCATTCAGATCACCGAAAAGCATGCGAGAATTTATAGAAGCAGGAGAGAGTGGTAAGGAGATCGCCATTATTTTGTTGATCAGGTCGGGATTCAAACGTCCCAGTTCAAAAGCGATGATACCTCCCATCCCATGCCCAACAACCGTGATCTCAAAAATGCCAATTTTTTCCAAAAAAGCAGATAGCATCTCGGTTTGATCCTGGATTGTGTAGCGTTGATTTTTGGCACTATCTCCGAAACCCCAAAAATCGATTGCATAGGCCCTGTTGCTTGAAGAAATAGCCTGCATCGTTGACATCCAATATCTCCATGAACCCAACCAGCCATGCAGAAACAGGACCGGTTTTCCACGCCCTATGACCTCATAATGAGCTAAATAGCCATTAATGAAGGTTGCACTCATGCTTTCCTTTCGAGAATTTCCCTGAGTCGTTTATTTAGCTCCTCAGGGGCAAAGGGTTTTAATAAATATTCCACCGCTCCAGCCCCTAAACCTGCATTAATTTCGTTTGTCTGCCCTTTGGCGGATAGAAACACAACCGGAATATTTTTGAGATCCTGATCAGCTTTTATTCTCTTACATACTTCAATCCCATCCATAACCGGCATACGAACATCCAACAATATCAGATCAGGTTTGTATTTTTTAACCTCCAACAAGGCCTCTTCTCCATTTGACACTGAATGAACTTCATGCCCGCCATACCGCAATGTAAATTCGATTAATTCGCGAATATCCGGTTCATCTTCTGCAATAAAAATTCTTGCCATCTTTACCCTGCCTGTTGATCCAAGATAGGTAGCCACATCGTTACAGTTGTTCCCTCACCTGAAACACCATTGGATTCAAGTTCAATTCTGCCAGCATGCATATTTATCAGGGTTTGTGCAACTGATAATCCCAGCCCTACGCCAATTGCATTAAATTCCTGGGCATTTCTTCCACGGAAGAAGCGCTCAAATACATGCTCCTGCTCTTCTTTTGGCACTCCAATGCCCTTATCTTTAATCACGATTTTTAGAAAGCCTGTTTCGTCACTGACATGGACTTCAATCTTTCCATTTTTGTGAGAATAGATCCGCGCGTTGGAAAGAACATTCATTAAAATCTGTCTAATTCTTTCTGGATCAACAATTATTGTCTGTAAAGAAGAGTTATAGTCAATATAATATTCAATTTCCTTTTTTTCCTGACTGGTAATATTTTTTTGTAATTCGATCGACTCAAATAATAATTGCTTTAAATCAACGTTATTCAATTTAAGTTCTAGATGCCCGGATTCAATGCGTGACATATCAAGAATATCGTCCAGCAAATTATTCAATCTGGCTGTATTGAGTTGAATAATTTCCAGAAAATGCTTTTGTTGTTCATTGATATTCCCCCCAGCTCCTAATAGCAGGACCTCCACATAACCTTTAATTGAAGTTAACGGCGTCCTGAGTTCGTGGCTGATATTGGAAATAAAATCTGACTTTAATCGATCAATTTGAACTTCAAAGGTAATATCCCGAAAAACCGATACCGTACCAAGAAATTCATTCTTCCAGATCACCGGTGTTAGATGGATGGAAATTACCCGATTATTTTTCAGATTAATTTGTTCGGAATAAATGAGATGCGATGACAAATTGTCTGGCTTTTGCGTCCATTGCTGGATGGTCGTTATCCAAGGAGTAATGGAACCTCCCAAAAATGTATGTAATTCTTCCAGGGTTTTCTGCCTTCCAGGATCGGAAAAGTTGAAAATATCCATGGCGGATTGGTTTATTAATAAGATCTCACCTTGCACCCCGGTAACTAAAACCCCATCTGCCACCGCTTCAAGAATTCCTCTTGAACGTGTTGTCCCTACTTCTTGTTCCCGTAACAAGGAGCCTAAATTCTCAGATTGTTCCCGCACGATATCGTAGATTTCAATGTTATTAATCGCGGTACTGAGTTGTCGGGCGATCGCTTCAGCTAATTGGCTGTCTCTTTTAGAAAAGAAATTATTCTGATTATGAAATAACCCTAAGATTCCCAATGTGATATTACCGAAAATCACTGGCGCAAGCAGAAGGCTACCAGATTTAATCTCCAGATTCAAATCATGAATATCATCATTCAAAAAAATTGTTTTAGTTTTTCTCACCTGCTCAAACAAAGTATCTCTTAAATTTTTTGGGATAAATGATTTAGAAAAATCTTCATCCTCACCCAATTGATAGGTCTTTTTGTTCTCGAAAACAAAAATAAAGCTTCCGGATAGCTTTAATGTCTGATTTACTTTTTCTAAGGCACCAGTTAAGATTTGATCCACATCCATGCTGGCTGCTAATTCATTTGAAATACCTAAAAGCAACTCAGTGTTGCGATGTTCAACAAGTAATTCTTGGGTTCTTTGGTGAACTTTTTCTTCAAGGTTTTCTTTTAATGCAACAGTCTCTTTTAATAACAAAGCATTATTAATAGCTGATGCAGTTTGATTTGCAATTGTTTGAGCCAATTCAATTTCTGTGTGCCCATAACGCCTAGAAGTGGTTGATTCAAGCCCCAGCCATCCCAGAACCTCATCCTTTCTTAGCAGTGGAACAAACAAAATTGATTTTATCTTCCTAAGGTTGAAATAATTTTCTCTCAAGGATTCAATTTCAGGTTCTGCAACCAAGTCGACAATTTGATATACACCTCTTGTTTGGGTTAATTTATGGAAAAGACCCTGATCTTGAATTATTAAATTGGGGTTTTTAGTTATATCAGGAGTTTCAAAAACTACACTTACATTGCCTGATTCATCATTCAGATACACGGAGATCATTTCGCAGTTCAGTACTTCTACAAGATATTTTGCTGATAATGAGTTGATATGAGCAACATCCAACAAGCGGTTGATTTCGGTTGAAAAGTGATGTAATTGCGTTAATTTCAAAGAGCGTTCATTTAATTCTTTTTCACGTTTGCTGATCGCTTCAAATAGACGGGCGTTTTCCAATGAGATGGCTGCCTGAGAAGCAAAAGCCTCAGCCAGCCTTACCCGATCCGGCACATAGTAATTTCTTTCTTTTTTTTCCAGGGCAATTACACCGATGATCTCTTCATCAGAAATTAATGGGATTCCCAACCAGGACAAATTCTCAGGCTCTACAAGGGAAGAAAAACGCTCATCTTCCTTGATTGCATCTACAACTAAAGGTTTTTTGGACGCAAACATTTCCTGAAAAAGTAATGAATCATCTATTTGCACTTTTAATCCCAGCCTGGATTCATGATCTTCGAACCCATCCGTGGCAACAATCTTCAAATATTTTTTATCTTTTTCCCAAAATGTGGCTGTTTGATAATCGACGATTGATTTTAAATTTTTTAACAAAGAGTTACTTAAATCCAAAAGATTCAAATTGGCTGTTATGCTTTTTGAAAGCGTCGATAATCTTTCCATTTGGATAGATTGGTTTTTCAATGATTCAATTAAATTCGCATTTTCCAAAGCATAGCTCGATTGCTGTAAAAAAGAAAGAAGGATTGACTTATTTTCTGGTGTAAATCTTTTCTCAAAATCGAAAATTTCTAAAACCAACACCCCAATAGATTGGTTATTTATCCGGATAGATGCAAAAATTGCTGAAAGAGGAACCTGATGATGAGTTGCTTTCATATAGAGGTTGGCTTCTTCATCGGAAATCCTATATTGAAGTGGAAACTCAACCTCATCCAAATCAAGTATCTCGCCAGATTCGCAAGCCTTAAAAGGCAGTGAATTCTGCCGGAAAAGGATTGATCGTAAATCATCGGTATATGATTTTATAAAGGTCGGTTTTATTAACTGAGCAACGTCATCCAGAAGGCCAATCCAGCCTGCATCCATTTCTGGTATAAATTCAAACAGTGTGTTTAATAATTTTTCAAGAATTTGGTTGACATCCAGGCGGGCGATTTTTTTACTGAACTCATTAATTTTTTGGAGTTCTTCAATCACTTTTTCCTGCTCAATCTTTTCATTGATAGCGTTCATGGTCAGTACAGATAGTTTTGTCTGGTCAACCACGTATGCCAATTGGTTTGCTGCGGAAAGAATAAAATGAACATCGCCCTGATCAAAGAAACTTAATTGTTCACTTCCAAACCACAATTCACCAATCCCCTTATTTTTTATGATCAACGGCACAATCAAAGCCGACTGAATTTCACTATGATCAATTATTTTTTGATAATAGGAAGGGATTGGTTTTGTTTCATCAAACTTGCCAATGACAAGCGATTCTTTGGTATTTGTCACTGTACTTTGGAAATCTTCTGAAGTCAGGAGTAATTCTGTTTGGTCGTATGGAATTGCCCAGTCTCCAAATTTGGATTGGTCGTCCCAAACTAATTTTGTATTTGTTTGGTCAACTAAAAACAAACCTCCCGAATTCGCTCGGAGCAAAAGGGATAACTCATTCACCGTAAAGGCATAAATTTCATTCGTCGTCGCATTTGAATTCGCGATAGATGATACTCTTCTTAAGACTTCAGCTCGTTGGGCTCTTAGTTTCGACTGTAAAAGCAGAAACAAATTTTCAATCAGGGGGCCAGTTTGGTTGGCAATAATCATGAGTGAATGGATTTCGTCCTGTGAAAAAGAAGAAGTCCCATTGTTATGATTGGCAGCCAATAAATATCCCATTGGCTCACTGCTCGGTGCCAAGGGAATCAGGATAGCTTCCTGAATGGATGCCGCACTTGCTAAATGAGATAAACCCAAATCTTCCCACTGGCTATTCTCGGCAGCATTATCAATAATCAAAATATCCTGGGAATTAATAATTTTTTCTGCCGGGCTATTGGGCTCAATTTTTATTCGAATAATATCTACAATGGGATCAGGTAAGCCTTTAAATGGGCTTTTGGCTTCTAAAATATTTGTTCGTTCATCAAACAAAAGGAAACCAAGAATATCTACAGGTAACAATTCTTTATAATTCGTTAATATCGTCTGGAATAATTCTTTCGGATCTTGAATATGACTAAAGGAGACCGATAATTTTGATAAGCCATCTAACTCAGATGATTTTACTTTTAATTCCTGGTAAACCCAGGCGTTTTTCAGGGCAACAGCTAGCTGGCTGATATCATCGGGCTTTAGAAAATATTCAATATCTAAAATCCCTTTTCTGGCTTCATTTCCAAACGCTATTGCGCCAAAATATTCATTTGCAACCATTAATGGGTATCCGATGAATTGTTGAATTTGATTATTTGGTAAACCAGGAAGGGGAATAAGTTCGTTACTTGAAGTATCATCAATCCGGATAATTTGTTTATTTTTAAAGATATATCCGGACAAGCACTCCTTCTGCGGGATTTTTTCTTTGAAGTAAAGTTTTTGGTCGGACAACGAAGCCAAGAATTGGAAAGTAATCATTTCTTCTGATTCAAATTCGGCAATACCAATCTCTACATAATCAGCCTGGTGTCGGGTAATAAATTCTTCTGCAATAATCCGGATAATTTGATCGAACTCATGGGCAGCGCTTATTTTTTTAAGAAACTGGAGCGCTCTTTCATCTGTTTCTTTTCTATCAGAGCCTTTTTGATTGACTGAAGTTGTTGGAGAAAATGTAACTAACATCCCATCGGATGTTTGATAGCTTTGCACATCAAATTTGGCATCATTCAATACAATACTTATTTTTCCAGGTGTGTTTAAAATCTGGTAAATGGTGGTGGATTGAGTTTTTTCTTCTATGATATCCAGATTAAATTTTTTATCAGTTGGGATATCAAACAGTTTCCTGGCTGCAGGGCTGCAATATTTTACTTTCCCCCCCGGTTCTATCAGGATAACCGGTGTGTCTTCATCTGCAAGGATTTCGCTGCGATTCCGATTTTCAGGTTTAGAAAATTTAACCTGACGGATGATTAAATCGATTATCAACCATCCAATCACAACGATGGCAATGATCAGGATGGCAACAAATATTTCAATAATCACCTGAATTTTCCAAATTTAATTTTGATTATCTTTTCGTCTTTCTTCAGCAGCCAGTTCAGTAATTTCACGAATATCTGAAAATTGATGAGTGGCCGGAGAAACCATGCCAACCGCCAAGGACATAAATGGAATTTTTCGTTCAGACCCATCGTCCCTTTGCATGATCAGGTAACCCCGATCCCGATCCAAAAAATTGTAATGGGTTTTTATTACCTCGCTGAATTTATTTTTTAAAAGAGAATAAATTCTTTCCGACAAGTTGGCATCTGAAATCAAAACAAAATTATCTCCCCCCGCATGCCCGACAAAATCATATTTCTGGGTACCAACCTCATCCAGGATATCGCCCATCAACATGCCGGTAAATCGCAAAACATCGCTGGCAGCGATAAACCCATAAGTTTCCTTAAACGATTCTAATTGATTGATACGGATATCAAAGAGAACCCATTCTTTTTCACGGATTATTTTTCGGAGTTGATCTTCAATCAATTTGCCGGAGGGAAGACCGGATTGAGCATCTGTCAAACTCTCCCTTTCAGCCCTGGAGATTGCGTTTTGAACCCGTAAACGTAACTCTTCAATATCAAATGG
The DNA here is from genome assembly GCA_034429975.1 of Anaerolineaceae bacterium. Taxonomy (GTDB): domain Bacteria; phylum Chloroflexota; class Anaerolineae; order Anaerolineales; family Anaerolineaceae; genus UBA6170. The sequence goes on along the minus strand of DAOUFM010000092.1, from coordinate 47,306 downwards.
CTTGGTAATATAATCATCTGCGCCTAATTCCAGACCTTGCAATTTATCGCTGCGCTCATCTTTTTGGGTGAGGAATATCACTGGTATATGGCTCGTTCTGGTATTGATTCTTAACCGGCGACAAACTTCATACCCATCAATATCGGGAAGCATGATGTCTAAAATGATTAAATGGGGCATTATTTGCCTGGTCTTTTCCAGAGCATCTTCTCCCCTGGGAGCAACATCTACATCGTACCCTAAACCAGAAAAATAAATTTTCAGCATATCAGAAATATCACGGTCATCTTCCACCACTAACAGGTGCGCTTTGTTCATGCAAACCTCCAGAATTTTGATTCAAAAATGAAGTAAGTATTTTTGACAGTAATATTAACGCAATTTTTATCAAGATGTATAGAACAACTTTATTATACTAATTCCGATTCGGATTGGATATTAAAAAGTGAATGGATTGTTATGTAACACTAATTGCGAGGGTAAATTTGTTTATGGAAAGAGGCTTGTGGGAGCGTATGATGATCACTCTCTTCATAAGGGATGTCATGATCGATCACTCTGCGTTTATCTGAGCTCAGCAATACAACATCCGATTCTATTGTTCTGGCTGGGTAAATAACCAGCCCTGCCCCGATTCTGCAATTGTGGCCTACACACCCCCCCAATACAGGTCGATTCGAATCGGCCAACTCACCTTTTCCATTTCTGGCCTTGAGCGTTATTGGTATCAGGTTGAAATCCGTAAATGTCGTTCCAGCCCCAACAAATGAATTTCTTCCGACTACACTCATTTGTAAACATGTGTTTTGGGCCACCATGCTGTTATCCATTAATGTTGTCATGAACAACGAAGCTCGAAAGGGTAAAAATGTCCCATCTCCGATAACAGACAGCATTAGATTACATCCCTGCGAGATATTCACATTATTCCCGATAATACAATTCTCGATTACAGCACCAGCGCCAATGGTGACATTATCGCCAATCGTGGTCGGACCGTGAATCACAGCGCTGGGATCAATTGTGCAGTTTCTCCCAATAGTGACTAATTTTGAACAGGATAGAAGCTGTTTCCCTTCATACATCGCACAAAACAGGACACTCAACATAAATTTCGGGTCACTTTTCAATCTTTTTTCAAATCTTGCTCCTCTGGCAAAGAGACCAAAAATTGCATCGGCAATAAAAACATGCACCCAGGAATCAATGGCGATAAAACTCTGTAATGGCACCTGATAAATTAAATCGCCCTGATTAAAAGCCATATAGGTGGGCACATGATAATAACCTATTTCCTGGGATTTTAATTCCATAACCAGAGGTTTTACTTCGTCCTGAATTCCATTGGGATAAAACCACAAATCTGCCAGATATAAATTACCTTTCTTTTCGTAAGAACAGGCTAATGGGAGACAATGTTCCCTAAATGCAGGATCACCTGTTGTAAAGGCAACGCGAACCGCTGATTTTTCCTGCTGAGCCAATTTCAGAAAATTCATGATAAAGGTTTCGTCAAAAAACAGGTTGTCTTTATAGACTACACAGGCGTCAGAAATATCTGGAATTTGTTCGCCAGGTTGAACTTCAATTTCTTGTTGACAGTAAGGCGCTAAAACATCTCTTTGGTAGAGCCATAAGGGTTTATTCAGAATACGCAAATCTCTGGCGGGTTCGTTAAACGGTAACACCATTTGATCGGTTCGAAGCACTACACGATAAGAAAACATTAATTATCCAGAGGTTTTTTTAGGATACCAATTTGCAAAAGGGTTTCTGTATCTAAAAATTCAATCATCTCTTCCATTTGATAAAAACGCCCCCCACTTGTCCACAGGAAGTATTCACGCAATAACCCCATCATATAGGCAGTATAAATTCGATTCCAATTGATTGCAGCACCACAGGATACGATTTTCCAATACCACCGTTTTTCATCTTCTAAAATTTCAACCTTTAATCCACAATTCTTATTCATAAAAGCAGCAATTTGTGATAAACCAAAAACGATGCGGTGCGAAGAATTCATTAAACGATAAGAATTATCCGACAATGAATATTCTTTCCCCTGCCGTCTAATAAAGTATCGGAAGCTTGCTTCCCCTATACGATGCGCTATTCCAGATGCTCCCCTTTCCCCATAGAACAATGGGGCTTTTAACAATAAAGAAATTAAACGTCGTTGATTATCTAAATCCTCAACTGAATTGTTATTGATTGAAAATGGCTTTTCTGTCAGGTCAATTGTTTCCTTTACCCCCTCCAGCAAAATATTTGTCATTGTGTTGGAGAAATTTAAAGTTGGTTGATAATTCATTTCTTAATCAGTCTCCTGATTGATAAATTCATGTACCAGATTTATAAATAATTTTGGTTCTTCAAGCATGAGAAAATGCCCTGCCTGTGCAAAAAGCTCAATCTGTGCATGGGGAATTCCTTTTTGCAGGGTTTTATATTGGTCAGGTGATACTATATTATCATGTTTCCCATACAAACCCAATATCGATTTTTTTATTGTATGCATTTCAGGACGTAAATCAATCATTTTTAAGGACTCAATGCTGAGAAGAAAGGATTCGAGGTTGGTTTTAGAAAGATCGTGATCCATTAACTCCGGAAAGTCGGGTTTTTTGCATATTAACGGCGCTGCCATTTTCAGAGTTTTACGGAATAGCCCAAAATTGGAAAATAAAAATTCAGCCACCCATCTTCTTCCTGCTAATCGTAAAGGGAAACTGAGCGATTTCCCTTGAATCGGTGAGCCAACTACAACCACTTTTTCTACCCGTTCCGGTTTACGGATGGCAGTTAATAAACTTACTGTTCCTCCCATGCTATGTCCAACCAGGGGAACCTGATCAATCCCCAACTGATCCATAAATTGGGAAACAAGATCGACAAAATCTATCACCTGATAGGTATTCAGCCGGCCTTCTGAATCTCCAAACCCCCAAAAATCAAGTGCATATGCCCGGTTTTTCTTTCCGATCGCTTCCATGGTTTCCTGCCATAAACCCCAGGAACCCAACCAGCCATGTAAGAAGATTACAGGTTTTCCCCTTCCAAAAACCTCATAATGTAATATTCCTTTATCGGTTGTGATGGATGACATTTACAATTCTTACTTAGACTCCATCTCAGCTAAGATGGTGTACAAAAGCTCGAGAAGAACTTTCTTGACCGATTCTTTATCATGTGCCACGCAGGGTAACAATTTTATTTTAGGATCCAACCGCAAGGCAAAGCGCATATCTTCGATTTCCCAGGCATCTTCCAAATCTTGTTTATTAGCAGCTACTACATAAGGCGTGGGGGCATAAGCTCTGAAGGTTTCCAGGATATATCTGGCCTCACGAAAAGTTTCAGGTCTGGAACTATCAACCATGACGATAAACCCTAACATTCCCTCAGATAAGATTTCCCACATGAAATCAAATCGCCTCTGACCTGGGGTACCAAACATATATAAAACCAATTCATTATCAATTGTTATCCTACCAAAATCCATTGCGACAGTTGTTGCAGCTTTAATCTTTTCAGCTTCAAGCGATATTTTTTTCTCCGTTGAAACAACATCAATTTCACTAATCGTTTGAATAAATTCTGTTTTTCCTGAGCTGAAAGGCCCTGTTACAACAATTTTTACGGTTTGCATAAATACTCTTTAAATGGTACGAATTCTATCGATAATTCGATTTATTAATGATTTTTGTTCTGTCTTCGCAACTACCGGTATGGTTCGAGGTTTTGCGGCCGGCATTGGTTTTTCTCCTGGACGAATGATTTCAACCAGACCAGCCTGCAACAATGAAAAAACGATCCGCCTTATTTCCAGATCATTCAATTTTGTGGCTTTGGCGATCTGCCGCATCGTGTTCTTCGGATTTACATAATAAACCACACGCCATTCTTCCACACTGAGGGTAATATTTCTAATATTGATACCAGGACGCTCACTAAATTTTAAGGACATGTCGAGGGAAGGAATTTCCTGTTGTAATTGTTCCCATTCACGTATCTGCCGTGAGCCTTCAATAATCAAATTTTCAAGATCCATGCGAATAGGAATTTTGTCCGGGGGTGGCAACGAATTAACCTGAAAATTGAAAAACCCATCCACCCAGGTAAATAACTGGCGGACAATGCTGATAAAATATTGCTGCAAACTCTCGATAATATCATACTGATTTAAATAACCGGCGTTAATCAACAAAATCCCAAGTTCTTTGTCACTCATGTTTGCAGCCCGTTCGGAAAGGATCGTATATTGGCGAGCAGTAATCTTTTTTGACCGTCTTAATATTCCAGCCAATGAATTATCCAAATGATCCATCTGGGCATAGACTAATTTCCCCTCCCGAAAGGTAATTTTTGCAACATTAGCTGATCCTTCAATAACCAAAGTACCGGTTTTACCAGCTAGATTAACCAAATTCAGTAATTGCGTTATTGTAAAATCTCGGAGGTTACCTTTTAAGGCCATTTGATACCCATTATCCTGTTGACTTGTGAAATTATACAAGTAAGTAGTACGTAAGTCAATTAAATAAGATCGACGAAATCGATAGGTTAACGAGCAATAATCATGCCAATTAAATATTTGATTGACACAATTGAACATTAATTCTATAATTTTTATGAAAATATATGATTAAGGGATGTTTCATTATATGTTAAATATCGCCAGCGTTTTGAATGGACAGGATTTAGGCTTCTTAAAAATCGTAGCAAATGGATGGGGCATTGAATTAAAAGCACCCGATGCCTACACCGCCAGAACTTATTTAACTTTAGAAATGAACAATCCTGAAATCATACGCGAGATTTATGATACTTTACCAGAAACGGTTCGCACCGCATTCGATGCTATTCTTGAAAATCATGGCCGCATTCCCTGGGCCAAATTTGTGCGGGATTATGGGGATATTCAGGTCATGGGTGCAGCAAAACGAGACCGCGAACGTCCTGACTTGCATCCGTCCACTCCCACTGAAAATCTTTGGTATCGGGCTTTCATCGGACGGGCTTTTTTAAGCATCGATGCAGAACCCCAGGAATATGTGTACATCCCGGAGGAGATATTTGCCCAATTAGAACCGGTCCATCATCAGAAGAAACAAATTCCAGGCCGGCCAGCATCAGTAAAAGAAACTCAAACAATTAAATTGTCATCAGATTTAATTCTGGATGACAGCACCACTTTATTGGCTGCCATTCGGAATGGTTTTTCACCTGAAACTTACTCTGATTACTTTGAGTTCTCCACCAACTTTCAGCGAAAAGTTTTAACTGAGATGGGAATCTTATTATCAAACGGTGATGTTAACTCTGAAAAAACACGTTTATTTTTAGAAGCACCCAGAGAAATTGCTCTTTCGCAAATGATCAAAGCCTGGATGGAAAGCGAACAAATTAATGAGATCGAATTTGTTCCCGGCTTATCAGTTGATGGTATTTTAGACCGTAACCATAAAAAAGCCCGCCAGTTTGTTCTCGAGCAATTATCGTTAATTCCCATCCAGCAATGGTGGAATATTGAGAGTTTCATTGAATATATTTTTCAAACAAATCCGGATTTTCAAAGACCAGTTGGAAATTATGATACCTGGTACATAAAAAAAGCGGGTACAGAAGATTACCTGCGCGGATTTGCGCATTGGGACGCTGTAGATGGAGCATTATTACGATTTCTAATCACAGGCCCTCTCTACTGGTTGGGATTAATAGATCTGGCGTTATCGGAAGGCCAGGACCAACCGGCTTCATTCAGATGTTCGGGTGTTTTTAATGATTTAATAACTTTTCATGCTCCGGAAGCCGCTAAACCTGAAGAAGGTCGCGTCACTATTGATTCTTATGGAAAAATAACTTTTTCAACCCGATATGCACGTGCTATTCGCTACCAGTTATCACGGTTTTGTGAATGGGTTGGAAAATCGCGGGAAGGATTTATTTACACAATCACAACAAATTCATTAACCCGGGCATCCGAGCAAGGTTTAAAGGTAAATCATTTAATAAAAATTATTCAACCTGTTTTGAATCACCCATTTCCTCCAAAATTAATAAAATCTCTTGAGAATTGGGAAAAGTTAGGTACTCAGGCATTTATTCATACAACTATTATTTTACAAATCAGCGATCCAGAAGTAGTCAAAGCTTTGCTTTCTTCGTCAGTCAAAAAATTTATCCTGGCTGTCTTCAACCCAAATACGGTTTCGGTTTCACCGGGCGGAATTGAACAGGTTCGAAAAACTCTTTTGGAATTGGGTTATTTTAGTGATTTTAATTTATCGGATCAAAAATAAAAGCATTCAATATAATAATTTTTTTAAACAAATCATATTTTCCTGCGCTATAATTTCCATAATCAATAAACCCATAATCTGAAAGGTGTAAAAATGATAAACCGTTTAAGCTGGGCAGAAGATGAAATTCAATCCTTAAAGGATAATGGTTTATATAACCAAATTCGAACAATTAGTTCACCCCAAGGCGCCTGGTTAGTTGTCGATGATAAAAAGGTTCTGAATTTTTGTTCAAACAATTACCTTGGTCTGGCAAATCATCCGAAAATGATTGCAGCCGTTAAAAAAGTCGTGGATGCCTATGGTGTGGGGCCGGGTGCAGTGCGATCCATCGCTGGAACGATGGAAGTCCATCTTGAATTAGAAAAACGGTTGGCAGAATTTAAAGGTGTAGAAGCGGTTGTTTCATTTCAATCAGGTTTTACCGCTAATTTAGCCACAATTCCCTGCCTAGTTGGGAAAGAAGATGGCATCCTCTCCGATGAGTTAAACCACGCATCAATTATTGATGGCTGTCGCTTATCCGGTGGAACGATTATTAGATTTAACCACGCAGATGTAAACGATCTGGAAGCGAAGATTCTGGAAAACCAAGGAAATTATCGCCGGCTATTGGCCATTACCGACGGCGTTTTTAGTATGGATGGTGATTTAGCTCCACTCGATAAAATTTACGATGTCACCAGCAAATATGATGTTATGCTGATGGTCGATGATGCTCATGGAGAAGGGGTAGTCGGAAAAGGTGGGCGCGGGATTGTAGATCACTTTGGATTACATGGAAAAGTGGATATTGAAGTAGGCACCATGTCCAAAGCTTTTGGTGTGATGGGCGGTATGGTGGCAGGGAATGCTAAACTAATCGAATGGATTCGCCAACGTGGCCGGCCATTCATTTTTTCTTCTGCATTAACTCCAGCTGATGTAGCTGCTTGCCTTACTGCGGTTAATTTACTGGAAGAATCCACTGAATTGGTGGATCGTTTATGGGCAAATGGAAATTATTTTAAAGCAGAAATGAAAAAACTTGGCTTTGATACCGGAGTATCACAAACTCCGATCACCCCTGTGATGCTAGGGGATGCAAAACTAGCCAAAGAATTTAGCAAAGAGTTATTTGATGAAGGTGTTTTTGCCATGGCTTTAGGGTTTCCAACCGTGCCAGTCGGAAAAGCCAGAATACGGGTAATGATTTCAGCTACCCATACCCAGAATGATCTAGATTTATGCCTGAAAGCTTTTCAAAAAGTTGGGAAAAAATTATCCGTTATTTGATTTTTATTTAAAAAAAGTTGAATATTTGATTTGCTGGTAACAGAGTGCAACGTTATTCAGCAAAGGGGTCAAAGTTTGGGTTTGTGCCTGCCCATGTACAGCTTGGGTGTGTCAGCAGACTGCATTGCAACCCATGGGAGCATCGATGCCCGATGACGCGCGGGGGTTGATCAGGTAGATATTCAGCCGGCAGCACGACATGAACTTCGAGTTGAACATCGCCCCCAACATGTTTGCAGTATTGGGTTTTGATTGGATACCATCGTTTTTCTGCCATCTTTATCCTCCTTTAAAAATTCGATGATTATTCAAAAATGATTATATCATTGAGGGCATTAATTACTTTGAGCGCAACTGATAAACCGACCCATTGTGAGAAATCAAATATAACTCTCCATTCACATCTTCACCAAAAGAACTGATATTTTCACCCGTTGAAAACAATTGTTGAGATTGAAATTTACCGTTTTCAAGCGGCAATAAACCCCAGACAATTCCGGTGCAATAGTCCCCAAACAAATAAACGCCATACCAGTCCGGTAAATTTTCTCCCCGGTAAACATAGCCGCCGGTCACCGAACAACCCAATCCGTGGTTATATTCAAATACAGGGTCAATCATGTCCGCTGTATTGGGTGGATCTCCCTTATAGGCATGCGTTCCCTCGCGATAACTCCAGCCAAAGTTTTTTTCCTGAGTGGAGCCCTTAGAAACAAAATCAATCTCCTCCCAGTTATTCTGGCCAACATCACCGATCCAAAGGTCACCTGTCAGGCGGTCAAATGAGAAGCGCCAGGGGTTCCGTAATCCAACCGCCCAAATTTCTGCACTCCCGCCCCCATTAACAAATGGGTTATCAGACGGAATAGCATACATACCCTGTCCCTGTACTGCAATCCTTAACATTTTTCCCAATAGCGTAAAGTTGTTTTGTGCCCGAAAATCCGGATCTCCTTGTGATCCTCCATCTCCCATGCCAATATAGAGGAAGCCATCCGGTCCAAATAATAAATTGCCACCATTATGATTGGAATATGGTTGATTGACAGTAAATAATATTTGTTCGCTATCCGGAATTGCTTTTCTGCGATCATCCTGGGCGAGGTAACGGGCAATCACTGTGTTGCCATCAAAATTGGTGTAATCCAGATAAAAGAACCCATTGCTTCCAAAATTCGGGTCCAGAGCCATTCCCAATAATCCGCGTTCGTTTCCGCTGATGGTTGTTTTATTGGTCAAATCCAAGAAAGGTTCATTGCTCAGCGTACCGTCTTCAATTACCCAGATATAACCATTTTGGTCTAAAACGTATATCAAGAAAGTATCACCCTTATATGAAGCCATCCCAACCGGTCTGGTAAACCCGGAAGCAATTTCAACCCAATAAACCCTACTTGCATCCGGGAATGTTGAAACTGTTTTCATTTGGGGGGTTTCAGTTGGTTCAAGGGTGGGGGTAGGTTCTGCAGGTACTTCAACTGTTGCGGATTCGGTTGGCAATTCACCACTTGAAGATGTCGGAATAACAGTAGGTAAATCCACTTTGGTCGCTGTTGGAATTTCAACAACCTGTGGAGTAAATGTTGCCTGACTACTAGTACAGGCAGACAAGAATAAAAGGACCAAAAAGGCAACACATATATTAACAAATCTTTTCATGATCAACCCGAAATGAATTTATTTGATTATAACGTGTCGAAAGATGGTTTTCGAAAAAATTTATATCGTTTTCTGGCTTTGTTTATTCTGAAATCATTTTTTTGCGTTTAGATCGAATATAAGGGGCAACAATTTTGCGAATCCAATATTTCCAGACAATGGGTTGCCACCATTTACCCCCATTCCGGTAATGGATTTTGACCATATCGATCCAGCAGCGATCATCCTCTGCAATGGTTTTAGCATCCCCATGCAGCCGGAAATTGGCCCACATTCGTGGGTGATAAATGATGTTACTAATTTTTGCGAGCCGCAGCCATAAGTCGTAATCCATTGCAAAATAGATGGATGAGTCTAATGGCCCCACCTGGTGCCAAAGTTCAGCGCGCCAGAAAGAGGATTGTTGCGGAATATGCACGTAGCCGGTCTTTAGCTTCTGGTAATCTGTTTGTCTGGCATTGAATTTCCCGATAATGTTATCTTTATCATTAATGAAATTACAATCTCCATAAACCAAACCAACATCCGGGTTGTTCGTTAAAAACTCAACCGCCTCAACCACAGCCTGCGGTTCGTAGGTATCGTCCGAATTGATCCAGGCAAAAATCTGACCTTGAGCTCTGGAGAAACCCTGATTGATTGCATCGGTTTGTCCCTGATCTTTTTCTGATTGCCAATAAGAGATTCTTGAAGCGTATTTCTTTATGGTTTCTACACTACCATCTGTAGAACCACCATCAATAACAATGTATTCGATGTTAGGATACGATTGGTTTAAAACAGATTGAATCGTTCTTTCCAGATAGCGATCCTGATTAAATGATGGCGTTACGATAGATACCAATGGCTGCATTTATTTTCCCGTTTTTTGATGTAAGTCAAAAATAATATAATCTCCGGTCTGTTCTTGAATTGAGTAATTATCAAATAAAATTTGTTTAATTTCTGGTTGATTATCCAATTCTGAAAGATTTGTCACCAGGAAGTAATCCTTCCCTTGAATTTGTTCTTCAAAATAGGCTTTCATATCAAATTCCTGGCCTGCTAATTCACGCAAAGAGAAATCGTAGGTAGCCATCCAGTTTTCAATATCGCGCCATCCCCAATAATTGAGCCTATATCCATAATCCTGGGTTATACCAATCAAGCTATCATTCGGGGAGAATTTTTCAGCCATCTTCTGCCAAAAGGTAACTTCATTACGATAATTATTGCGGGCTAAAGATACTCGCACATCCCATGCGTTCATGGCTAAATAATAAGCCAGGACTCCAATAATCACCAGATTGCTTAGCCAATTTGGTTTTTGAACACCCTGGATAACCTGACTGAATGCAGCCGACGCACCCAGAACAGCAATGGGAATAAAGGGCAACTGGTAATAATCGTGGGTCGAGATATGGTAAGGAAGTGTTAATCCATACACAAAGTAACCCGCAAAGAGGGCTGTCAGAAAAACACGATGAACGGGTTTCTTTAAAAGCAATATCCCGATTATCGAAGCCAAAAATATTACAAATCCGATCACCGAACTGATCATGTTATTCCAGCGAATCCAGAAGGCTGGATCAGTCCATAGTTCAGGAAAGAATCGTAAACTGAACTCTGAGGTAAGCGCCCCATTAATCTTCAGACCATAAATCAAGTACCCAATATAAGGCAGAATGGAAAGGGAGCCCATTACCCAGATAGATGGGGATTTTATAAGGTTTTTCAATGATTTCTTTTTAAAGATGACCACCGCGATAAAGACAAAGGCAAGTGGGAAAATTACCACCGATTTTACAAAAATTGCCAGACCTGAGAATAATCCGGCAATCACTCCATTCACCATGTTTTCATCTTTAATCCAGCGTACCAATCCCCATAAACCAATTATCATCAACATCACCATTAACGGGTCTGGTTGAAATGCACGGCTGGCAATGGCTGAATAAGGTGTCACCATAAATAACAAAAAGGCGATAATGGCTGCGTTTCGATCGATAATCGCCAAGGCGATCAACATCAGAAAAACTCCCCCGATTGTCCAAAAAAGGATCGCTAAAACTCTTGGAATCCACAAAGCTTCCATTCCAAGAACCTGATAGAAAAAAGCGGTAATTCGTTCCATGACCGGCGGTTCAATGAAACCTTGTTTTTTCCATTGCTGGATCGCAAATTCTCGCTGCCATTCGGGGGCAGTTTTCAGGTTTTCGTAAAACATTCCACGGGCTTTTAAGGCAGAAAAGAGTTGTCGGGTTGGGTGAAAGTCCAGAGGAGCATCCGTCAGATCATAAAAACGAATACCTAATCCGACCAATAAAATAATGACAAAAAAAATGTAAAAAAGCGTTTTATTCTGGTTGAATAAAAGTTCTTTTTTTAGCGAAGTTTCTGGGTTGTCGGTATTCATTATGATTTACCCTTCAGGTCTGGTCTTGTAATCCGAAATCTTAATTTCAGGTAAAGATCCTTTATCTTTTTAAACCCTAAAGGCGCAATGAGAGCATAAATCATTCGATGTAATTCGGGAAGAATAACAGGAAAACTTAATTTGATACCTTGCCAATAAGCATTGGCTGATTCATGATATTGGCCGGCATCCAATAAATACCTGGCATCCATGCGATGAGCGCCAGCCAGAATTTTATTGTGATTAGCTAAAAACAATGCATTCAGATCAGGGTTGTTCTCCATCCATTCAACCAAACGATAAGCTTCCTGCCCAAATTTCTCAGCCTGGGCTAAATTCTTGGCTTCCGAATGAAATCGTGCTGCTGCCCAAATTTTTTGCGAATACAGTATTGGTCCCTTAGAAGCTAACTGCAGCCAGAGATGGTGATCAAGCAAAAGATGGTAACTGGTGTCTAGCCCACTAATTGAATCCAGAAAATCTTTGCGCATAAAAACTGCCGGTTGACCGATGATTCGGAATTTCATTAAGTCCAGCAGTCCCCAGGAACCATATTTCATAATATTAATGGGTTGCCCATTGTCATTTATGGATTGAACATCGCCAAAGACAAACGATACTTCTGGATTCGTATCCAGGAGTTGCACTGCTTCAGCAATGGTATGATCGAAAAACAGGTCATCTGAATTCAGCCAGCCAATGTATTTCCCGGATGCATGCTTTAACCCTTTATTAAAGGCATCTGCCTGACCCTGATCCTTTTCAGAAACCCACCAGGCTAGTTTCTCTGTATATTTTTCAATGATTTCCTGGCTGCCATCTGTTGAACCTCCATCCACCACAATATATTCCAGGGATGGATAATCCTGACTTATTACAGATTGCATCGCAGCTTCAAGGTATTTTGCCTGGTTGAAGGATGGTGTGATAATCGAAATGATAGGTGTTTTTGTCATAAAGGGTATGTGAATTTATTTTCTGGATATCCGCTTATCTTAGAACAAAGAGTTGTAATCAACTTTGTCAAAAATCGTCAGCTTACCGTTTACTGTTGCATCCAACACTTTTCTGCCATCTTCTTCAAAAACCTTGCGTGCCATTCGATATCCGACTTCAGACTTTTCCAGATCAGGTAACTGCCAGCGAAAGCCTTTGCCAAAATAACCAGGGTGAAAATGATTAGGGTCGTCACCTTGCGAAACAACAGTGGTGTTAGCTTTTCCTTTTGTTTCAAAATTGTGATCAACACCAATTAAAATTGCTTCTTCAAAACCCATGTAATATGCGAGTTGGAGTGCTACATAAGTGACTGTGGCGCTTTCCCATAAGCGATTACAGATGTTTTTTGCAAATTTAGGTTCTGTGTAAGTCGTGTAGAGAAAATATAATTGTTCTTCTTTCGTGAGCCAATTTCTTCCTGCCCGCCAGGAGACAAATCGCGGTATATCCAGATTTTGAATATCAGCAGCACATTGTTCAATCACCAGGTCATTAACGGAAACATAATAACTGGTTTTAAACCCCATATCTTGAAAAGCTAAGTAAATACGATTCATTCCAAAAGTAAATTCATTCTTTAATTTCTTTAAATCTGTATCTTTCAGACTGGGCCCATTCCCTAAAATGAAACAGCGTTTTCCAGTATGGATATTTTTAAATTGTAGTAATTCTTTTCGGGATTGTGCCCGCCAAGAATGAAAATATGCATCCGGAATTTGTTTAACGCGCTTGATCGCATCCAAAGTATCTCGTGCCACCGGTAAAACCGGTGCAGGAATAAGTTTTTTGATCTCTTCTTTCATATTTTTATTCCGTACTGAGTTTTGCGGTAGCGCCGCCATCGACGACGATAGATTGCCCTGTCATGAAGGAGGATTGTTCTTCATCAGCCAAAAAATAAATTACATAAGCAACTTCTGCAGGTAACCCTATTCTGCCATTGACAGTTTTTCTGGCAAGGTTTTCCAAACGAAACTGATCTAAATGCGCTAAGAGCATTGGAGTATCGACTGCACCGGGTAATATTGCATTAACGCGAATGTTGTCCTGGGCAAATTCGATCGCCATTGAACGGGTCAAGGCAAGTAACCCACCCTTACTGGCTGCATAACTTCCCACCCCGGTGGACGTGGCAATTGCATGCACCGAAGAGACATTGACAATTGCACCTCCGTCTCGGTTTTTCAACAATGGATATGCTAATTTTGCTCCCAGAAAAACAGATCGTAAATTAGATGCCATGACCGCATCCCATTCCTCAACTGTCGTTTTCAATAGCGGTTTGACCACCTGTAAAGCTGCGTTATTGACTACTGCATCCAGTGAATCAGTAAATTTTTTCACGATATCATAAGTGTCTTCTAATCGGGCGGGATCTGAAATATCAGTTTCAATGAAGAGTCCTGATGGCGGGAAGGAACTCCCATAAGGTTTTCGGTCAACCCCAATGACGACCCAACCTTTCTCATTAAATAACTCCACGGTCGCACGGCCGATTCCTCCTGCTGCCCCTGTAATTAACAATACTCGTTGATTCGTTTTCATTCTCTCAAATCTTAATAATTATTTAAATCGTTCTAATCCAGCCGGGTCAATTCCGAGGCCTATGAGCAAATTTTTAATGGTATTCCAATGAACTCTTTCCCAGGCTTGTGGGCTGGAATTGGAATTGTGCGGAGCCAACATAACGTTATCCATGGATAAGAGAGGAGAATCATGTGGTAAAGGTTCCACCTCAAAAACATCCAGGGCTGCGCCAGCAAGTTTTCCGGATTGCAACCAGTTAATCAAAGCGACTTCATGAACAATTGGTCCCCGGGCTGCATTAATCAAAACAGCATCTTTTTTTACATGGGATAATGTTTCAGAATTAATTAAATGAGTACTGGTCGGGTTGAGATCACAACTTACACAAATAAAATCTGCCTGACTCAATAACTCCGGTAATGAAACCATCCGCACACCCTGTTCTAAAATAAAGTCTGGCTCAATATCACGGATATCATTTCCCAGCATTCGCAGTCCAAAGGCTTTTGCCCGGCGAATTACAGCTTTGCCGATATTTCCAACCCCGATCACCCCTAAAGTGCATTCACTTAATGACCGTCCAGGAATTTTTTCCCATTCGCCTTTTTTCATAGCTTTGTCCATCCAGGGTATTCGCCGTGCAAAGGTCAACATATAACCAATCACTGAGTCCGCCACCGGCAAAGTAAAGGCGTTTGGCGTGTTTCCGACCATTACACCCACTGAATTAGCGTAAGGTTTATCGATTGAATCGATCCCCGTTCCCCATTTGGAAATTACTTTCAAGCGTGGGAGGCAGGCATCAATAACTCGCGGTGTGAACCGGTCATCTCCACAAATAACGCCATCAATTTTTCCAGAATATTGCAGAATCTCTTCTTCAGATAATCGCTCGTGAACTTCCGGAATGATTACTTCAATATCAAAGGCTTCCAGAACCGGGATAAATCGCTCCTTAAAAGGAATCATATACGGCGCAGACAATAAAACAGTATGGGTCATAAAGCTCCTGCTGAATGAAATCGTATTGGATTATACCAAATCATTTTTTGACTGATGCGAAAGCATTAAATCAGCCAGTAGAAAATCAAATTCTTCGTCAATATCAAAAGATTCTGCCCGATCCATTTCGAACATTAAGGGTCTCTCTCCCAATCTATTTCTATGCTCAACCAGAGTTTTTCGTTGAAAAATATAAATGCAGGAATTCTCTTCGAAAATTGGGGGTAAATCCTGTGTCCGCAGTAAAATGGAGGGATTATGATTCACCGGTCGGGTTAGTTGATCCCAAAACCGAGTTTGCTGCTTGGTTACAGAGAATAAAGAGTCATACGCAGGCATGTTTTCCAATAACTGGTTAATCGCTCTTGAAAAAGTCGCTGGTTTAACTAGCGGATTGGTACTGTGTGTTTGAAGATATAAATCGGCGTTTATGGTTTCTGTATCATGAAGCAAAATTTCATTCATCGGAACAGTGTCGGTCCGTAAACGTTCGGGGCGATCGATGATCGTTACAGATGGGAAGTAAGTTACAAGTCCCTCAACAATCACCGGACTATCTGTATCCACCACAATATGATCTATTTCTTTAACAGAAAGGAGGCTGGAAATTATATAGTGATACAGAGGTTTACCAGAAATCATTCGATAATTTTTTTCTGCAACCCTTATTGAGTTATGACGCATAGGAACCAGTGCAGCAATTTTTAATTTTTGATTCATTTATTCTCATCCTTTTCTACCCGATCCTTATAATGAATGGGTCTGACTTCTCGATCTTTTTTGGTAATATCCTGCCCATCGCGGGGGTAATAAAATGTTTGTTTCAGTTGCCAGGTTAATGGTCCGGATTGGTGATAACCCAAATAAGTTCCATAGAACTGATTCCATCGAAAACCAATAATACTCTTCCAAACTTGCTTTGTCTTTTTTTCTTTTTTGGCAACATCCAGATCATTTTTGACGTTCGTAAAGAAGGCCTTCATTAAATCCAAGAATGTAAATTGTTCCTGTGGATAGATCATTTTAAAAGCCATCCCTTCCCGCCGATACCGATTGGAGATTCCGCGCCAGGATTCATTGTGAACATGAATGATCTCAGCTTCAGCAACGTAGGCTATTTTATAACCTTGTTCATGCGCCCATCTGGCCCAGGCCAAATCTTCCAAACCGGGTAATGTCTCATTGTAAGCATTTTGTTCCCACAATTTTTTTCGAATGGCAGCATTGGCATTATTACAAAAAGGATAATCCTGATTAAACGTTGAAAAATCCGGAAACCAGTGCTTGAAAATCTGATGCTCGGAAAACTGGGTCGTCTCCATCCCTCTTTGTTTTCCGTAAGAAAGTGCCACTCTTTCATCCGAAAATGGTTCCAATAATCTCTCCAGCCAATCAGGATAAACCGGATAAACATGTGCACTGGCAAAAACAACGAGATCAGCGTTGGCATGGGCAATACCAAAATTAAGAGAGCGCCCAAAGGTGAACTCCTGCGGTTGAATGTTGACTATTTCCACACTATATTCTTTTGCAATTGTTACGGTTCGATCCGCAGAACCTGAATCCACCAGGATAATTTGGACATCCTGAACGGATTGATGCCGAATTCCATCCAGTAATCTGGCAATGTGTTTTTCTTCATTAAAAGCGCGAATAATGATCGAACAAACGGGGCTCATATATCCAACTCAAAAGGGGCATCATACAAAATTGCATCTGTAATAATTTTCATCAGTTTTGAATTTTCAGGTAAAAGATCTTGCCAGCCAAAATCCTTTAACTGAACATAACCTTTCCAAACCTGATCCTCTTCTAAATAATCTGCAAATGAGAGCGATACACGATATAACTGGGTATAAAGAAATTTTCGGGTATTTTCAATAAATTTTTGCGGTAAATTGATTTTTTTCGCATGAAGAAATTGTTCGAAGGTTTGCAGATATTCTTCGCGGTCAGGAGGAAAATACACTGTGTCAATTTGCGTAAACCTGGATTTACCAGCACATAATACTGGAACCCCCAACAAAGTAGCTTCCAATCCAATGGTCGAATTATATATCATTACTAATTTAGATTTTTGAATTAATTCGTAAGAGCTAAAATACTCGGTCGCATCGACAAACACCACGTTTTCAAGCGTATCGACTCGATTTAATTTTGCCCAATGTGCCACACTTTCACGGCTTGCTTTCCCTGGGCGGGCTTCATCCGGATGAGCCCGAATAATGAAAAGAGTCTCGGGATGTTTCTGTATAATGGTCAAAACCTGATCTAACCAATCAAACATATGCTCGAAAATAACATTGGCGTGTGATTGGCTGGTATCAAAGATCACATTTGTAAAAATTGGCACAATTTGGGTAAACTGTGCAGACAATTTTTGAAAAGAATCACTCAATGTGCGCATGGTAGGCCAAAAGCGAACCCCTGCCATGGTGAAATTTCCCTGAAACCGTTGCTCTAAATAATGATCCAGTGATTTATTTTGCTCAGCAGTTAATGAGAAATTATCGTCAATCGTAATCGGATAGGCAGTAGCATGACCATAGGTAAAATAAGCTGAAAACGGTTGTAATCCAACTTCATGAGTGACCACTGGAATATTATGCTTCTTTGCGATCCAGCGGGCAGTTGCTTCCGGAAATGTCATGCCATTAAAAACGATCAGCTTTTGTGGTTTCTCGCGTTGAATCAGTTCTTCAAATTGACGGGCAATACTTTCAGCCGCCAAAATATAATCTTTGAATAGGATTTTTGTCTCCTCAGTTTCAGGCAAATGGAAACAACGCAGAACCCAGCGAATAGACGGGAGAACAAAAGCGCCAAGAGGGATATCGTTATAACAAAAATCCGATAACTGCTGGATTGAAAGCTCTGATAAGTCTTGCTCCAAAGAAGTCAAGGATTGATTGGAAAACCAGGCGATTTTTGAATGTGGGTAGAGCTTTTTAGATTGTCGAATACAAATCTGGCATGGGGGTGGGTCTAATGGATTGTTCAGGATACTGCCGAGCATACAATGATTCATGCCAGCATCACATACAAATTGAATTACCGGAACCCCCTGCAACTCCAGACACCATTTGACCAACAAAGCAAAGCCTGCATTCAGACTCATACCCTGAATACGTGTTGAGACACCCATCATGATAACAGGTGCCTGATTGGTTTTTTTTGAATTTTTTTCAACCTCGCTGGCTAATTTTGCGATGCGCTGATCATTCCCATAATGGATCCAGCGCTGACGAACTCCAGCGTTAATTTTCTGCAACTTGCCAAACATTAGAAAGAAGTAACCCGGCGCAATTTCTGTAAAGATGATTTTTCGCTATCGTAAACTTTTTTAACGCCGTCTCCTAACGCTTGTTCAGTTACACGAATATATTTAACCAGTTTTTCCATTCCTTGCGGCTCAACCGAGGCAGCCTGGTCTGAGCCCCACATGGCTCTATCGAGCGTGATATGGCGTTCAACCAGACAGGCACCTAATGCAACCGCAACTGCAGATGGTACCAAACCAACTTCATGACCGGAATAGCCAATTGGGCATTCAAATTCTTTTTTTAAAGTTTCAATCATTTTTAAGTTTAGTTCATCCGGAGGACAGGGATAGGCGCTGGTGGTATGGGTAATCACCAAATTCTCATTCCCAATTTCATTTATTGCAGTTCGAATTTGATTCATGGTGGACATACCAGTTGATAAGATTAATGGCCTACCAGTGGATCGAAGTTTCTTCAAAAGGGGCAGATCAGTCATGGAAGCGGATGGAACTTTGTAGCATGCAGGCGAAAATTGTTCCATAAAATCTACGGACAATTCGTCCCAGACAGAGACAAACCAGGTGATACCCAATTCTTTACACAGTTTGTCAATTTCTCGATATTCATCCACACCAAACTCGACCTTGTAGCGATAATCCAGATAGCTGATATAGCCCCAGGGAGTATCGCGCATTTGAGATTGTTGTTCTTTTGGCACACAGATTTCGGGTGTCCTTTTCTGAAATTTTACGGCATCCATCCCAGCCAGAAAAGCTTCTTTTACCAGCTTTTTAGCGATATTTAGATCTCCATTGTGGTTAATGCCAATTTCTCCGACGATATAAACTGGTTGATCTTCACCAACTTTTTTATTTTCAATATCAATTACCTTTGCCATTATCACTCCTCTAACGGATTAATTTCTGCTGGATTGTATCAGCAAGTCACAAATTTCACGAACAGCCCCCTGCCCACCTTTTTGCTGTAAAACAATGTCTGCCTGCCGTAAAGCAGCCGGGTGTGCGTCCGCTACTGCTAAGGCACAACCAACCAAAGGGAAACATGGCAGATCATTAATATCATTCCCTAAATAAATAACATGTTTAGGATTAATTTGGTTTTCATTCAGATAATTCTTAAGCACAGATGCTTTTTCTTCCACCCCCTGAATTACCGGTAAATTCAATTTTTTACAGCGCGCTTTGACCACTGGATTGGTTTCAGAAGAGAGGACA
The DNA here is from genome assembly GCA_034429975.1 of Anaerolineaceae bacterium. Classification (GTDB taxonomy): domain Bacteria; phylum Chloroflexota; class Anaerolineae; order Anaerolineales; family Anaerolineaceae; genus UBA6170. The sequence continues at coordinate 27,646 of DAOUFM010000092.1, read as the reverse complement.
ATCATTTTGACTCCCAGCTTATGCAATTGGGTAACCCCCATCCCATCTCGCCGATTGGCAGCCACCATCTCGATACCTTCCTGATTAACATAAACTTTATCATCGGTCATAACACCATCAAAATCAAATACGATCAGATCCACTTTTTGTGGTAAGGGTCGTCGTAGATTTCCAGGCACAACCATTTCCAATCCCCCATACCAGACCAGCCATTCAGCTTTTTGCCAATCCGAAGGTTTGTCAATATCGACGGTATAGTCTGGGTTAATGAAGATTGGTTTTATCTTCCTTCCAGACAATGATTTTTGATGTGTGATCACCTGGGTTCGAATGACATCAATATGACCGGTTTGCCAGTATGTGTCCGGTAAAGCCTGGCGGGCAGAATTATAAGGTTCATCAATTCCGTCAACCGTTAAAAGGCCTGACATAAAACCACTTTTTGGGTCAACTTTCCACATTTTAAAGGGGTTTTGCCCGGAAGGCACCACACCTCTGACCGAATCAATTTCAGGGTCACTCATTATGAGTTCAACTGCATCATCCACCAATGATAAAGGGCGGATGGGAGAAGTTGGCCTTAACTGGATAACAAAATCAGGTTCATAGCCTTCTTTTACTTTTAGTGTTTTAAGCAAATGCTCAAATACTGGAAAGTCCAGAGTTTTATCCTGGGCTAATTCTGCCGGACGCAGGAAAGGAATTTCAGCTCCATATTGTCTGGCTATTTCAGCAATTTCTAAATCGTCTGTGGAAACAACCGTCCGTGTGACAAATCTTGAATTCAATCCAGCCTGAATACTATAAGCGATTAATGGGTACCCAGCAAAGTTCTTAATGTTCTTGCGTGGGATTCCTTTGGAACCTCCTCTAGCCGGGATAACTGCCAAAATTTCAGGTTTGGCTACCATGCTGTCCAGCCTCCATCTACCACCAGATTAGCGCCTGTCATGTAAGATGAGGCATCTGAAGCCAGGAATAGGCAGGCGCCATTCATTTCGTCCTGATCAGCCATTCTTCCTAAAACAGTTTTGGCTGAATAGCGTTCAGTGAAAATTTCATCATGGTTATTGTAAACACCCCCCGGTGTTAAGGCGTTTACTCGAATCTGCGTGCCACGATAATAAGTCGCCAGATATTTGGTAAAGCCCAAAACGCCAGCCTTGGATACAGTGTAAAAAACTGGTTTAAATTGTTTTGGTTGACCTGCGCGTTCATATAGACGTTGATCCGGTCCAACCAGTCCATAAGTTGAGCAAATATTGATAATGGAGCCTTTGTTATGGGGCAACATGGCTTTAGCTGCTGCCTGAGAACAAAGAAACATCCCTACTAGGTTTACATCCAAGGCAGAGCGAAACATTTCCACCGGATAATCTTCAAAATTATTGTTGTGCTGACCGGCATGTTCACTATCAAATTTCGGATCCATTGCCGCACTATTTACGATAGCATTGAGGCTGCCAAATTCTTGAACTGTTGTTGCAACCATATTTTCAACGGAGCTTTTATCAGTTATATCCACCTGGACGGCAATAGCTTGTAAACCAGAGGAACGCAATCCTTGTGCAACCTCTTCCGCTTTTTCAAAGAAAAGATCAGCCACCACCACCCCAGCGCCCGCTTCTGCCAGCGTTTTGGAAAATTGTCGTCCTAATAACCCTGCCCCCCCAGTGACAATGGCTGCTTTGTCTCTCATACTGAATTTTTCAAAAATATTACTCATTCTCTTATCCTTTAAGGTTGACCACAGACTTGATTAAAGCAATTTTATTAACTCGCAGTAACCTGAATGCGACGATTTTCTATCTGACTTTGATAGATTGCGGAGATAATTTTCTGAATTTGAAGACCATCATCCAGGGTACACATTGGTTCTGCTTTTTCATTTATCGTGTCAATGAAATTTTTCATTTCCGCCAGGAATAGCGTGTTTCTTTCAAAATCAGAGGGGGGGATAAACTCGAGCATTTCATCATTTAATGCAGAATAACACTTGGCAATCCCATCTTTATTATCCCAGGTTATTGTACCTGAATCTCCAATAATTTCTATCACATGTTTTCCAGGCCTTTGTATATAATTTAAGTGCACATAACCCAGGACGCCATCAAAATCCAGTTGAATATCTGCTACCCCTTCTGTATCAATTTTCAATTCCGGAATGGTTCGATAGGTACCAAAAACTGCCTGAATTTCTCCAAACATCCAGCGAAAATAATCGATAGGGTGGCAAAGGGTCAGAATCACACCGCCACCCAAGTCTTTACGAGCACTATAACTCTGGCGATAATCCTCCCACGGGTGCCAGCCGGGCAAATATTCTCCCCAATGTGCGCGCGCAGAAACGACATTTCCAATTACACCGCCTTCAATCCAGTCCTTAACTTGTTGTAACCCTGGGTGAAAGCGGTATTGAAACCCGGTCACTGCTTTTCCTTTGCCAATTTGAAGTGCTTTTTTTAATTCCGGGATTCTATCTTCCGAATCGGAAATTGGTTTTTCAAAAAAAAGGTGACAGCCTTGTATTGCTGCCGGGATCGCTACATCCAAATGTAGAGCAGTTGGGTTGGAAATAATAACAGCATCAGGTTTATGGGATAATGCTTTTTCGTAATTCGTCTCGACGATAAAGCCTTTTAATTCGTCGGTATCCAAAGTGCTTTTTTGAGAGCGATACAGAATAATATCATGCTCTCCTAAAGCAAGGAGATTTCGAAAATGTCGTCGACCAATTGAACCAAACCCTGTAATCAGAAATCGCATTGTTAACCTACCTTATTGAAATGTTTCCCAATTTTCGAGTAGATATAATCTGCTACCCGCCTACCTGAACTGGCATCCGTAAAAGAAATTTCTTCCTGAACAAATTTCAGGCGGTTTTCCTCTTGAAAATGGGGGTTTTGTAGAGCCTTATTCAACGCTGCTTTCACTGCTTGCTTATCAAAAGCTACCTGACCAGCATTCGCCGTGCGAAAACGCAAATGCGTAGGCCATTCGCCAATCTCCCTTAATGAGAGCGAATATTTGTCAGGATCATTCCAACCACCCGGCACATCGATACAAATGCTTACAATGGGTTGGTTATGAATCGCAGCTTCCACGACCATAGTTGAATAAACTGTAGTAAAAACATCCGAATACGCCATCATTGATGTTTTCTCGGGCATATCTTCTCCGGAATAATAGCCTAATTCGCCACCCAAAGGAACCGGTTCAACCATGTGAATATATTTGTTTTCTCTGGTTAACTTTCTAATTTCTTCCTGTTCTCCCCGAAAATGAGGGTCATCCAGGAAATGGTTGGGATGCAGGCGAATTAATAATTGAGCTGGTTCGATTAACTGGTCATTTTCAATCAAATCTACTAACGTCTTAATATTTTCGATATTTGGTGAAAAAGTAACAAAACTGCAGGCGTAAGAAATTAATTTTCGATTAGGGTTCAGATGATGAATTGCGTAGTATTCATCTTTAGATAGCAACCAGGATTTTTTATAATAGCCATCATAAGTAGGAATTCCACCAACGTGGATCTGTCCAGGAACCCAATCAGAACCATCAATCAATTCCTCTTTCTGGATTTCTGACCAGCAATTGATCCAATCGATCGGGGCGCCAGAAATACTGTAACTACTGGGGTTATCCCAGCCAACTACCACTGCCGCCGTCGGGATTCCTAGCTGGGCAGCTTCTCTTAGCAGATAACGATCAAATCGCCAACCGGGAGAACTGGCTACTACCAGGTCTGGTTTGTATTGGGCAAATAAGTCTGCATAAATAGCCGGGGAGTATTTGAGCTGCTGGCGGTAAACAAATTTTCGAACTCCTTGAAAATGGCGCATGAGGAATAAAGTAAACCGAATAAATGGCAAGATCAGTTTTCTTTTCCCTTTTGCCTCAAATTCGACTTGTGGAATTTGGCTATCCAGGGCAGCTGTATTAATTTTTTTGGAGGCTCCAAACCGGCGTAAGTGATGCAACCAATATTGAATTAAAGGGTCCTTCTGTTCACTGTATTTTTTGGCTTGATTCAGCCGTAAACCTTCAAAAACAATTCCAGGCTGTCCAAATTTTTCTTCGATCTGTTTTAACAAGGCATCATCGGTCAAAAAGACTATTCGAACTCCTTTTGACAATAAGGTTTTCACCACGTCGGATTGCAGAAAATAAACGATTGCCAACCCATGATCTGCTGAAATGAAGACTGTTTGTGAAGTCATGCAGTTACTCCTAAAGTGCTTTAACGATCATAATACGCCAAAAATATTCTATGGTGAATAAATAACAAAAGGCGTTTGATCACAGGGAAATCCAGAATCGCATATGACTTTTTTGTTCGATCTTTCCGCTCCGCTTGCAGAACCTCCATTTTTTCAAGGGTGTTACTCATATTATCAGCCAACACCTCTGAGGTCATTAAGCGCAGGAAACCGGCTTCATTCATCCTTTGATCCAATTGTTTCACCTGTCCCATCGGGCGATCCATATCGAAGGGCAAAAATTTCCTGATGACTTCCTTTCTTGTTAGAAATTGCCAATGGGAAGCGCCTGCGAATGCAATAAGCCCTTGATATTGAATTTTTTCAATGTCATTCGCTTCATAATCTGCCCGAATATCATTGATATCCTGACCCAAGCTAAGATTAAATTCGGCGAAAACTTCCCAGGGAACATATTTACCGCTCTCAATTTCTACCCGATTATTTTCATTCGCCCATTTTATGGTGTTGGTGATGAATTCTTTTTTGGTAATGAAAGGTCGCGCCGTCACCATCCCTACATTGGGATAAATATCCAACACATCTTTACTTTTAGATAACCAATCAGTGTGGAAAAAAACATCGCTATCAGCATAAGCAATGACATCTCCGGGTGCAGTTTCAAAAATAATATTCCAGGCACCTCCCTTACCAAGATTTTTTTCGGAAAGGAACAAAAATTGGATCCGGCCTTCGCGTTGTTCAGCTAAGAGATAATCCTGAACTTCTGAGCAACTTCCATTGTCAAATACCAATAAATCATATTCCAGTTTCGTTTCTGTGCGAATACTGGATAAGCAAGCATCTAAAACATTTAATGCATCTGCATAAAAACCACTCAAGTAAGGTATATAGCTTAGAACTGCCACAGTGATGTTGGCTGGTTTTGCCACTGAGTTAACAAATTTCGCTGGGTTTTGACCTTTACGCATGATTTTACCTACCTTTGTTATCCCGGTTGGCTAACCACTTTCTGAATTCAATATAAGCCCGTTTAGGATGAAAAATTGCGAAAAATATTTGAGCAAGTTGTTTTGACTTGAGAGTAATCAGAGGGAAAATTTCCACTTCCCGCCAAATTTTCTCCCAGTTCCACGGGTATTTGATCACTTTCTCTCCAGTGCTTTCATAATTGACATCCAGCAAAGTGAAAATTGTTCTTCTACCACCCGCCAGTCGTACATTTTCATTCGTTTCTGGTAATCGGTAATGCGGTTGCCCACCTGGTAAATGGGAATAGTCGTGGTTTTGATGGATGATCTGAATGCTTTTGGAGGTATCAATACAAGCCCAATTTTTCAGTCGCGCCTGATAGAACATCCAGTTATCCCAGCCAGCTCTACCAACCGCAAAGTCAGGAACTTCTGAAAAACAAGCTCTGGGATAAACGAAATAATCACTGCCCCCTCGTGGATGTAATTTCCCGGTTTTTGCACATTCCTTTTTTAGATTTATATCCCAGCCATTTTTAAAATCAATTCTTTCTTTGATATCCATATCCCAGCGCTGACCTACCAGCAGGAATTCAGGAAATGTTTTCGCTATCTGGGTGGATGTCTCCAGGAAATCATTGAAAAGGATAATATCTGCATTAACATACGCCAATAAAGGGCTGGCGTTGTAAGTTCTCCCTAATTGAAAAATTGAAGAAATTAGCGGGGTGCCCTGATCATTTCGGGTCACATTGGGTTGATAAGCAAGGTTTAATTCTTTGGCAACAGATTCAATCCCTGGTTCATTCCCAATCAAAATAATTGAGACATCTGAACCCAAAGCTTTCCAGGATCGGACTGCATTATATTGAATAACCGAAATATGGGGGTCAACAAACGGTTTTGGAGCTGTAAAAATGGTTAATTTAGAATCAATCATCGCAATTATTTTAATCCTCCAAAACGCTTATCAGTCTCAGCCATATTTTTTGCTGTTACTCCCTGATTAATTTTTTCAATTTCAGGGTGCTTTTGAAGTTGCTCAATTGCTTCCAACCAGGAGAAATCAATTCTAGGATGAAACAGGTTAAATAACCTGCTGATCAATTCAAAATCTTCTGGAGTATCAACGGTTAATCTTTTTTCTCCAAAATCAGGATCATGATCAACTACCTGAATTTTGAAACGTCCAGGTTTATCGTAGAAATAAGGCATCACATGCTCCCGTTCAAAGGGTGACTGTGCCTCTCTCCAGGCTCTTTCCAGGCCTGAAAACCTGACAATTTCAACATCTAAACCAATCGGGTAAGTTCGTTTCCATGGTGGTGGTAAACGGTTTGTCAAAAAGTCGACATCAGATGAAAGAAAAGTATCAACAAGCATATCAATCATGGCTGAATCCATCAGAGGACAATCAGATGTGATTCGAACAATCACGTCAGCTTCCGTTTGTACCGCAGCCTGAAAATAACGATCTAAAACATCATAGGAATTCCCCCGAAAGCAGTTGTAATTGTTTTGAAGACAAAATTTAAGGATTAAATCATCTGCAGCGTCCTTGGTGGTTGCTACAACAACTTCATCGACCTTTTTTGCAGCCATTACCCGATTAACCACATGATAAAGCATCGGAAAGCTAGCAATCTCTTTCAGTACTTTACCGGGTAACCGGCTGGAAGTCATGCGTGCCTGAATAATTGCAACAACTTTTACTGGTTGGCTCATAGAAAACATTCAGGGTTACCCTGAAATCCCTTCTTTCATAGGTTTCGGCTGGAGCACATTCTGGTAGGCATTCAGCAATTTCTGGAAATTCAAATCCCAATTGGCTTTCTTAAGAGCTGTCATTCTGGCTGCCAAACGAATGCTCTGATCATCGCTTTTTGTTTTATAAATCTCCAGGATCATTCTGGCCAAATCTTCTTCATCTCCGGATTTGAATAACCAGCCGTTTTTCCCATTTTCAATCCATTCCTTGTTTCCGGGAATATCTGAGACCAACACCGGCAACCCACTGGCTAACGCCTCCATTAAGGATACTGAAGAACCATCACTGTAAGAAGCGCTTAGATATAAGTCGGCAGATTGATAGATTGCAGGTAGATCCGATTGATTGATGGAACCCCCAAAGAAGATTTTGTCTATAATCCCTGACTGTTTGAAAATATCTTTTATTTCATTTTCCAGCGAACCTTTACCTAACAGGATTAACCGTATATTTGGCTCCATCGTAACTACCCGAACAACTGCCCGGGCAACAACCTCCACACCATAAATCTTTTCAAAGGATCGCAAGGAAAGTAATACGAAATTGTCCTGCCAGCCAAGGCGATCTCGCAAACAAGTCTCCTGTCCCGGTTTAAATAAATTCAAATCAATCCCCCAGGGGAAAAGAATAATTTTTTCTTCCGGAAAACCGAATTCTTTAGCTTTCTCTTTCACTACCTGACAATCTCCTAATAACAGAGATGATCTCCCCAGCGTATATTTTGTTGCCCACCGCATGAAGTTATTTTTCTCGCTATCCACTAACAAATCAGATCCCCACGACATCGAGACCAATGGAGAAAATCCGGAAAGAGCAGCTAGAAAGGCACAGGATTGGATAGGTCCGACATGTACCAGGTCAGGTTTTATCTGAGAATAAATCTTCTGTAATATATTAACGATTTTTGCTAACCCGGTGTAATTAAATGGTTTCCCTTCCTTCAAAACAGGCAATATGTTCACTTTGTCAGTGAAAGAACCTGAAATATCGTTTCTATTTTCAAGACGCAGATAATACACCTCAAAATTTGTTTCTGACAAAGAAGTCAAAAAACGATGATCATGGGTTGAATAATCACGACTGAAATAGAGTACTCGTTTGAGATTCTTCATGGAATCCTAAATCGTTAATTTACATCCGTCCAACGAATTTCTTTCCCAAAGGGAATGTCAACCATGACCTTTGTACCCACCAGGTTCCCAATTTCATTTGGTTTAACTGCTCCTGTTGTTGCAGGTCTGAGCACATCCAGCATCTCACGGGTGATCACCTCACCTGCTTTTAGATCTCTGGCTGCCCGAACACAACGGCGTTGAATAACTGCCGTTTCCTTTTCATTCTCAGCGATATCCTTATCTGCGCTGCCCAGGGCTGCTTCCAATTCTCTGGTCCGTTTGACCATTTCACTCCAGCTTTCTGGGTCCATCGAGAAGGGATGATCTGGTCCTTCGCGGGTTCGATCATCAGTGAAGTGCTTTTCGATCACCCGCGCTCCCAGAGTAACGGCACCCAGAACAGTTGCATGCCCGGGAGTATGGTCAGAGAGACCCAAAATCACATCCGGGAACATAAGTGCGTAGGTTTTCAATACATTGAGATTGACATACTTTAAATTCTCGAGACTGCCAGTGTAATTTGTATTGCACTGCATTAAAACCAACTGCGGATTGATATTGAGAATCGCATGAACAGCACGTTGTACCTCGCCAATATTAGAGGCTCCGGTTGCCAAAATAACCGGTTTTCCTTTTGAAGCCATTCGTTCCAGGGCTTCAATCCAATCTATTTCTCCGGAGCCAACTTTGTAAGCTGGCATATATTGATCCAGGTAGTCAATTGCCTCAAAATCATAAGGGGATGAAAAATAGTCAATCCCAACCTCATCACAGGCAGTCTTAATCTCTTTGGACCAATCAAAAGGGATGGAAGCATCTTGGTACACTTCAAAAACCGTTTTTTTCCAATTCGCCTGATGCGATTGCTGCCCGCCCAGGTTCTTAAATCCAAAGTCGGAAACAATTTTTGCTGCTTGAAAATTTTGAAATTTAGCGGCATCCGCACCGGCTTTTTTAGCCAACCGAATCAAATATTTAGCTCTTTCCAGGCTACCATCATGGTTAGCAGCGATATCTGCGATAAAATAAGTAGGTTGGTCTTTTCCAATCAGTTTATTACCAATTTTTAGTTCCATATTTTTGCCTTTCCCTAATTCTCAATTCCCGGCTGGATTTGAAAAATCACGAATTTTTCCAGCGTATCCATTATAAAAATCATTATAAAATTGTTGAATGCCATCCTGAATGGTTGGTAATTTCCGTTGTAAATCAAACGCAAGTTTGTCCGTTGACAAGGTTAGATTGTGAGATCGCGGTGCCGATAAATGGCTATCACTGACAGAGATTGGATTAATTAACTGCTCGTCAAATCCGAATTGCTGTGCGATGGCGCGTCCAAACTCATATTTGGTCATATGATCAGCGCTTACCACGTGGTACACGCCAGAAAGTTTTTTCTGTGCCATTTCTAATAATAAATCGGATAGTTGATTAACATACAAAGGGCAAAAGTTGATATCAACAAATCCATTTACTTGTTTACCATCTTTAAGATTGTTGTAAAAGAATTCGCCCAGGCTGCGATTGCCACTTTGACTCCAGCCAAAAAAATTAACCCGAGCCACAATCGCATCGGGATTCTCGTGTAAGACTTGAATTTCACCTTCTTTTTTGGTTCTTCCATAAATAGAAAGTGGGCTGGTTGGGTCATCTTCAGAATAATTTCCGTTGATTCCGTCAAATACAGCATCCGTGGAAATATGAATTAATTTAATATTTCTACGTCTGCATTCAGCCGCTAATCGTCTGGGGACGAGCGCATTGATCTGATAAGCAGCTTCAGGATGGTTTTCACAGGCTTCGAGGTTAGCCATGGCGGCACAATGGATAACAATATCTGGCGAAAAAGATTCAAACATTTCTATTACAGCTTTTTCTTTCGTCAGATCCATTGCCACGGTTTTAAATGGAGCATTTCTCAATGTATTTTCATGGATGATACCCAACAAATCATCTTTCTTTGAGATTTGTAAGGACAAATGGAGACCCAAAAGCCCACTGGCACCTGTCACGAGAAAACGTGTCATTAAAGGTTCCCTGCCAGATATTCCTGTTCAATCGGAGCAATGATCGAGTTGATTTGATCCACATCTAACCAGAGCGTATTGGTATTACTGGCGTATCGATATTCTTCGGTGATTAACCTTCCTTTTTTCTCCCAATCTCTTCCAAACCATAAAGCCTCGGCTGGCTGGACGACAAACATATCATCCAATTCAACCGTTGTTCTGGCTTCATCTTCAGAGATCAAGACCTCATGCAGTTTTTCACCCGGGCGAATGCCAATTACGCTGATGTTTGCATTGGGTGCCATCGCTTTGGCTAATTCCATAATGGACATGCTCGGAATCTTTGGAACAAAAACTTCACCACCATGCATCTGCTCCGCGCAGCGAATAACAAAGCGTACTCCTTGTTCCAGGGAAATCCAAAAACGCGTCATGCGGTCATCGGTAACAGTAACTTCGCCATTTTCCCTTTGTCGCAGAAAAATCGGCACAACACTCCCCCGGCTGCCAACAACATTACCATAACGAACGCAAGAAAAGCGGGTTTCCCGTCCGCCTGCATAGGAATTACTTTGGACAAACAACTTTTCCGCTGCCAATTTTGTAGCACCATAAAGGTTGACCGGATTGACGGCTTTGTCAGTACTAAGCGCAATCACCCTTTCCACGCCAGCATCCAGAGCGGCATCCACAACATTGCTGCTTCCCAGAATATTTGTTTTGATGGCTTCCATTGGGTTGTATTCACAAGCTGGTACCTGTTTCAAGGCAGCCGCATGAACCACAACATCCACGCCCTCAAAGGCTCTTTTCAATCGGTCACGATCCCGCACGTCACCGATAAAATAGCGCAAATTATTGGCGTTGAATCCTGCAGAACGCATTTCATGTTGTTTTAACTCATCCCGGCTAAAGACGATGATTTTGGCGGGATGATATTCATCCAACAAAATCCGGGTCAATTTTTTTCCAAAAGAACCTGTTCCACCTGTTATTAAAACAACTTTTTTTGACCAATCCATAAACTTACTCCATCTTATTTTTGAATAACGATTAATGGGTATTGCCCATTCGTTCCGAAATATTTCGGGTATCTTTCTTCCAATGCAAATAAAATCCTAAGCCAGAATTTTCCACCTAACGCACGATGAAAAACGGCGCGTAAAAAACGAACATTGACTGAACGCCAAACCAAAATTTTTATTTTCATGTCGGCTAATTCATTGCGTAAAGTTTGGGCAGTTAATTTTTCAATATAAGTTCCGGTTTGTTGTGTTTTTTTCTTTTCAATTCCAGACTCGGTTTTCCCGTCCGTTTCGATCTTTATTTTTCCGCGTAAGCGTAATGAGAGTTGACCGATTTTTTCCATCAATCTCACCAACCAGAACCATTGGGTCATTAACTGCGACTCAGTCCAACCATTCACCAGAACTGCTTGTTTACCTTCCAGTAAGACTCGAAACAAATCACGATAAGCTTTCTTTTGATCAGTAATTTTTAGATGGTGCAAGGTATGCAGGGAGACGATCCCTTCGAAAGCATTATCTTTGAATGGTAAATTGGCTACATCTGCCACTACAAATAAACCTCGCTCCCCGATTCTTTTTCTGGCTTCCTGCAGGGCAACAATTGAAATATCCAGACATACCCGGTATTGATAGCCCTCCATATAAGTCAGGTAAGCCGGATATTGAATCGGTCCCGATCCGGCATCCAACAAATACTTTCCAGGGCGAATGAGATGCCGGTTAATTCGCAAATGGCATTTTTCGATATATTCTTTAGCAACCGGACGTAAATCTTCATAACGAGCATTTTGATAAAATCCATCCGATTCCATCTGCCAGCCGATTTGATCATAAAAATTACGAACCTGTTGCTTAATCTCTACGTCATTCAATCGGTTTTTCCTCATTGTTACTAGCTGACCAATCCAATGGTTTTCCAACCAGATTTAGAAAAGATTCGCCATATTCACTTATTCCAGTCGGGCTCAGCACTGCCTCAAGATCGTGTTGGGAATAATCCTCCCACATACGCACCAGATGCCAGGGGAAGGGTCTGGGAAAATCAAAGAAAAAGTGATAAGCATATTTCCAAGCAAGATCAATTTTTTCTTTTGATAAACGATAACTTTTAGGATTTTCCAGCATGGCACCCAGGGTTTTATAATAATTAACGTAAGAATCAGGGTCGCTGGTAAACCCGCGATTGCGATAATGCGTCTCACCTACTGCAATAACCGGAATACCACTCATCGCCATTTCCATTCCAACTGTGGTTGTATAAACCAGGCCAATATCTGCAATTTCCACCAGATCATAAGTGTTTACTTTTTCTTCCGGTTTGATGAGATGGATATGTTCCGGCAATTCTGGAAGTAACCGGTGAATGACTTCTGTCATAGATACACCCCGGGATTTAATTTCTCCAGGATGAACCCGAATGACCAATTGTGCATCCACCCGAGCCACAAAATATTGGACAGTTCTCTCAATCCATTCTGCCATACTTTTCGTGAATATTTGCCGTCCTAAGGTCAGGCTATCTCCAAGTACATTGGTAGCCAACAAGACAATTGGGCGGTCGTCCAGATTCAAATTCCTGCGAGTCTTTTCTGCACCCTGGGTTGGGATTCCTTGCCAAAGACGTGAGAAGTTTTCAAAAAGGCTTGCTTTTTGCCGCGACATCATGAGCGCCCGAACTTTTTCCAGTTGTTCTTCTGATAGTTTTTCATCTTGTTTAGCTTTCCAGAGATCGTTCGTATCCTGGTGCATGATTTCGCTATTTTGGGCAATCCAGAACCGATTCCTTTGATCACAAAACTCATAGGTAATCGTTTGAATTTTCAATGATCTGGCAATTCGGTAGCAGATTCCCAATTCCATGACTGTTCCATTCGGAACAATGACAACATCTGGCTTTTCTGCCCGCAACCATGCCAAAAGTGATTGTGCAGCATCCCGATTTCTGCGATATCGTAATCGATAAATTTCACTTTTTTGGTCAATATCCTCTATTTGGTCTGTGTATTGCGAATCATAAATACTGACTTCATTCACTATATTTTCAAAATCTCGGGTCAAATGGATATAGGGTGCTCTCTTCGAAAGGAAAGATACCGGATTAATTATGGTTGCTGCTTTAGATAAAACATTTTTTGCATAAATATTTTGGCGCCGTAAATCAAAACGATTACTGGGGAAGCGCCATTCGCAAAAAGGAAGATAGCCCAAAGTTACATCATGTCCCTGAGCTGCTAATGCCAGACTTAAAAGAGTCGTATGCTCAATCCAATAATGTAAGGTTGAAAAAACAAATACCTTTTTCCCTTTGGGTGCATTCTCCCGCAATCTGGATGCCTGTGCAACAATTTGAGGTAAATGATTATCCAGATTCTTTAAGGAAAATCGGTTAATTGGCTGCCCTTGTTGTCTGAAAAGCCAGTACAACTCAGCAGTATAAGGGATATTTCCAAAAAATTTTTTGATAGATTCTTTTCCGACGATGGTCATATTATCTTTTCTCTATTATCCATTCTAATCTTGGTCGTATTGGGCCAAGCCTTTGCTCTGGCCATTGCATTCCTGGCGCACCGGCAGGATCAACATTAAATGTGATTGCATATTCATCCTGAAAATAACGACGAATTCTAAAGGTGCTGGCATTGACGCCTACCACAAACCGCCCTTCATTGAAGGTATCAGCAGGAATTATGCATCTGCTTGAATACACGCCTGCTTCCCTCACGGAATGATCCTGGTAAAGTCGCGGTTCATCTGTATCAAAGGAAGTAAAAATAAACTCTCCTCTGGCGCTCATTAAATAAAAACCGATGCGCAGTCCGGTTACAGGTGCGGTTAATTCATATTCAAATTCAATCTGCATCCTTTCAGTTGACCGAATCGAATTAGTAACCAGTTCCTGTTCATTTTTTATACGTAAGGCTTTTGGAACAAAAGGTGCTGCGTTTTCAGGAACTTCATCTTTTTCCCAAACTCGCTCACCCGTCTCGGCAAAACCACTGGACAAATAATAGTCAACAGCCTGGGCGGATGGTGCTCTTTTAACGATTCTTCCTTTTTCCATCACCAGTGTCTCTTCGGTAAGTCGTAGAATTGCGGACATATTGTGAGATACGAACAAAACCGTTCTGCCCTGTTCAGCCACATCGCTCATTTTTCCCAAACACTTGCGTTGAAACTCGGCATCTCCAACGGCCAAAACTTCATCAACAACCAGGATATCCGGCTCCAAGTGCGCTGCGACTGCAAAAGCCAGGCGCAAATACATCCCACTGGAATATCTTTTTACCGGAGTATCGATAAATTTTGCTACTTCTGAAAACTCGACAATTTCATCGAACTTCTTCTCAATTTCAGTACGTTTCATGCCCAGAATGGCACCATTTAGAAAAATATTTTCTCTACCGGTTAATTCGGGATGGAAACCAGTACCTACTTCAAGCAATGAACCTACCCTTCCATGAATTTCTCCAACGCCGCCAGTTGGGTCTGTCACTCTTGACAATATTTTCAGCAGCGTGCTCTTGCCAGCTCCATTTCTACCCACGATTCCAACGACCGAACCACGTTCAATATCAAAACTGATATCCCTCAAAGCCCAAATGGTTTGATTATCTGAAGAATTTCTTTTTTGAAATGGATTGCGAACCATCGATACCAATAAATCTCTTAAGGTGTCCTGACGTTCATACATCGCACCTAATTTATATTTCTTGGATAGGTTATCAACGTGAATAGCAATATCTGTCATTTAGATAATATCCGCAAATGTTCTTTCAGTTTTTCTAAAAAAGAAAACACCGCTAATTAAAACAATTAATGTAATAGAAATTGAGGCCGCAAATAAAGGGCCTGGTTCAAAACTTTGAGCGTATTTGGTCCCGAGAATTGCCCATCTAAAACCCTCCACGACTCCGGTCATCGGATTCAACCCTAAAAGAAATCTAAATTTTTCAGGAATGAGTGTGCTTCCGTAAATCACCGGGGTTGCATATTTCCAGATTTCAATCAGGAACGGAACCAGATAGTTGATATCCCGGAATCGCACATTGAGTGCGGAAAGCCAAAGTCCGAAACCCAAAGCTGTCAACATAGCCAAAAAAAGGAAAACAGGCAGCAGCAGCAAATTCCAGCTCGGCACGATTTTGTAAAACAACATCATCCCAACCAGGACAATTAATGAAACAACAAAGTCAACAACTCCGGATAAAACTCCTGAGATGGGAATCACCATTCTGGGGAAGAACACCTTGCTGATCAAATTTGCACTCCCAACCAGGGACGTGGATGAGCGTGTTAATGAGCCGGCGAAATACAGCCAGGGAAGTAAGGCTGCAAATGAAAATATTGGATATGGGATTCCGTCTGTGGGTACTTTTAAAAGTTGCCCGAAAAGCAAAGTGAAAACGACCATATTGATGATCGGTTGCAAAATTACCCAGGCAAAACCTAACAGTGTTTGCTTATAACGAACTTTCAGGTCCCGCCAGGTAAGAAAATAGATTAATTCGCGATAATCCCAAAGGTCTTTTAAATTTAATGCCGCCAACCCTTTAGCAGGTCGCAAGTATGTTGTTGGAAGTTGATTCTGAATGCTTGCCATAGATATTTATAAAGTAACAATCAGGGAATTTCATCCATGTGTTCGCGATACCAGGTAATCGTATTCGCCAACCCCTCGTCAAAGGTCATCCCGGCTTTAAATCCAAATTTTTCAAACGCCCGGGTGGTATCCAATCCACGCCGAGGTTGACCATTTGGTTTGTCTGTATTCCAGACCAGTTTTCCACTGAAGCCAGTTAATTGTGCAATTTTCTCAGCCAGATCCTTGATACGGATCTCGTATCCCGAGCCCAAATTCACTGGTAAAGATTCGTCATAAAACTCCGTGGCCAAGAGAATCCCCTCCGCCGCATCTTCTACATATAAGAATTCACGGGTAGGCGACCCATCTCCCCAAACTTCGATTTCTTTAATGCTATTTTTCTCAGCCTCGATGCATTTACGGATTAAGGCTGGGATAACGTGTGACGAACGCAGGTTAAAATTGTCTCCTGGCCCATATAGATTGACCGGCAGCAAAAAAATTGAATTGAAACCATATTGTTCCCGATAAGCCTGAGATTGAACCAGCAGCATCTTCTTTGCTAGCCCGTAAGGAGCATTAGTTTCCTCAGGGTAGCCGTTCCAGATATCGTCTTCTTTAAAAGGAACTGGCGTAAATTTAGGATAGGCGCATACAGTGCCGATTGCGGTAAACTTTTTAACACCGGTTTGCCAGGCTTTATGCATCAATTGAACACCCATCATCAGGTTGTCGTAGAAAAACTCAGCTGGATGTTCGCTATTTGCGCCAATCCCGCCAACATGAGCAGCCAGGTGAATAATTACGTCTGGTCTTGCATCAACCAACAACCGGTCGATATCGGCCGGATTTACCAGGTTGTAATCTTCAATTTTTGGAATGAAGATTTGCTCAGCCCCACGTTCTCGCATTTTGCGGGTTAATACTTTTCCAAGAAATCCTGCGCCACCTGTAACAACAAAGCGTTGATTTTTCCAAAATTCACTCATGAATTGTGATCCTCCACGAACTCGACAAATATTTTTAATTCATGAATCCGAAATACCGGAGCTTTCGATTTATGATCCAAAACAATAATATTTTCTTCCAGGCAGGTTAACTTACAGATTTCAGCAACCTCCCCTTCTCCTTGAATATACACTTCATGAAAGCCAGCTTTTCTTAACTGTTGAATGGCTTTTAATGATCTTTCTCTTACGAGGCGATAAAGGCTCATGGACGTTTTAATATAATCAATAGCCAGACGGGCACGTAAAGCCAGACCTTCAGGCGTGATGATGTAACGTAATTTCCTTCTTTCTGCCCGACGAACCTTGATATAGCCTTTATCAATTAACCGTTTCAGATGCCAGTTGATAGTCCCGACTGCCACACCCAATTGCGAAGCTAAGGTAGCCTGGGTAGCATCCGGATCAACCGAAATTTGTTCCAGTAAGGCTAATTCTCGATGTTCATTTTCAGAGTAAATGGTCATAATTCAAAATTCAGCTGCTGAATTATAAACCCTTGATGTTATTCGGTCAAGCTGTTCGTGTTGCTGGGAGTTACCCCTTTGGCAGGTGCACAACATTTTCTTAAAAATTAATCGCATCTCCCTCTGAATAGAGAGATGCGATTTTCTTACCTCAAATGAAGCGTGTGTTTGTATTAATAGTATATTGATTATGGCATTACAGTTGGTACGTATTTACTTTCTACCTCAGTTTTCACTGAAAAGTTGATAATCGCCAGATTTTTTTCACAGGTTCCATCCATCTGGAAAGAATAAATACCACTTAATGGTTTTCCTTTCTGATCAAACAACTGGATCCAGAATATACCGGGTTTATTCACCGTGCTGAGAACTAACTCATATCCACCTGGCCCATAATCTCCCGCCAGACCACTATAACCCAAAACCTCAATCATACCGTTATTGACAGCTCCTTCAACGACCACCACCAATCCATCCTGTGGATTATCGCTATCCCCAAATATTTGACCGGCCACACCCATCCAATTGCAGGCAGCCTCCGGATGAACAAAGTTCGCCATATATAACGGGGAAATAGATTGCAGATTATACGGCAGGAAAGAACCTGGGACAGCATCCTGTAATTGTGAAAAATCCATCATCAGCTCTTCGGGAGCAGATTGTTGTTCCACAACTGGTGCTGGGGATTGTGGTGCTTCCACGATTGTCATAGGAGCTGTCTCTGGTGTAGATGCAATCGGGGCTGGGTACCCCATAGAAAAGTCCACCACTGTCTGGTTGGTTTCCATCGGCATTTCAGGTTGTTCCAGCGTTGCTTCCTCAGTCGATTTAAAATCCTGCTCCTCTGTTACGACCTCTTCTGCTTCCAGTTCAGCATGATTTGCCATCATCTCTGCTGTCAAATCATTCGGCTCCAGAACCACATAATCCAGATCCATATTACCATCACCCCTATCTTTGGGTGAGAAAAAATGATCCAAAGCGGTGACAATTTGGTTTAATTCATCCTTGAAGGAAAAAGTTTTAGCTTTTTCTTTCATAATTTCTGCCTGAGTCTGAACCTCAACTTTTACATCCTGTGGATTTAGATCGTCCAACCATCGAAACCAGACTGCTACAGCCACAAACAAAAAAAGTAGAACTATCAAAACACGTTTCATCTTATCCTCCTGGAAATTATTACAAGAGATAAGGTGCAAGACTTGTGCCGAAAATACGAAACCTAAGCAAGATTTTCTGCCTGAATTTTTATTTATATAAAAAATGATTCATTAAATCTGCTTATGATATACTAATCAAATACTCCCTATCTTCTTAGATATATGAAACTAATTATTCAGATCCCCTGCTATAACGAAGCGCTTACCCTTCCGGAAACGCTAAACCACCTCCCGAAGAAAATTCAAGGGATTGACCAAATCGAGTATCTGGTTATTGATGATGGCAGTCAGGACAATACAGCCGAGGTAGCCAAAAGCCATGGCGCCAATCATGTAATCCGACTCATGAAAAATCAGGGATTAGCTGGCGCTTTCAAAGCTGGACTGGACGCCTGTGTGCGATTGGGAGCTGATATCATCGTCAATACCGATGCAGACAATCAATATGTTTCCGAAGATATTGCTAAGTTGATCGAGCCAATTCTCAAACAAGAAGCCGAATTAGTGATCGGTGATCGCGGTGTGGCGACAGAAGAAGCGTTTACACCATTAAAAAGGAAGTTACAAACGATTGGCAGCTATGTGGTCAGCAAAGCATCAGGATTGGAAATCCCGGACGCCACCAGCGGTTTTCGTGCAATGACCCGTGAAACCGCCATGAAAACGAATGTGCTTTCCAATTATTCCTACACCCTGGAAACCTTAATTCAAGCCGGTAACCGCAATATCAGCGTCGCCTCAGTGCCGGTACGCACCAATCCTCCCCGCCGGCCCTCCCGACTAATGCATGGTATCTGGGATTATTTATTGCACTCAACTATAACTATCATCCGTGCATATGCAATGTACCGCGCCATCCGGGTGTTTTTTAGTATCGGTCTCTTATTGCTATTAGCAGGCGGGATATTGGCAATTCGTTATTTCATATTCTTTCTGCAAGGTCAGGGTGGCGGACATATTCAATCCGTCGTCCTGGCAGCCATCTTGCTGATCGTTGGTTTTCAGACGATGTTGAACGGTCTCCTGGCAGATCTGATCGCGAGCAATCGGAAGATGCTGGAGGAGATAGGGGAGAAAATAAATGAAAAAGTTGATATGTAAAGGTCTTTTATAATGAAAATTGCAGTTATAGCAAGTTCATATCCTCGTTATGAAGGAGACGGAACGGCTCCATTTGTAAAATCAATTTCTGAAGCTTTAGCGAAAATTGGTAACGAAGTTGAAGTTGTTGCGCCTTATCATCCATTAGTCAATGAAAATTTTAAAGATATTATCAAAGTTCATTGGTTTAAATATGCTCCATTTAATAAATTCTATATTATGGGGCATGCTAACTCTTTAGATTCGGATGTGAAGCTTAAAAAAGGAGTTTATTTTTTACTTCCGCTTTTCATTTTCTTCTCTTTTTTAAAATTATACTCCGTCGCAAGAAAACAAAAGTCTGACATGATTCACATACATTGGGTCATTCCAAACGGTTTACCAGCTCTACTAGTCTCCAAAATATTAAAAATTCCGTATTCAATATCTTTACATGGATCCGATATTTATATTGCGAATAAAAATTGGCTTTTTAAACAAACCGCACAAATTATTTTTAAACACTCCTCATTTGTTAGTGCTTGCAGTATGGACTTATATTCAAATGCTAAAAAATTGGGAGCTCCTAACAATACAAAGCTAATTCCTTGGGGTGCTGACCCAGAAATATTCTTCAAATTCAATAAATTAAAAAATGAAAAATTTAACTTTCGCTCAAATAATGAACAAATTATTCTTTTATGCCTTGGTCGATTAGTTCACAAAAAAGGATTTTCTAATTTAATAAAAGCAATGCCAAAAATATTGGAGAAAGATCGTAATATAAAATTAATAATTGGCGGAGAAGGACCTATTGGGTTTTTATTAGAAGATTTAGTAAATACATTACAATTAAATAAATTTGTAACTTTTATTGGCAAAGTAAATTGGGATGAAGTAGTTCTATTTTTAAATAGTGGTGATATTTTTATTCAACCTTCAATAAAAGATGAGTTTGGTAATGTGGATGGTTTACCAACTGTTATACTTGAGGCTATGGCGTGTGGATTACCAATAGTATCAAGTGATATTGGGGGTGTTAATATGGTCATAAAAAATGGAGAAAATGGTAGAATTGTAACTCCAGGAAATATAGAAGAGTTAGCTGAAGTAATACACGAGATTGTTCAGGACAAAGATCTTTTAGATAAAATGGGAAAATACTCAAGAACTTTGGTCGAGAATCAATTCAACTGGGATATGATAGCAAAAAAACTAGTTTCAAATTTTTAAATTAACTAAAAATGAAAACACGTATTGGAACTTTGTATCGGTTAAATTTAGTAAATCTACTAGGAGAAACGGAAGTAAATGGTCCAGTTTTAGATATCGGTTGTTTCGATGGATTGTTATTATCTTCGATTAATTCGCCATTTAAAATTGGCATTGACAAATCTTTTCCGGTAAATAAAGTAAATAATTTAATTTTTGTTTGCGCTGATGCGAATTTCTTGCCATTTAAAAAGGAAGCTTTTTCTCGAATTTATTTATTAGATGTTATTGAACATATCGAAAAAGATTTTTTAATTTCTGATTCTATTAATTTCGTATTATCAAAAACCGGCAAAATTCTTTTAACAACTCCCAGCAAAGAAATAAGACTCAATCCTTTTTTCTTGACAAAAAAAATAAGTAAAAAATGGGGACATAATTATAGATTAGGCTATTCAAAAGATGAGTTAAATAATATTTTTCAATCAAACTTTAAATTAGAAATAATTGAATGGAATTCTCCTTATTGGAGGTTTTTCTATTTATTAATTCGTTTTCTAAACGAATTAAACAGTAATATTAATAGTTGGTTGATTTCTAAAATTGGGTATTTAGATAGTAAAAACTCAAAAGGTTGTCATGGTTATTTTATAGTTAAGGCAATCAAGAAAAATGAAAATTAACCCAAAAGTTATAATTATCTCTGGGGGTGATTCTTGGGTTAATCGAGGAGATAAGGCAATTTTAACAGGCACATTAAAAATTTTAGAGGAAATTCCAAACATAAAAGTTTGTATTCTCTCAGGAAACCCTACAATAACAAAGCAAGATTATCCAAAATATGAAGTTATTAATAGAAATAATTTTTTTGATTTAATAACATCAATAAAACGTTCTTATTTATTTTTATGGGGAGGAGGCCATTTACTGCAGAACACTTCTAGCAAACTATTTCTTATACATCAATTTTTGCTATTATTAATTCCTATTGTTTTTAAAAAAAAGATCATGGGTTTTTCATTGGGCGTTGAGGAAATTAATGGAAATTTCTGGAAATTAATTGCAAAAAGAATTCTTAATAGATTCACACTAATTTCAGTTAGAGATAATCTATCTCGAGAAATATTAATTAATTTAGGAATTCACATTCCAATTTTCATAACTTCAGATCCTGCAGTAATTCTAAAAAAAACAAATGATTTTAAATCAAATTCTGAACAAAGCTTTGTTATTATTGCCCCCCGGAAATGGTTTCACTATAAATCTAGATTTTTTCCAATAAAATGGCAAATTACTAACAAAGAAGATGGACCTTTATGTTATCTTCATACGTTTGCAAAAATCGCTGATTATATAATTGAAAATTATTCTTTGGAAGTTTATTTTTTGCCAATGTATCCTGGAAATAATCAAGGAGATGAAATCATCTCTCAGGAAATAATCAATTTAATGGAAAATAAACAAAGAGCATCTATTATCGATTCAAACATTAGTACAAATCAATTAATACAATTTGTTTCCAACTCAAGTTTATTAATTGGGATGAGGATGCATGCAACGATTTTATCAATTTGTGGAAATGTTCCAGCAATTTCAATATATTATCAAAATAAAGGTAAAAGTTTTTTTGAGGCAATGGAATTGGAGGATTTTGCTATTCCCATAGAGCAGATAAACGAACCAAGAGTTTTTAATATGATTGATTATATTTTAGAAAATGAATTAAAAATTAAAATCAAAATTGAACTCAATCGAAAAAAATTATCTTATGAAGTAACTAAAAATTTAAAATTTATTCTTGATATATTAGATGAATAAGTTTATAGAAAATTTTATAAAGATAACAATCAAGTTGATCCATAGTAAATTTTTAAAAATTGTATTTATATTCACAATTTTATTTACTGTTTTAGTTCAATTTGTTAATTTTAAGAATAGATTTTCAGATATTTTGGTAATAAAACATCCCGTCTTTCTTTTGTATGCAATACCATTTGTTTTTGGAACCCTAATATTGCATGTCATTACTTGGAGAATAATTATTAATGATTTTGATGGAAAAATTAATTATTCTAATTCAATATTTATTTATAATTTCTCCGCTTTATCGAGATATATCCCAGGTAATTATTGGTATATTATTTCCCGATCAGTCTTGGGAAAAGAAAAAGGGCTATCTTATAAAAACAGTATTTTAAGTTCAGGGATTGAACTCATTTTTAATATTCTTAGTGCTGTTCTCATTAGTACACTGATAAGGGTAATGGGTTTTACCCTAAATTATCAACAATTTATTTGGCTCCTCTTTATTTTTATCCTAATCTTATTTCCTATATTAATATTTTTGAAAATTGATATCGATAAAATAAATAATAAAGAAGTAAAAAATTATTTGGAAAAAATAAAAATATTAATTCTTTCACTAAAAACTAATATTTATCAGTCTCCCCAAAAATATTTTTTCTTATTTTTATTATTCATTTGTATTTGGTTGTCTCAAGGCTTAAGTTTTTATTTCATTTTATCAACTTGGGGTAAAATAAATTTTCAATATATCCCAATAATTGTTACAAGTTATGCAACAGGTTGGGTAATTGGTTTTCTAAACCCTTTGACTCCCAACGGGATAGGAACAAGAGAAACAATATTTATAACTATTCTTAAGGGTATTATTCCTGTTTCAACATTATTAGGAGCAAGCCTAATTATTCGAATATTTGTATTAATAGGAGAATTTATCCTTGCATTAATAAGTTGGTTATTTTTACGAAAAATTAATTATCGAAATTAATTAAACCAACATCCAAAAATTGATCTGAAAAAACTTCATACTTCAATGCCAAACCATTTTCTCTGTAAGGAATTGCTGTTTCAGTATCAGGTCCAATAACTAAAATATATATACCTGGGGGTATATTGTTAATTAAGAATTTCCCATTTCTGTTAATTTCAGAAAACGCATTTAATTTGTCATCCAAAATAAAGATACCTTCTCCTTCTGGATCTCCTAAATATGGAGCTGCATATGCATATAACAAACTTTGTTCCCAAAATTTTGGAATTTTAATTTGACCTACAATTCCGCCTAATCCTGGAGTGGTAACAATTTTGGTATATAATTCATCCTCTGTCTTCGCAGGTTTATTATTTGCATTTGGAGTACAACCTGTAAATAGAATCAAAAAAACTAAATAAATAATAATTCTTATTTTCATAAAAACCTCAACAAACACTTTTCCAAGTATTGATTACTTGGAAAAGTGTTTTATCACAAGTGTTATTTCAATGAATAGAAACTAAAGTTCATGGGGCTACTGCAATACCATTATAGTCTTCACCTAAAAGACTAATGTTTGGTATTGTGTTAGGTTCTGTTGAAAGTCGAATTAAAACCACCACAGGTTGATCACTAAGAATTTCTACTGCACCCCCATTAGCTCCACCATCAGCTGGATACCCAAAGCTATTATTAATTAAAGCACCTGCAGAACTTGCATTTGTATTAACTTTTGTATATGGTGCCAAAGGGTTACCGGCAGTAGCTAAGGTATGAGTAGCACGCAACGTTCCATTTACATCGTAGTATTTTGCCACAATGTTCGTTGCATTAGCAGTTCCAACGTTCATTATTGCTAGATTTGCACTCCAACTTGTGTTTTGGTTTGCTGCATATCTTACATAAGGAGCAACAACGCTAGTAGAACCGCTAGCTTCGCCAGAAAATGCTGTTAATAAACCACTTGCGCTAGCCACCTTTCCCATAGCGATAATAGGAATTGAATTTGTAGATTTAATTACAGCTGAACCAAGTTGACCAACAAGCGCATTACTTTGACATGGATTTGTTGATAATTTTGCACCAACATTAATTGAAGTGCTTGATAAGGATCCAACTAGTGATCCAGCAGTATTGTAGTAATCTATGGTTACATTAGCCGTTGAAGAGCCAGTATTTTGTATTGCAAAAAAAGATGTTTGCCCATTTCGCTCACACATTGCTGTTGGAATAAAAATGGAAGTTGAGCCCTCTTTTGCCCCCTCATATGAATAAACGCTTACTCCATTATCCAAGGTCTCCTGGGCTGATGCAACCACTTTACCTGGGGTTCCTACATCCCCTTTCTTAGTTGCAGATATAATAAGCGACCCATCAAACGAACCTCCCGGATAGGTAGGAACATCTAGTATATTTGAAATAAAAGCACTATTTGGTTTGATATCAACCTGATACGTAAATGTAGGAGAAACTGCCCCTACTTTATAAAAATCGAGTGTTGCAGTTATATCAAAGTTCTCAACATTCTGAACACCAATAGAAGACGTGGAGATTCCATTTGCTCTAACGGTAGCTAAGTAAAACTTTGAACCAGCTTTTGATACATCAAAACCAGTATAAAATGCTCTAGAGAACGAAGCGGGATCAACTTTTGCAAATTGAACATATGTGGAAAAAATTGGGACGTTAGCTGACAATATAGCCGAACCTGAAAATCCATCAGGAACCGAGGTAGCGCCAATATTAACTGAGCCCGCGCCATGAGGGTTAATTGTATATGGTCCTGCAGTATAAACATTTGAACCCTCATAATAACTAATAAAAAGCTCACCATTTGATTCACTGGTTGAATAATAAGTTATAGATGATGTCCAGCTTGTTTGTGTAGCAGATTCAGCATTTGCTGAGCCAAACTGAAAGGACAACAATAAAAATACAACAAACAAAATTATTATTTTTTTCATTTTGCACTCCTTTTTTTCTAATTATTATCTTTCACCATAAATTTTCAATAACTCTTTATGGTTAATTAAAAAACAGCTCAAAAAAAATTATAAACATTTTCAATATATTTATTATTATTCTTGTCCAAAAGGAATATGTTTTTCAAAAAACATTATTAATGCACAAAATTGATAAAAGTTACTTAGAAAAATAATAATTGTAAATATTTTCTTCCTCTAAAAAAATCGAGTTTTTATTTGTGCTTTTCATAAAATTTACGGTTTTTTATAAATTTCTATAATAGGCCCTCTATATCTATTTTGAAAATTATTGCCAAATTTCATTTTTAAATAATAAATAATATTTGATATACAATGAATCGGATTTTTATAAGATATATTTGTTGGGGTAAATTTTGCGACTAATTCATAACTTTCCCTTATATTATTGTAAAAATTAATTTCTTTTTGATAACGATTAGGTTCTGCAAAATACCTATTATACATACTGGAAGATAAAATAATATATTTTATTTCTGGTTTATCTAACTTATCGTTTGAAAATATAGTTTTAGGAAATTGAGAAAAAAACGGAGTATATCCTTCGAAAATACTATTATCAGTATTTATTCCATTATTAATACAATAAATTAGTGAGGTATATCTTGTATCTGGAAAAGTAAATGATATTGAATATGTTAAAGATGATAATAGTTGTTGTGACAAGTAGACAATTATAACAATTATTACTAGAATATTTTTCCATTTGCTTTCTTTCCGAACATTTAAAAAATATCCTATTGCAAAAGAAATTAAAAAAAGCGGAGAAATATACATCGGTAAAGCCCATCTTTCCCAATGTAAAGATAAACCGCTCAGAATTATCCAATAAAAAAAACCATAAAATAATAAAAGAAATTTTACATTTTTTTTTCGTATTATGTAAAACAGTCCTAAAAACATAAAAATATATGATAAAAAATTTGAGAATGAATAGAAGCTCTTAGAGTAGAAAAATAAATTGCCTAACCAATCTAAATTATCTGCTCCCAAATGTATTGGATGAGCCATATCTTTTATTGAAGTCATCATATTACCAAAATTAATGAATAAATTTGGCGCAAATAGAAAAAGAAATAATAGATAAATTGTTAATAATTTAAGTGAATAAGAAATAATTTTCTTAATTGTTTGGATTAAAGATCCATTAATCTTTTTTCTGTGTTCAATAATTAATGATAAAAAAATGATTCCTAATGATAATAAACCTGGATATTTTTCAGCCGTATTAATCGAACAAAAAATTGTTGCAAAATAAAGAAAATAAATATTCTGAGTATTAAGAAATTTTAATGAAAAATAAATAATTAATAATGTAAATAAAGTTATTGGAATATCAGGAGTTATATATTTAGAATGGACAACAAATGAGGGAAAAAATGAAAAAACAAAAGCAGTTGGAATGCAAATATTAGAATCGAATTCTTTAGCAACCTTATACGCAATAATTGGTATGAAAGAACCCAAAATACAAATGATTACCCTTGCATTATAGTAAAAAAACAATGGATCATTTTGAAAGCTTCTTGAAAAATCAACTTTAAACTTTATAAAACTCAAAATATTTAAATAAGTGAAATTTATTAAATATAAAATTTGGTCAGGTCTATCATACTGGTTTGAATCAAAGGTTTTATTTTTAGTCATAGAATATACTGGATCTATAATCGCAGATTCATCGGGGTGTGTTAGTAAAGGGAAACCGAACTTCAAACCAATTCTTCGTATGACAAAAGAAATGGTGAAGATAAAAAGTAAAAAAAATATCTCTTTATATTTCCATAATAAAAACTTCATTTTTTTTAAAAAAATCTTAAGTTGAGGAAAATTGTTATTAGTAGTTAGAAAATTCATAATTATTTTTGTAAAAATTTTTTTTCAAAAACAATACTGAGTTTTGATAATTTTTATTAATAATTTATTATATTGTATTATATTTTGCTGTTCTTTTGGTTTTGTAAACTTAATTTATTTTATAAATGTTTTTTCTTAAAAATAGTATTCAAAGAAATTATTTTATAAAATTCTTTTTTTGAGTATCTCCTGTAGTTTACAGCTTTTCAATGTATTATTAGACCCTCACTGAGAATTGCCCATTTTTTTTATCCTTTGATCATGGTTTTATTTCGTGAATAATCGGATCGATAAGTTCCAAAGTAACAAACTGAAAAAGTTTTGTTTTTCATTTTTTTAAATTTTTATTTGTTAGTTTCACTCGAAATGTTAATCAAAGTTATCCGCTTTT
>DAOUFM010000091.1:0-33199 GCA_034429975.1 Anaerolineaceae bacterium | reverse complement strand
CGCCTTTTATAACGGCACCCTCTTCAATACTCACGCTTTTCCCAAGAATAAAAATATCATTATCGATCTGGGCCGTGGGTTGAATGATTATTTTTTCTCCGATGGCGAGTAACATTCCATGGACTTTGCCGGCAACATTAACTTCATTCCCTTGTAAAAGAAGGTCATCTTCCACCTCTTCATCCGGTCCCAAAGAATGTTCGACGATTGGAAAAGCGGCTTGAATCGGTCTTGTGATCCCCAAGATCATTAATCCTGTCAGGATGACTATAATCAAAAAAAATATTTTTTTTCGAGGAAAAAGCACCAAAAACGCTCCATTAGAATGATTGATATGCTTCATTATATACAATCCACCCGGAAAATTAATGTTTTCGGGGTCAAATAATTCTACAAATAAAACAGGTTATCACCCAGGTGATTAATTAAATTCTTCGAATGTTGGTTACCACGCCACCCACAATAATTACCACCAGAACTGCGCTTCCGAAGACAATTCCATCAGTTTGTCGATTCCCAATCGCTAACTGCGATTGTTCTAATTCCATTTCGTGAATTTTTATATTGGTGCAGGTTGCTTCATCATGGACCTTTTTATGACGCAACAAATCTACATTCATTTGATGATTTGTTAATGGGTCCAAGTCTACCCAGGTCATCGCTGAACTGAAAAATATCGCAATAAAAACTGCAAATAATAAATAGCGGCCCACCCAACCAGTTCTCAATAAATTAATCACTCTTTTCATGGGTTCCCCATATGATCAATAATTGCCTGAGCTGCAAATGGCGCTGTCGTTTTTCCAGAAAGAATCAAGGTTAATTGGTCTTCCATTAATAAACCAATCGAATTAACGATTTCATTACTTGGGCGAATATAAGCAGTGGTAGCTTCCTGCCTCAATAAATTTTGAATATCCTGCCCTTCATAAGCGGTTAAAGAAGAAGGTCTGACCGGTAAAACCCCGGCGACAGCGGACCATTTCTTTAAAAAGTCAGGTTCTGTCAGAAATTCGGCCAACTCCACAATTACTTTATGCGTCTCAACGCGTGGGTCGCTCAGGCACCAGACCCAGCCATCGGCAAGCGGGGTAGATGAATCATTTATGGTTGGGAAACCAGCCAGTTTGGAATCCTCAGGAGGGTCAGACAGAAATTTGGACAACCAGGTAATAACCCAGTTACTTCTCAATTCATTATAAGCTGTCCAGGCATCCGTATCTCTTTGCAACTGAGTCAACCATAAAGGGAAGACGCCGGCATGGGCTCCATCGGCGTAAAGTTGATACAATTGTTCCAAAATTTTTGCATCCATTTGTGGGATACGTTGAGTGGTCTCTATATCACCTCCGCTGGATAAATACAATGCCAGCGTCATTAAAGCTTGTGGGTCGGCTGCCGGAAAAGCGATTGGTTCACCCCGCTTAATCAAGTCAGTCCATTTTCCCGGAGCCTCTCCCACAATTGAGGGCCGGTAAACCATAACCATTGCATCTCCTGCAAACGGTAAACCATATGAACTTCCACCAATTACGGTAAGTTTTTGAGCGTAGTCATACCAATCCTGATCGTCAATTTCGGCAGAATAGGTATCAAAAGGGATTAACAAATTTCTTGAGACGGCTGTTTCCAGGTCAGCCCGGGATAAAGCAATTAATGACGGCATCACCGAAGTAGCAGCAGCCTGGGTAATTGTCAGGGATTCTATTAAGCCAGTGGCGCCACTGGTACCCTTAACCCGCACAGTAATAAAAACATCTTCATGGCTGGCTTCAAATTCCGCAATCCGATCTCTGAACAATTGACTGGCAGGAGAATCCAGTTCAGGGTCAAATTGAGGTGGTACCCATATGTTCAATTCCATTGGACCGGGCAAAGGCGGAACAGTTTGCGTTGCAGAGACTATTTCAGTAGACTCCACCGTCGCCTGGGGTTCAGGCTGCATTGTTATCGTTCCTGGAGGTGGCACAATTTGAGAAACGATTTGATTAACCAAATCTCGATAATCCAATTGAAATTCACACCCTCCCAATAGTAAGATGGTTACTATACTTACAAAGAGGAATAAATTTCTAAATGGGGTTGAGAAGGGTTTCAATTGCCTCATGCTAAATTAATTGGCTCACTTATCAAGGCTAAGAGTAATTTTACAGCATTCTCAACATCTGTGAGATCTACCATTTCAGAAGGTGTGTGAACATAACGGGTAGGAACCGAAACACAACCGGCAGGCATTCCAGCCCGCGAGATCTGCATCGCCTTTGCATCGGTTGTACCTCCTAATAAAATTTCCATTTGATAAGGGATGTTATGTTTTTCAGCCGCTTTTACCATGGCTGTTACGACTTTAGGATCAGCAATCATACCGCCATCTTTGACCTTAATCGCCGGTCCTTTTCCAAGGGCAACATCCATGGTCACCCCCCGGGGAGTATCCCCGGTCATAGTCACATCCGAAGCTATGCCAATATCCGGGTCAATGGCATAAGCCGCGGTAGTCGCACCGCGCAGACCCACTTCTTCCTGCGTGCTGAAGACAAAATAAAGCTCATGTGGGCTTTCCTGTACCTGCTTAAGGGTCTCTATCAGAACCGCTACACATACCCGATTATCCATAGCCTTTGAAATCAGACGATTTCCCAGATCTTCAAATGGGCGATCAAAAGCTGCTACATCTCCTATTTTTACCGGGCAATCTTCCGGGCTGGTCGCTCCAACGTCGATAAACATGGCTTCAATTGCATGCACCTGATTCATATTGTCAAGTTTTTCACCGCCAATCATTCCAACCGTACCATTCAAGAACCGTACCCGACTGCCATAGCAAGTATGTGGTCTGACACCCCCAATAGTGGCGAAACGAGCGAAGCCATTTTTATCAACGTGCGTAACCATTACGCCAATCTCATCGATATGAGCCGAGAGCATAACCCGCAGCCCGCCTTCTTTTTTAACACCCTTTTTTACGATGAGGTTCCCCATTGCGTCCACTTGAATTTCATCCGCATAATCCTCAACTTCTTTTCTTACAACCTCTCGTACTCTGGATTCATACCCGGAAGGGCCTACGCTTTCGACTAATTTCTTAATTAATGATTTCATTCTTTACTCCTGAATGCATTCTTCCCTAATCTGGTTTTTTGCAATAATATCGTTATCCGGGATTACCGGTCTTGATCAAATAACGTTCGGGATAAACGGCAAAGACTGGTATACATTAACGCCAATGTATTTTCCCAATCCTTTTTTCTGGCTATCAACACAGCTGTATGAGCATATCTGCCAGGAACCGAAATAGATACAGACGGAATTCCAGCTCTTTGCTTATGGATCGCACCCGCATCCGTCCCGCCCTGGCCTGGCTGCCGGAATTGGAACGTCAGATTGAATTCTTCGCCTGTTTTAGCCAGAAAATCGATCAGTCTTGGATCAGACAATGTGCCCGCATCCAGGCGATAGATTGCTGGACCATGATTTAATTTCACGTTGTAGCGCGTATTCTCCTCCCCATCCCAGACAGGCAAATCGTTTGCTGGTGTTGAATCCAAAACAAAAGCCACATCCGGGTTCATTTGATAAGCAGCAACTCGGGCACCCCGCAGGCCAATTTCTTCCTGGACAGTGAAGGCTGCCAACAATTCAATATGATCCGGGCAATGTTTCACCAGCTCTATCAGGGTAGCTACTCCTAAACGATCGTCCAGTGCTTTTCCCACCAGGCTTGGTCCCCAGGTCTCAAATTTCGTGGCAAAAACAGCCCGATCGCCTATTTTGCATTTTTTTGAATTACCCGGTCCCACATCAATGCGCAGGCTATCCAGTGGAATCGGGTTCTTTCTTTCTTCCGCAGTAGTAAGGTGGATCGGTTTGGCGCCAATGACACCTGGTACTTTCTCTTTTCCAATGAGGACAGGCTTTCCAACCAATTGCCGGCTATCAATTCCTCCGACGATTTCAAATCTGAAAAGTCCCTCCCCTTCATCATCGATCAACATAAAACCGACTTCATCCATATGGGCGGCCATCATCACACGCATCGGATTTTGAGTTTTAGCTTTTTTAGTCACCAGCACATTCCCCAAAGCATCCACCTGGATTTTGTCAGCAAACGGTTTTAATTCGTCCATTACGATAGCACGAACTTCACCTTCATCTCCTGAAACTGAAGCGGCATTGGAGAGTTTTTCAAGCAAATTAATTTGTTCTTCACCAATGGAAGGGATTTGACTTAAGATTTCATTATTCTTCATCTTTGACCTCATCCCAGGTTATTTTTTCTATAAAATTTTCTTCTAAACGCACAATTGTTTCAGCCATCATACGCCCAGCGCGTTCCATATCTTTCCAGGCAATCATTTCAACCGGCGTATGCATGTATCGTAAAGGGATACCAATCACCATGGTTGGAATGCCACCCCCAACCACCTGCATGGCATAGGCATCTGTCCCTGAATGCTTGGGGATAAATTCTTTCTGATAAGGGATTTCCAATTGCTCGGCTACATCCAGGAATTTTTTATAAATATACGGGTGTACATTCGGTCCCCATCCTAAGGTTGGCCCTTTTGCCAGATTGAGCGTACGCCAATCATTGGCTCCCGGACCTTTGGCAAAGGTGACATCGATGGCTACAGCAATTGTCGGGTTGATCTCAAAAGGCGATGTAAACCCTCCTCCTAGCGTCTCTTCTTCTTGCACAGTAGCTACTGCCCAAACGTCCCAGGTATGAACCATATGCTGCAATTCCTGTAAACAATAGGTAATAGCGGCTACTGAAATACGATTATCCAGGCTGTGACCAACAATGGTGTTCCCGGCAAGTTCCAATGGTTCCTGCGCGAAAGATGCTAGATCACCAATTCGCACCAGTTCAAGGACCTCGCTCTCATCCATTCCAGTGTCGATGAACAGATGCTCCATGGCGACTGATTTTCCGCGTTGCGAGGCCGGAAGCAAATATTCGGGAGGTTGTACGACAACCGCTGGGAGATCTTTTCGCCCATGCACATTCACTCTTAAACCTGGCAAAATTCGGGGGTCTACCCCACCTATCTCTGTAAAACGAATGAGTCCATCCTGAAAACCGGTCACGATTAACCCAATTGCATCCATGTGGGCAGCCAGTAAAATGCTTGGGCGCTCGCCAGAACCAGAACCTTTTTTTAATCCATGCAAACTTCCAAGCGGGCTGACTTTAATTTCATCCACCAGGGGGTGCCAGGCAGAGCGAATGAGGTCACGCGCTGGCTCTTCATACCCTGACAATCCCGATAATGAAATTAACTGTTTGAGCGTTTCTTTGAGTTCAGTCATAAGCATTCCTTAAAAAATGAATTTGTATACTTTTTAGTTGATCAAGGAGTATCCGGATCACCAGAACCTGGGGTTTCGGCGGGTTCTGTATTGGTGATTGTTGGGGGAGGATTTGTATTGGTTATTGTTGGTGGAACCGGTGTTTCGGTTTCAGTCGGGGTAGCGGTCACTGTACGGGTTCGCGTGGCAAATGGTGTATAGGTGACGGTTGGCGTCCAGGTTTCAGTGATGGTGGCTGTAAAGGTTGCTGAAGGAAAAACAATAGGAGAAGGCAATTCCAGCGGGGGGGCACTGGTAAAGGTGTTAGTAGGCGTTGTGGTTGGGCTGGTAACAGGAGCCGGTTGATTAATCCGATTGCCTACCTGTAAAAATATTATACCCACACAGTAACATGCAACCGATGCAATAATGATGGTTACTAAAATCGATCGTGTTTTTGCCCGTTGTTCCGATTTCAAAGCCATTTATTTATAATCCTCTCAAATCCTAACACGACCAAACCATGCTGACAAGGTGACCATTTCGATCATACTGAAGCCATTCAATAATACGATTTTAACTCATTCCAGAAAAATAATTCCTGACGATCAATAGCCTTTAGATTGTTTTTGTTTTCTGTTGAATTAAGTTGATTTCCTGTTTTACCGCCAGATACAGGCTCTCTGCCCGTAAATCCTCAATAGAATAACAGGGGGATAACAAATTATCTGCCAATGCCTGAGCCAGTCCCCGATCAAACGACGGATGTTCAAGATTAATAACAATGCTATGCACGTGTTCTTCGGCTATCAACCGCGCAATTTGGTAGGCTTCCACCAATGGTCCCAATTGGTTTCCCATAGCGACATTTCCAGCCCCATCGGTTAATAAAACCATTAATGGCAGAACATCTGGCATGGTTATTTTTTCGCGCATCAACACCTCATACGCAAGGCGTAACCCAGCCGATAAGGGGGTCTTTCCGCCAACCGGGATATCCTGTAAAGCTCTTTGAGCCATCATAACAGAATTGGTTGGAGACAAGACCAGAGTAGCTCGATCTTTTTGGAAGACGATCATCCCCACCCGATCACGCCTTTGGTAAGCATCATTGAGCAAAGAGAGAATAGCGCCTTTAGCGGCTGCCATCCGTTCCGCCACTGCCATCGACCAGGAAGCATCCACCACAAACAGAATTAAATTAGCCGTTCTTCTCACTCTGACTTTGCGCATATAGTCCTGCGGTTGAATGGCAAAGGCAACCTGTTCACGTTGTTCGCTTCTGCGGGTCTGGTATGGTGCTGCTGCGCGAATAGTGGCATCAAATGCCAGATCATCCACCTTTCCCATGGCCGGCTTTGATTGAGTGTATCTTCCTCGTTTTCTTTTTGTCTTGGTCATTGACCGGCGCCCTGCCCGCTGCCGGATGATTTTATCCAGTGGGGTATTTAATCGCCGGGGTGTAAAGGCAGCACCGGTTTTAACGGTCTTTCCACCTTCCCACCAGTTGGAACTGGCGCTCTGAAAAACGGCTGCAGGATCAGGAACTGCATCTCCTAGTTCTGGTACTTCAGTGCTACTTTCACCTGAACTTAAGTTTTTTTTTCCGCTTTCGGGGAGGCATCCAGATCCGGATCGGTTTCCATTTCATCCCCTTCGTCCCCGGAAGTGCGACCGCCGGTTAGTTGTTCAATCCGATCACGAATCTCTTCCATGGTTGCAATTTCTTTCTCAAAGGGGCTGCGTTTCATCCGGTGTGGCAAAGCCAGTTCTGCCGCTCTGGCAATATCCAGTTCCGTAATGGAGGTACGGCCTTCAAAAGCTGCCTGGGCTCGGGCTGCTTTTAAAATAACCAGATCAGGCCGATGTCCATCTACCCCCAAAGAGGCTGTTAAAGAAGCAATCGCAATCAAATCACGATTGGTATGCTTGACTTGTGGGATTAATCTCCGAGCTGTTTCAATCTGCTCAGACAATTCCATTTCAGCTTGTTGAAAAGCATCACGGAATTCATCCGGTCCAACTTCAAAAGCCAAATTCCTTTCCATGATAGTAACCCGTTCACGTTTATCCAGAATACCGTGTATTTCAACCGATAAAGCAAACCGATCGAGGAGTTGCGGGCGTAAATCCCCTTCTTCCGGATTCATCGTTCCAACCAGGATAAAACGGGCAGGATGAACAAAAGAAATTCCTTCTCTTTCAACTATATTCATGCCCATGGCTGCGGAGTCGAGCAATACGTCGACGACATGATCATCCAGCAGGTTTACCTCGTCAATGTATAAAAGTCCGCGATTTGCCGCTGCCAATACGCCCGGCTCAAAGCTGCGTTCTCCTTTTTGAATTGCGCGTTCGATATCAAGAGTACCTACCACCCGGTCTTCCGTAGCTGAAACCGGAAGGTTGATAAAAGCCGTCGGTTTAATGGTTACCGGTAAGACTTCACCCTTTTCATGGCGTTCTTTACATTCTGTACACCAGGTATTGGGACTATCCGGGTCACAACTGAAGCGACAATCAGCTACAGCTTTTACCATCGGTAATAATGCCGCCAAGCCACGGGCCGCCGTTGACTTGGCAGTCCCTCGTTCTCCTCTGATTAACACACCACCAATCCTGGGATCAATTGCGTTTAAAATCAAAGCGCGTTTCATTCGCTCTTGTCCAACAATTGCAGTAAATGGAAAAATTTGTGGCATGTTTCAAAATCCTCTAACAAAATTTGGTCAATATCAACCTGATTTTTAGTTTACCATTGCAACCCTATGGCGGCAACCTGCATAACCAGAAAAATTATACACCTAAACCAGCTTTTCTCTGATGCTCTTGATCGCCATAATTGATCATTAAAATTCCCTTTCAGTTTTGATACTCACAGGTAAAATTAGTTCATGGGACTGAATCTGGAAACAATCGGGCGTTGGCTGATTTTAGGGGGTGTATCAATCGCGATGATTGGTTTTGCTATCTGGCTTCTGGCGCGATTTACCGGCTGGGAAAAAATCCCTGGAACGATCAAATGGCAAAGCGGTAATTTAACCTGTGTATTTCCGCTTTTGGGGTCGATCATTTTGAGTATTTTATTAACCATCGTGTTAAATTTACTGGCACGGTGGTTCAATCGATAATTAACGATCTCTGCATTTGGGCTGATCGCTGCAACAAGATATTATGATAAGATTGAGCCGATTCACGAGAAACATTATGTTTAATCGCGCGAAATATCGAAAACTTATCGCTTTTCTTTTTCCAGCTCAACCAGGGGTTCCGGAGCATTTACGGTCAAATATCAGGCACCTCACCTGGGATGTTGGCTGGTGGGGTTTGTTGAATGGCAGCACGCTAACTTTCATGACGATTTATGCTGCCAGAATTGGCGCCAATACCAATCAGGTCGGATTGCTGACAGCTATGCCAGCTGCAGTTAGCCTAGTTCTCGCCCTTCCGGCAGGTTCCTGGTTAAAAAGGCGCCCCATTGATAAATCTGTTTTTTGGAGCAGCATAGGGCAACGTTTCTTTTATTTTCTGATGATTTTTATTCCCTGGTTGTTGGGAGACACACTCCAGGTATGGATGTTTATCCTTTTTACTTTCTTAATGAGTATTCTTGGCTCTGCTTTTGCCGTAGGTTTCAACGCCTTATTTGCCAGTGCGATACCAACTGCTTACCGCGGGCTTGTGGCTGGTCGTAGAAATGCAATTTTCGCCATTACCTCAATTGTCTCCGCATTGGCTTGCGGTCAGATACTCACCAGACTTCCTTTTCCAATCAATTATCAGGTCGTATTTGCAATCGGTTTTTTGGGCGCTTTTTTGAGTGCGCTACATCTTAAATCGGTTCATCC
The DNA here is from genome assembly GCA_034429975.1 of Anaerolineaceae bacterium. Classification (GTDB taxonomy): domain Bacteria; phylum Chloroflexota; class Anaerolineae; order Anaerolineales; family Anaerolineaceae; genus UBA6170. The sequence continues at coordinate 24,059 of DAOUFM010000091.1, read as the reverse complement.
GATCTCGGAGGAATACGAAAAAGAAATTGAGACACCCAGAGTTCTCACTCGGGAAATCAACCATCAAAAACAAAACATTTTAAGGCGACTTTGGGCAAAAATAAGTCTTAAGCTGCACTTTGATATTTTGAACGGAGATTTTGCCCGTTCTTTGGCTTTGTTAACTTTCTTCCATCTGGCTCATTATTTGGCAATTCCCGTGTTTCCAATTTTTACTGTCAACGTCCTGGGTTTGCCTGATAGTGTATTAAGCCTGGGTAATGCAATCTTTTACCTGACAATGTTCATTGGTTCTATCCAGGTAGGTAAACTGGCTTATTTAATGGGAAACAAAAAAGTCACCGGTATTGGAATGTGCATGCTCGGGTTTTACCCGGCTTTGCTCTCCTTCGCTCACGGTCCTTTTTTGTACTACCTCGCTTCATTCCTTGGGGGATTCGCCTGGTCACTAGTCAATGCAACCATGATCAATTATCTTTTAGAAAAAGTACCTGCCGCTGACCGGACCGGATATCTGGCCTGGTTCACTATGGCAGCCAATGCCGCTATTTTACTGGGCACCGTCCTTGGACCTGTTATTGGAAATGGGATCGGATTGGTGGTTGCTTTGTTACTGTTTGCCTTATTACGCACTTCATCCGGATTGGCGTTATTAAAATGGGGGTAAATTAATTCTTAACCGGATAAGCCGGAAGATTAATTTCTTTATCCTTAAGTCCTTGAATAAAGAGGAAATAAAACACAATGCTAACAAAAGCGGATGCACCTGCTGCAAACCAGGGTGCGTGCGGAGAGATGGTATCGCTCAAAATCCCACCCATTAACGGTCCAATTCCGCTGGCAGCTCCCCAGGTTAGCCCATAAATGCTCATATACCTTCCGCGTTTATCCGCTGGAGCAAGGTTGGCTGCTAAGGTGGTGGCCGTAGGCACCATTATTAATTCACCGGTTGTCATTACTACCATCGCCAGCCAAAATATCCAAAAACCAGTCCCCAGGCCAATCATGATTGCTGCCAAACCATAGAAAAAGGCTCCCAAGGCTACCATCTGAATAGGGCGTTGCTTTTTCGTCCAACTCGTAACAAACATTTGCAGGGTGACTACCATAATCGCATTGGTAGCCGGAATAAAACCATACAGGCTCTCGGGAACCCCATAATTATGTTTTGCATAAACAGCCAGCAGAACCCAGATAACAGAGGCGGCAATTGTCGTCAGTGTAAAGGTTAGATTGAATTGAATGAAGGGCTTATCCCTCAAAATTTCACCATAACCACCGAAAGGTTCTTTAATCTTTTTTTCCTGATCTTGTTTAGGCAAAGTCTCGCGAGCACGGAAAATCAGCAAAATGCTGTAAGCAAGTAATCCAATAGCGGCGAGATAAAAGGCGGTAGCATAAGAAGCCGAGGTTACAAAACCTCCAATCGCCGGACCCAAAGCAATACCCAAATTATTACTCATCCTTAGAATGGAATAGCCATCACTTCTTTTGTGAGGAGGGAGCATATCCGCCATCATGGCATCCGAACCGACCTGATATAAAGGCATAAAAGCGCCACGAAGCGCCATTAAAACAACAAATTCAGGCATAGTATTTGCAAAACTCATCAGAATGTAACAAGCTCCATTACCTGCCAGGCTGATAACCATTACCCATTTTCTTCCAAGCCGATCGATTACCGGCCCGGAAATGAAAGAAAAGACTAGGCTGGTGATGGCATTAATGGTCATTAAACTGGTAACCACTGTCAAAGAAACAGCCAGTTTTTCACTGACATAAATCATTAAAAACGGCCAGATCATGCTGGTTCCCAGTGTACTGAATAGCATACCAAATGACATCAGCCAGAATTGTTCAGGGTATTCTTGTTTTGATCGACGAATTATATTAAGCATTCCTATCCTGACACCAAAAGACTACCCCCCTAATAAAAATCAATTGAACCAATCAATGGAAAAATCACCTGGATTTTAGCACAATCCTGAAAATTTCATCAAGATCAATGCTCTAATTGAAAAAAAGGGCATGTGGTAAAATGGAATAAATTTATGGAAACCGAGGAGTTGACATGGTAAGTCAGGATTTGTTGGATATTCTCCGTTGTCCGGCTTGTGTAAGAGAAAAAGAAGGGTTCTTAACCCTATATAAAGATACCTGGTTGATTTGCCAGGATTGCGATCGTAAATATCCGATTGTGGATGATATCCCTGTTATGTTGATTGATGAAGGTGATAAATGGGTCGCAACATCGAAAGAGGATTTACCGGTTCCACCTCCCCCGATGAATTAAATACTAAAAATAAATGATATTTAATTACCTTGAATTGAATAGGTAATTTTTTGTCTTAATAAATGAAACAATGAATCAAAATATCGAACCCCAAACAATACCATCAAAACCCAAACGATTGGATAAAACGAATATCATTATCCTCGTCGTTTTTATCATTCTTTCTGTTGCAGCTGCTTTTTTTGTTTTTAACCTGGCAAAAAACCTGATTTCCACCTGGACGATGACCGGTCTGGAAGGAGTGCCGGTTTTTTCTCAAGGTAATGACAACAAACCTGCATCTCACGAAGAAACTGACCCATTCACCGATGCAGCCGCTGCTCCCGTAAATGTTGAACTGGCAGAGCCCTGGGATGGTGTCAGCCGCGTAACCGTTCTGATTATGGGGCTTGATTACCGGGATTGGGAGGCTGGCGAGATTCCTCGCACCGACACCATGATGGTCTTGACACTTGACCCCATCACCATGCAGGCTGCCATGCTTTCAATTCCCAGGGATATGTGGGTCAATATCCCCGGTTTTGAATACGCACGGATTAATACCGCTTATTACCTCGGCGAGTTATGGAAACTGCCGGGTGGTGGTCCCGGTCTGGCTGTAGAAACCGTGGAACAATTTCTGGGGGTTCCAATCGATTATTATGCCCAGATTGATTTTGCTGCCTTTGTGCGCTTGATTGATGAAATTAAGGGTGTAACGGTAACCCCAAAAATGGATGTGAAACTTGTGCCCATTGGAGGAGGTTATAAAGATACCTTAGAAGCTGGAAAAAAATATACACTGGATGGGACATTGGCCTTAGCCTACGCACGGGCACGTTACACCGAGGGTGGCGATTTTGATCGTGCAGAACGCCAACAGGAAGTTGTGATTGCCATTCGGGATCGTATTTTAAAGTTTTCCATGTGGCCGACATTAATTGCAAAAGCACCTCTTCTTTATCAGGAAATTTCTTCCGGGATCAATACCAATATGCGTTTCGAAGACGCTATCCGCCTGGCCACACTCGCCTTAGAAATTAAGCGGAGAGATATTAAATCCTTTATTATTGATCCTTCTTATATTGAAATGGACACCTCTCCCGATAATCAGGAAATCCTCAAACCGTTTCCGGATAAAATTCGCTTGTTGCGGGATGAAGTATTCAGCACCGGCGGTCCATTAAGTCCGGTTGCGATTCAATCCTCCGATGGGAAGGAAAAGGTTGATCTATCTGAGCTGGTAAAAATTGAAAATGCGCGCGTATCCATTCAAAATGGGAGCTGGTTAACGGGTTTAGCCGCGCAAACCGCCGGATATCTCAAAGACCAAGGCTTCAATATTATCGAAGAAACCAATGCGCAGGGGACTGATGTTTCCAGCGTCACTCTCTACAATGCAAACCCCTATTCGGTTCAGGCAATCTTCAAAATGTACGCCGATGCAGGTTTAGGGAAGCCGGTGCTGTACAACCGCTTTGATCCGAATTCACCGGTGGATGTAGTCGTAATTCTTGGAAATGATTGGGCTAATTATGTCAATAGCAACCCACTGCCAGCTCCATAAATCAGGTCAATGCTAAATTCATCTGATCTTCTGTAGCTAATCGATTCCAGCCTTATCGTTTTCCTAATGCCGCGCAATAAATGACCCATTGGTTTTCGCCGTCCAGAGCGAGCGTTTGATTTAAAAAATCATCATTAAAAGCCGCCAGGGCACAGGCGCCACACTGAATGGCTTCTGCCGCAAGGTAAAGATTCTGGCAGACATGACCGGCATCCAGATGTAAATAACGGTAGCCTCTTTCTCCATACCGCCAATACATTCGTTCCGTAACCGCCACCCAAATGAAAGTAACCGCGCTAATGTTGACCTTTTTCTGATGGCCACAGGCAGCTCCCACCTTCTCTGCGATATCTGGGTTCAGATTTATTGCCAATAATGCATGTTCCAGACCGATAAAGCGATATAAACCTGCTGGAAGCCCTTCTACCTGATTGATTAATAAATAAGTTTCGAAAGCATGTCTTGCACCAGCCGAGGGGACAGTTCGTAAAGTAACTGGCCGGTTGGTCACTGTTTTTACTCCCTGGGTTGTCCACAGTAAAAAGGATAACTCCTCCAGTGTGAGTGCTATCCTTTGATAACGCCTGAGTGATTTACGTTGTTCAATTGCTTGTCGTAAGTCAATCGGGTAATGCGGGATTGTTTCCGGTTCCGGCAATGGAATTAACTCAGCACTTGGGTCATATGGCAATTCCAGGTATGGTTGCGAAAAACCCTGGTTTTCTAAAGATTCCGCCATATATTGATATTTCGTCTTTTCAATAAATTCTTTTCCTATTCCCTCTACCATCTCATCCTCCATGAATTTACTTCTTGATTACGAATTTTTTCGTTGAGGTACCCTTCTGATTATCAAGGTAACCATCTGGCTGAAATCCTCAACCCGCAGAAGATATAATCCTAAAACATAGATCAATCCCCCAAAGCCAGCGCCAAACAGAAGAATTAAAGCATTTGAAGCAGACACTATCTTTTCCACTGCCCAAATTGTCAGACCCATGATGGTGACAGCCAGGGTAACTTTCCAAAGAAGCTGGAAGATTTTTGCTCCCTCCAGACCGTGTAAGCGTTGTCTCATAATAATTAATAAGACCATTGCCTCTAACCCGGTGGCAATGGTATTCGCCAAAGCCAGACCTCCAATTGCCAGCCAACCAATTCTTTGAAACAAAGGTCCCAGGAGAATACTAAGGGCAATGTTCAAACTCATCACTACCACTCCAACCATCACAGGCGTTCTGGTATCCTGCATGGCGTAATAAGACCGGCTGATGATTTCTACGATACTGTGCCCTACCAATCCAAAGGTGTACCATAACAAAGCCCAGGCAACCAGCTCGGTCGATTGTGAGGTAAAAGTGGTTCCATTTTCATACAATAAACGAATGAGCGGGTAACGTAAAAGAATCATCCCGACTGACGCAGGAATAGACAATAAGAGAACTGCGCGGATTGTAGAGGAAAGAGAATGTCGCATCTCGTCCATTTTTCCTAATGCAGCCTGAGCAGAAAAAGTGGGCAGAGACGCAGTTGCAATCGCCTGGGCAATCAGCATTAACGGCATTAGCATCAAAGTGAAACCGCCTGTTAACCCGGTAACACTGCCTGGTGAATAACGCGATGCCAGGTTGGTATTCACCCAGAAATTAATCTGTACTACTGCCACTCCAGCCAAACGAGGCAACAACAGAACCCCAACCTGTCGAACAGCCGGATTACCACTACCCAAATTTGGGTAGTATTTGCCCTGCAGTTTCAATAGCATGGGTAATTGGACCAGAAAATGTAAAGCAGAACCTATCACCACACCCCATCCCAATCCAAAAATTCCCAAAGTTGGTGATAAAACCAGCACACCAAAAATCATCCCGAGAGAATACATGGAAGGCGCCAAGGCGGGTATTAAGAAGCTTTGATGCGCATTCAAAATTCCCATCACAAGGCCAGAAACAGCAAAAATAACTGTTGAGGGTAAAATGATACGTAAAAGCTGAACCGTCAAATCAAATTTAACCGGATCATCAACAAAGCCCGGAGCCAACAAATAGCGCACAATGAGCGGAGCGAAGATAGCCGCCAGTATGGCCAGGGCACTGATAATCACCAAAACCCAATTGATAATAGCTGAGGCTAATTTCCAGGCGTTTTCTTTTTGAGCTTTTGCCAAAAAACCGGTAAAGGTCGGAACAAACGCCGAAGCGAGTGCACCGCCCGCCACCAGATTAAATAAAGTTTCCGACACCCGATTGGCTGCCCAGAATGCCTCATTCTCGAAACCAGTTCCAAATGCTCTCAAGATAACCACCCCCCGCGCCAGACTGATAACACTGCTTAATACATAAGCGATCATTACTGTTCCAGCAGCTTTTGCAATTTGGCGATTCGCTGAATTCATGGAAGGGTTGGGGGTAGTCATCAACGAGATTATAGCCGATTTCATCCCAATTCACGTTTTCATCACCTGGCTGATTTGACTTTTTTTTTCGCAACTGCTATATTATTCAGTATTGTACGAAGCAAGTAGTTTTCAACACGAAGTTTTTATGGATATCTGTCTGCGGAGTCGCTTCCAAATACAATATTCCTGCTTCAGACAAAAACACAAAGCTTCCCATCTTTTATTTTTTCAGGAGGATTTTCATGTCTGAACGTATTCAAGGAACCGTCAAATGGTTCAACGAAACAAAAGGGTTTGGTTTCATTGCCCGTGAAAACGGACCCGATGTTTTTGTCCATTATTCTTCCATTCAAACCTCTGGTTTTCGAAAATTGGTAGAAGGACAACAAGTTGAATTCAATATTGAAGACGGTCCAAAAGGCCCGCAGGCTACACAGGTAACACCATTATAAACAACCAAGGCCGAAAATAAAAAGAGGCTGACCTACAAAGAATAAGGTCAGCCTCTTTTTTTGATTTCCACAATTATTTGAATTTTATATCTGGCAAAGCAACCAATTTTCATAAATATGTGAATATATCTTCATAAAAAATTTCCCTGTATCATTTTCAACCAACTCCAAATATTTTGTTGAAAAACTGTAAGAAGATATTCGTTTTCAAAAATAAGATTTTTGTCTATAGTAAAGATAAAGAAAAATAGCTATAATTATTATTGATTAGTAAAATTTTTCACCTAAAAAGGGTGGTCATTTTAGGAAAGTCAAACAAGGAGGGAAATAATTTATGAGAATTGAACGAGAAAAGTTAAATTCAATCATCATTAATATTTTTTTAGGAACAGGCATGAAAATTATCCGGTTTATCTTTGTATTATTTTTGTTCGTGACATTGACCGCCTGCCAGCAATCGTATGAAAAAAAACTTGCAAATGGAGAAACAGTGGAAGTAAGCGGGATTGTGTTAAGTGGAGGTGACACCAGCCAACCAGGTCTGATGGATGCCCCACTTACATTTGTGTATCTTTTGAGACTGGATGATAATAGTGAAATAAATATAAAATATTCCTCATTTCCTCCAATGCCTGAGAAAAACAAAACTAGAAAAATTGTTTTAGATTTTTATCAGGGTGAGATTGTTGTAGGGGATTATCTCCTAGCACGAGGAAGATATAACCTGGACGAGAATACAGTTGTGGTGGAAGAGGAAGGGGACTATATAAAAACTATAAAAGAAAAGCCATAGTTTTTTTAAGGAGGAATTGATGTCAAAATATCGCTTTTTTTTATTTTGTTTTCTTATATTTTTTTGCGGGTTGTCTTTATTTATAATAACAATCCCTGTAATAGCTGCACCTGCAGCCCCTGTTGAAATTGAAATTGTTCAACCAGACGGAACGACATTTATTGCTCGAAGCTGGGGTGATGAATGGCAGAATGGTTTTGAAACGATTGACGGTTATACCGTATTAAAGGATGACGACGGTTGGTGGGTCTACGGCTTTTTAGATAAAGATGGATTACTAAAAGAAACTAGAGGTGATGGCCAAAACAGATTATTAGTTGGAATTTCTGATCCTGAGAATCTGCCAATTCACATTCGGCCAAAAGAGAAACTTATATTAGATAAATCCCAAGATTTTGATCAAATCTATGAAAATAATAGCGGCAATCAACCGATACTGGTTCTGCTTGCTAGCTTTAGCAATCGTTCTGAAACTTACACGGCATCTACTTTTCAGAACAAAATTTTTGGATCATCGAATAGTGTAAAAGACTATTACATGAGAGCGTCCTTCAACCAGTTAAACCTAATTCCTGCTTTAGAATCCCATGGTTCTGTAAATGATGGTGTAATTGGATGGCTTAATCTGGGTTATTCTCATCCTGATACAGGGGGGAACACAAACACAAATACAGCGTTGATTGTGAAAAATGCTCTGATAGCTGCAGATCCTTATATCAATTACGCTGTTTTTGATACTAACAATGATGGTTATATCTCTAGAAATGAACTCCACATCATAGTGGTTGTTGCGGGTTATGAGGCTGCATATGGAGGACCAACATTTCCTAGTGTCTGGGCTCATCATTGGTCGTTAGATGCAATTGTTGCCCCTACACTGGATGGAAAAGTCTTGGGTTCTTTACCTAAAGGTGGATATTCTATGTTTGGAGAGATTCACGACGATCATCCAGCAACAATAGGAGTAATAGTCCATGAACTGGGTCATGATTTAAATTGGCCCGACCTTTATGATGTCGATGGCAGTTCTGCAGGTATAGGAGAATGGTCAATTATGGCATCTGGTAGCTGGAATCAATCCAGCGGTTACTTTGGAAGTTTGCCCGCCCTGCCAGACGCCTGGCTAAAATGGTATCAAGGATGGATTTCCCCAATAGCTGTTAATGGAACTATATCTGTTAATATCCCAAAGGCTGATTCCAATCCCACCGTTTATTTACTACGCACTAATCCAGGTGGAGTTGACTGGATTTTTCAAGAAAAATCTGGCGTCGGTGAATATTTCCTGGTTGAAAATCGTCAGTTAAGTGGTTACGACGCCGGTTTGCCTGGCTCTGGTTTATTAGTATGGCATATTGATGAAGCTGTATCTTACAACAATAATGCTAATGCCAATGAAACACGCCCTCTGGTAAAATTAATGCAAGCTGACGGTTTGAACGATTTGGAAAATTTTGTAAATAATGGGGATGACGGAGACCCTTTCCCAGGATCATCAGGTCAAACTATTTTTAATTTTGACACAAATCCCAGTAGCAAATTATATTCTGGCTCAAATAGCGGCGTAGCTATTAATTCAATAGGGAATAGCGCCCCAAACATGGAGGTCACAATGGCTTATTCCACCGGTGGAGTAATCAAGGAATACCAATTTTTGCCAATGGTTGTTAAATCTGAAATTCTCGCCCCTCCTGGAATTCGAAACGGCACATTTGAGCTAGGAAGAGATGGAAGTTGGATTGAAAGTTCATCGAATGGTTACATGTTGATCTGGCCCGGATCAGATCAAACGATTACTCCTTATAGTGGGAACTGGTTTGCATGGTTAGGCGGAGACAATAATGAGGAATCAAGATTGATTCAAAACGATATTAATATGGGAACCAATCGTTATTTACGATACATGTACAGGATCGGTTCCAATGACATATGCGGTTATGATTTTTCGACTGTCTTGATAAACGGAAGTGTGAAAAAAACCTATAATTTATGCGCTTCAACAGCAACTGGTATGTGGATGTATGACGTTTTAGACCTAAACCCTTATCTCGGCACAAAAATTTCATTGGAATTTAAGACAAAAACAGATTCTTCGTATGTTAGTAATTTCTTCTTAGACGATGTGTCAATTTCAAACACCTCAACAATGTCAACATCGACCAGCGAATCGTTGTTAAATGATTGGAATGATTTAGCTAGAAAACCTTATTAAATATCCACATTTCTGAAGAAGAAAAGTACTGCTTTATCTAATAATAAATTTTATTAATTTGCACTTCATTTTAAGGTTCGCTATACTATCATTATGGAGAATCTCATTTCGTGATTCTTTGTTTCATTGGGAAAGGGAGGTCTTGTCTGTTTTTGTTTTCACATTCATTAACAATTTTTTTAAACAAACAAATTAAATAGTTTGATATCACTTTCGAAAAATAATTTGATGATTTTCGAACGAAAGGAAGGAAAAATGAACAGCTTAGCACGAGTAAATATTAACGAAGCCAGTGCGGATGAATTGGCCGAGGTATCAGGGATCGGCCCGGTATTAGCACAAAGAATTATCGACCATCGCCCCTATGCCAATCTGGATGATCTGACCCGGGTACCGGGGATAGGAGAAAAATCAATTGAGAGATTGAAGCCAAATCTAACCGTCGAAACATCTACCGTGCCTTCAGATTTTCAATCCTTTGTTGATTCTCTCCGTGAAGGTTCCGTTTCCTTACTCGAAGAAGAAACTCCTTCGGATTCTAAACAAGTTGAAGATATTGAAACCGATGAGTCTACGCCTCCTCATGATAGGATGTTTGATCCAGATGAAGAATATTCTGAGGAAAACTCATCATTGCCTGCACCTTTCGATCTTGTTGAAAAGTTTTCTCCAGTAGAAACGGTAGAGAAACCTGAAGTTGAAACAAACGTGGAAGATCGTGAAGAAGTGGAACAGAAAAAGATCCTTGAAAAAGAAAAATCACCTGAGGAAGAAAAAGCGCATCCCTCAGCAAAAAAAGAGCCCGAGTTGCAAGTATCTTCGGTTGAAGCAAGTGACTCTTGGGTTTCACGCTCACAACTCATCTGGAGCCTGGTTGGGACGGCCGTCTTTTCCATCATTCTAACCATCTTGATCACCTTAGGTATCCTCTCTGCCACCAATGGTGGTCTGAAGTATGCTACACTGGCCGAAGCAAATCGCATGGACAACCAGATCAACAGCCTGAATGATCTCACAACCGGTATCCAAAACGATATCAAAGGAATTCGGACGCGTCTCGATGCCCTGGAAACAGTAGCTGGGCGTGTAAGCGCCTTGGAAAACCGAGCAGACACAATGGAAAAAGATATCAGCACTTTGAAGACTTCCTTCGCTGAAATGTCTGATACGATCGCTGCCATGCAAAATGAGATCAGTTTGTTGAAAGACGAAGCCCAAAAATCCCAGGGATTCCGCTCCGGGTTGCTGCAGCTTCTCATGGATATTGAAAACCCGCCCAGTGAAGGAAAGTAGGCAATAATGACTGAACAGAAATCAAAACCTTCAGGATTTGTTCGTTTTTTGCGTGGACTTCTGCGGTTGATTCTGGCTTTGCTGTTGGGTATTCTGATTGGATTGGCCATTTTCTTTGGGCTTAAGTATGCCTATCAAGAAATTGTTATTCCTACCCAACAAAATTCAATGGAAATAACCGATTTAAAATACAAAGTAGGGCAACAAGCGGAATTAGCATTAGGAAAAAACCTCGAATTTGAAGAGCGCATATCCAACCTTGAAACGAATCAAAAAACTCTGGATAGCCAAATCTCGGAACTGCAGGCTGGGCTGGATCAATTCTCTGCCAATCTGGATGCCTACTCACTCCAACAGGAAAATATAACCGAGCGATTAAACAAAATGGATCAGTTGGCAAAGAATATTGAGAGCCAGATTGCGGACCTATCCACCCAAACTGCTGATACACAGGCACAACTGAAAAGCATGGATGTTGACGATAAAATTGAACCGGTTTATCAAAACCTGGAAATTTTCAGGATATTGCTCCAGATTAATCGCAGTCGTTTGTACCTGTTTCAAGATAATTACGGCTCAGCTAAACAGGAATTGGATTTAGCCAGGCAAATGTTCGTTGACCTGCAACCATATGTAAATGAGAATCAACTCGATCAGTTTTCTCTCTGGAAAGCCCGCATGGACCTGGCAATCAGTCACCTGCCGGATAATCCAATTCTGGCGAATGACGATTTGGAGATCCTGTGGACAATGATGGCGGATGGCTTCAGCGAGACCACCAGCCTTCCGGATCAGGCAACGTCCACCCAGCAAGCTGAAACCAACGAATCTACTACTGCAACTCCCACTCCAACCCCGAAACCATAAGGAGGTCATATGGACAAGCATGAGCTTATAAATAATGATGATGAGGAAAAAGAAAATCAAGAGAATGCTGAGGATTCCTCCATTGCTGAAATAAATAATGAGCCAGTCGAAGAAGAAGTTCAATCTGTCACTCCAAACGAGGTCGAAAGTGAAACGGAGGAATCAACCAAAGAAAATATTGACCAAAAAGTTGAGGATTCTTCACCCGACCTGGATGAAGACAAACCAAAGCATAAGGAAACTCCACGCTGGTTGAAAAAGGGCCTGTTCTATCTTCTTTCCATCGTGTTACTCCTATTAATTGGTTACTTAATTTCTTTCTTTACCACCACGCTGCCCAATTCAAAGACAATTCAATCATTATCATCCCAGTTATCTGAGAAAGATACCGCTTTGACTGATTTACAGAACCAATATGATCAGGCAACCAGTAATTTGCAGACCATGCATACCAGCCTGCAACAAATGAAAAGCGATCTGGATAGTCTTCAAGCAGAGAGCCAACAGGCCACTTCCAACCAAGCGTTTAATCTCAATCTGGTTAATTTAAAATACGAAATTGGAATTGCCAGAATGTCCATAATCAATCAAGATACGCTCAGTGCACGACAAGCCCTCAGCCTGGCCAATAATCATTTCGAAGCCATTCGCACAAACCTGGATGCAGAGATTTCCTCCGGAATTCAAGATCGTCTGTTGAATATTCAAAAACTGATCACAACAAATACAACCAAAGCCGCCGATGAGTTGCGTACCTTGGCTGAAAATCTGGATAGAATTCCACTTAAATAAATTTTTTAAGGAAAAACGGCTGGAGCTACCACTCCAGCCGTTTTTCTATTTTTCGAAATTAGTACCGTAAAAAAGCTCCAACGCCCCCAACTTTTTCAAATACTTCGTTTGGGTGAACAATTTCTACTTCACCACCCTGGCGAATAACCAAACTGATAGCTGTAGAAGCCAAATCTGAAATATGGATTGCTTCAGAATCGCATTGCTTGCAAACAACCTCAGACAAAGAGGTGACTCGATTACAGTTCGGGCAGCGGAAACCAGAGATTTTCAACCCTTGTTGTACGACAATCATTTGAATGCGCTCTTCGCTTAATGCCGCTAAGGTCGGTTCGACTCCCATGACTGCCCCTGCGTTTTTTGATGCCTGGGTAATCAACCGGTCTATCAATCGCTTTTCCCGCTCTTTTTCTGCTTTGTTTCCAATATTCAACGCTTTTTGAAGAATATCCTGATGTGAAGCTGTCATGGAAGATGGGAAAGAGCCAACCACCAAACTTTGCCACATTTTTGGTAAATAACCCCTGAATAAGGCGATATTATCATCGGTACCGCTTAGCAATATTCTCCGGATGTTTTTTTCTTCAAAAAACCTGACTGAAAAATCTACAGCAGCGCGTATATTGCGCTCAATTGTTTCTTCTACATTTCGGGATACTGAAGCTACCCCACTTCGTCTGCCAGTTATTCCAGAACCACCTTTTTTTATTTGGTGAATGATATCTCCTAACACGCCTTCCTGTTCAACCAGTTCGCCCAAATGAAAGTGGAATAACCTAGCGCCTTGCTTGTCTATCAAGACTACCCCGTAACCCCCATAGCTATCCAATAAGGCTGCCATAGGACGAAGATTTGGCCGGACACCCATATGCACCAAATCAGCAACGGGTAAAGCCAGAGTGTATGTTTTGAAGAATTTGTTAGCGAAATCAGAAAAAATGACAACACTTCTTCCAGACCAATCATATTCCGTTTCAAAATAGCCCTCGATTGTCCTGACATCATCGTGTAAATCCACTGTCTTTAACATATTTCGCAATCGCAATCGATATGAATCCGCATTCCCCATCGTTGGATCAGTGTTTAAATATATGGTCAACATCGTATGCTGTGATTGGTACTCAGCCAACTCACGCAAGTTTTTTTCAGTAAACATATTTACCTCCTTTGGATGTTTAAACCAGTCCCTTACGGGCGTTTATCTAATTTAAGTGTGACCTCCTTTTCTTTTCCCTGCCTGATGATTTTTAATACGATCTCATCTCCAGGACTTTTATTCGCCATAATGTAGCTCAGAAAATCCGAGAATAAACGCACCGGGCGATCATCAACACCAATGATCAAATCGCCCCCACCTAATAAACCTATAATCTTGGTTTCCGTTGAGCCGCCTATTAATCCTGCTTTTTCAGCCGGGCTATTAGGGGAAACTGAAGCAACATACGCGCCAGTCATTTCAGAGATACCAAGAGCCTCGCGCTGCATTAAGGTCAAATCTTCCTGACTGGTAATCCCTACATAAGGGTAGTCGTAAAATCCGTCTTTAATCAGATACGGGACCACCCGCCTGACGATATTACTCGAGATTGAAAAACCAATTCCGCTGTTTACCGGTTCTCCGGTTTCATTGGATTGTTCAGTGCGAATAGCGCGATTGATTCCAACCACCTCTCCGTTTAGATTCAACAACGGACCGCCTGAATTGCCCGGGTTAATGGCAGCATCCGTTTGAATCAGATCGCCGGCTGAGAAAAACCCGCCGGTTCCGGATTGTCTGAACGATTCTAACGTCCTGCCCTTGGCGGAAACGATTCCCACCGTCATTGTGCTGGAAAGATTAAAGGGGTTTCCAATAGCGACAACCGTTTGCCCGATACGCAAATCATCAGAATTTCCTAAAGGCAAGGGGAACAGATATTCAGGCGGAACATCGACCTTAATGACCACCAGGTCTGAATCGATATCTTTTCCAATAATTGAACCCCTGGTTTTATAACCGGAGGGGAAATCTACTTCAATTTCAGTCGCATCTTCCACCACATGATAATTGGTAATGATGTGTCCTTCTTTATCGTACACAAAACCTGAGCCTAAACCACCACCCATTACCGTCAGAACCTGGATGGATACCACACCCGGATTCACACGTTCATACAAACTGATCAGCAGATTTTCTCGCTCAACCAGGTCCAGCATTTCGGGCTGATAGGTAATAACAGTTGGTTCAGGCAGGTTATTCGGTTTTGCGGTGGGTGCAGGTTGAGTATGGGTAGGTTGAGTATTATTAAATACATTATTAGGGGGAAAACTGTAAGAAAAAGAACAAGCCATAGAGGTTAAGAAAATAATTGTCACCAATAAAATTGTTGCATATTTTTTCATCTTTTTCGCCTTTCAATAGGCAGACCCTATTTATTTTCTTAATTTACGTAATTGCTCAAAAAGCTTTTTTTCTTCGGCTGTAATATTGGTCGGAACAGTTATTTTTACTTTAGCATATAAGTCGCCAAACTGACCTGACTTTCTAAGAATTGGCATCCCTTGGCCTGCTAACCGAAAAGTTTTTCCCGATTGAGTTCCGGATGGAATATTCAGCAGAACGTCTCCTTTAAGTGTAACTACTTTTGCTTCCCCACCAAGTATAGCTGTATAAAGATCAACTGCCACATCCGTGTAGATATCATTCTCTTTCCGCTCAAATCGCGGATCATTACCCACTTCAATCACCAGATGAATATCGGATTTGTTTGGGCCGGCAGACTGCATTCTTACTTTTGTCCCGGTTTTTGCACCTGCCGGTATTTTCACTTCAATCTTTTTTCCATCCATTTGTAAAAGCCGGCTGGTACCCTGATAAGCTTCGGATAGAGAAATCTTAATGGGTTGCTCATAAACTTGAGGTTGGCGCGTTGCCGCTCTGCGAGAAGTTGAAGTTCTGACATTTCCGGGATATCCCTGCATACCTGCAAATATCGCACTGAAAAAGTCGGAAAAACCTCCCCCCCCGAAAATATCGCTAAAATCGCCAACATCCACTCGGGTTCCACCCCGATTTGATTGGGTCACCCAATCATCCCAATTGAAGTTAGAAGAATTTCCACCCTGTTGCTGCCACTGTTGATAAGACGCACCCAGTTGATCATAGCGGGCACGTTTCTTCGCATCGCTCAACACCTCATTGGCTTCATTAATATCTTTAAATTTGTCTTCAGCTTCCTTATTCCCCGGGTTACGATCCGGGTGATATTTCATGGCAAGTTTTCGATAAGCTTGTTTTATTTCCTCATCGGTAGCATTTCGTTTAACACCCAACAGCTGGTAATAGTCTTTATATTCCATATATTCATATTATGCCGCACCATATTCGCTTGTCAAGTAAAGAATAAAACTCTAATACAATACTAATAAAAAGAATTCGTGCGTGCATAATTATCTCTAAAATGGAATTCATGCTAAGATTAAATAATGGTACAAATTAAAGACCGGATCCTCATTGTTGAAAATAATCCTGAAATCAGTGATTTTCTGGCGAATCAAGCTCTGGTATCCCGCAATTTTCAGATATTCCAGGTAGCCGATGCCAGCAGCGCCATCAACAAAGCTGTTCAAATCAATCCAGATTTAATTATCACCAATCTCAATTTACCTGGTTTAAGCGGGAAGGATCTGATCATTGCCTTGACCTCGCATGGGATCACTCCACCCACGATTATGATCGCCATGGAAGGCCAGGAAGCTGAAATCATCCAGGCATTTCGCATTGGCGCAGCGGACTATATTACCTGGCCAACCCAGGAAACCGAGGTTCTTCTGGTTGCGGAACGATTATTACAGCAAGTTCACGAGCGTCGGGAGCACGTTTCTCTGGAAAATCAATTAAAAACCACCAATCAACAACTGCAGCAACGGGTGAAAGAATTAACTGCGATTTACACCATCGGGAAAGCTGTCACTTCCATCACTGATCACAAAATTTTATTTGACAAAATTTTGCAAATCTCTGCTCAGGTTAGCCAATCCGATTTGGGTTGGTTATTAATGAAACAGGAAGAAAAAGGAAATCATTTCCTGCTGGTCTCCCAATATAATCTTCCGGAAGTGTTAAATTCAAAAATGAACAACGTTTGGGATGATGGGATCAGTAAACTGGTCGCGATCTCTGGCGAAACGTTAAATATTTCCGGCGATCCGATTAAACGGTTCAAAGTACGTGTATTTGGTGAATCCATCATCATCATCCCGGTAAAAATTCATCGCCAGGTAGTGGGCTTGTTGGTATTAATGCGGAGAAATAATCTACCTTTTTCCGAAAGCGAACAAAGGCTGCTGGAATCCGTAGCCGATTATGCTTCCATTTCTTTGATTAACGCGCGTTTATTCCGCTCTTACGAAGCCCGTGAAAGAGCATTGTCCAGTCTTGTAACCCAATCTCAAATAAATGAGAGTATTTTCAACGAATTATTATCAAAAACGAAAGAAAGTCTGGCTTACTTCTCTTCAGCAATCAAAGATAAATGGATGGATCAGATCAATTTATTAAGTACCAGCGCTGATGTTGAACTGAAAGAACAAATTCAGACTTTAAATAATGTTATTTTTGAAATTGAAAACCTTCCAACTTTTCTTACCCCGGAACCCGGATTATTTGAAAACCATCTGAATAAATCACTCAATCTGGTAGAACTATTGAGGTATGTTGTTCAGCAGTTTGCACCAATTGTCGATCATTACCAATTAAAATTTCATACCGATTTTTTGGTTGACTCGATCAAATTTTATGCAGACCCGGATCATATGTATGAAGCTCTGAAAGGGATCCTGGTAAATGCTATCCAATTTTGTGAACCGCAAGGAACAATTTCTGTACAGACAACAAAAGGGATGGATGCATCTGCGATCATTTCAATCAGCAATACCGGAAAAATTCCTGAAAGACACAATAAACAAATCTTCTCAAACCAGAACCCTGCTGAAAAACAATCCAAATTGCGCTTTGGTGGGATTGGAATCAGCCTTCCCTTGATTTATACAATTGTTACTCAGTATCAAGGAAAGATCTGGATTCAAAATCAACCCAATTACGGAACAACTTTTGTAATTAATTTACCAAATTCAGAATCGAACTGAAATAAATGGCTACTGAAAAAAAACTACCAATTTTAATTATTAATAATGAACTCCACACAAACAGGCTGTTAAACCAGATTATCTCATCGCTTGGGTTTACTGTGCAGATTAGCGAAAATATCGTGCACGCTCAGGAAAATTTCTCCAATCCGTTACCTTCCTTAATGATTATCAATGAAACACTGGCTTCAGCAGAAAACTTTGCCTGGATTAAAGGGATCCGTCAAAAATATCCCTTGTTACCCATCATCCTCTATACGATCAACGAGAAACATCAAACCCTAAAACAGGCTTTACGTTTAGGCATCAATGATTATCTTTCTTCCCCACTTACAAAGGAAGAAATCCAAAACTCAATCCAGGCTAATCTCCAGCATAGTCAAACACTGCGTAATTATGTTTTACTGGAATCCAAAAGAGCAACCCAGCAATTACAAGCCCGCGTTCATGATTTAGAAACCCTGACCAAACTAGCCAGATTAATTACCAGCAGCCTGGATGTAGATTATGTATTAAAAACCATTGTGGAAGTAGCTGTAGAATTGACGGGAGCGGAAGAAGGTAGCTTGTTGTTGATCGATGAAGCAACCGGTGAACTTTATATGCGCGCTGCCCGGAACTTCAATGAGGATTTCGTTTCTACTTTCAGGCTGCCGGTCACCGATTCTCTGCTTGGATCGGTGGTTCAAAATGGCGAGGTGGTTATTTTCGATGATAGCACCCCCCAAAAGATTAAAACCTCCTATCTGGTACATAGTCTGGTTTATATTCCTTTAAAATTAAAAGAACAAACCATTGGCGTTCTGGGCGTTGATAATCGCATGAAGCGCATGGTTTTTTCTCAGAGAGAAATCGGTCTGCTCACCATGATGGCTGAATATGCCGTCATTGCACTCGAAAATGCCAGATTATTTTCCGAAGTCGTTAAAGAAAGAGCCAAACTGCAAACTATCCTCAACCAGATTGAAGATGGCGTTCTGGTCATGGATTTCGATTTTCGAATTTTGATCATTAATGAAATTGCTCAGAATGTCTTGCGCATTTCAGGTGACAACCTGGTTGGCTCACCCATTCAAATGTACCCTATTGACACCGAGTTTCTGGACATCATCCAAAAGTTTGAAGTTTATCTGGGAAAATCGACTGAAATCACCACCGACGATGAACGAGTATTCAGTGGACATCTCTCTAAAATTACCAATATCGGTTACGCGGTTACCTTCCATGATATTACCTATCTGAAGAAGTTGGACCGTATAAAGAGCGATTTTGTCAGCACAGTTTCCCATGACCTGCGCTCACCTCTGACTGCCATTTTGGGCTACGTGGATTTGGTAGAAAGGGCAGGGCCGGTTCAAGAATTACAAAAGAATTTCCTGGAACGTATCCAGTTCTCCGTCCATAATATTACCAGCCTGGTAGACGACTTGTTAAATCTAGGGCGAATCGAAGCTGGCTTTGACACCCGTAAAGAATCTTTAGATCTCAGTGTTTTTGTTTATCAGACCGTCGATGAGCTTAATCTAAAATTTCAACAGTCAAAAATTAAATTATCACTGCATGTCCCAGAGAAAACCCGTCAAATTTATGCCAGCCCCATCCAAATTCGACAGTTATTGACGAATTTGTTAACCAACGCAATCAAATATTCAAACCAGGGCACCACCGTCACCCTCAATTTAAATGAAAACGAGGATCAACTCATTCTACAAATTATCGACCAGGGATTCGGTATCCCAGCCGTTGATTTACCCTATATTTTTGACAAGTTTTATCGTTCAGGAAATATTATTGGCACAGAAATACCTGGTTCGGGATTGGGTTTAGCCATTGTAAAATCCATCGTGGATAACCAGCAAGGCCGTATCTGGGTTGATTCAACCGTTGGTAAAGGCTCAACCTTTACCATCGTATTTCCAATTTCTGAAGAGAAGCCGCTTATTTAGAAGCGTTAAGGCTTATTTTTCCTCTAACTTGACGGCAGAATCTGGATATGCTACTATTTTGGTATATTAATATTTTCAAAAATTAAGAAACCTGGTTTTGGAAGTAAGGAGATCTCGCGTATGAAAAAGAACATCTATCTTTTGGTTTTGCTTGTTTTATTGCTCAGCCTTGCACTGGGCGCCTGCACCCGATCAGCAACAAAAGGTGGGGGCGAAGGTATTGTGAATACGCCGGATATTCCTTTCCCGGTTGGCCCGGATAATAACTCCAACCGCATTACCGAAATCGTTGCTCTAACAGCCACAGCCGCTGCCCAGGTTCCTGAAGAAACCGCTACTTCACAACCTGTTCTGGATGTCCCCACTGCCACTGCTCAGGCAGCGCTAGAGGAGACCCCCAAATCGGTACCTATGAACACTCCTATCGTGGTTCCAACAGCCACTCCTGGACTACCTGCTACTTATACAGTTCAGGAAGGAGAATTTCCTTACTGTCTGGCGCGTCGCTTTAACATCAATCCCAACGATCTTTTAGCCGCCAATAACATCAGCGGACTGGTCGCTCCCGGCACGACCCTCACCATTCCAAGCAATAGCACCTGGCCGAGCGATTTCCCTAGGTCCTTATTACCACATCCAACCACTTACAATGTATTGACCGGAGACACCATTTACAAAATTGCCTGCGCTTTTGGCGATGTTGATCCCAATGATATTATCGCTGCCAATGGACTATTATCTCCGTTTACGCTGACTGCTGGACAGGTTATTAATATCCCTTAAATAAGTCTTTTTTCAAATCAATGCGGGGAGGTTTCTTCCCGCTTTTGTCTTTAAGTAGGATGGTAACTATGGATTTTAAAATTATTAAACGCGATTCAGTCTACCAGGGTCGGGCTTTCAATGTCGAAAAAGTCAACATTGAATTACCAGACCAAAAACAAAGATTTTACGATCTGGTGGATCATAACGATTCGGTTACCATTTTCCCAATCGATACCGAGGGAAATGTATACTTCGTCTCCCAGTTTCGCTTGGGAGCCGAAAAGCAATTATTAGAACTGCCTGCCGGGGTGGTGGAAACTGGCGAAAAACCTGAATTGTGTGCCCGGCGCGAAATTCAAGAGGAGATCGGCTTTGCTGCCGGGCAACTCCAATTACTGGGAGATTTTTACCTGGCGCCAGGCTACTGTAATGAACATATGTATGCCTATCTGGCTACCAAACTCTACCCTTCTGTGCTCACCCCCGATCCGGATGAGTTTCTTAAAACTTATAAAATCCCTTACCGAGAAGTGCTGCAGATGGCAAAATCGGGGAAAATTCAGGATGCCAAAACATTAGCCGTTATCGCCCTCGTTATTCCAATGATTGACACCTTAAGTTGATCTACTTGTGTTTTTTTTCTCAAATAGATCGATTTAATCCCCTGTTTCCGTTATAATACACATGTAACCTGATTATCAGGGGGGCTTCATCTGCGTGTCGAAAAAAGATACCAGAACTTTATGACAGCGTGCCCCGAGTATTGTGATCATTATTACTATTATTTTTACGCACTTACTTTTACACTTAAAAGCTGGATTAATTGCAGTAATAAGATAGATATTGTCTTTCTTTTTGAAAAAATCGGAGATTTCCGAATTACAAAATTTATGGAGATTTATTATGTCTAATGTAATCACAATCGATGCGAATGAGGCAGTAGCCCGGGTTGCCTATCGACTGAATGAAGTCATCGCAATTTACCCGATTACGCCTTCATCGGGCATGGGTGAATTTTCGGATGCCTGGTCGGCCCAACAATTAAAAAATATTTATGGGACAGTACCCCTGGTAGCGGAAATGCAATCTGAAGGCGGCGCAGCCGGTGCTGTGCACGGTGCTTTACAAACCGGCTCGATCACAACTACCTTCACTGCCTCTCAGGGATTGTTATTAATGATTCCGAACATGTTTAAGATTGCTGGTGAATTAACCCCAACCGTCTTCCATGTATCTGCCCGCTCCATCGCTACTCATGCCCTGTCCATTTATGGGGATCATTCAGATGTGATGGCTGTTCGTTCGACTGGTTTTGCCCTGCTGTGTTCCCGCTCAGTGCAGGAAGCCCATGATTTTGCCCTGATTTCTCAGGCTGCAGCTTTCAAAAGCCGGATTCCCTTTGTCCATTTCTTTGATGGTTTCCGCACTTCTCATGAGGTTAACAAAATCAATGAATTGAGTGAAGATGACCTGCATGCCATGATTAATTATGATGCAATCGTTGCCCATCGTAATCGCGCTTTAAACCCTGATCGTCCAGTCATCCGCGGAACAGCCCAAAACCCCGACGTATTCTTCCAGGCCCGTGAGACAGTTAACCAATATTACGCCAACTGCCCGGCTACCGTAGAAGAAATGATGGAGAAATTTGGCCAATTAACCGGTAGAAAATATCATTTGTTTGATTATTTCGGCGCTCCGGATGCAGAACATGTGGCAATTGCCATGGGCTCTGGTGCTGAAACTATTGAAGAAACTGTCAAGTACCTGGTCTCCAAGGGTGAAAAAGTTGGTGTTATCACCGTCCATCTTTATCGCCCATTCTCGGTGGAACATCTCATGCAGGCCTTGCCGGCTTCTGTCCGATCGATTGTAGTATTGGATCGCACGAAAGAACCCGGCGCTGTGGGCGAACCTTTGCTGCAAGATGTGATTTCTGCTGTGTTTGAAGGGTTAGAACGCGGACTGGCAAAATTCAATTCCATGCCAGCAATTATTGGCGGCCGTTATGGGCTTTCCTCAAAGGAATTTACCCCAGCCATGGTCAAAGCCATTTTTGATGAACTCAAGAAACCCAACCCCAAAAATCATTTCACCATCGGGATCAACGATGATGTAACCCACACCAGTCTGGAATATGATCCAAAATTCGCGATTATCGACCCTAAAACCACCCGCTGTGTCTTCTTCGGGTTGGGAGCAGATGGAACCGTCGGGGCCAATAAAAACTCCATCAAAATTATTGGTGAAGAGACTCCCTATGGAGCTCAGGGTTTCTTCTATTATGACTCCAAAAAATCAGGCTCCATCACGATCTCTCATCTGCGCTTTGGGTCTGGCGAGATTCGGGCGCCTTACTTAATTGGTGCAAACGAAGCAAATTTTGTCGCCTGCCATCAATTCAGTTTCCTGGAAAAGATCGACATGCTCAAATATGCTGAGGAAGGCGCTGTTTTCCTATTAAACTCTGCTTTCGGTCCCAAAGAAGTCTGGGATCAAATTCCGGTTGAAGTCCAGAAACAAATCATTAACAAAAAGATCAAATTCTATGTTATCGATGCTCATGATGTTGCTGAAAAAACCGGTATGGGCACCCGTATTAACACCATTATGCAAACCTGCTTCTTCGCCATTAGTGGAATCTTACCACGTGAAGAAGCTATCGGTGAAATTAAGAAATCAATTGAAAAAACTTATGGTAAACGGGGCGAACCGGTTGTCCGCCGCAACTTTGAAGCAGTTGATCATACGCTGGCAGAACTCTATGAAGTTAAATACCCGAATGAAACTTCCAGCCCATTAACTTTCCGCCCGGCTGTAGCGAATGAAGCCCCAGATTTTGTGAAAAATGTACTCGGACCTATGGTTATCTATGAAGGTGATAGTGTTCCGGTCAGCGCCATGCCGCATGACGGCACCTTCCCGACTGCCACCAGCCAATGGGAGAAACGTAATATTTCCCTAGAAATTCCGGTTTGGGAGCCGGACGTTTGTATCCAATGTGGTAAATGTGTTTTCGTCTGCCCGCATGCCGTTATTCGCCAGAAAGTCTATGATGGCGCTATTCTGGAAGATGCCCCAGCAACCTTCAAATCTTTGGATGCCCGCTTTAAAGGCGTTCCGGGCGATAAATATACCCTCCAGGTAGCCCCTGAAGACTGCACCGGTTGCGCATTATGTGTAGAAGCCTGCCCGGCCAAAGACAAAACTCAGGCAGGTCGCAAAGCCATCAACATGGCTCCCCAACCACCCATCCGTGAAACCGAAAAAGAAAACTGGGAGTTCTTCCTCACCATTCCTGATATGGACCGGGCAGCCATTGAAACCACTACGGTTAAGAATTCACAATTATTGCGCCCGCTGTTCGAGTTCTCCGGTGCCTGCGCTGGTTGTGGAGAGACTCCTTATATCAAATTACTATCCCAATTATTTGGCGATCGCACCATTGTGGCTAATGCTACTGGATGTTCATCTATCTATGGTGCCAATTTACCCACCACCCCCTGGGCTGTGGACAGCCAGGGCCGTGGTCCTGCCTGGTCAAACTCCTTATTTGAGGACAATGCCGAATTTGG
>DAOUFM010000090.1:0-57203 GCA_034429975.1 Anaerolineaceae bacterium | reverse complement strand
GGTGCGGCAGCAATTCATTTAATGCTTCAGTTCGTTCTTCACTTGACTTTGCCAGGATCATTTTTTGGACGCTGGGCAACCTTTCAGGCTCAAAGAACATATGCTCTGTTCGACAAAGTCCAATACCAGTGGCTCCATATTCTCTGGCGCGTTTTGCATCCTGAGGATAATCAGCATTTGCCCAAACTTTTAGACCAACGGTTGGGAAGCCCTTACCGTGATCTGAGCGAACTCCGGGAGTGGCGCAAATCTCATCAGCCCAACCTAACAAATTTAATAATTCTTTTTGTTCTTCTAAGGAAGGTGCAAATCTTTCCAGTTGACCCAGATATACTTCGCCAGTAGTTCCATCAACAGAAATCCATTCGCCTTCTTTAACTACTTGGTCACCTACATACATAACCCGGTGATCGAGGTCAATCTTAACTGCTGAAGCGCCAACAACACAGGGCACTCCAAACTGGCGGGCAACCACGGCTGCGTGTGAAGTGGCACCTCCCTCACTGGTTAAGATTCCCTGAGCCACCAGCATACCGTGTACATCATCAGGTTTGGTAAATGGGCGCACCATGATTGTCTTTTGGTTTTCTTCTTTTGCCATCTGCTCAGTTTTGTCAGCATCAAAATAAACCTGACCGACTGCTGCTCCTGGAGATGCATTCACACCGCTGCTGAAGAAGCGACCTTCTGCCTTTGCAGCTCGTTTACTTTCAGCACTAAATTGCGGATGTAACAAAGTGTCCACCTGCTCAGGGGTTACTCGCATAATCGCTGTTCTTTTATCAATCAACCCTTCCGCAACCATATCCACTGCTATTTTTACAGCAGATCCGGGGGTGCGTTTTCCATTTCTGGTTTGAAGCATCCATAATTTACCCCGTTCAATAGTAAATTCTACATCCTGCATATCACGATAATGTTTTTCCAGATTTGTTACGATTTCGACAAATTGCTTATAGGCTTCCGGTAATGTTTCAGACATGTGCTGAATTGGTTCGGTATTTCTGATACCAGCAACAACATCCTCTCCCTGAGCATTCAAAAGATAATCCCCGTAGAGTTTTTTCTCTCCGTTAGCCGGATTACGAGTAAATGCTACACCTGTGCCCGAATCCCAACCCATATTACCAAAAACCATGGTCTGAATATTCACAGCTGTACCTAAATCATCAGGAATATCTGTAGCTCTACGGTAATCGACAGCTCTCTTCCCCATCCAGGACTTGAATACAGCTTCGGTTGCCAGTTTCAACTGTTCATAGGGATCCTGAGGAAATTCAAACCCCTTCTCTTCCAAAACAACCATTTTAAATTTTTCAGTCAAGAGTTTCAGGTCATCTGTTGTGAGGTCTGTATCTGCAACAATTCCCTTCTTGGCTTTGTATCCATCAAACACTTCCTCAAACGCTTCATCAGTAATCCCTAACACCACTGAGCCAAACATTTGAACCAAACGACGATAAGAATCGAAAACAAAGCGTTCGTTTTTGGTCAGATTAACCATCGCTACAGCGGTTTCATCATTTAAACCAATATTTAAAACAGTATCCATCATCCCTGGCATTGAGAATTTTGCCCCAGATCGACAGGAAACTAAGAGTGGGTTTTCCTTCCCGCCAAATACCTTCCCGGTGGCTTTTTCAACATCTGCCATCGAAGAAAGAACCTGATCCCACATTCCATCGGGGAATTCTTCTTTTATCTGGTAAGCATTACAAGCTTCGGTAGTCACAGAAAAACCAGGAGGGACTGGAACGCCAATGCTTGTCATGTCAGCAAGATTAGCACCTTTCCCGCCTAACAATCCACGAACAAATTCCCAGTCACCACCGACGGCTTCTTTTGCCTTATCGATTTCGTGGAACAGATATACCCATTTTTTTTCAGACATTTATTCCTCCTAAAGAATAATTAATATTCAAATCATTAGCTATTTTTTTATATGTAACAAATTTCACACTAACCGACTATTTTACCATAAAGCAGCCTTCTTTTTCTTTAATTCCTTGGCTGAAAAGAACATTCATTTTTTGTATTTTCAAAATGATAATTTTTATTACTTTGTTTTACTAAAAACTTAACAATTTTGCTAAGTCCCCCCAAAATAAAAAATAATCAGGTAAATTATTAGCATAATTCTTTTTGAATTAAGTTCCCTGTTATTGGAGGATACATGCATAGAGTATTAGTCATCGATGACGACCCTGCTATGACAGATTTGTTAAATATCGTTCTTTCATCGAATGGCATGGATGTTAGAGTAGTTAATGATGGGCGCTCAGGGTTAGATTGTCTGGATGACTATGATCCAAACATCATTATTTTGGACCTATTAATGCCTGATTTAGATGGCTGGGATGTATGCAGAAGAATCAAAGAAAACCATAATACCCCAATACTAATCCTCTCAGCGGTTGATAGTCCCGGAAAAATTGCTGAAGCTTTGGATGCCGGTGCAGACGACTATATAATCAAGCCGGTTACCAGCAGCACCTTAATCGCTCACTGTAATAATTTATTACGCAGATCGAAAAAGGAAAAAAAATTATCACCGACTGAGTAAAGAAATTTCCTCAATTTACATTTCATAGTAGAATATAGAATGGTTTCACACCATTCTATATTTAATTTTCAAAGAGGTTATCATGCAAACTTGTTCAAAATGCTTTCATACATCATCCGATAGCGAAACACATTGTCAGAATTGCGGTGCTGATTTGAGCGAGTTTTCTGAAATGGCTATTTATCGAAAAAAATTACTGGCAAACCCAAGAGTTACTGCCATTCGGATTAGCGTGTCAAAAAATGCGTGTCCAACTTGTCGCCTGGCAGAAGGTGTCTACTCCAAAGAAACGCTACCAAAATTACCGATAGAAGGTTGTTCAGGTGTAAGGGGATGTGAGTGCTCGTATGCTCCAATTTTGAGTGAGATCTTCCCCTAATTAAATCCAAACAATTATTTCAATTGCGACGATTTTTCAATAAAAAGTTTATAGCTTCTTTACGGCTTTTGATAGTCCCTTTTACGGTTTCTAGCTTTATTTGTTGGATCAACAAACCAATTTCTTGTCCATCATGAATATTTAAAATTCTCATAATATCATAGCCATTAATAAAACTTTGGGGTATTACCCATTCATCGTAATGGTAAAAATACGCATCAATTAAATATTCAGAAATTTGTAAACTTTTTATCCAATTATCTTTTTCAATCGACTCTGTATCGGTTATTAGATAATTTGTGATACTGAATAAACATGCACCTACTCCAGCCATTTTGCTCTCTTTAAAAAATAAATAAGCTGTTTCAGGTCTACAAACGTCTTCTAATTGAACCAAGTTATCAAATAACCTTATTCCATTGAAAAAATTGTGGATCCATTTCATTTCCATTGAAGACAATACCAGTAATTGTGCGGTTTGATTAAAAAAGTTTTTCACTGAATTATCCACCATGGAAATTTCGTGACTTTTCCCATCGAAAATATTCATCTTGAAAATAGCAAACAATACATAACAGAATACAAGAACAGATCGAATACTTCGATCAGGATGAAGAGAATCCAGTAAATAATTGGAAAAAAAAGATCGAAATCTTCCCAAATGCTGAAGAATCTCACCCTGTCTCAAATCCATTGCCCCTTCAGATTTATTTCCAGCGATAAGAAGGTTTTCGAACTCAACAAACTTCTGAAGACAAGAGAGTGAATAGCGAATACTCTCATTCAATCCCTCATTTATTTCCCAATCTGGAAATGGAAAACAATAAGGGAGTAATTTCAAATGTTCCAGAATTCGAATTGCTGAATGAGGTTTGGGTAAGTCAAATATTTTAAATAATTCATCTCGTTTTCTTTCAGCAGAAACGAAGGATAATCTCTCAACCGATTCTTTTATTTCAGATAGAGTCTCCTGATCGATTCTCCAACCAAACTGCACCGATAATCGAACGGCTCTTAAAATCCTGACAGGGTCGTCAGCAATTCCTTTCGGATTACATAGTCGGATATTTTTGTTGGTCAAATCTTTTGCCCCTTGTAAGGGATCGATTATCTTTGACCTCTCTTCTACATCGATGGCAATTGCATTTACCGTAAAGTCACGCTGTCGCAGATCCTGATAAATATTATTTTCTCTTGTCGCAACAATATCTATCCACCTTTTTTTATTATTTTTACTTCTATAGATAATTCTGGCAGTTTGATACTTCTCATTCAGCATAAAAAAAGTTGCATGCAGGTCATCTGCAACTTTTTTTGCAAATTCTCTTACTGGTCCGCAAAAAGAAAGATCAATGTCCTGAACTGATTGGTTTAACAAAATATCCCGGACCATTCCCCCAACCATATAAATTTTATTTTCTGAGGGAAGATTTTTTAGAAGGACAGCAATAATATTTTCTGTCTCTGGATCAAATTGATGAACCATTATTTTTGTCTTGACTTTACCATTCTATATTTTTCTTCGTCGACCACACCAACAAATGGTAAATTACGATATAAATCATCTAGGTCCAACCCATAACCGAAAACAAATTTGTTTGCGATAGGGAACCCCACATATTTAACGTTAACTTTCTTTTCTCGCCTCTCAAATTTATCTAATAATGTACAAACCTCCAGGCTTTTCGGTTTTCGAGCGGACAATAAATCAAGGACAGATGTTAAAGTGAGGCCACTATCAATAATATCCTCAATTAACAAAACATCACGATTTTGGATAACTGTATTTAAATCAAGCGAAATACGTACCTGACCGCTTGTCTCTCGTGAGCCAGCGCCATAGGATTCAACAGCCATAAATTCGATCGCATGAGGAACTTTGATCTCTCGCATGATATCCGTGAGAAACATGACGCCCCCGCGTAAAATACAGACTAGAACCAGGTCTTCCGAATTTACATAATCCTGTGAAATTTGTTTGCCTAATTCTTTTATTCTCTTCTTTAAACTATCTTCAGAGATCAAAACTTCTGATAAAAACTCCTCATAATTAATCATTCTTCATCCTTTTTATCTTCTGGGAACCTGATGGTGTGCACGACAGCGAGCTTCATACATTTCGGATGCGCCGACAATAATCAAAGGATCTTCATAAAAAGCAGGTTCGCCATTTACTAATCTTTGGGTTCGGGATGCCGGACCTCCACAGACCATACAGATTGCCTGTAATTTATCCACATGCTCAGCAATAGCCATTAATGTCGGAATTACTCCAAAGGGTTCACCACGAAAATTCGTATCCAGACCGGCACAGATCACTCGCTTACCATCTTTGACCAATTTTTGAATGACATTCAATATATCGTTATCAAAAAATTGAACTTCATCAATTCCCACGACAGTTGTATCAGGGTGAAGTTTTAATAAAATCTCTGATGAGTTATCAATCGGGATCGCTTTAATGGAAGTTCCACTGTGAGAAGCTACTTCTGATACCTGATAGCGATCGTCAATGATTGGTTTAAAAACTTGAACTTTCTGCCGTGCTATTTCAGCTCTTCGCAACCTTCGTATAAGTTCCTCTGTTTTTCCACAAAACATTGACCCACAAATTACTTCAATTGATCCGATATGTTGATCCATAAGTCCTCGTTTTATTTATATCATTATTATATTTTATCGAAAAAATAAAAAAAGCAGCCTAAAGTCGGCTGCTTAAAAGTTAGTCTTTTATTTTTTACTCTGTTTTTGTGGGAATTACGTAACCTAAAGAACGTAATTTTTTCTTCAAATCGATCAAGGATTTACGTCCAAATCCATCAACTGCCAACAGCGCTTCATCACCTTTTTCAAGTAAATCGAACACCTTACCGACGTTATCGAGCTCAGCCTTAACCAAGGCATCCGTTGCGCGGGTTCCTAATTCCAATTCAGTAATTGGGCGATCAAGAGAGGTTTTCGCTTCTTCGCGTTCTCGTTTTGTGTCAATAAAATCTTGTCTTGCTTGTAAACGTTTATAGAAGCGATCAACCTGACCTTCAATATCAATAATTCTCTGTTGTTGGCCGGTAAAGAATGGATGACAGGCTGAACAAACTTCGGTTCTAATTTCTTTACGAGTGGAACCAGTTTTCCATGTATTTCCGCAAGCGCAGACCACCACTGCATCCGGGTAATATTTCGGATGAATATCTTTTTTCATTGCTTAAACCTTCCTAATAATCATTACTTCCGTTTATTCTTGAGCGAATAAACGGGTAACGTAATTTACAATTGTTCTTCAGCGGGTAACACATTTACACGCTTGCGGCCATCTGGCAGGGATTCATACACTACAACACCTTCAATTGTTGCAAACAATGTATCATCACTACCCCGACCAACATTTTGTCCAGGTTTAATGCGTGTACCACGTTGTCGGACAAGAATGTTTCCAGAAAGTACTTTCTGACCAGCAAATCTTTTTACTCCAAGTCGTTGTGCATTACTATCGCGGCCGTTGCGACTTGATCCGCCACCTTTTTTGTGTGCCATAATACCTACTCCACTTCAATAGAATTAACCATCAAACGGGTATATTGCTGGCGATGGCCGGTCTTAACCCGAATTCGTTTCTTTGGTCGATATTTAAAGATCACTAATTTAGGACCTTTAATATGGGAAACTACCGTGGTTTTCACTTTCGCTCCATCTAGCTGAGGAGCACCAACCTTTACATCTTCATCATCAACAAACAGTAATACTTGATCTAAATCAACCTGTTCGCCGACTTCAACGGGCAGGAGATCCACTTCCAGAGTGGACCCTTCGACGGCTTTGAATTGCTTTCCGCCACTTTCAACAATTGCATACTTCATTTTTTCTCTCCATCTTCACTTCACCATGGATCCCGCGAAATCATCGCCGAAATATGGGGAAGCTGGATTAACATATTTTTACCCCAGCAAATGCTGGGGTTAGCGTCAGATATTATAAGAGGATCATGGTAACCTGTCAACAGTTTTTTACAATTATCTCCGGGACGTTCGCAATTTCCGTAAGTCCCCCTCCCTGATGGTAATTCCTTTAGCATCCAGATACTCCAAAAATGCCAGTGCATATTTTCTGGTTGTTGAAAATTTATCTCTGAATTGTGCTACTGTTAAAGAACCTGTATTCTCAATTTGTCGAATCACCCAAGCTTCCATTTCTTGATAATTTGTTGACAAAAAAGCGATCCCACTCCCTACAGAAATGATGATTTTTTCTGAAATTAGATAATTTACCAATTCTTCGCCAAATTTTTCAACTAATTCACTGATCCCAGGCGGACTGAATGGAGACTTGGCTATCATCTCAATCATTAACCTTTTATCTTTTTCCTGAGAGGAAGTTAATACCGGTGAAAAATTGAAAAGTGAAACAAAATTACCGATGATTTTGATTTGGTTATTTTGAATAAAAAGATTTAAAACAGACTGAAAAATAACATGATCTAAATAGAGTTTGCTCTTTAATTCTTCTTTTGATATACCAAGGCGTAAGTTATATTGCTGATGATATTTATCTAAAACGTTAATGATCTTATTTTGTAATTCATTGAACTTGTTTGCTGAACAAATTTTGATATGAGAGTTTTGAAATACATCTCCTTTATCCAATTGAATTACCATCTTTTCATTTATCAAATCTTTCCAGAATTCCTTGATTAAAGGCTTTTCTAATTTGGATTTTTGACAGATTTTCTCAAATGAATCAATTGACAAATCTTTCAAAGCCTGCAGGAAAATTTCTTTAGGAGTACCCTGAGAATAGGCTTCCATTCTTTGGATCACTTCAGCTGAGAAACGTTTATATCTTCTTTCGGGATGTGGGTTTACAATGGTTCCTCCCCCAATCGTTTCCCCTGGCGATGGATTGCGAATAATAAACCGATCTCCTCTAATACCAACAATCATTGATTGAGGTTCTAATTGCACCCAACCATTTTCTCCAGGTTTAATTTCCTCTTTGCCCAGTACTCTTACTCTGGCTAATACTTCTTCAGCTCCAATAAAGAGTTTCACAGATTGGTTATGCTTAACAGAGAAATTTGATGATTGGACGATACGCAAATTTCCATCAAATCGTTGCGTTGGCTGATATTTTTCTATTTTTGCTAAAACTTGCCCCCGTCGAATTTGTTCAATATTAACCCCGGAAATATTTACGGCTGTTCGACTACCGGGAGAAGCTATGGTTTCATTTTTTTTATGAGTTTGCAACCCCCGGATCCTTACTTTTAATTTTTCCGGAAGAATCTCATATTCTTGTCCAACTTCCAAACAGCCATCTAAAAGTGTGCCAGTAACAATCGTTCCAAAGCCAGTTATGGAAAAAACTCTATCGATGGATAAGCGGGCTCTTTCAAAATCAGGTCTTGGTTGTACTGTTGTGAGAAGCTCCTGTAATTTAATCTTTAATGAATCAATTCCTTCATTTGTAAATGCTGAAACTCTAACCAGAGGTGCTTTTTCTAATATCGTTCCGGATAAAGCATCTCGAATATCCATTTCAACCAGATCCAACCATTCTGCATCATCAATAAGATCAATTTTTGTCAAAACAATGATTCCGTTTTCAATCTGAAGGAGATCAAGGATTGCAAGATGTTCTTTCGTTTGTGGCATAACGCCTTCATCTGCTGCAATAACAAATAAGGCTGCATCAATCCCTCCCACTCCTGCCAACATGTTTTCAATAAAATCACGATGGCCAGGCACATCCACAATACCGCATTCTTCACCATTCGGTAAAGTAATCCAGGCAAATCCCAAATCAATGGTCATTTGTCGGACTTGTTCTTCTTTTAACCGATCAGGATTAATTCCGGTCAAGGCTTTGATCAGGGTAGATTTGCCATGATCAACATGACCAGCAGTTCCAATTACGTACATGTTTTAAGATCTCTTGGTATCAAAATTATCTATGAAATCATCATTAATTTCTTTACTAAATTTAAATAGTAATTGGAGCGAGCGTTCATTCGATTCAACGATGTTTCTGGTTAAATCTTCCAATTCCTGAGAAATTTCTTCTAATTGAATAAGCCGATTCTCAAACTTCTCTAAGACTCTTAATGCTTCTTGGCTTTCTTCTTCCTGTGAAATCATGTAGTTTGACCATCTCTTTTGATCATCAGCTTTAAACGAAATCCAATCCTGACGCATCTTATCTTCCATCAAGCGTTGCATTTCTGTTATTTCATTGATTCTGCGCTCAAATTTTTGGGTAATATCTTCAAAAGCTGATTGAGAATGTCGGATAGCTCTTTGAGTGGCATCTAAAGCTTGTAATTGCTCATCCAGATTAATTGCCTGATTACTGATAACTTCAAAACGAGTTTGCCACTCTTTCCAAACCCGGTCTTTTTCAACCTGAGACATGTTATATTTTTCGATAAATGCAACTTGAGATTGCTTCCTTTCTCCTTCAGCATTTACCAGTTCATTTTGGCGCATTTCAATTTTTCGTAAATTTTCCAGGGTAAGCTCAACTTTACTTCTTTGTTCTTCAATTCTCTTTCGTGAAGAAGTTAACTCCCCTTGCAAATCTAAAATTCTTTTAGAATCCTGGCGCACATTTTCCTCAAGAATTTTTTGCGTTCTTTTATATTCTTCATCAGATCTTTTTACATCCAGAATTTTTTTATCAAATTCTCCAATCAAACGAATGAGGCGATGCTCTTCATCTGCACGAGCTTTGATGTCTTTTTTCATTTCAGGCAAAATTTCGATACTTTTTCTAACAGTAGCAATTGAGGAATTCATCGATTCTAAATCCGCAAGCCTTACCTTTTCTTGATCTCTATCTTTTTCTATTCTTAGTTTTTCAATATTTTCGATTGAGCGATTAAAATCAACCCGTATCTGTGAAATGGCGGCATCAATGGAATCGAACCTTGCTGGCAGGGTTTGTAAACGGGTTAATTCATTTGATAGTTCCCTGCTTTCCTGTAATAAGGCGGTATAGTTTCCCTCTGCTTTCCTTAAACGATCATCCAAAGAAGCAATAATTAATTTATCCTTTCTTCGTTCTTCATCCAGCCATTCAATTCTTTTTAGTAACTGCTCAAAATCCATTGATTTGCTCCTTTTGGATCTATTTCATAACTTAAGCAAAAATTATACCTAATTATGATTATTTTAAATTTGGAAATGCATCAAGAATAATAAGAAATGGTGTTAGCAAATATCCTGGAAATAGTCCGAATAAGATAATTAATATACTACCTATGGAGAAAAATATTTTTTGTAACAAGTTTTCAGTACGAATTTGTTCAGTCTGATCTGACTTTAGAAAGATCACTGCTAAAAAACGAAATATTGCCATAAACAAACCAAATAAACCAAGCATCAAGAAAATTAATAGATTAAAATTAATTTCCGCAACCCCAATTAATATTGGATATTTGGTTGGGAACCCCGGTAGCAATGGCAATCCACAAAATATAAACCAACCAACAATAAACCCGATCATTGAAAATGGATTTTTATAAAATTGTCCTTTGAATGAATCAATACCCAGGGTGAAATTCTGCTTCTTCCAATTAGCTATCGCCAGGCCACAGATGGCAATACCTAATAAGCGGGGAAGTAGTATTAAAACATAAGATCTCCATCCAATTTCCTGATTTAACCCCAAAGCCAACAAAGAAAATCCAATTTCCACCATTACTGCATACCCAAATAATCTGGTAATAGATTGTTGAAAAGCAGCAAATAATCCGCCTAAGGACACCATAATTGTTCCTAAAACCAGGACAATTGAAAACAAGAATTGTTGATCATGCAGCCAGGTAAATGTATTGAAAAACTCGAGAAAGAATAAAAAGATTGCTGTAGACAACATACTAAAAATAAAACCAGCGGAATATGGGTCCCCATCCTCTGACAATAATGGTAGCCAGGTATGAAATGGAAAAATTGATAGCCATAGCCCGAATCCCAACATTAATAGAATAACAGACTGTCTGTTGATAGCTTCACTATTGACGCTGGATGGAGCGACTTCAAACCCCCAGCCTGAGAACAAAATAAGTGGAACAGCCAGGGTTTGAAAAATCAAAAATCGCAATATTCCTTGTTTAACAGGTTGCCCTCTTTGTAAAAAAATCGGGATGCTGAGTAACACCGCAATTTCAATAATAAATGCGGCGTATAAAAAAGGTTGCACTGAAAGAGCTGCAATAAACAGGGAAATTATCGCCACTACGATAGATGGGAAGAAACTATTCGTTCCAGCAATTTGGGAACCAAAAATCCAAAAGGCGCCCATGGCAAATAAAATTACAATAATGACACGTTCATTATCCGTAATAATAAAATTTCTTCCTAATACTGAAAAGGTGGAAGATATTTCCATAGATAACGGTCCTAATGGGAAAACACGATCAATTTTAAATGTTAGCGCGAATAAAGCCAATAATGCACTTGTTCCACCACCAATGATTACTGAAAGAAAGCGTTGATTGTGTAAGAAAAAAAGGAAAAAAGAAACAACTATTGGGATAAAAATCCAAAGGATTGGAGCGCTCAAATGATTTCTTCCTCCTCCTGTTGAATAAATATTACACCAACCAGCGCAATGCCCAGGGTAATCATTGCCTGAAAGCCTGCCACAAGAACTGATTTTTCAACACCAGCGTACAACACTTCAAAGCCAGCCAGGGTGGTCATCAGTCCAAAAATAACTCGAATTGGTCTTATGGACATTCCAAATTGGAGAATTCCCATGAATATTAGGATTAATCCTCCCCAAATAATTGAATCAGGAACAGGTAACCATTCAGAAATTTGTTGGGTAATCGAAAAAGTAAAAATCCAGATCAAGATTACTAAAACAAATTTGAACCTTTGCTCAAAAAATTCTTCTCTTCCAATTGTTTGTAAATCTTCTTTTACAGATGAACCTAGAATTGCAGCAGCCATCCAACCGGTAATTAATTTTACAACCGCGAGACCAATTGGCCACAATTGGAGGACCATCCAGAAAGCTGAGATATAGATAAAACCCAAAGCTAAAATATTCCAGCGCCATTTTTTAAAAACATAAAGAAAAAGAGAAGATATCGCTGCCAGAATAACCGGGAGATACTGGATAAAACCTTCCATATCAGGAGATATCTCCCGAATTTATCAGCGTAATAATCATGATGAGAAAAACAACTACCCAGATAATCCCGCCCTGTCCCTCAAGCAGGCTGGTAAAAGCATTTACAATTTTTTGAATAAATCCAAGAATTGTCCAGATAAAGCGGTAAAGCCAACGCAAACTAAGAATTTGAGTGAACAGCTTCCCAATCGGATTTAGAATACTTTGAAAAAATTCTTTATATTCAGAAACAATAACAAATTTTCGGTTAAGAAAAAATATTATTAATGGCATAAGAAAAGCTAAGGTGCTTGCTAAAATAATTCCTGTAGAATACCAGGATAAATCACTGGCAATAAATATAGCCCATTGTGTAATAATGAGAATAAACAAACCCGTTGGATAGGTTAGCCAGATCCATTTTTCTTTCTTAGGCAACAATAATTTGTCTTTCGTAGCATGGGTGACAAACCCTAACACAATCAAAATCATGGAAAGAACGATGATCATATTTCGAAATAAATTACCTGGTTGAATCACACCAAGCCAACCGGCAGCTGATGGAGTATAGGGAAGTCCAATCAATCCAATTGTTGCTAATAGTGGGAAAATTAATAAACGTTTACTTCTGATTGAAAACAAAAATAAAATTGAACCATCCAGTATCAAGGCTAATGTCCAAATTAATATCGCCAACTGGTTTTCGTTGATTGCTGAATAGATCGCTAAACCAGCCATTGAAATAATTAAATATGGACGGCCTTCGAGTTCAGTTTTTGCAGACAACCACATAATTGAACCAAAGAAGATGCCTAACCCCGTCATAAAAAGTAAAAAACTACGAAATTGTCCGGTAAGTAATCCGATCGGCAAGCGTAACAATAAGATGATTGAGGTCGAAACACTAATCATTCGGATAGAATTTCCAAGACTTCTTCGAATAGGCGAACCACTCACCAGTGGTAAATTGAAAGGAATTACTCCCAATCGCAATCCGACTGCAATCAATAAAAAGTAACCCACTAAACCAGCTTGTTGATTTATTTGAAGAGGTATTCCTTGTTTGTAACTAATTAAAATTCCAAGTATTAAAAAGAATAAGCCGGTAACTTTAACAGCAGAAGAAACAACAATTTCGTTTACTTGTTGATTTGTCAGTGTTGTTCGAATTAAGACAATAAATTCAATTACATCGATAACAACCCAAACTAAAAGAATCGCCATGATACTGTTAGCCATGACTGCCAGTAACCCTACGGTATACACACTGAAGACGCCAAACCAAATGGAAGATGATGGAATTTCTTCTAATCTGGATGAATCAGTAATAATAACTGCTGTTTGAACAGCACATAATGCAAATAATAAAGGCCAGGAGATTAAGTCTATTTGAAAATTAATGGATCGCTGGTAAATTTCTCCCACTGGGAACCACTCGCCAATTCGAAAATTTATAGGGTAAAACCAGCGAGAAGCAAAAATAATGCCCCAGTTCGTCAGGGAGAGAAGAGTAGAAATTAACCATACCCATCCTATATTTTTTCTTAATCTTGCTAAAATAAAAATTACTATTGCTGAAAGCAAGTTGATTGCAATCGGTAATAAGGCAATGAGCGTATCAATTTTCATAATACCTGGCTAAAAGGCTTTCTATGAATATATTTACCATCTCCGGCCTTTCCCAACCAATCTCTTCCATCAACAATACAGTTTCCTCTGAGAAACACTTTATCAGGGAATCCTGTCATTTGCCACCCTTCATATAAATTGTAATCAGTTCGCTGTTGAGACCATTCCAGACCATACCTAATTTTTTTATCTGGATTCCAGATTACCAGGTCAGCATCACTACCAGGTAGTAATACTCCTTTTTTTGGATACAAACCAAAAATCTTTGCAGGGTTTGAGGCTGTAATTTCAACAAATTTTTGAGAAGTAATTCTCCCTTTTCCCACACCTTCAGACCAAAGTACTGCTAATCGATCGCCTACCCCAGGCAATCCATTGGGAATTTTTGTAAAATCATCTTTACCTAATTCCTTACCAGGTATTTTTACTTCTTTCCCTTCATAAATAATTGGTTTGGTTCCATCATAAAAAAATGGACAATGATCTGTTGCAAAAACCTGAATATTTCCTTCCATTATTCCTGACCAAAGACGATTGTTATCCTGCAAGGTACGCATGGGTGGCGAGCAAATCCATTTAGCACCATCGGGTCTCTCTAAATGTTTTTCGGTGAAAAATAAATATTGTGGACAGGTTTCACCCATGATCGGTAAACCTGATTTGCGAGCGTTAGCAAGTTGATCCACTTCACCACTAGCATTCATATGAACAATATAAAGAGGAGCTCCGGTATGTGCAGACAAAGATATACCACGTGAAACAGCTTCAACCGCACCCCATGCTGGCCTGGTGCGGGCATGCCAGATAGGAGACACATTCCCGGCTGCTAAAGCCTCTTTAACCAGAATTTCAATGATATCTCCATTTTCAGCATGCATCATCGTTAAAAATCCATATTTTTTGGCAATGCGCATAATCTTAAATATATCTATATCCTGAGTTCTTAAGGTGGCGTTATAAGCAGTAAAAACTTTCAGGGTTGTTATTCCTAAATCGATCAATCCGGGAATTTGAGTTGCCACGTTATCATTGAATAATGAAATATTCATATGAAAACCATAATCGATAGCCGCTTTTTGTTTTGCCTTTTTCTGCCAGGTTTCGACACTTTCTCTTAAATTTTCTCCCATTTGGGGAACAAAATCCAATACTGTGGTCGTTCCTCCAAATGCTGCAGCTTTATGACCTGTATAATGGTCGTCAGAAGAGACAGTATTAAACATGGGAAGATCAAAATGCGTATGGACATCAATCCCCCCAGGCAGGATTAATTTACCACTTGCATTAATTATTCTTGCTCCTTCAGAATCTGGTATATCGTTACCTATCTGAACAATAACTTCCCCATCTATTAAAATATCAGCTTGATACTCATCGGAAGCTGAAATAATTGTGCCACCACGAATAATTGTTTTCATAATTAACTCGCTTCGTCCAACATGAAGAAAAAAAATTAATGACCTTCTTTGATTTTATCCCATTCCAGTAACAACTTCAAAAAATCTGTTTCGTCTAAATGGAAATCAAGTTGAGTGTCAGAAATGTCAGTTGGTTGAAGTGCCCTTTCTCGCAAAGATTTCCATAAAATTTCCCGTTCCTCACCTTCAACCACCAAATCTCGAATAAATTGAGCTTTTTTCATTAAATAACCCGTTGTATAGAAAAAGGTAATTCTGCGCCAATGATCAGCCATGATAGGATTTTCGAGTTCTTCAAGATTTCCAATTTGAATCTTAAAATATTCTTCGTTTGCTCTGGGATGATCTAACTCTTCCCGAAATAAATGCGCCCGGGTAGTTAATTCGTGTCCTCTGACAGGGGCAACATAACGAATCTGCCAACGATAATCTTCTTCAAATGCACTGGTTTGGTAAAAGGCCAGATAATCAACCGCAATAACCTTGGGGGCACTCTTCAGCGGAATGCGATACCACCCCAATAATTTTGCAAGGTCAAGATCTTTTGGATTTGGCATAATTGCGACTAAAACAAGATCTGTTTCTTCAAGTTGATTTTTCATTCGTACCCCTCTTTAGATTCAGTAAGGGGTTCTATGTTTTCCTCATAGAACCCCTTTCTGAAATTTAATTTATTGGGTTATTTGTAATTTTTTAATAAGCCAACCCGATCGTTAAATTCTTTAATTTGTTCGTCAATATTGTCAAGTTGTGCTGGCAAACCAGTCCAATAATCTTTTTGATACCATTGATCCATAATTTCATTGTAGGTCTTTCCTTGTTGTTCAACCCAGGTGTAATATTTCAAATTATGGACACGTTTCCTATCCTGATAGGTTAATTCAAGCATATTATCTGTGCTTTCGCCCATTAATGAAGAAGCATAAATTTCAATAGCATCTCTTTCAGTAAATTCACCAAATTGTTCGCGATATTCAGTTAATCGCGAAGTATATAATTCAATTGAATCGGTTAATGTGGCCAAAACAATATCATCTTCGGTCAATTCATAATACTTAGCAAACTTAATTGCAGTTAGTAAATTAGCAACTCCGGATAAGCCAAATAAATCCAGGTTTTCAATTAACTCTTGCGGAACACCTTTTTTTGCCAGGTATTTTTTACCTTCCGGTTCATTGAAAAGCCTTACAATCTTGACCACGTCATTATCATCAATAGCTGTTACCAAATCAGTGTTTTTGACATTATGTACCCACGGAATATGTTTATCACCAATCCCTTCAATACGATGAGCTCCAAAACCATTGTTTAATAAAGTTGGGCACTGCAGGGCTTCAGAGGCTACTATTTTAGAAAACGGATGTAGTGTTTTTAAATAATCCCCAACTGCAATTGTTCCAGCTGATCCAGTAGTGGCACAGAAACCTGCAAAATTGCTTTTTGGTCCCATCTCTGCCTTAAGAATATCTTCCATTGCATTTCCGGTGACACTATAGTGCCACAGATAATTTCCAAATTCATCAAATTGATTGAAGATCACAACTGGCTGTCCGGATTGACGTAATTCCCAGGTCTTATCGAAAATTTCTTTTACATTCGATTCACTTCCAGGGGTTGCAATAACCTCGGTGGCGACACCTTTCAACCAATCAAATCTTTCCTGACTCATTTCTTCTGGAAGAATTGCGATCGATTCACAGGCTAATAATTTCGAGTCATAAGCACCACCCCGGCAATAATTCCCAGTTGATGGCCATACCGCTTTATGAACGGTAGGATCAAATTGGCCGGTTACCAATCTCGGCACCAAACAGCCATAAGCCGCCCCGACTTTATGAGCGCCTGTTGGGAACCATTTTCCAACCAGCATAATAATTCTGGCTGGAACACCGGTGAGGGAGGGTGGTAATTCAATATAATTTACTTTACCAAATTTCCCACCATGTAATTTCGGTTCATTTTTCCAGGTAATACGAAACAGGTTTCGAGGATGAATGTCCCATAAACCGATAGAACTTAGTTCATTTTTTATGCTATTCGGGATTAATTCTGGATTACGTTGTTGTGCAAGAGTGGGCAGAATAATATTTCGTTCGCGAGCTCGTTGAACGGATCGATTTCTAGCCTCTTCATTTACTGTTAAATCAATTTTTGCCATTTTTTGTTCCTATTCCTTTTCAATATTTTTTTCTGAAGGTCCTTCACTAATAATATAAAGTGGTCGTCCTTTTACTTCATCATAAATTCGTCCAATATATTCTCCTAAAATACCCAAAGAAATTAGTTGTACTCCGCCTAAAAAAAGAACTGCGATCAAGGTTGACGCCTGCCCGGTAAATTGTTGAGCCCCAAGTATTCTCATCAGAATAACAACAGGAATTGCTATAAGACTTAAACCGGCAGAAACAAAGCCAATATAGGTTGCGATTTGTAATGGAACGTATGAAAAACCTGTTATGGCAGTTAATGCGAGTTTAAGCATTTTCTTCAAAGGATATTTGGTTTCTCCTGCTAAACGAGCGGCTCGTTTGTAAGAGACGCCTATTTGCTTAAAACCAACCCAGGCAGACATGCCCCTTAAAAAGCGATGATGTTCCCTCATGGAGTTCATCACATCAACAACTTTTCGATCCATCAAACGAAAATCCCCTGTGTCCAGCGGAATTTTTACATCAGTAATCTTAAAGATTAACCGGTAGAACGCGGAAGCAGTAACTTTTTTAAAAAATGTTTCCCCTTCCCGCTCTGATCGAACTGCGTAAACGACCTCATATCCGTCTCGCCACTTTTCAATTAAATCCAAAATGACTTCAGGGGGATCCTGTAAATCCGCATCAATAATTATTACTGCATTTCCGCGA
Organism: Anaerolineaceae bacterium; assembly: GCA_034429975.1. Lineage (GTDB taxonomy): Bacteria > Chloroflexota > Anaerolineae > Anaerolineales > Anaerolineaceae > UBA6170. The sequence goes on along the minus strand of DAOUFM010000090.1, from coordinate 39,242 downwards.
CTATAATCCAATCCTGCGGTGACGGCTATCTGATGACCAAAGTTCCTCGCAAAAATAACCGGCCGCACACGCTCATCCTTTTTGGTTAATTCTCGAATAACGTCCGTTGATCCATCTACTGAGCCATCATCAACTAAAATTAACTCCCATGGGTCTCCAGTTTTGTCCATCACCTCAGAAACCCGTTTGTACAGAACCGGTAAATTCTCAAGCTCGTTATATATTGGTGCAATTATTGAAAAAACAGGTGATTTAACCACTTTTTGCTTCTCGTTTTTTAGAAATATATTGCTTTAATGAATGCATTGATGGTTCAATGATCGGAGCATCCTTTACTGCCAACATAGCAGCTCTAATATCTTTCAACCCTGAACCTGTATTTACAACCATAACCGGATCATTTTGGTTAATCATACCTGATTCAACCGCTTTTACCAAACCAGCATAAGCAGTTGCAGCGGCAGGCTCAGAAAATATCCCAACTTTACCCAAATCTGCAATTGCTTTAAGGATTTGTTGGTCATTTACAAGCAAATATGCCCCTTTTGTTTGTGTGGCTGCCCGCACAGCTCTGACCCCATCTCTTGGAAGATTAACGGAAATACTATCCGCAAGTGTGTTTGAATTTACAGGGATTATCTCTTCCGAACCCCGGAAATAAGCATTCGCAATTGCAGCAGAGCCTTCCGCCTGTATACCAAAAATTCTTGGCATATATTCAAGCCAGCCCAAGGAAACAAGGTCCTTAAATCCTTTGTGAATGCCAGAAATGATATTTCCATCGCCTACGCTGACAAATATGTTTAATGGTTGCTGATCAATGGATTTGTTCACGATAACTTCTTCCCAAATTTCAAAGGCAGCTGTCTTTTTACCTTCGATTGTAAATGGGTTGTATCCCGTATTTCGACAATACCATCCAAATTCATTTGCGGCTTCGACCGACAAATCGAAGGCTGAATCATAATTCCCATCAACTAAAATCACTTCAGCATGATAGACCAACAACTGCGCAATTTTTGCCGGTGGAGCTGTTTTGGGTGCAAATATGACTGCTTTTTGATCCACTGATGCTGCTAATCCAGCTAAAGCTGCGCCTGCATTCCCAGTTGAAGCGGTAACGACAACTTCAGAACTAATCTCTTTTGCTCTGGCGATAACGATTGCACTTGCCCGATCTTTAAAAGAGGCTGTGGGGTTTTTTCCTTCATCCTTCACCCATAGATTTCGTAAATTCAGCTCATTCCGTAAAGCTGTAGGCGAATAAACCGGAGTACCGCCCGTCATGCGGAAAGGAGTTCCCTCATATCCCGGATCATTGACCGGTAAAAGAGGAAGGTATCTGAATAGATAATTTTCTTCGCGAGAAAGAATATCACTGGGTTCATATTTATGTTTGATAGCGGCTATATCCAGAACTATATCAAGATTACCTCCATCTTTTGGGCAGGTATATAAATCCTGAGAGCCTGGATATTCGGTTCCGCAAAGTGAACAGGTGTAACCTAAAAATTTATTCATTTTTTCCCTGAAAGATCACCTTTTTTTTTGATATTTTAACCATTTCATTATATCCCGATAAATAAAATTAAGTGTCGGTTAACATTAAGTCATCTTTCACTTAACAACCAACAAGTAAACATTAGTTTTGTAATTGTTTATTATCTACTGTCGTTCAAAGGGAGTCCCCAATGCTCCAGGTTGACGCGATTGAATAGAACGCATTAATTTGGTCATTCGCAGCCGCAAACGATCCGGCATCGAGGCAATCAATCTTTCCATCCATTCTGTATTGCCCATATTAACAAACAACAATGCCAAAATCATTAGAGGAAAAGGAGCTACTTGCAGAACTTGAGAAGGTATCTGGGTCATATAGGGTTGCAAAACCAAACCCAACCACTGTAAAAAAGCAAATAAATACGCTCCCATTGCTCCTCGTATTGGATTCCAACCGCCAAAAATGGTAATCGCTAGAACAATCCAGCCAATACCATCCAGACCGGTGATTGTGCCTTTCCAACCGGGTTTTACGCTTAAGGTATAAAGCGGTCCGGCCAGGCCTACCAATGCACCACCGACAATCGTGTAAATGTACCGCATTCGTAGAACATTAGCGCCTCTTACATACGCTGCTGCTGGTTTTTCACCGATTCCTTGTAACATCAATCCTGGTCGAGTTTTAAAAATCCAAAACCAGGCAATAAAAATCAAGAGAATACTGAAATAGGTCATGACAGATTGCTGAAAAAATAATTTGCCCAGTATCGGAATATCTTTCAGAATTGGGATTGCTTTGGACAACATAATTGGTCCTTGCGAGCCCATGATTGGATTTCCAAGAAAATATGACAAATCACGACAGGTAATTGCTAAAACAAACCCCACGGCTACCTGAGATTGCTTGAGAGTAATACTACTGAAAGCAACAATGCTGGCAACCAAAGCACCAATAACCATCCCAGCAAGAAAACCTACCCAAATCAGTCCAGTCTCCAGGGTTGCCCAAAAACCCGCCATTGCTGATAAGAGGATTACGCCATTCAACGAAAGATTAATCACCCCGGCTCTTTCAGTTAAAGTCTCTCCGATCACTGCAATAACAATAGGAGCTCCCGATGTGATAACACTAGCCAATCCTAGAAGAATAATACCATTATCCATGTAAACTCCTATTTCTTACCTAAAAACTTTTGGCGAAGGCCTTGAGCGATCATCATAAATAGAACCAGGCTCCCCTGCAGAACGCCAGTCAAAGAGGAATCAAGCTTCAAAACAATCGGTAATTGGATGCCACCAATATTCAAAGCAGCGAAGAAAAGGGCAATCGGTGCAACCCATATCGCCTGATAGTTAATTAGCATTGCGATCATTAAACCCATGAAACCGTAACCACTGGAAATCGAAGGGATTAAGCGGTGATAAACTGCTGTCACCTGAAGAGCCCCGGCCAGCCCAGCAAATAAACCACAAATAATAAATGCCATCATCATGTGTTGCCAAGTTGGTATCCCCATTCGAAAAGCAGATTTCATACCCTTTCCAACTGCCTTAAGACGTAAGCCAAAGTGGGTACCATTGAGCATAAAATAAATAAGGAATAAACCAATAATTCCTAAACCAATTGACCATAAACTAACTCGAAAATTCTGTAAAGTAGGTAGCCAATATTGATCTGGAAATGGTTCAGTGCCACTCATCGAGGCGATCCCGGGACGGCTCCACGCCCCGAAAATCAATCCGATATTTAATGCTGTCGCGATAAAATTTAATCCCAATCCCCCAAATATTTCGTTCACGCCACCGAAGGTTTTTAAGACACCAACTAATCCAGCCCAAATTGCGCCGCCCAACATTCCAGCCAGAATAGCAATTATTATCACGACAAAAAACGGCGTCGAAGTCCCCAGAAACATTCGCATGACTCCGGTGGTAAATATTGCCCCGACTGTGATTTGTCCTTCAATTCCAATATTCCACAATCCTGCTGTGAAGGTTGCCAGCAAACCACTGGTTACCAGCAGTAAAGGTACCCAACCAACAAACACATTTGCAATTCTGGTTGGGTTGCCAATTGCGCCATCCCAAATCAACTTGTAAGCTTCAGTTGGATGTGCTTTTACAATGAGTAAAATCCCTGAAACAAACAGTAAGGAAAGGAGCAGACCTCCTAATTGAAAGAATAAAGAAAAGCTTTGTGTTTTTGTTTTATTCATAAATTCTCCAATTAATCAAAAACCTGATCCCAGCCCTTACCACCAATCAATTGTCCTAACTGATCTAAAGTAGTTTTTGAAGCATCCAAGGGAGGTGAAACATGCCCACTGAAAAACACCAAAATACGGTCACTATATTGAAGGATTTCTTCCAGGTCGCCAGATATGAAGAAAATTGACGCACCTTGCCTGCACCTCTCTTTTAATTTTCCCCACATATAAATGGCTGATTCTATGTCCAACCCACGCGTGGGATGCTCCAGCAAGATAACCGACAAAGAATTCCGTAATAATGATAATGCGGCCCGTTGTTGGTTACCTCCAGATAAGGATTCAACATTCAAATCAGGTCTGCCAATAATCCGGTATTCCTGAATCATACTCTCTGCTTTTTTCTTAAAGTAATCTTTATTAACGAATAAACCTTTCTTTTCTTCACCAGCAATTGTAAAGTGCTCAGCCAGGGTCAACCCTGGCACCAATCCTTCTTCTAACCTCGAGGCAGGCAAAAATGAGACACCGCTTTTTAAATATTCAAGGTAATTTTTATTTGAAAGGTTAATTCCTTTTTCGATCACCTTCCCGGAAACCGGCCGAATTAAACCAACACACGCACGTAGAAGGATATCCTGTCCGCTTCCTTCCATTCCGGCCAAACCGATCACTTCACCTGCTCGTAGTTGGAAATTTACATTTTCAATTCTTAATGGATATTGTTCAATAGTTAGATTATTTAACTCTAAAACCACTTCTTCTTGTGTAAAATTATATTTTTCACCTAATTTAATTACTTTGCCAAACATCATTTCGACCAATTTATCTGAGTCAAAAGGTGCTGACATTTCTCCGGTTAAAACCCCTTTTCTTAATATAGCAACTTTGCTACATAAAATTTCCACATCTTCCAATTTATGTGAAACAAAAATTATTGTCTTTCCTTGTTCAGACAAAATTTTTAGCGCTGCAAATAATTTTTCTTTTTGCATGGCACTGATTCCGGTTGTAGGTTCATCCAGGATTAATGCATTTGCTCCCATCCACAACAGGCGTAAAATTTCTAGTTGTTGTCTTTCTCCAACCGTTAAAGTGTCTACAAATGATTCTGGATCCAATGAAAAACCAAATTTCTTCTGTAATTCCTGAAATTCTTTGACTACAGTTTTATATGCAGGTACTAATCCACCTTTTTGCCCAACAATAAAATTTTCTATTAATTTCATTGGAGGAAAATCTAATGGATCCTGATGCAACATTCCAATTCCATATTTAATTGCATCAGCAGGAGATGCGATTTTTACTGATTTATTGTCTAATAAAATTTCACCAGAATCAGGTTGATTGAACCCTGAGAGAATTTTCATTAAGGTGCTTTTACCAGCACCATTTTCACCTAAAATTCCAAAAATAGACCCGCTTTTAATAAAAAGGTTGATGTCTGCATTCGCATGCACAGGTCCAAAATGTTTATTGATATTTTTGAATTCTACGTTCATTTGACCTTTTCGACCTTAAAAAAGGGGAAGACGATTGGTCTTCCCCTTTTGGTAAACGAGGAATCTTATTCCGAACGACCTTCCATACCTTGTAACAATTGTGGGAGATACCAAATTTCGACAGGAGTTGCTTTTTGGCCGGCAGCCAGGAACTGAGTTCCATCCTGGTAATTCAGTGGACCAGTCCAAAGATCCAGTCCGCCAGCTAATTCTGCAATAAATTGTTCGAGTTCTGTTTTTTCTTCCGCTCCCATTGCAGGGCCGAATTTATACCCAACAGGTGAATTGTCAAGATCATTGATGTCCTTCCAATAGGGGGGATTCCATTCAAAGACAGATTTCCAGGTTCCATCCATTGCTGCTTTGATATGGCGAACATAAGTTGGCCCCCAGTTAAAGTAAGGAACACCTAAGCAGACATCAGGCGCTTCATCACAAGCTTCACTATAGTCGTAAGGAATAGCGAAAACTGTTTTGCCTTCCTCATGAGCTTTTCTGGCTTCAACCAATGCTTCGGTTGTATCGATACCGGAGATAATTACATCCGCTCCAGAGTTCACAAACTCAGCTGCTACTTGGGATGGATCTTCGGTAAAACCGGGAATATTAAACCAGAAACCAATCCATGTCACTCTGAATTTCAGATCAGCAGGATCTTTTTTGGCATAATTTTCCCAACAATAGCGAGCACCTAAGAATGCTGAAGAAGCCAAACGCCGTGTTTCTTCATTGATTAATGGTCCAAGATAACCTATTGAGCCAGTCTTCGTATTCAGGGCTGCATCACAGCCAGCAATCATTTTGCCATATTCCATTCCGCCCATGATATTGACGACATTGGGCAAAGCAATATAATTCTTTCCTTCAGCCCAGACAGTATCACCTGACCCTGGTATGACAAAAATATCAGGGTGATTCTTGGCAAATTCAATCGCATCGTCTTTCATATCATCAGAGGTAAAAGCAACTAATTTGGCACCTTGTTGCACCAACTCTTCCCCTAATTGGGCAGCTGTGGTCCCTGGTCGATCGGCTGTATTTACCTTATCGAGGTAAACCAGTCTGGTTCCGGGAACATGTTCTTCTACATATTTTCCTGCTTCATAATGTGCCTGGCTATAACCATGATCATTGTATGGGCCAACATAAAGCATTCCAAAAACAAATTCTTCTGCTGGTTTTTCTGGTTCAGCAGGGGCTGCCGGTTGTGCAGGTTCAGCAGGTGCTTCCGGAGCTGCAGGTGCAGCCGGTTTACACGCTGATAGCACCATGGCCATTACCATCAATAAACCAATTATCGTTAATGCAAACTTCTTGTTCATTTTTTCTCCTTCATTAAATTCTAACTTTTCACTGAGTTAACGACTTTGAAAAATTGATTGTGACAATCGCGAACTTAACCACCTCCTTTCGTAACAATTATAAAAAATGGAAATACTTGATGAAAATTTTTGATCCTAAAATGATTGGTGAAATCAAGTAAATTTGGGTTAGAGGTTAAAATGGGAAAATATTTGGTAATGTTCTTTGATATTATTGTAGATTGAAATTTGAAAAAAAACTAATAAAACCAGGAAACAGTCAGGAATCCCCATTTTAGTGGGAATCCCTGATTAAGCTTTAATTTATTCTTTAATGATCCAAGTGCCAGTCTCTCCTTTTAGAGCCCGACTGATATTTTCTGGATTGGTAATTAAGGCTTTTTTTCCACCATTTTCCAGGAATTGGATAATTGCTTCGATTTTCGGTAACATACTGCCTTTGGCAAACTGGCCATCTGCAGCGTACTGTTTTGCTTCAGCCAGAGTTAATTTTTCGAGCCATTTTTGGTCAGGTTTATTGAAATTGATAGCAACTTTTTCAACAGCTGTGCTAATTATGAATAAATCAGCTCCTATCATGGTCGCTAACAATGACGAACCAAAATCTTTGTCAATAACGGCTTCAACGCCTTCAACATCTCCGTTCGGTTCACGTATAACCGGAATACCACCACCACCAACACCAACAACGATAATGCCTGCACTAATTAAAGCTTTGATAGCATCTTTTTCAATAATGTCAATTGGTTTTGGAGAAGCAACCACTCTACGCCATCCACGGCCAGCATCTTCAACAACCACCCAGCCATCTTCTTTAGCACGTGTCTTGGCTTCTTCTTCACTCATAAAGGAGCCAATCGGTTTGGTTGGATTTTGGAAGGCTTTATCGTTTACATCCACCACGGTTTGGGTAACGACAGCAGCTACTTTTTTATCCATTTTTCGGTTTTTAAACTCATTGGTCAATGCCCTGGCGAACATGTAACCAATTGCTCCTTGAGAATCAGCTCCACAATAATCCAATGGCACTTCATGTAATTCTTTAGAAGAAATTTCAGATCTTCGCAGAATAAACCCAACCTGCGGGCCATTCCCATGGGTAACAACTACATTCCAACCCTGTGCAATCATATCTGCGATATGATGCATCGATTCAGCCCCCGCTTTATACTGATCTGGAATTGTGCGATGATTATTATCCTTAATTAATGAATTACCACCTACTGCGACAACTGCAACACCATTACTCATAAATCTACCTCCAATATTTTATTTATTGACCCATGGTTAAAGCGTATACAGCGCTACAGATATGCATTTTGTTTTCAGCTTCATCAAAGATAACAGAATTCGGACCGTCCATTACACCATCTGTTACTTCCACCCCTCGATCTGCCGGTAATGGGTGCATAAAGATAGCATCTTCTTTCGCCAAAGCCATTTTTCGTTCATCAGTAATCCAATGTTTATATTTTTGTATTATATCACCAGCTTCTTTTGCGTCGGTTGTTACCATCCATGGTCCCCAGGATTTTGGATAGATAACATCTGCATCTTTGAATGCAGCCTCCATATCATCAACAACTTCAAAACCGGCGCCAGATTTTCGAGCTTCCTCTTTTGCGCGTTCAATGGTTTCATCTGCAAGCTTAAATTCTGGTGGATGGGCTAATACCAGGTCGACACCAAATCGAGGGAACTGTAATGCCATGGAGTTCGGAATTGATAAAGGTTTTTGATAGGATTCTGCATAAGCCCAGGACATAACAACTTTCTTTCTTTTCAAGTTGCGACCTTTTTTCTCCATAATTGTCATTAAATCGGCCAGTATCTGAAATGGATGATAGTACTCACATTGCATGTTATACACCGGGCTCGGGGATGCTTCAGCGACCAGATTCATATATCGATTGCCAATACCCCAATCAACATGGCGAATGGCGATACCATCGTACATGCGACCCATAATCTGCCCAATTTCACGCTCTGTATCACCATGAGAAATCTGTGTCGTTCGGCTTTCAATAAACGCAGGGTGTCCTCCTAAATGAGCAAAAGCTGACTCGAAAGCAGAGCGTGTGCGGGTGCTGCTATAGAAGAATAGCAGGGCTAACGTTTTGTCGCGCAAATAAGGTGTAGGCTGTCGCATAGCTCTTTTCATCTTGAGATCCCAGGCGACATCCAGAATTGTATCAATCTCCTCCTTTGAAAAATCGAGATCGGTGATGAAATCCCTTCCTAACAAATTTGTTTGCATATATTTAAACCTCCAATTATAAATTTTCTATTTATTTTAAGAATTATCTTTTAAAGTTTAGGGAGCAGCATTGCCGGAAGCAAAGCATAGAATGCTGTGGAATGTACCATATCATCCAGAGAGACCGAGTCATTGATTGTATGGGCTGTTTCTTCATCGCCCGGCCCAAATCCGATGCTTGGGATACCTGCTTTTCCTGCCCAATAGATCCCATTGGTGCTGAAATTCCACTTTCCAGCTGGAGCATCCTTTAATCCAATCGCTCTTCTGGTTTCTAATCCAGCTTGTACCAAAGGATGTTCTTCTTCTATTGCCCAGGCTGGGAAGTACTTATCTACCGGGAAAACAAAACCCGTGTAAGATGGTTCGTCATAGAATAACTCTTCTACTTTTACGCGATCACGATAATCTTCCGGGATCAAAGCAGCCACCTGAGCAATCGCTTCTTCTTTCGACTCACCGAAGGTCATTCTTCGATCAATATAAATTACAGCTTCATTGGGAACCGCGTTAATACTGGGCGTTTGAACGATCATATCGCTGACTGTAATTTTCCCATGCCCCAGAAACTCGTGATCACCCAATTTGGGTTCTAAATCACGAATACCAGCAATAACAGGTAATAAGGCATAAATTGCGTTATCTCCTAGATGATTACTGGCAGCATGGGCACTGCGACCCTTAGCAGTAACTTTCATCTCGATGCGGCCTTTGTGCCCCCGATACACATTCATTTTGGTTGGTTCCCCAATCACAACAAAATCGGGTCGGATTTTTGGGTCTGCTTCTACAAACGAATTCGGAGCAATCCCATCACACCATTCTTCCATATTACCAAAAAAGTAAGCCGTCCAGCCTTCTAACAATCCCAATTTATGCGCGATAGACAAACCGTAAACCATACCTGGAGTACTATTTTTTTCATCGCAGGCACCACGCGCGTAGAAGATTCCATCTTCTATTTTTCCAATGAATGGATCATGGGTCCACTCGTCGGGATCACCGATTCCTACAGTATCGATATGCGAGTCGAAAACCATGATTTTCTTTCCTGATCCAATCTTTCCCATAATATTGCCCATTACATCAAAACGAACTTCGTCATAGCCTAATTTCTTCATCTCTTCTGCAATTCGTTCTCCAACTGGGCCAATTTTTGATTCCATACTGGGAATTGCTACAATTTCACGAAAGAATTTCACAATTTCGGGGCGTAATGTTTCTACATTGTTTAGTACTTTTTTTACTTGATCTTGATTAACCATTATTTCTCCATTTTTTTATTTTGTTTTTATTGATTCACCTACTCGCCTTACTACTTGAAAGCGAAAATAACCGGGCAAAAAGTAACTATATGAGTAATCGATAATTTTTCCTTCTGTTGAAAATAAGTGTGCTTTAAATAACAATAAAACATCTCCTCTTTGAATTTGTAAAAATCGGGCAATGTTAGAAGGAGCAGCTTCTGCTTGAATTACCGTTTTAGAAATAGAAAGATCAATCTTCTGGCTTTCGATTAATCGGTCCAAAACAGAACCTGTAAATCCTGCTTCAAGATCTTCCTTGGAAAAAATAGATGTAGGTAAAACATCCACTAGAAAGGCAACTGGCCGATTATTTGTATTGATCACTCGGGAAATTTTAATTAATGGTGTCCCGTTTTCAACATTTAAATTTTCAGCATAATAATCATTCGCACTGATTTGTTGGATATCTAAATCACCCATTTTTACATCTAAGCCGATTTTTTCTGCTAATGTTTCAATACTTTCAAGTATTTCAAGCCCCGTTTCAATCACCTGGATTGGCCCGACGACAAAAGTACCCACACCCTGGCGTCTGCGAATTAAACCTAAACCTTCGAATGACCTCATTGCTTCCCTTAAGGTTGCTCGGGAGACTCCTAAAATTTTTGCTAATTTTGGTTCAGATGGTAAACGGTCTCCATATTTGATGGTTGAAATTACTTCTGCTAAATCGTTTTGCAATTTTTGATAGGATGTTAAAGAATTCTTCTCAGTTGATTCTTGTGAATTCACCATTCAAGCGTGCTCCTTCTACGATTCAAGAATTACCGGAACAAATTTAAAACTACTAACATCTACCAGACCTTTGTCTGATAAACGCAGCTCTGGAATAACCACCAGACTCAGCAAACTTAACTGCATATTGGGGTTATTTAATTGACATCCACAGGTGGAAAAACCTTCTAAAACTGTTGCCGCCTTTTCCGAGACGATCTTTGCATTTTCATTGGACATTAACCCAGCAATTGGTAAATCTACTTCTCCAATTACTTTTCCATCCATCACAACCACTTGTCCCCCACCTAACTCTACTAACCGATTTACAGCCAGCACCATTTGTTCATCATCTGTTCCGGTGACAATCAACTGGTGAGCATCATGAGCTACTGTTGTCGCTATGGCACATTTTGTTGTAAAGCCAAACCCGGAGACAAACCCGATTTGTATCGTTCTTGAGGAGTGATGGCGTTCTAACACTGCCAGTTTCGCAATATCCTGGTTTGGATCAAGCTGGATATGCCCTTTTTTTACAGGCAGTTCTTTTATCAAGTGTTTTGTCGGCGCTTGATTCTCTAAAACACCTATCACATTCACCCTGATTTTTTCTTTACTTTCAGTTGATATTCGAAAAATATCAGACGAAATAGGTGTTTTTATTAAAACAGAATTTTTTACCCAATCAGGATAGGTAATTTCTGGAAATTCCACGATATTTTCCCCATCTTTTGCCACAACAATTCCCTTCGCAACCACTAAACTTGGATGGAATTCATGTAAATCTGGCACAAGAAGAATATCTGCATATCGGCCAACTGCGATTTGTCCAATTTCACTTTCCAGCCCAAAATAGGTGGCAGGATTGATCGTAGCTATTTGTATCGCCAACATTGGGTTAACTCCCAGCCCAATGGTATGGCGTACAACCCGATCCATGTGACCATCATAAACCAGGGTGGCTGAGTGGGAGTCGTCTGTGCACAAAATGAAATTTCTCGCTTCCAATCCATGCTCTGTGATAGCCTTGACCTGTTCTTCAACATCATGCCAGGCAGAGCCAAAACGCATCATCACTTTCATTCCCAATCTCGCCCGATAGATCGCATCAATCGCTCGTGTTCCTTCATGATCGTCCTGAGCTCCTCCGGCGACATAGCCGTAAAATGGTAACCCTAAATCCGGTGAAGCATAGTGACCACCAATAATTTTTCCGGCTTTCCGAGTGATTTCCATCTCCGCATGTAGTTTTTCATCATTATTGGCTACCCCTGGAAAATTCATCATTTCCCCCAAACCAATGATACCATCCCATTGCATTGCTTCATTTACATCTTCCGGCGTAATCGTTGCCCCAGTCGTCTCAAAACCGGGGGCGGAAGGAACACAGGATGGTACCTGAACAAACACATGGTTGGGCTGTAGCAAGGCTTCGTCCAACATTAACCGCACACCTTTTAAACCAAAAATATTGGCTATTTCGTGGGGATCCACCATCATGGCAGTTGTACCTCTAGGAAGGACTGCCCTAACGAATTCTGTGACGGTCAACATCCCGGATTCAATATGCATATGAGCATCGATTAAACCAGGGACTAAATATTGGTTTTTTGCTTGAATTACGGTCGTTCCTTGACCAATGCAATGATCGGCGTTCTCACCGATAAAAGCAATCCTCCTGTCAATAACAGCAATATCCGTATGGTCCAGAATTTCCCCGGTTTGCACACAAACCCACTTACCGTTTTTAATGACCATGGAAGCGGGTTTTCTGCCCATGGCAACGTCCACCAATAATCTTGCGTCCTTTTGTGTAAATAAAGTCATGTTAAACCCTTCTACTCAATTATTTATTAATCTCGCAGCGGCTTTGTTATGCTTTGTGATGATTTTATGTAAATCCATTTTAACGAATTGTTGGTCTTTGACCACAATTTTTCCATGAACAATATTAAAATCAACGTTGACCGGTTGGCAAAATAAAATTGCTGCTACCGGATCATGTAAAGCGCCGGCATATTCAAGCCGGTTTAAATTGATGGCGATTAAATCAGCACATTTCCCTACCTCAAGAGAACCGATATCTTTCCTGCCCAGAACGGCTGCCCCACCCAGAGTAGCCAATTCCAAAGATTTTCTTGCGGTCATTAATTGGCTTACATCTCCAGTAGATAGAGAAGCTCCCATCAGCCCTGCCCGTAATCTAGCCAATAATAATGCCTGGCGTGCTTCGGCGAGGAGATGTGAGCCATCATTGCTGGCAGAACCATCCACCCCCAGACCGACTTTTACCCCTGCCAGAAGATAATCCAAAATTGGGGCAGCACCAGATCCCAGACGCATGTTAGAACTGGGACAATGAGCCACACCACAACCTTCGTGGGCATATGTTTGAATTTCGTCTTGATTAATATGCACTGAATGAGCAAACCATACGTCTTCGCCCACCCAGTCCAAGGATTGCATGTACCCCAGAGGTCGATACCCAAATTTTTCCAGACAGAAAACTTCCTCATCCTGAGTCTCTGCCAAATGGGTATGCAAATGGACACCGTATTCGCGCGCCAAAATGGCAGATTGGTGCATTAACTCACCAGTTACACTAAACGGCGAACAAGGAGCTAAAACAATTTGAACCATCGAGCCGGGCTTGGCGTCGTGATATTGTTGGATAAGCCTTTGAGAATCCCGTAAAATATCATCTTCGCTGTCCACCACAGAATCAGGGGGCAAACCGCCTTTACTTTCACCTAAACTCATCGAGCCTCGAGAAGCATGTAACCGTAAGCCCATTTCTGCTGCCGCTTCGATCTCATCATCCAATCTTGAACCGTTTGGGAACAAATACAGATGGTCTGATGCAGTGGTACAACCAGACAACGCCAGTTCGGCCAATGCTGTTTGAGTAGATATCCGCACATCATCCGGTGTCATTCTGGCCCAAATAGGGTATAAGGTTTTTAACCAATGGAACAAATTGGCATCCTGAGCGGCGGGGATGGCTCTTGTCAGCGTTTGATAAAAATGATGGTGGGTGTTAATTAATCCTGGGAGAACGATGTGATCGCGTAAATCCAGGACCTCATCAGCCGTCTCAGGTAATTCTGAGGTTGGCCCTACCTGCTCAATAAAACCATTACGAGCAAAAAGGCCACCATCACGAATCTCGCGACGGTGGCCATCCATTGTCACCAGGTAACTGGCATTTTTAATTAATATCGTCTTATTTTCCATTTTCCGAATTCTCTATTCCCTATGGTAATTGTTAGACAACTATTATTAATGGGAGTTTAGCAAGAATCCAGTTAAAAGTCAATTGTCAGACAACATCAATTTTCTACTTTAAATCTGCCATTTCGGCTGCTTTTAATGTATTTTTCATCAACATGGCAATCGTCATCGGACCAACGCCACCGGGCACAGGTGTAATCACACCAGCGACTTCAGCCACTTCATCATAAGCCACATCACCAACCAGTCTATGGCCACGTTTTGCTGAGGTGTCATCTACGCGATTGATTCCTACATCAATCACTACTGCGCCTGGTTTGACCCAATCCTTTTTGACCATCTCAGCTCTTCCAACTGCTGCCACCAAAATATCAGCCTGGCGGACAACTTCCGGTAAATCTTTGGTTCGTGAGTGGCAAATCGTCACAGTCGCATTTGCCCTAACTAATAATAAAGCAACCGGCATACCGACAATGTTTGAGCGCCCTAAAACAACCGCATTTTGTCCTTCAATTTTTGGAACTACCTGTTCAATCATATACATGACTCCGGCAGGTGTGCAGGGAATAAAGAGTGGGTCCCGCCCTTTCTGGGCTAAACGACCAATATTCAATGGGTGGAATCCATCTACATCTTTTTCGATACTGATCATGCTGAGAACACGTTCCTCATCCAGACCAGATGGCAATGGTAGTTGAACTAAAATTCCATGCACATTTGGATCTTCATTCAATTCTTTAACCAGGTCTTCAACTTCCTGTTGGGTCGCAGTTTCCGGTAAAACATGGCCGAATGAATTAATTCCAGCTTCCTGGCAAGCCTTATGTTTCGAACGAACGTAAACCTGTGAGGCAGGATTCTCACCAACCAAAACCGTTGCCAGTCCAGGAACCATTTTTCCTTCGGCGACTCTTTTTTCTACCTGTTCTTTTACTTCAAGACGTACACTTTCTGCGATTGATTTTCCATCTAAAATAGATGCACTCATTTAAATAACCTCCTAAAGATCATTGTATTTGCTTCAATAAATTATACCTATTTCTTTTAATAAAAAAAATAGGATGAATGGCATGGTTTTATCTTCGCCCATTTTCGATTATTCACAGCAAGGAACCGGGGATGCATTGGGATGATGTTCTCTTAAATAATCTCCTAAGAATTTACCTGTGAAAGAATTTTCGATTTCACAAACTTCTTCCGGCGTACCACTCGCGATTAAATAACCGCCCCGTTCCCCGCCTTCAGGTCCTAAATCAATGATGTAATCAGCAATTTTTATGATATCCAAATTATGCTCAATAATCAGAACAGTATTTCCACCATCAACTAATTTCTGTAAAACTTCAATCAACTTATGAACATCGGCTGCATGCAAACCAACCGATGGTTCATCTAAAACATACAGGGTTTTTCCAGTTGATCTTCTGGACAACTCTTTGGATAACTTCACCCGTTGAGCTTCACCACCTGAAAGCGTAGGAGCTGGTTGTCCAATTTTTACATAACCCAGCCCAACATCCATTAATGTTCTGAGTTTTTCCATAATCGCTGGAAAAGCCGCAAATAACTCCAGGCCAGATTCAACAGTCATATCCAAAACATCCGCAATACTTTTCCCCTTAAATTTTACCTGTAATGTCTCGCGGTTAAACCGTTGACCGTGGCATACGTCACAAGGAACATAAACATCCGGTAAAAACTGCATTTCTATCCGCAATTCTCCCTGCCCTTGACAAGCTTCACAGCGACCACCATGAACGTTAAACGAGAACCTGCCGACCTTGTAACCGCGCATTTTACTTTCAGGTAATTCAGCAAACAGTTTTCGAATCTCATCAAAAACACTTGTATAAGTTCCCGGGTTTGATCTGGGGGTTCTTCCAATCGGGCTTTGATCAATATTGATGATTTTATCGATATTTTCAATTCCATCAATCTGGTCATATGTCCCGGGATAGGTTCTTGAACCCATTATTTTCTTTGCGAGGGCGTTATAAAGAATATCTACCATCAAAGTTGACTTGCCTGAACCAGATACTCCGGTAATACATACCAATTTACCCAGAGGAATCGTTACATCGATATTCTTTAAATTATTCTCACGGGCCCCGTGAATTGTGAGCTTTTGTTCATTCCCCTTTCGGCGAAATTTAGGCAATGGAACCTGCTTCTTACCCGATAAATAAGCGCCTGTTAACGACTTTTTGGATTTCAAAATATCTTTTATTTTTCCTTCAGCAACGACTTCGCCGCCATGTTCACCTGCTCCCGGTCCTAAATCTACGATCCAATCAGCTGTTCTTATTGTTTCATCGTCATGCTCAACGACCAAAACCGTGTTCCCTAAATCTCGTAAGTTCTCTAAGGTATTTAATAAACGGGAATTATCTCTGGGATGAAGGCCAATCGATGGTTCATCCAGCACATAAAGGACACCCATTAATCGCGACCCAATTTGTGTTGCTAGCCGAATTCGTTGCGCCTCTCCTCCGGAAAGTGAAGCTGCTGATCTTCCCAATGTCAGATAATCCAGACCAACATCAACCAGGAAACCTAAACGAGACTGGATTTCCTTCAGAATTCGAGAGGCGATAATCTGATCTTTATTGGATAAAGGAGAGGTACTTGAAGCAAGATAATTAACCCATTCCAGGAGTTTAAGGACATGCCATTCCGTTATTTCTAAGATATTTTTATCATCCACAGTAATAGCGAGGACTTCTTTCCTTAATCGCGCACCTTTACAGGTTGGGCAAGGACGGTCACTCATCCAGCTCGAAATTCTTTCACGTATATATTCTGAGTTCGTTTCTTTATATCTTCTTTGTAAGTTATTAATCACCCCTTCAAAAGTGGATTGATAGCTGACAGAGCGATCATTTTTTCCAACTAAATTAATCGTAAAAATATCATTTTTCGTTCCGTAAAGAACCAGATCTAATTGTTCAGGAGTGTAAGTTTTTACTGGTACATCCAGGCGAATATGGTATGCGTCCGCCATCGATTTCATCATTGCCCAGTAATAACCTCCCTGTTCCTTTGGCCTGGACCATTCCAGAGCAACAATTGCGCCTTGCTCAATTGACAAATCGGTATTCGGAATCAAGAGATTGGGATCAATCTCCATCTTCGTCCCTAATCCCTGACAGTCCGGACAAGCGCCATGCGGAGTATTGAATGAAAAAGTTCGCGGTTCAATCTCAGGCAAAGTGCTGCCATGTTCCGGACAAGCCAGATGTTCAGAGTAATAATAATCTTCATACGGCTCTTGGGTAACGTTTTGAACGGTAATGTGTCCTTCTCCAACTTTTAATGCCGTCTCCACCGAATCGGTTAACCTGGTAACAGCGGATTGTTGATCTGCTTCATTTTCATAACCGCCAATGACAAACCGATCAACCACAGCTTCGATCGTATGGATTTTATATCGATCCATTTTAATGTCTTCATCCAGGTTGTAAACTGTTCCATCTACCCGCACACGAGCAAACCCTGCTTTGCGAATTTCATCCAAAACTGCCTGATAAGTACCTTTTCGACCACGAACGATTGGTGCAAGGATAATTAACCGGGAACCGTCTGGCAAACGAAAGATTGCATCTACAATTTCCTGGGCACTTTGCCGGCTTACCACTCGCCCGCAAACGGGGCAATGAGGAATTCCTACCCGGGCAAAGAGAAGGCGTAAATAATCATAAGTTTCAGTAACAGTTCCAACTGTGGAGCGCGGGTTGCGAGAGGTCGCTTTTTGATCGATCGAAACCGCCGGCGATAGGCCCTCAATTGCGTCCACATCCGGTTTCTCCATTTGTCCCAGAAACTGACGTGCATAAGCGGAAAGAGATTCCACGTAACGCCGCTGACCCTCAGCAAAAATCGTATCAAAAGCGAGTGAACTTTTTCCAGAACCAGATAAACCCGTGATAACGACTAATTTATCCCGAGGAATTTCTACTGTAATATTTTTTAAATTGTGCTCACGAGCACCAACTACACGGATTGAATCCATAATAACCTTACCTAATCTAAAATTGCTATTATTATAGCACAAATGTTTCATTAATTCATGGTGGCGAACCAATAGATAATTATATCAATCAATCAGCTTGAAAAACCTGCCTGTCAAACCCTTAATATCCCAAAAATTGATAAATGGGATAAAACTATGGTGAATGATTCGCTTGTATAATCAAACTATTCGATCATCAAAGGAAGGTCTTTATGGAAGCAAAAGAACATAAAAAAGCAATTAATTCCTGGGCAATGTATGACTGGGCAAATTCAACCTTTGCAACCACAATAGCCGCTGCAGTGTTACCTGTCTATTATTCAACCGTTGCCTCTGCTAATTTAAAACCGCACGAGGCTACTTCTAACTGGGCTTTCACCACCACCATAGCATTAATTTTAGTAGCCTTAATGGGACCAATTCTAGGTGCGATGGCTGATTTTACTGGATCGAAAAAAAGATTCATGACTATTTTCGTCATCATCGGCGTAGCCGGTACTGCTCTGCTCTACCTGGTCAAGAGTGGTGATTGGTTTTTAGCTTCGGTTTTTTATATTATCGGATCGATAGGTTTTTCTGGTGCAAATGTATTTTATGATTCCTTGCTTCCACATGTGGCAAACGAAGATGAAATTGACCAAGTATCTTCTCGTGGCTATGCTATGGGATATGCTGGTGGGGGTATTCTACTGGCTATTAATCTGGCAATGATTATGCTTTCACCCGATAATTTGACAGAATTTATGACACGTCTCTCTTTCATTACTGTTTCGGTCTGGTGGTTCCTGTTCACAATTCCTTTCTGGAAAAATGTAAAAGAACCCCCACGCCGAATTTTGGAATCAGAAAAAGGGTTCAATCCGGTTAAAGCCAGCTTTTCGCGCCTGTCTGGTACCTTCAAGGAGATCAAGAAGTATAAAGAGCTTTCAAAATTTATCGTAGCTTTCTGGTTATACAATAACGGCATTGGCACAATTATCTTTATGGCTACCATTTACGGTACCGAGTTGGGCTTTTCATCCACTACCACCATTGGAACGCTGTTGATGGTTCAATTTGTGGCCATTCCGTTTGCTTTTCTTTTTGGTTGGATGGCAAAGAAAATTGGCACCAAACCATCAATTTTAATCAGTTTGCTGGTTTACACGCTCATCGCTATTGGCGGATATTTCCTCTATAAAGAAATTCATTTCTGGTTGCTGGGTTTTGCAGTTGCAACCGTGCAAGGCGGAAGCCAGGCGCTCAGTCGGTCTTTATGCGGGCGCATGATGCCAAAATCCAAATCGGCAGAATTTTTTAGCTTTTTCAGCATAAGTGAGAAAATCGCAGGGACTGTCGGCCCATTATTATTCGGAATTGTCAGCCGGATGATGGGTGGCAGCCGATTAAGTATTGTTTCCTTAATTGTCTTCTTCTCGTTAGGCGCATTTTTACTCTGGAGAGTAAAAGAACAAGAAGGCATTGCTGTTGCTGAAGCCGAAGAAAATATATTAATTAGTAACAATATCGCCTAACAGCAAATTTTTCTGTTGGGAAGCAAATGGAATAAATTTAAATTACTTCGTACAATTCAACCAGAACACCGGATGTGCTCTTAGGATGAATAAAAGCCATCTTTCTTCCCGGGAGTTCTAGGGCGACTTCATTAATCAGGCGTACTCCCTTTGCTTTAAGTTGCATCAGCATTTCATCAATGTGATCTACTTCCAGGCAGAGGTGATGCATTCCACCGCCTTTTTCATCTATGAATTTGGCAACACCTGTATCAGGGTTGGTTGGACGCACCAGTTCGATTTCACTATCTCCTACCGGTATAAAAACAACTTCCGCTTTTTGACTGGGTACGTCCTCGATATGATCAACAGCCAATCCTAATGCATCGCGCCAAAAGGCTAAGGATTCTTCGACATCTTTTACCGCTATTGCTATGTGGTTAATTTTTTTAATCTTTGCCATTTTTATCCTTTCTATATCCAATTAGGTGGTTGATACTCTCCCCAGGTTTTCCTTAATACCCCACAGATTTCTCCCAATGTAAGATCATTCTCGACACATTCAATTATCAAAGGCATCAAATTCGCCTCGCTGAGCGATTCATTTTCAAGGCGAGTTAACAATTCACTAACTTTATTAGCATTCCGCGATTCCTTGATCCGCTTGATTTTTTCGATTTGACTCTGCTCAATAGCAGGATCCACTGTTAAACGTTCCAGATCAACTTTTTCAGCGCTTTCGAATGCATTTAAACCAACAATCAGGTTTTCTTTTTTCTCAACCGCTTTCTGATATTGATAGGCAGCTTCTTGAATTTCATTTTGTAAATAACCCATTTCAATAGCTCTTAGAGCACCCCCAAGATCATCGATGCGTTGAATGTAACTCATCGCTTGTGCTTCAATTTCGTTGGTCAATTGTTCAATCAGGTACGAACCCGCCAGAGGATCAATCGAATCGGCTACTCCGGATTCATATCCAATAATTTGTTGTGTCCGCAAGGCGACCCGCACGGATTTCTCAGTTGGCAACCACAAAGCTTCATCCATACTGTTCGTATGCAATGATTGAGTTCCTCCAATAACCGCTGCCAGCGCTTGAATGGCAACGCGAACCACATTATTCTCCGGTTGTTGAGCAGTTAAGGTTGACCCACCTGTTTGCGTATGGAAACGTAACATCCAGGAACGGGGGTCTTCTGCATTAAATCTGTTTTTCATTATTTTTGCCCACATCCGTCGAGCTGCCCTGAATTTGGCAACCTCTTCCAAAAAATTCGTATGTGCGGCAAAAAAGAAGGATAATTGCTGTGAAAATTCATCAACTGCCAAACCAGCGTTTATGGCAGCTTCAACATAAGCGATAGCATTTGCCAAAGTGAACGCCACTTCCTGAACAGCGGTTGATCCAGCTTCCCGGATATGATAACCTGAAATACTGATTGTATTCCAACGCGGAATATATTCTTTACAATATTTGAAAATGTCGGTAATCAAACGCATGGATGGTTGCGGCGGAAAAATGTATGTTCCCCGGGCCACAAATTCTTTCAAAATATCATTCTGAATTGTCCCCCTTAATCGGTTAACCTCAATCCCTTGTTTTTTTGCAACGCCGATATACATCGCCAGCAGGATGGAAGCCGGCGCATTTATGGTCATGCTCGTCGATACCCGATCAAGCGGAATATCTTTAAACAAAGCCTCCATATCATGGATGGATGATATCGATACACCCACTTTACCAACTTCTCCTGAAGCAATAGAATCATCCGCGTCGTAACCAATTTGAGTAGGTAAATCAAATGCGACCGATAACCCAGTCTGTCCATGATCTAAAAGATAGCGATATCTTTCATTCGATTTTTCTGCGGTTGCAAAACCAGCATATTGCCTCATCGTCCACAATCTGCCACGATACATAGTAGGTTGAACCCCCCGGGTGAAAGGGAATTCTCCTGGAAAACCCAACTGTTCCATGTAATCCCCTTCTTCCGGTAACGCAACATTCGGGATAACAATTTTTGAAGTCGTTAAAAATTCTTTTTTTCTTTCAGGATACTTGTTTGTAATTGGGAAGAGAACATTCTCCTCCCACATTTTTTTTCTTCTCTTCAAATCCATAAAGGCCTCTATCTACTATTATTGGTGTAAAATCAGTATACTTGAAGTGTACTTGAATGTTTAGTGTTTTTATCTTCAAAATTTCGATTTAATTTCTTGATTAGAGGATATCATTGATGACCCATTTTTTACAAATTTGCATCCTTTTAGCTATTTTATTACTGTCTGCAAAACTTTTTGGATATATCAGCACGAGGTTCGGACAACCTTCAGTATTAGGCGAGTTAATTGTCGGAATTATTTTAGGTCCTTCTTTGCTTAATATTCTTAATTTACCATTTCTCACATACAACGAATTGCCTGACTTCGTTGCCACCCTGGCTGAGTTAGGGGTCTTATTTCTCATGTTTATTGCCGGACTTGAATTAAGTCTTTCTGATTTAGCACAAAATAAATCTGCATCTATGTATGGTGGTACTTTGGGTGTTGTTGTGCCGGTGGCTTTAGGATTTTTTGTTGGGGAATTGTTCGGAATGGACGCGAATCACTCCATTTTCTTGGGACTAACTCTGGGCGCAACCAGTGTCAGCATTAGTGCGCAAACGTTAATTGAATTGAAAGTTCTCCGCAGTCGGGTCGGATTCGGACTTCTAGGCGCTGCCGTTTTTGATGACATCCTGGTTATTTTATTGTTATCTGGTTTTATTGCCTTGTATTCAGGTGGTTCTATTTTGGAAATCCTAATCGTTTTAGTGAAAATGATAGCCTTTTTAGCTTTATCACTTGCCTTTGGTTACTGGTTGTTACCAAAAATCAGCAAGAAAATTAAAACTTTACCGATTGCCCAGGGTGTACTTACTATGGCAATTATCATCCTTTTAGTTTACGGAGTAGCAGCAGAACTACTTGGAGGTATGGCTGCCATTACGGGATCGTTCATTGCTGGGTTGATGTTTTCCAGAACCAAAGAAAAAGGAGAAATTGAGAAAGGGTTACATTCACTATCCTATAGCCTTTTTGTTCCAATTTTCTTTGTTAATATCGGTTTGAATGTGGATATCCGTGGAATGGATCCTTCCGTTCTTTGGATATTATTAGCCATTTCATTTATTGCGATTATTGGAAAAATTATCGGCGCTGGCTTAGGAGCCAGGCTGGGTAAGTTTTCCTGGTTGGAATCTCTACAACTGGGCATCGGTATGATCAGCCGCGGTGAAGTTGGGTTAATTGTTGCCACAATTGGATTATCCGAAAACCTGTTAAACCCTGACTTATATTCAGTAATTGTTGGAATGGTAATTATAACCACGCTCGTCACGCCGCCTTTGTTACGCGCATCATTTGCCTCTTCCACAAAAACTCAGAAGTCACGAATTGCATAAGGAGTAAATAATGTATCTTGTCTTATTTGTAATCCATGATATTTCAAAATTAAAAGAATTACTCCATGCCTGGGAAGATGCTGGAGTAACTGGAGCTACCGTTCTTTTCAGTACCGGCCTGGGACGTATTCGCCAGAGTCTGGGTTTGATGGAAGATTTTCCGATTTTCCCATCCATATCGGAAATTATGGATCAGTTAGACGATATGGATTTTAATCGCACAATCTTTTCAGTAGTCGATTCAGACGAAACTGTTAAAAAGATTCTTGAAAATACACAGAAAATTGTCGGTGAACTAAGTCAGCCAAACACCGGAATTTTTATTGTTTTACCGGTCGCCCAGGTTTACGGTTTGCGTAGAGACAATTCATAAAGATAGCCTTTCATCTATCAATGCGTATTTTTATCAATTGACACGAATTCATGGGTCTGTTAGAATTCTGTCGCCTCAAGCGTTGTACCCTTCGCTTGAAATCTAAATTCGAAAGGGCTCGAAAAATGAAAGTATTATTATTAAAAGATGTTTATAAATTAGGACGTGCGGGGGATGTAAAAAAGGTAGCTGCCGGTTATGGTCGTAACTATTTAATCCCTATGGGCTTTGCGATCCTGGCTACTCCTGGAGCAATGAAACAAGTTGATGTAATTCGCAAACGTGCAGAAGAACGCCGGGTGGTTATGAATAATGAGTTAAGCGGTGTTGCTGGTCTTTTGGAAAAACTGACAATCAGTTTCCCCAGCAAAGCAGGCGAGACTGGTAAGCTTTACGGATCCATCACCCACAACATGATAGCTGATGAAATCAACAAGAAATTAGGTACCACCATCGATCGCCGTCAAATTGAAGTTCAACCAATCCGTAACCTGGGCGAACACACTGCGCGCATTCGCTTAACGGTCGACTTAGTACCTGCTGTGAAAATCATTGTTCACCGTGAAGGCGAAACTTTCGTCGTTGAAGAAGCAGTCGCAGAAGTTAGCGAGAGTGTTTTTGAAAGCCAGCCTGAAGAAGAATAAATAAAAATAGCATATTCAATAATCGACCGGCATTCGTCTTCCCCCTTGTTGACATGCCGGTCGTTTGTTAAACTAGGATTATGACAATCACTCTGGGTGAGTATCTTCGAAAGTCACGAGAAGAAAAAGGATTAAATCTCGCGGAAGCAGCATACCAAACAAAAATTCGTGAGAATTATCTATACGCATTAGAAAATGACCAACCTGAAAATCTGCCCTCTAAAGTCCATGGGAGAGGGTATCTAAGGCTTTATGCGCAATTTTTAGATCTGGATGAAAATCTTTTACTATTGGCATTTGACCATCCAGAAAAGCTAGTCATCCTGGAAGAAATTTTCCCTATTGAAATCAAAATAAATGATCAAACCGAATCAGATGTCTCAAATGATCAAAAAATTGCTGATGTCTCCACGGATCAGGATCTTTTCTCGCAAAGCGATGAGAAAATTATTCACGGATCCGCAGAAAAAGAAGTTGAATTCCTAGAAGAACCAGAAAGGCCACAAACCCTTTCTCAAAAAATATTTACTGAAATCGGCAATAAATTACGTAAGCAAAGAGAGCTTTTAAACTTTACCAAGGAAGAAATCGAACAATTTACCAGTATCCGACCCCATTATTTAGAAGCGCTTGAAAAAGGAGATTTCGAAAAATTGCCTTCCATTCCTCAAGCCAGAGGGATGTTGAATAACTATGCTACTTTTTTGAATTTAGATATTGACCAGATCATGATCGAATTTGCCGATGGACTACAAACCCGTCGAAATGAAAGCTATGCTCCTCATAAAATTGGGTCGGAAAATCAGTTGGCTTATCAAGCCCCACAAATAAAAAAAGCAGGTTGGTTTAAATTTATAACAGCCGATCTCCTGTTAACTTCAGGGTTGATCATAGCATTATTCCTTTTTATCCTTTGGGGAGCGGCGAATATTAGTGGCTTCCAAAATAAAAAAGCTAAGACTGCTAATGAAGCGCCTTCTATTTCAGATGTTTTATTGGAGAACACCCCTGTTTCAGAGGAAATCGTTAATGTTCCGGATGTAATGAGTACAGCGACAATACCTGTCTCCGCTGTGCAAGAAATTGAAAATGAGGAAGGAGATTTAATATCTGAAGAGACATCCCAAGTATCAGGATTGCCGGTACAGGTGTATATTATTGCTCGTCAAAGAGCTTATTTAAAAGTTGATGTAGATGGAAAAACAGTATTTGTTGGTAGAACAATTCCAGGGAATGCTTATGATTTTTCTGGTTCCTCGACAGTAGAAATACTTACAGGAAATGCTGCCGCACTGGAAATTTACTATAATCTGGTGCCGGTCGGCGTTATTGGGGATCTGGGAGAAGTGAAATCACTCGTTTTCTCAACCTCAATGGGGTTAATCACCCCCACTCCAGGCCCAACTCAGACAGCCTTACCTACCCAACAACCGAGCCCCACTTCCACGCCCTCAGTTACGCCAACTTTGATACCCCCCACCCCAACGCCTTCAGTAACGCCATTGATCCCATGAAATCTATAAAAAAAGACTCTTTTTATCTCTTATCTTTAGGTTGTTCAAAAAACCTGGTAGATTCCCAATCCATATCCCAGTTATTATCTCAGGATGGTTTTGATGAACTGGAAAAACCTGAACAAGCTGAAATCTTAATCGTAAACACCTGTGGATTCATAAAGCCTGCCAGCGATGAATCCTATTCTGAATTACGTAAACTGGCGAAAAAGAAAAAGAAAGGCCAGATATTAATTGCGGCAGGATGCCTCTCTCAGAGATACAGAGAAAAGGTAGCAGAACAAGTGCCTGGTTTGAATGGTATCCTCGGAACACGCCGGTGGATGGATATCCTTGAATTAATTAAGGAGATCCGCAAAGAGCCAAATAAAGCACGCTATCACCTCCCCGACGCAACAACGATAGGTACAGATGAGCATGGTGTTTTACGCTCAGCGATTCAAGGAAGTAATGCCTATCTAAAAATTGCTGACGGTTGTCGCAGAGCTTGCGCATATTGTGCCATCCCATTAATCAAAGGTACGCAAGTAAGCCGTCCGATCCAAACAATTGTTCAGGAAGCCCAACAATTAGCTAGCTTAGGAGTTAAAGAAATCATCTTGATTGCTCAGGACACCACCGATTATGGCTCTGATCTGGAAATAAAAAATGGATTGGCTAAGTTACTGGAAGAATTGACAGACAATGTGCCGCAAATTCAATGGATCCGGATTCTGTATGCGTATCCTGGGGTTGTTACCGACCAATTAATTGAGGTAATGAAAACCAGGCAGCAAATTCTTCCTTATCTGGATATCCCTTTACAACATGCTGATCCGAAGATTCTGAAAAGCATGCGGCGCCCGTTCAACATGCAGCAGGTGAGAGAAACTATTCGAAAATTGCGCGAAGCCATGCCCGAAATAGCGATCCGAACGACATTTATCGTTGGTTTTCCCGGGGAAACAGAAGCAGAATTTCAAACATTGCTTAACTTTATCCAGGAAATTAAGTTTGATCATATTGGCGTCTTTACCTATTTTCAGGAAAAAGGCACTTTTGCAGAAAAATTTGGGGACCCGGTTGATGAAGAAACAAAACACGAGCGTTTAGAACGATTGATGACTCTGCAGCAGGATTTATCATTACAGAAGAACCAGCGCTGGGTCGGGAAGAAATTGCCGGTCCTGATAGAGGGTTATAACGAAGGCATTTCAATCGGGCGTTCATATCGGGATGCACCCGAAATAGATGGGTTGGTCTTTATCGAAGGAAAACTCCCAATTGGTGAAATCATCGAAGTTAAAATTACCGATGCACTCGTCCATGATTTAATTGCCAAGCCAATATAACCGTTGTAAACCTTCGTATGCATTTTTGGAAAAACAGGTTAACAACATTAAAAAGAAGAACGAGCCCAGGCTGTAAAAACAATCACAAAAAACGCCAGGATTAAATTTGTCCAGATCATAATTTTTTCCTTTTGGCGCAATTGATTAAGCTCCTCTAAATTTATTTCTTTTCCTAGTTTTCGCTTTAAGGTTACTCTTTTTAAACCTGGCAAGATAAACCAGGATAAATAACCCATTGCTGTAATCATAAACAGGATAAAAATATGTTTTAATAGGATGGCGATCGCCCATTGATTGTCTATTGCCAGAAATCCCTGATAAGCCGGATGCTCACTCATCTGAAACATACCGGTCCCTATTAAGATGAAAAGGCTTAACCAACCTATTGGGTATTGGTATTTTTGTAAGAGATTAAGAATTCTTTCTCTTTCATCTAAATTCGAGGTTTGCTGAATGAAGGGTAAAACCAAAAATGCAACTGTGGCCAATCCTCCTAGCCAGATTACTGTTGCCAGCAAATGGAGCCAGTAAGAGAAGGAAAGAGCCCAGATTGGGATTGACTGAGACATTGTTATGGCGCTGGCGTGCTACCCGAATCCGAATCACCGCCGCCATCCGGGGTTGGCTCCGGTGTATCCGTTGGGCCGCCAGGTGTTGTACTGAGAGTTGGGGTTGGAGAAGGTGTGTTGATAACTTCAGGCGCTTCGGTTTCTTTGGATTTTTCGCAAGCCTCATAAATTGCCGTAGCTTTTGGGCTAAATTTCTCATCCACAAAAAATGCGAAAGCCATGTCATACTTTTCTTTAGCCAGACAAAAATCTTCCTTTAATGCCAGATCATCTCCCCAGTTCAACAAACCAAGCCGGTAGCGTTCCTGAGCGGTCATACCCGAACTATCATGCAGATTCGGAAAAGCTGGGTAGAGCTGAGCAAAAATGGATACCACTTGTGACCAATCTAAGCCCCAATAGCTGGCGCCATTCAGGTAATAACGTGCCCAAACACGGTAACTATCGGCCTCATTATCCAAAGGGGCAAATCTTTCACTTAATGCCAGATCATACATCCCAGGTTCAAGGCTGCCCTCCTGGAGAATTCGGTACACCCCACGATTCCGCAGAGAAATGTAATACATTCCATCTACCTGCACTGGTTGGAAATTCAGATTTTTGTCCCGTAAAAGATCCAGGGTTAGTATGGCATTATTCCAATCTTTCGCCAGAACATATTGCCATGCCTGGTTGAATAATTCTTCCTCGCCTCGAAAATCCGGGGTTGGAGTAAGCGTCGGTAAGGGTATCGGCGTAGGCGTATTTACAATTGACATGGCGACTAATACTTCAGTTAGTTTTTCTTGTGCCCCTGGGAAATCTGGTCGCAGTTTGATCACATATTCAAACCGTTTTTTAGCATTATCATAGCGCCCCTCTTCCAACTCACGCACGCCTAGATGAAATTGAGTAGTTGCGGCGTCGATAACCACCTTGTCTTTTTCGGCCGATCTTAGTTTCTGGCCTTCTTGAGAACCAAAATACCAGCCAGAACCGCCCCCAATTAGCAAAATTAATAACCCAATCAAAACGAAAGGATATCTTTTAGGTTTATTCTTTTTTTTATTCTTTTTTACTTGTTTTTCTAAATTATCCATGGCGGTTATTATACTCTACCCCAAAGCGACATCCAGAATCATCATGACTACAAACCCAACCAGCAAACCAATTGTTGCCAGATCACTATTCTCAGAAGCCTGAGATTCCGGGATCAATTCCTCTACCACAACAAATATCATTGCACCCGCAGCAAAGGCAAGAGCATAGGGCAGCATTGGGCGCATTTTCAAAACAGCCAGTGCACCGATAACGCCAGCGATTGGTTCCACTATCCCGGAAGCCTGTCCATATAAAAAACTCTTAATTCTTGACATGCCTTCTCTTCTCAAAGGAGCCGAGACTGCCAGACCTTCCGGAATATTTTGCAAGCCAATTCCAATTGCCAAAGCAACTGCACCTGGTAACAGAGATTGATCCATCCCGGCTGCAATCGCTCCAAAAGCAACCCCTACTGCCAATCCCTCCGGAATATTGTGGAGTGTGATAGCCAGCACCAAGAGGATACTTCTGCGCCAGGAAGTTTTTACCCCTTCTGCATCTTCAATTGGTAACCCCAGGTGTAAGTGTGGAAGCAATTTGTCCACTCCAAATAAAAAGGCTCCACCTACCAAAAAACCAACTGCAGCCGGTACCCAACCAATTTGTCCATCATTAATCGCCATTTCAATTGAAGGAGCTAATAACGACCAAAAACTGGCAGCAATCATCACACCGGCTGCAAATCCCAACATAATATCCAGAAGCTTCCGGTTTACTGTTTTGGACAGAAAAACGCCCAAAGCCCCCAAAGCAGTCATTAACCAAGTAAACAGAGTGGCTATCAAAGCCTGCAAAATCGGATTTAAAGAGTAAAAATAATTCATAGTTATTCCAGGTTGATTTATTTAGTTTGACGATACCTTTTCCAGTTACTATAATAAAAATAAATTCAAAGCTATGCAGGTAAAAATTGTGAATCTCCGCAATATTGAGTGGCTAAACCAATTACAAATAATGGGATATCGTATCACAAATCCTATGAAAGTTATTGTTGAAATTTTAGCAAATAGCGATCATTTGCTCAACCCTATGGAAGTCTTTTTAGAGGCAAAAAATATCAACCCTAAGATAGGTCTGGTAACTGTTTATCGCACCATGGAAAAATTAGAACAATCCGGGCTGATTGATCGGGTTCACATGCCAGATGGCTGTCAATCGTTTTTTCAGTCCGGAAATGGGCATCAGCATTTATTAATCTGCAGTAATTGTGGAAAAGCTGAATACTTTGAAGGGGAAAATTTAAACCGGTTCTTCCAGGAAATCGGCCTCCGGTTTGGTTATAGCGTAAATGACCATTGGCTACAATTATTCGGCCTTTGTGCTGCCTGCCGTGAAGTAGAAACCAATTAAATAGGAACAAGAACTCAAATGGCAAATCAACCTTTTGGAAAACTTTATATCGTGGCGATACCAATCGGAAATTGGGATGATATTACCATTCGAGCACTTAACACCATAAAAAACGCAGAAATCCTGGTTTGCGAAGAATTTCGAACAGGGAGTACATTTCTAAAGAAATTTGGTATTTCCAACAAAGAAATGATCACACTAAATGAACATAATGAAAAAGAACAAACTGGTGTAATTGTCCAGAAACTTATGCAGGGATCAAATGTAGCATTAATTTCTGATTGTGGTACGCCGGTTTTTGCAGATCCCGGACATTGGTTGATTAATCAGGCAACCCAATTTGGAATTGACATTGTTCCTGTACCAGGTGCATCTTCTTTAATGTCGATTCTCTCGGTATTAGACTTTAAACTTGAGAAGTTTTATTTTGCTGGTTTCTTATCACGGGAAAAAGAGGAAAGAAAAAAAGAACTTAACGCTTTAAGACAGCTCAATATCCCCATTGTTTTAATGGACACCCCCTATCGATTAATGAAATTGGTAGATGAAGTTGCTTCTACATTTGGAAAAAATCGAAAGGTCACACTGGGGCTGAATATCACAACGGCGAATGAAAAGTTCTTACGTGGCAATGTATCGGAAATTCAAAAACAACTATCCGAAAAAAAAGCCGAATTTGTTTTGGTTATCCATCCTAAATAAAAAAACCACCTTTTCAGATGGTTTTCTGGTGCCCCCAGGGAGATTCGAACTCCCGTTTTAGCCTTGAAAGGGCTGCGTCCTGGTCCCCTAGACGATGGGGGCATTGAATGAACGAGATTTTATCAGATGGGACTTTGTTGGTCAAGGGAAAGCCCGAAAATTCATTGGGTTAAAAATATGAAACCAAATAAATTTTATTTAAACAATGTTTCATTTGGCTTATATTCTTTTATGCAATCTGGGGTGTCATTAAAAGGTGAATTAACCGCTTTACCAACCATATAAGCCCCCATTTTCTCGGCTGAATAAGGTTGCATCATTTTTATTAATGCTTCTACCGGTCTGTTTTCCAACCACGCAAACATCTGGTTTTTATCAAAAATAACCGGCATCCGATCATGCACTGGCTTAAGAATATCATTTGCTTCACAGGTGATAATGGCAGTGCTCCATAATTCACTCCCATCTGGAGACTGCCAGATTTCCCAAATACCAGCCAGGGCAAACGGTTGATTATTTTCTAAAAAGAAATAGTAGGGTTGCGAGGAAGCACCTTTCATGGCCGGACGTTTCCACTCGTAAAAGCCATCCGCCAGAATCAAACATCTCCGCCGGGCAAAAGCATTGCGAAAAGATGGCTTTTCTGTGATGGTTTCGGAACGAGCATTAATTAATCGGTTCCCGATTTCAATATCTTTTGCCCAGCCAGGGACCAATCCCCACCGTAGAAATTCAATTTTTTTGGATTGCGAGTCAAGGATCGCTGCTATAGGTTGTGTAGGTGCAATATTGTACCTGGGTTGCCAGTCCAAATTTGATTGAGGTAACCCCAATGCCAGTTGTAATTCTTTGGCTTTATATGAAAGCGTAAAACGTCCGCACATGGTTATTTCCTAAATATTCAATGCTTATTGATATAATAACGATTATCTCACAACCTAGAGGGAACAATGTCCAATCCATTAGTAGAATGTATACCAAATTTTTCTGAAGCCCGTCGTCCTGAAATTGTCGAACAAATTATTGCATCGATCGCATCATTCCCAGGTGTACATGTGTTAGATCATCACTCAGACCTGGACCATAACAGAACGGTCGTCACCTTTGTAGGGGATCCACAATCCGTAGAAGATGCCGCCTTTGCAGCAATTAAAACAGCCGGAAAACTGATCGATTTGGATCAACATACCGGAGAGCATCCTAGAATTGGTGCAACCGATGTTGTACCTTTTGTTCCCATCAGTGATGTGACGATGGAACAATGTATACAAATGGCTCAAAACCTGGGGAAAAGGGTGGGAGATGACCTTAAAATTCCTGTCTTTTTGTATGAAGAAGCAGCTTCGATCCCCGATAAACACAATCTCGAGAATATTCGCTCAGGCCAATATGAAAAACTGAAAATCGATATCGGTAAAACACCAGTTAAAACGCCTGATTTTGGACCCAATGAAGTTGGCAAAGCTGGTGCAACTGTCATCGGTGCCAGACAGCCCTTGATTGCTTTCAACATTTACTTAACCACGAATGATGTCAGCATTGCTCAAAAAATCTCTCGGGCTGTTCGTCATTCATCGGGCGGCTTACGTTACGTCAAAGGGATGGGTGTTTTGGTCGAAGGCCGGGCGCAGGTTTCAATGAATTTAACTAATTACAAAAAAACACCCGTAGCCAGAGTCGTTGAATTTGTGCGCCGGGAAGCTGAGCGCTACGGTGTTGGGATCCATCATTCCGAGCTGGTTGGATTAATCCCCCAGGATGCTCTTTCAGAAGCAGCACAGTGGTATATTCAACTGGATGATTTTGAGAATGGTCAAATCTTAGAGCAAAAATTATTCCAGGTAATGCGAACTGCTAATCAGAAAGCGCAGGAAGAGAAACCTGATTTTCTGGACCAACTGGCAGCCGCAACCCCAACCCCAGGTGGTGGTGCAGCAGCAGCATATACTGCCGCAGAAGGCGCTTCACTGACTGCCATGGTTGCGCGGTTAACCATTGGGAAAAAGAAGTATCTTGAAGTGCAGGATCGGATGGCGCAAATCATTGATTTGGCTGAGGGTTTAAAAGAACAATTAATTCAGGCTGGAAAAGACGATTCTGCATCATTTGATCGGGTGATGGAGGCTTTTCGTCTGCCAAAAACCACAGAAGAAGAGTTGGAAGCCCGAAAACTGGCTGTTCAAAAGGCAACAATTTATGCGGCTGAAATTCCTTTACATGTAGCATCACTAGCAGTTGAAGTCATGAAACTGGCCTATGAAACTGCTGAAACTGGCAACGTGAACACGATCTCTGATGCAGCCTCGGGCCTATTCTTTGCCAAAGCCGGACTGACCAGTGCCTCTTTGAACGTTAGAACAAATACTTTGGGAATTACTGATGCGGCTGTGAATAAAAGACTGTTGGATGCTGTTCATGAATTGGAGCAAACAGGTTTAGCACTCGAGAAATCAACATGGCAACTATTAAAAGAGCGTGGTGGATTTCCTATCCCCTAAGAATTTTATTAGGGCTCCAGCTTTTGCTTTCAATGACAGCCTGTACCTCGCCAGAGGTATCGGCTGTCAAAAGCGTGGACATACCTGCTGCAGAAGCACCCACAGAATCTGTTAAGGAGACAAAAACGCAGGTTATCAACAACGTTTCTGCGACCAGGACACCGATTATTACGCCTTCACGGACTCCCACTGATGTGCCATCACTTTTGCCCACGGCAACTACTCAACCAATAAAAGAAAACCAGTTTACCCCACTATTTGGATTTCCCATTCCAAGCCCTGGTTCAGACATAGTCGAACCGACTTACCGGTTTGGATCAACACAATTCGGAGAGAAAATTCCTCATGATGGGGTCGAAATGATTAATTCGGAAGGCACCCCGGTCGTCGCCGCAGCGCCTGGAAAGGTGGTTTTTGCAGGCAACGATCGAACATTTAAACGCGGCCGTTTCACCAATTTTTATGGCAATATCATTATTTTGGAACATAAGTTTGAAAATTACTCTGTGCCAGTATATTCCTTTTACGCCCATCTTTCTGAAATTCTAGTAAACCAAGATGATGTCGTATCGCAAGGGCAATTGATCGGCCGGGTAGGAGCGACCGGAAAAGCTTTCACCAACCACCTTCATTTTGAAGTCCGGATTGGTGATATTCTTCTCCAAAATGCCCGTAACCCGGAACTTTTTTTGCCCCTTTTACCGTCCAACGATGGGATTGGTTCGGGGGTATTAATTGGTGCTTTGAGGAGCATTGCTGGCAATCCCATCCCAGGTGCATCTGTGGTCATTCAAAAAATTGTGGATGGTCAAATTCAATCCAGCTCTTCTATTTACGTTGAGACTTATTCAAAAACAAGTTATGGAGACGAGCATTGGAACGAAAATTTTGTTGTCAGCAATTTACCTGCAGGTGAATATCGGGTCAGTGCTTATGCATACCAATATTTTTTAGAGAAATTTATTACAATTAATGCAGATGAATACACATTCGTAAATTTACAGGCGGAGGAATAACATGGGATTAAAACCAGATCATTGGATTCGAAAAATGGCTTTAGAAAAAGGGATGATCGAGCCTTTTATCGATCGACAAGTGCGTGAAGGAGTCATTTCATACGGTGTTTCCTCTTATGGATATGATGTACGCGTTGCTGATGAATTTAAAATTTTTACGAATGTAAATTCTGCCATTGTTGATCCAAAGAATTTTGATACCCGCTCCATGGTGGACTTTAAAGGGGATGTTTGTATTATTCCTCCAAACTCATTTGCTCTGGCAAAAACAGTGGAGTATTTCCGAATTCCACGGAGCGTGATGACGATTTGCGTTGGGAAAAGCACCTACGCTCGTTGCGGGATTATCGTCAACGTAACACCTTTTGAGCCTGAATGGGAAGGTTATGTCACCCTTGAAATTTCGAATACCACTCCTTTACCTGCAAAAATTTACGCCAATGAGGGTCTGGCACAGGTTATTTTTCTGGAAGGTGATGAAGTTTGCGAAGTTTCTTACGCTGATAAAAAGGGAAAGTACCAAAACCAAGAAGGGATTTTGCTACCCAGGCTTTAATAATTATTCAGGAAATGGCCAGGCAATTTGATTGTTGGGATTAAAACCGTTATAAATAATTTGTGAAATTCTGGCAATTAAGGGGTTAGCTACATCGAATAAAAGTTGGTTAGGACTGTATGTGAAAACTGTCAGAACAAAATCATTCTCAGGTGCAAAAACGATGGCAACATCACTAAATGAATGAATGAGGCCGTCTTTCTCAGAACTCCAGCCATGCTTATGCGCTATTTTTAAACCTTCCGGTAAACCAGCTTCAATCAAAGCACCCATTTTATTTCTTGCCAGGGTATTAATGATGAGATTACATTTTTCCTGGTTCAGTTTTCCTTGAGAGATCTGGTACAGGTAACTACTGGATTCATTTCCGCAAGCATATATCATTTCCAAAAGATGCCCAATGTCTTCTGCAGTCGTCTGGTTGTAAATATCCGGGTCGGTGAAGACATCCGTTCGTTGATTAGCCGGCGTCTCATATAAGTTCAATAAGGGAGCACCAAGATAAAAATAACCGGCAATAAACGTATTGTTTAAGCCAAGACTTTGAACATCGTTGGTAACAAGTAATGGCCCTCTTACAAAATCAATTTGCTCCATCAGCCGGTCTGCAGGGTCATTCTCGGAAAGGATAATCATATGATTGAGCCAGGTATCCATTATCTCTGGTAATGGTAAATCCTGATGCCAATAAGTGGAGAGCATAATTGGGATCTTCATCGTGCTGGCAGCCGTATAAGCCACCCCGGGTTCTTTTAATTCCCCAAACCAATATAAGAGGTTTATCGTTTCATGATCAGACATCTTTTGAGCAAAGATTTCAACACCGCCTTGGAAATTTTCCTTTTGGAGGTTAGAAATTATTTGTTCCTGGATCTGCTGGACAGTCGGTGAAGGAGCAGGGATTTCTTCCAGAAGGATATGAATGACTCCTTTTTTGGGATTAACGATTTGTTTTTTAATCTCCGTCAGCAATGTATCTCGGTTGTAGGAAATACCTGGAACCCCACCTTTAAATCTGGTAGTTCCCTGGATCAGCGATGGTTCAACAGGAGCTTTTATCACATAAGGGTCAATATTTTGATCAATAAAATCTTTCGTTGCTTGCAACTCAAATGAATATTTAAGATCACCATGGATAGGCTGGATATCATTCCTGTTCCAAATAAAACTCCAAAAATCAATGAATTTATTGTTTTGATTACAATTTAATGCTGAAAGCATTTCATCATATTGAATGGATAATCCGACTTGCTCATTCGTCAGGTCGAAAAATAAACCTCCAATCTGAATTGTTACAGGCTGTTCATATACATTGCGCAATTCAGCCAAAGCCTGCGTTGCGTCCAGTCCGGAGATATCCACCCCGGCGAGCGAAGAACCGTCTGGAAAAAGACAACCCTTCTTCGAATAATTTTTATAATTAACCAGCGATAAACTAATACTTGATAAAATAAATAAGATCCCAACTATGGGGAAAACTATTCTAACTTTTTCTCTTTTTTTAATTTTTTCCATATCGTCTGATCATAATTGAAAAACATATTTTTTTCTAGAAAATAGGATCTTTTCTATTTTTTTGAATATGCAATAAAATAATTATAAAAGACAGAGACAACTAAGAAATTTCGGAATATCATAATATGCCACTTGTTGAAATTCAAAATACGTTTTTTCACTTTTCTTGCAACCCTGAAAGTGCCACTTTTAATTTGAACTCAAAAAGAATCGGCTTGCCTTCGATTCAAAACGCAACTTTAAAGGTTCAAATTATTAAAGATGGTAATAAGCATAATTTCATTGCAAATAGCTGGAATCCTTACCAGTTAATAAAAACCGTAACAACATCTATCCATGGGAAATTACATCAATTGGAATTTTCAATTTTCATTGAGGATATTTCTCAAGTTGTGCGTTTGACTTTTGCTTTAAGTGATGAATTACCCATTTTTCTGTGGCATGCAGTTTTAGAAAATCAATCTTCTGCGCCAGTTTATATAAATTTCATCGAACTTCTTAATATTGGTGATTCAGCGAACTCCGAAAACAGCCGTATTATTCAGGAAAATGAAACCATGCAACCCAGTTATACTTTTCATTCAAACGGCTGGCAATCCTGGTCACATACTGGTACGTATCGAGAAGGTCAGGTACAGCATCACACTCGTTTACGCTTCTTTCAGGATGTGATGGTTCAAAATCCTGGAACTCCCGTGTTCAGACAGGCAGGTCATTTCAGTGGGGATTTCTTTGGTGTTTTGGCTGATCGCAACTCTCGCACTGCCTTTTTATTTGGTTTTTTATCTCAAAAGATGCAATTTGGTTCAGTTGAAGCCAACTTATCCTCAAAAACCAAAATTCGGTTATGGGCAAATGGAGACCGCACCTTAATAGCCCCCGGAAATGTTTTTTCAACAGATTGGGCCATCATCTACCCGTTCTATTTTGACCAACCCGATCCTTTGGCAATTTTTTATGAAGCTGTCAGCCGGGAAAACCAAGTTGCAATTTCTTCCAAAATCCCGGCAGGTTGGTGTTCCTGGTATCACTTTTACCAAAATATTAACCAGGAAAAGATTTTACGAAATTTAAATACCGTGGTTAAGTTGAAAAATGAAATGCCTTTGTCATTGGTGCAAATTGATGATGGTTATCAAAAGGAAGTTGGAGATTGGTTTTCTTTTAGAAGAGGTTTTCCGCAGGGGGTTGCTCCCCTGGCAACAGAGATCTCCAAAAATGGATTAACTCCCGGTCTTTGGATGGCTCCTTTTATCCTGCACCCATCCAGCGACTTCGCCCTGGATCATCCTGAGATGATTCTACGGATAAAAGGATCACGCCCGGTGAATGCCGGGTTTGTCTGGAATGTTTTTGGCCAGGCTTTGGACTTGACTGTTCCTGGTGCTCTTGAATACGTTCTGGAGATGATTGATACTGCAGTGCATCAATGGGGATTTCCTTACTTAAAATTAGATTTTCTATATGCGGGAGCACTCAAAGGAGATCGTTTCGATAATACGAAAACTCGAGCTCAGATTATGCGGAAAGCCATGCAAGAAATTCGAAATTGTGCCGGGGAAGATACTTTTCTCCTCGGCTGTGGTGCTCCACTTGGTTCAGTGATCGGATTGGTGGATGCCAACCGGATAGGAGCGGATGTAAGTGGAAATTGGTTACCTGAGTTTGGTGGCGTATCATTTTTATTTAAAAAAGAACCGCACATGCCGGCTGCTAAAAACGCAATTCAAAACATTCTTACCAGAGCTGAACAACACAACCGCTGGTGGATTAATGATCCTGATTGCCTTTTAGTCAGACCGGAGATTAACCTATCCATGCCTGAAATACAATCTCTCGCCACGGTCATTGCAGTCACCGGCGGTTCGCTACTCGTATCCGATGACTTACCAAAATTACCTGCCGAACGAAGAAGGATAATCGAAGTCCTATTGCCATTAATTGGCAAACGAGCAAATGTTATGGATTGGCTGGACACGACCACTCCTCATAATATACGATTGGATTTAAACAATAGCAGCGGGGATTGGAATGTGTTGGCGCGCTTTAACTGGAAAGAAGAAGCCAGGGAACTGTATCTCAGTTTTCCGGACTTTTGCATCCCCCAATTATCTTACTGGGCATATTCATTTTGGGATAATAAAATCCAGCACATCAATGCCGGAGAACCTATCAACCTCTCCACCCTCCCACCCCACGGTGTCTCCTTAATTGGGCTGCGACCTGATCTGGAAGGAAATCAATATCTTGGCAGCAACCTTCACATTTCCATGGGGCTTGAGGTAAGCCACATAGAAGATACACAGGAAGGTCTGGAGATACATATTGATTTACCCAGAAAGGCTCAGGGAGATATTTTGGTTAAACTGATTTTTTCCCCAAAAAAGATTACTCTGAACAACCAACCGGTTTCGTTTGAAGAAGAGATGGAGACAGTATTTAAAATCCCGCTCTCTTTTGAAGGTCACGCAACAATTTTAATTCAATAAAAAAGCCCCGTATGGGGCTTGTTTAGATTATTACCGAATAGTTTTAGTTAGTCTTTCTTTTCATTGTCAATTTTTCGTTTCTTTTTATTACTCCTTCTGACCAGGAAGCGAATAAGCAGGAATAAAAGGTAGAAGGGCAGAAGAACCATTACCATAACCGGAATGATTAACAGAATCACCCAGATAACACCATCGACGATGACCTGGAATGCATTCACTAATTTTTGAAGAGCTTTATTTACTGTTACAGAAGGTTTCCAACCTGCAATTGTGATTGGGTTTAAGGCTTCATGCGCTTGAATACTGATGTTGACTGCTGATAAGGCCGCAGACTCTTCATAGTACTTAATTTGGCCTTTGGTTAATTCTATTTGTTCCCGATAATAGGTCAATTGTTTAAAAACATCTAATACATCTTCTGTATTGGTAGCCGCATCCATTATTTTTCTTAATTGGGATTCAGCGTCCTCTAAATTCTTGAGTTTGGAATTAAGATCTGTATATTCTTTGGTTACATCCTGCCCAGAAACATTTTCTCTCAGCATATCTTTTTCTTTATCAGTCAATAAAGCCCGGATTTCATCTAATGCCTGATTGAGTAATGTAGCAGGAACACG
>DAOUFM010000089.1:0-6316 GCA_034429975.1 Anaerolineaceae bacterium | reverse complement strand
GTGCGAAGATTCTAACATAAGATTGATGATTAGAAAAGAGAAAAGCTCGCTTCCGCTCTTCAATTTCATCAGATCAGAACTACATCATTCGTTT
The DNA here is from genome assembly GCA_034429975.1 of Anaerolineaceae bacterium. GTDB lineage: Bacteria > Chloroflexota > Anaerolineae > Anaerolineales > Anaerolineaceae > UBA6170. The sequence continues at coordinate 6,222 of DAOUFM010000089.1, read as the reverse complement.
ATTCGTCGACGGCTACTTATCCTTTTCCATCTCGCCTACCAGGGATTGCAGAGTGATTGTCAGGCGCTGGACATCCCCGGTGGAGGCCTGCAATTTGGTCATATCCGCAGTGGTCAATCCTTCTTCCACACCTGGCAATACCTTTTCAGCCAGTTCACAAGCCGTCAGGAATTTTGTGGTGGTAGCTTCAATCTTGACAAACAGATTTAATATTCCTTTTGGAACCAGCGGGATGTTTTTCATCACCGGGATCACCTGTTCCAGCACCCCATCCACGAGGCGGATATAGCGCACGGCTGCCTTCTCCAGCACCTGCACCGAACGCGTTAATTCCACAGCCATATCCTGAATCGAATCCAGCGTCGAGCGATTATCCACAATCACCTTGTTGATATTCTGGAGCGCATCGGTCATCTTGTCTGAAAAATGAACATAATTCTTGCCCGATTTCTTACTGGATACATTTGCAATTGTCATACCTACCTCCTAAAAAATTTACGAATTGTGAACACTTCCATTTTATCGGAAAAACCCACATTATCCTTCAGCTTCCAGCCAGAGAAACCATACTCCGGGCCACCTAATTTCGTGAGGCTTCAAACAGAATAAAGAATATTTAAATATTAATCTCATCTAAAGAAATTAATTCTTGACTTAAAGCAAATAAAACAGCCTGAACCCGATTTTCTAAATTAAGTTTTTGCAATATCTTTCCAAAATGGACTTTCACAGTTTTGATACTGATGGATAATGTTTCTGAAATTTCCTGATTTGATAATCCTCTGGCAACGTATTTCAGTACTTCTAATTCACGATTGGTAAGTGTTTTAATATAAGATTTTTCCTCTCCATTGCCTAGAAATTCCGGGCGCATTTTCCTGGCCAGAAAACGTGCTGCTGCTGGATCCAGGTAGATTTCTCCTCTGGCAGCCGATCGAATCGCTTCTGCTAATATAAGCGGGTTTACATCCTTCATAACATAACCAGATACACCCGCTTTAATTGCTGAAACAACTTTTTCATCATCGATGAAACTTGTCAGGGCAATAATTTCAATTTGCGGATAAGCCGCCTTAATCTTTAAAGTCGTTTCTACACCGTCTATACCCGGCATTACCAAATCCATTAAAATAACATCCGGAAGAGTTACTTCAATGATTTCTAACGCAGCATAACCAGAGCTTGCTTGCCCAACGATCTTAAAATCAGCTTGGGTTGATAAAAAAACAACCAGCCCTTCCCGAACCATTTCATGATCGTCGACTAATAGTATATTGATGAAGCGATGATCATCCATTATTTAGTCTCCTCTAAGGGGATAACAACTGAAATTCTAGTCCCTCTTTTTATTTGAGATTTGATATTTGTGATTCCGCCAAAACTTTCACTGCGTTCACGAATATTATTTAAACCAAAAGACCCTTTTTGTTTTAAAGCGCTTTTTACATCGAAACCGATGCCATTATCTTCGATTATTAATAAAACTTTTGATCTTATTTTGTTTAAGCTTATTTTTACTTCGGTCGCCCGCGCATGTCTGGCAATATTGCTAATACTTTCCTGAACAATTCTATTTAGTGCTGTTTGCAAATCATAAGGTAAATAATCGAACGGACCACTTGTTTCAATATTAATTTTCATGGAAGTGGAGCGCTGTAAACTATCTGCGTAGCCCCTGATTGCTTCTACGAGACTTTGCTTATCTAAACTAATGGGACTTAATTCTAAAATCAACCCCCGCATTTCACTCCGGACCTGATTTAATTGATCGGTAAGTAATTGTAAGGCGCGTTTAGCAACCGGGTTTTGCTGATCTTTTAATGCAATGTTCAAGCCCTCGGCTGCTAAATAAACACTAAATAACGTTTGTGTTACAGAATCATGCAAATCTCTGGCTAAATTTCTACGTTCAGTAGAAATCGTGATTGATTTAGCTCTGTTTTGAAGGTCTTCATTTTCAATTAGAATACCGATAGTGGCAGATATGGTTTCAAGAAAATTTAATTGTATAGGCGTAAAAGGATGATCTGGGTTAATAGATAAAATCAATTTCCCTGTTCTTTGATCACGATAGGTAATTGCAATTTCTTGAGTAAAACAATCGGAATTTTCATTGATTTGTTGACATTCATAATCTGTAGTTAAGTTTAATTTGCCTTGACGATCATATAAATAGATTTTCGCATTGACAACCGTTAAAAATTGGCACAATATCTCAACCACTCCGTTTAACTTTTTAGTCAAATCGAGATCTACATTAATATAACTAATAATCCCGGTTATTACTGACAATTCTTCCACTCTGGCAGCTAAACTGTCCTCTAATTCTATTTGCTTTGAATAAAGATCTTTCTGAGTACTTTGGATGGATTCAGCCATTTTATTGAAAGCGGTTGCCAGAATTTTTATTTCTCCAAGCCCAGTCTCTGGAACGCGAACATCTAATTGATTCTTCGCAATCGACGTAGCACCATCGTGAAGAGTCTTAAGCGGATCCGCGATAATTCGTAAAGAAATTGTCGCGCCAAAAAAAATAACCAACAAGAAGCCCACCAGGGTCACTACTGCCTGAATAATGATTGGAACAATTTCTACCCGCGACAAACTAGCTCCATAAAAAATTGCATGCTCATACAAATCCGTTAAAGGAAGGAGCAGCAAAACAGATATAGGCGTGTTTTCTATATGCTGAAAAGCAAAAAATACTTTTCCGTTGTCAAATTCAGAAGATAAAACTGTTGGCTTAAGTTTTTGCTGATAGATCTGAAGGTTTTTATAACTAAATAAATTTTTATCTTCAATGGGAAGGATCGTAATCAAATTTTTACCAATCAAATTATCTTTCGGCACATTCATTTGATCTAAAAGCGCAACATCTCCCCATGGGCTGGGGTACCCTAAGAACCTTCCTTCATCATCTATAAAAATTAAGGTGGATTTCTCAGCAAGACCATAACGTGGAACTTCGTTTAGTATTTTTTGAATATCATAAACAGCTGAAATTGCATAACGATCATTGTGTAAATGATTAATTAATTTTACGGAATTTTCTACAATTAAGGTTTTACTTTCAAAATTTTTTAATTCATTTTCAAATTGATATTCTTCAATAAGAGAAATATTACAATAACTTTCAAGTCCGGATTGAGTAAAACACTTAATACCGTCTGTTTTTGTTTGAATGATTAAGTATTGAAGTATGTGATCCTGTTCAAAATAATAAGTGGTCGCCTTTTCCCAATTTTGAGATTCATTTTGGGTAATAAAAAAAAGAATATCTTCAAGGTTTTTGGAATGGTATTGGAAAACCTGTTTGTAATGAGAAACTTTAGCATTGACTGTCCTGCTAAAAGTATCCTCGGCATTTTTTTGCAGATTTAACTCCATTTCTGCGGTGACTTTTTTTTGTTCATTTGCTCGAACAATTAATGGGATGGTGACAACAGCAAAAGATGGTATGATAGACAACGCCATAAACAATAGAATGAGACGGCGTGTGAGTGTTCCTTCGATTACCTCGCGCATTTATACAAACGTTCCATATCGTTAATTATGCCTATTATAAACAATGTCCATAAAATGTGAGAATAAAAAAAAATAAGCCCTATCATTTGACTAAGATAGAGCTTATTTTTAACGGATGCAGAAAATTCTATCCGGCTAGTTCTTTCACAATTACGGTTCCAGCGTGCATACCCAGACCAATCACATCTGGGATGTTTGGTGTTGCACTCCCTGTTACTGATCCAGCCGCGTAAACATTCGGAATCGGCTGATCTTTCTCATCAATTAATTGACAGTTCTCATCAATTCTTAACCCGCCATAAGTCTTGTAACGCACTGTTCTGGTTTGAGCTGCGTAAAAAGGTGGTTTTAAAGGACGCATATGAGTTTTTCTGCCAAAATCCTGGTCTTCTCCGGCTTCCATTTGTTCGTTGAAACGAGCTAAGGTGGCTTCTAATTCTTCTTCGGGGACTAAAATTTGTTTTGCAAGCTCTTGAATTGAATCAGCTTTTTTAACAATACCGATTTTTTCCATGTTGTTTATACTGTATGAGTTGTAACCATTTCTAATGTCTTCATCATAAATGCAAAACCATTCTCTAAAACCGGCTTCAAAACATCTGTTTGCGACCATATGAATATCTGTTTCATTGCAGAAACGTTTTCCATTTGGAAGAACATGTAAAACAGGATCATAATTTCCCCACACAACAATCACAGCATTTTCAGCCATAAAGTTTGAAGGATCTTCCATTCTCTCAAGACTACAGCCCAAAGGAAGACACATCTCAATTCCCTGCCCCATACTGGTATAACTTGTGCATGCTAATCTTCCCCATTCTGGCAAATATTTGACAACCATTTCCTGGTTGGAAACAAAATCACCAGTCGTGATTACGATCTTTTTGGCTTTAATATCAACATGTTTTTGGGAACGAAGATCCATCGATCTGACACCAACTGCCTCATTCTTTTCATTGACAATAAAATTGAGTGCTTTTGTTTCAAACAAAATTTCTGTTCCGGCATTGGTAACATAATCAAACAAAGGATTAATCAACAAATAGTCTGTCCCCAAACCAGGTTTAGGTACATGAATATAAGATGTTGGGCCTGGAATGAAGGGTAACCACTCAACTCCAAATTTTTCGGTCCAAATATCAACACATTTAGCGCTGTTTACTAAAACATGTTTACCAAGTTCTGGAACTCTACGTTTCGAATACGAGGCATCATAAAAAGCTTCATAAGCTTCTTCAGCCGTCATGGTGAAAACTCCGCTATCTAATAAAGGTTTGGATCCGACGATTGGCAAAGCTGCACAAGCAAGTAAAGAGTCCCCGCCATGAGAAACTTCTTTTTCTAAAATGCAGGTACTTAATCCAGCGTTGATTGTTTCATAAGCGCACCATAACCCGGCTCCACCACTTCCAACGATCAAAACATCGACTTCTTTTTGAAAGTTGATATCACCGCCAATTTCACGGGCACCATCAGTTTGCGATTTTGGAGAGCATCCCGCTATGCTAAATGTTGTAGCAGTGGCTGCAGTTGTTATTCCAGCAATTCTTAAAAACTCTCGGCGATCAATTTTCTTGCTCATTGTTTCTCCTTTATGATAATACTTGTATTTTAGTTTTCATTTGCCCACGGATTTTCAGCTCGTGGGATTATTGGTTTCTCAATCATGCGTTGTCCACCATTGTCATGACAACGGGCACAGTAGTCAATTTGACTATCATGAGAACGGTGACAATCGGCACATTTTGCGTTTGGCCAATGACTTTCATGAGGATTTCTTACCAGGAAATCAGTTTTTGCAGCCAGATTTTCTCCCCCGATATGGCACTGTAAACACATATCATCTTCAACCTTAATACGAGAAAATTTCTCATCGTAATTTTTGAGTACATAATTTACCAAAGATTTGGACTGTTCTATTTTTGTATAGTCAGAATGACACTCTTTACATTCCACTCCAGCTTGAAAATGTTTCTGATCAAGATGATTACTGTTCAAGTAAGAATCTACGTGAGATTCCATGTTATGACAGGATGCGCAAAATTGTGGGTTGACATTTGATTGGTGGTCAATTGCCATAAACCCAACAACTCCGAGATTAATGACTACGATAACTAAAAAAGCGACCATCCATTTATTAAGTGAACTTTTAGGTTTTTTTGTTTTTTTCTCTTGTGTAGATCCCATACAACCACCATTGTGAAATTTTTCATTATTGTAAAATGAAAAAAAGAGGATGTCATCAGTCACAAATTGTATTTAAGTGCAGTAAAAATTAAGACTCAAGCATTAAATCAAATACGACCGCAGTCTTAACTTAGTAAATAAAAGTTTGGTTTAAAAACCTAAACTAAAATTTTTCTATAAAATAAACCCCACCTCAACTGCCAATCAACTACGCCAAAGAATCCAGAGCTCATTAACAAATGCATTCTCATTCTTGGTAAAGCTTCTACTAAACCGAAGCCCTGATTTCATGGGACAACTTTACTACAGGCTACCTACTCCCCGCCACCCTTACTTCACCACGAAATTGATCGTCTTGGCAGGGATATAAATGACCTTGCGAGTTTCACCTTCGCTCAGATAGCGGGAGACGCTCTCCAGGTCTTTTGCAGCGGCTTCCACGGCTGTCTGATCCGCTTCTCTGCTGATGGTGACCGTACCACGCAATTTACCATTCACCTGCACGGAAAT
>DAOUFM010000088.1:0-2061 GCA_034429975.1 Anaerolineaceae bacterium | reverse complement strand
GGGCGGATATCACCCAGATTGCCCGCGGGATCGGGCTGGACACGCGCATTGGGCCGCGCTTCCTCAACGCCGGCATCGGCTGGGGCGGCTCGTGCTTCGGGAAAGACACGGCAGCGCTGATTTCGACAGCCAGCGAATACAACCTCGACATGCCGATCATTCAGGCGGCGCGCACGGTCAACTATCAGCTGCGCGAGGAGATCGTCATGCGCGTGCAAGATACGCTCAAGATCCTCAAGGGCAAGACGGTCACGCTGCTGGGGCTGGCGTTCAAGCCCAACACCGACGATCTGCGGGATGCGCCCTCGATCGACATCGCCCGCAAGCTGATCCAACGCGGGGCGAAGGTGCGCGCGCACGATCCGGTTGCGATGGGAAACATGCAGCGCCAATACCCAGACCTGGCAATCGAGTACTTCGACGACCCGGCTCAGGCAGTCGCCGACACGGATGCAGTCCTGCTGGTGACAGAGTGGCCGCAATACAAGAAGCTCGACTGGAAGGCGATCCTGAAGGACGGCAAGGTAAAGCTGGTCGACGGCAGGAATTTCTTCTAGAAGGAGTAAACAATGCAGAGGTTGATCAGCACTTTCCTGGTGTTGTTGGTATTGTCAGGCGCGGTGGTTGGGACGGTAGGGGCGCAGGCTCCAACCCCTACGCAGCCATTCGTGGTTCCCGCCGGGGGAATTGCGATAATTGGATTCAATTTTGATGATGCGGATGAATTTGCCTTCGTTTGTCTGGTGGATATTCCTGCCGGTACTGAGATCCGCTTCACTGATAACGGATGGATTGCTGGGAATACCAATAAATTTCGAACAGATGAAGGGACGATTTCCTGGTACACGCCTGGTGGCTGCAAATTAGGACAGGTTGTCATGGTTAACCCGAAAAATCCTCCCCATAATAATAATATCTCGGGCACTTTCTCTTTAGATGATAAAAATGGAGATCAAATATTGGTATACCAGTATTTATCTGGCTCATTAAATCATATATTTGCCATAAATTCTAAAGGAACTGATTGGCAGCCAACTTCTTCCGATAAATCCACATCAGCAAGACCTCCGGGGTTGGATAACACCAATTCAATTGCCTTAGATGAAATTGACAATTCTGTTTACATAGGCCCAACTTCCTTCACAACAACAACCGGTGCCTTAGCAGCCATTGTTAATAAGGCGAATTGGGAAGGATCCGATACTGTACGGAAGACAATGCCCACTGGCGATTTTTCCTTCACCACCACCGCCGTCGAATTGAGCGAATTCAGCGCCGCGACAGAGGGAGACTCCGCCCCCTGGTGGATCATCGTCGTGCTCATCGCCGTGCCGGCAGCAATCCTCGTGTTTCGCCGCCCGAAGAAGGAATGTTGTCGTTAGCTGATGGCTGATGGCTGATAGCTGATGGCTCATGGCTCATGGCTCATAGCTCATGGCTGATGGCTGATAGCTGATGGCTCAGGGCGGGGGAGTGATGGCTCATGGTTGGTGGCAAAGAACGAAGCGTTGATAGCTGATAGCTGATGGCTTATAGAAAAAAATTATTATTAAGAATGGCTGAAAATATTATGGTGGTTTCAAAAGTTGAAAAAACGGTAGTGACAAACCAAAACGCAGGTCAAATGGTTTATAAAGATCTGCAAGTATGGAAAAAGAGTATTGATTTCGCCAATAAAATTATCGATTTATCAGAGAAGTTGAACACTCCCAAAAATCATTACAGGTTAATAGAACAACTTGAAGCTGCAGCAACCTCAGTGCCTATGAATATTGCCGAAGGAAAAGGCAGATTTTCAAAGAAAGAATTCAGTCATTTCTTAGTCGTGGCGCGCGGCTCCCTTTACGAAACAATGACATTACTGGAAATATTTTTATTAAGAAACTGGGTTAGTTCAGAAGATTATTCCCAGCTAGAAGCTCAAGCAATCGAAATAGCAAAAATGATAAATTCATTAAATAACAGCATAAAGATATAATCTAAGTTATCATTCTCCAGGACTACTCAGTTTTTCCTATCAGCCATCAGCCATGAGCCAGAGGGCAGGTCTGGGGACGCTGC
>DAOUFM010000087.1:0-1580 GCA_034429975.1 Anaerolineaceae bacterium | reverse complement strand
CGAACTTTAACTTCTCTGTTCATCACCCCCATTAGGAATCGCTGCAGGGTGGTCGTTAATCGGTTTTCTAACCACTCACGGCCATACGAATTCATGCAGCCGATCACAAAGGTGTCATCTGAAAAATCCACCAGATGGGTTGGCTTCACCCAGGTACTAAAAGCCGCCCGCGACATATCCATTTCGAGGTTAGCAATGGCCGTTTGCCAGGCTTTCTCCGGTGAAAATTCAACGACTGCATTCATAAAAGAAATCCCTATCGATAAAAAAAATAATCTCGAATAAAGCGAAATAAAGGCACAATTACAGCCTTTGTTGGAAGAACGGTAGTTATCCCATTTCTTCCAGCAAAGCCCCCTTTACGGGTTTCCTGTGGTTTCAACGTCAGCAACTCCGTCTGCGTCAACGTCTGCGGCATGTCAGCAGCTTGTCTGCGGCACGTCAGCATGGACGCAGACGTGATTCTTGGAGTGAAAATGAAATTGTTGATTTTCCAGGAAAGGTTAGAGGCCATTAGCATCACTCCAGGAATAAAGTCTTCCCTAATGTCTTAGGAGACGGTTGTAGGATTAAGCTTCCATTGTGAAAAGCCTGTGAACCTTCTATAACGAAGAAACAGACAACTTCTCCGACCGGTAAAGTATGCTCCCGCGCGATCGACCGAACTTCTTCCTTTAACGAAGCTGGAATTCGGAATGTCGCTCTTACTTCCCATTGGGGGATGGCTTCTTGGTCTTTCCTGAAATTTTTCTTTTTGGCTCCACCAGCTTTCTTTTCTGGAACCGGGAATGCATCAGCCAGCCATTTATGGTTTGTCGGTTTTTGAACAGGCAAGATTGGTTTTTCTGCATTGCCTTCAGGGTACAAGGTCATTCTCTGCTCCTTGGGGTACGCTAAAAGTTTGATCTCTCCATTGCGGTAAAGCCTTGCGCCATATTCAAGGAACGCCCTTATAACTTCATCTCTAGGAACCGAAAGAGACTGAGCATCTTTTATAATCAAATCCACAACCTGCTGAGGTATTCCCCGGTACGTTACAGTTTCAAGCCGATGAACCTGTTCCCACTTACGGGATCTTTTCTTCCTGAAATCTGCCGTGGGAATTAGATCCAAGGGCTGGCGTGGGATCATAGTTGATTCTTGCTGTTGATCCTCCTCAACCTCGGTTATTGGATTAGGGTCACGTAGACCTGTAAATGCGTCTCGCCTTGCCATCGTGCCCTCTAATATTTCAATACGAGAGTTGCCAAAGCTTTATATTCCTCGGCAGCCCGCGTTTCTGGCGCATACTCAAAAATGGTCTTTGCCTCAGACCAACATTCACGCAAGACAGTCGCCCGATGAATGGGAGAAAGCACCTTGTCGCTGAATGTTGCCTGCAGATCCTGAAGTGAGTCGCGTGACTCGTTAGTTCCATCAAAAAAGGTAGGTAATATCCCCAGTAATCCTCCTTGCCAATTCTTTTTGTCCCTCAAGGTTTGGATGGTTGTGACTGTCTTCGCTAAAGAATCTAATGATGCGAATTCAGTTGCCGTAGGAACAATCACCAGGTCAGCCGCCCAGATTGCACGTTCCTGTAA
>DAOUFM010000086.1:0-2995 GCA_034429975.1 Anaerolineaceae bacterium | reverse complement strand
AATCTTTAAAAGGGTCTCAAAACAACCCTTGGCTTCCGGGTCGAGCGTCGCAAAACAATCATTGAGGATACCCTTGAGAGTCTCAGAACAATCCTTGGTTAAATCTGAGAGTCTCAAAACAACCTTTTGTTCTGTTTTGACAGTCTCAGATCCCACTCGCTCCGCTCGGGGACGCTGCGCGCAACCATTGCCCAATAAAGTGATCCAAGAATCTAATTCGTCTTGAACACAATGATCTTCAGATTTCACAAGAAGGGACGAAACAGCCTGTTGGATGGCTTGGTGTTGTGGAGTAAGTGGATCAATCCTCTGTACCTTGAATTTCCAACTATAGCTGCCCTCAGAATTGATCCGATGATCGATGCGCTCAACAAAAAGGGCTAATAGATCCTGAAGACGTTGCCGGCGAGAAAATTCATCAACGGTACGATCACTTAATTCATCCTTACGTTTTCCTCGCTCAATCCAGGCTGGAAGCCAGTTTGCCACAACACGTGCATTATTGATCCCTAAACGATTTGCGGCAGCTTGATATCCACCCTCAATCCAGACTGCATCTCGAATCTCGCCTTTCTCATCATTGAAATAGCATAGATTGCGTAAGACCAGAACGAACATGGCAGCATCTGCGCCCAGCACGGGCAACCAGTGTTTCAGGAAGTACCAGGTGACTAGGATGAAATCTCCTTGTGTTACCAGGCGGTCAGCAAGCTGGTCCGCCAGGTTGCCAAGCTCTCCATCGAGCCGGTGCCCAACCAGTTCTCTTATGACATTCTGAACAGTCTGATGACGTGGAGTCATTTTGCTGAAGTCGTTCGGAGGTAGTCGAACCGGGTATTGCAAAATATCCTTTGGATTTGCGCTGATCGCCAATTGCAACGCGGACTGAGGGGAATCTTGTATCCCATGAGCCAGTAAGAAAGTTTTCAAGTCTTCAGCATCCCCAGGTGTCAGCGGTGATTCGAATATTTCATATTTGTTGGAGGACTTTTTGGCTCTTCCTGAGCGCTTATCTACTTCATGATCGGTGTCAATTTTTCGTGTAAACCATCCCAGGCTGCTACCAGGTTGAAGTAAGCGAAAAAACTGGGCTCGGCTGATCCCTGCCCACTGACAAATCCGTTCAGCCCGTACTGAAACTTTACAACTTCCTTTTCGTCCCTTTCCACCACTCGCCAGATAATATTCCTGCCAAAATGCCATCACCAGAAAAATAACTTGCGAACCGACGTATGGCAGCCAGCGCAGGTAATATACAGGTAAGCGAACTACCCGGCTTGGCTCAATTAGGTAATTCCGGATGGAGCTGTAATGGATATCCAACTCAATGGGACTGTCCTGAGAATCTTCCTGGTCTGGATCAACTTCCTGAGTGAGATCATCCACATCATCAATTTCCTGGTCACAAACAACGAAACGAACCTTAACCTCTCTGTTCATCACCCCCATTAGGAATCGCTGCAGGGTGGTCGTTAATCGGTTTTCTAACCACTCACGGCCATATGAATTCATGCAGCCGATCACAAAGGTGTCATCTGAAAAATCCACCAGATGGGTTGGCTTCACCCATGTACTAAAAGCCGCCCGCGACATATCCATTTCGAGGTTAGCAATGGCCGCTTGCCAGGCTTTCTCCGGTGAAAATCCAATGACTGCATTCATAAAAAAATTCCTATTGATAAATAATTAATCTCGAATAAAGCGAAATAAAGGCACATTTACAGTCTTTGTTGAAAGAACGGTAGTTATCCCATTCATTCCAGAAAAGACCCCTTTACGGGCTTTCTGTGGATTCAACGTCAGCAACTCCGTCTGCGTCAACGTCTGCGGCATGTCAGCAGCACGTCTGCGGCACGTCAGCATTGACGCAGACGTGATTCTTGGAGTGAAAATGAAATTGTTGATTTTCCAGGAAAGGTCAGAGGCCATTAGCATCACTCCAGAAATAAAGTCTTCCCTATTGTTTTAGGAGACGGTTGCAGGATTAAGCTTCCATTGTGAAAAGCCTGTGAACCTTCTATAACGAAGAAACAGACAACTTCTCCGACCGGTAAAGTATGCTCCCGCGCGATCGACCGAACTTCTTCCTTTAATAAAGCCGGAATTCGGAATGTCGCTCTTATTTCCCATTGGAGAAGAGCTTCATGGTCTTTCTTGGATTTTTTCTTTTTTGTTCCACCAGCTTTCTTTTCCGGAACTGGGAATGCATCAGCTAACCATTTATGGTTTGTCGGTTTTTGAGCAGGTAAGATGGTGCCTCCTTCATTGCCTTCAGAGTACAAGGTCATTCTCTGCGCCTTGGGGTACGCTAAAAGTTTGATCTCTCCATTCCGGTAAAGCCTTGTGCCATATTCCAGAAACGCCCTAACGACTTCATCTCTAGGAACCGAAAGAGACTGAGCATCTTTGATAATCAAATCCACAACCTGCTGAGGTATTCCCCGGTACGTTACAGTTTCAAGCCGATGAACCTGTTCCCACTTACGGGATCTTTTCTTCCTGAAATCTGCTGTGGGAATTAAATCCAAGGGCTGTCGTGGGATCATAGTAGGTTCTTGCTGTTGATCCTCCTCAACCTCGGTTATTGGATTAGGGTCACGTAGACCTGTAAATGCGTCTCGCCTTGCCATCGTGACCTCTAATATTTCAATACGAGAGCTGCTAAAGATTTATATTCCTCGGCAGCCCGCGTTTCTGGTGCATACTCAAAAATAGTTTTTGCCTCAGACCAACATTCACGTAAGACAGTCGCCCGATGAATGGGGGAAAGCACCTTGTCGCTGAATGTTGCCTGCAGATCCTGCAGGGAGTCGCGTGACTCGTTAGTTCCATCAAAAAAGGTAGGTAATATCCCCAGCAATCCTCCTCGCCAATTCTTTTTGTCCCTCAAGGTTTGGATGGTTGTGACTGTCTTCGCTAAAGAATCTAATGATGCGAATTCAGTTGCCGTAGGAACAATCACCAGGTCAGCCGCCCAGATTGCACGTTCCTGTAA
>DAOUFM010000085.1:0-3747 GCA_034429975.1 Anaerolineaceae bacterium | reverse complement strand
GGAAACAGCACCATTTCTGAACAGGTCGAACTTTCCTGACGCGTAAACCTCATGCGCAGTGGTTGCCCGGCTTTGACCACAATGATATCCGGGGTGTATCCTCCTTTAACGGTAATGGCCACTTCCTGGACACCACCTGCGCCGGCTTTAACTCTTGTCTGACCTTTGGGCGCCAGCCAGAAAAACCAGGCAATAAATAAACTGAGAGCGATGCCCCCAAGGGTTATGAAAATCTGAACAGGTGTCATTTCGCTGTTTCCTTATCTTTTCTGATGTTAATTAGCTTTTGGCGAAGCATCTCGACGGTCGGCCAACCCTTTAAACCACTGGACGTTTTATACAACCGGCAGTTCATTGAATAGGCAGATCGGTTTTCTGGCCAGAAATCCTTTCCATCAATCTGGAAGGAAGGCGATCCAAGAAATTTTGTGGTAACCGCTTCCTGGTCAGTTTCAACCTTAATCGGGTTGATTGAATAATCCAGTTGTTCTTCCTTCAATGCAGCTTGAAGATTGGTCAGGGCTGTATTCCACGACGGGCAGCCATCAAAATACAACAGATTGATCGTCATGCTTGCCTCATTTGGCGCTGAATTTTGGGCGAAAACCTCGTAAGCGATTGGCGTTGCTAACCACAGTTACGGATGAGAAGGCCATAGCCGCGCCTGCCAGCAAAGGACTAAGGAGCACCCCAAAGAAGGGGAACAAAACGCCCATGGCAATGGGGACCCCTAAGATGTTGTAGATGAATGCGCCAACCAGGTTCTGCTTGATATTGCGCATGGTGGCCCGGCTGACCTCGATGGCAGTGACCACACCCTTCAGGCTGCCCTTGATCAGGGTAATATCTGAGGCTTCGATGGCCACATCTGTGCCGGTGCCGATCGCTAAACCAACATCGGCCTGCGCCAACGCCGGGGCGTCGTTGATGCCATCCCCTACCATCGCTACTTTTTTGCCTTCAGCTTGTAGCAGGTGAATGTTGTGGGCTTTATCTTCTGGTAGCACTTCAGCCAGGACGCGATCCAAACCCACCTGGCGGGCAATCGCCTCGGCAGTGCGGCGGTTATCGCCGGTAATCATGACCACCTCAATGCCCATCTGGTGCAATGCGGCGATAGCTTCTTTGGAGTCTTCTTTGACCGTATCGGCTACGGCGATGATGCCGGCTGCCTTGCCATCCACGGCGGCAAACATGGGCGTTTTCCCATCATTCGCCAGGATTTCAGATTTGGCATCCAGGTCGCCGAGATCGACGTTCAAGCGCTTCAACATCTTTAGATTACCGAGTGCTACCTTACGTCCATCGACTATTGCAGTAACGCCATGCCCTGGAATCGCTTCGAAAGCTTCCGGTTTACCCAATGCCAATCCTTTGGCCTTCGCTCCTTCCACAATTGCTTCGGCCAGAGGGTGCTCACTGACCGTTTCCACTGAAGCGGCCAACCTCAAGAGTTCGTCACTCAGGATGGATTGTTGAGCTGCAACGATAACATCGGTTAGTTCAGGCTTGCCCTTGGTAATTGTGCCAGTTTTATCTAAGACGACGGTCTTGATAGATTGTGCGGTTTGCAGCGCTTCTCCGGAACGGATCAGGATACCGTTCTCAGCACCTTTGCCGATGCCAACCATCAGGCTCATCGGGGTGGCCAGGCCCAGGGCGCAGGGGCAGGCGATGATCAATACTGACACAGCCGTAACCAGGCCGTAAACAAGCTGCGGTTGCGGGCCGAAGTCGAACCAGACTACAAAGGTCAAAACAGCCAGGATCATCACAATAGGAACAAAGAACCCGGAGATCGTATCGGCCAGGCGTGCAATGGGAGCCTTGCTGTTTTGGGCATCCTGCACCATCTTGACGATCTGCGCCAGGGCGGTATCTTTGCCCACTTTGGTTGCACGGAATTTGAACGCCCCGGTCTTATTCAAGGTTGCGCCAATCACTTCGTCCCCGGATTTCTTGGAGACAGGCAGGCTTTCACCGGTCAGCATCGATTCATCCACCGCGGAGCTGCCTTCGACAATCACACCATCGACTGGGACTTTTTCGCCGGGACGGACCTGGATCGTATCCCCAACTAAAACTTCCTCTACAGGGATGTCCATTTCCACATTGTCGCGGATTACGCGCGCGGTTTTTGCCTGCAAACCCATCAGCTTTTTGATGGCTTCACTGGTGCGACCTTTGGCTCGGATTTCCAGAGCCTGGCCTAACACCACCAACGCGATCACCACCGCAACCACGTCAAAGAAAGGCTCGGAGGTCCCTTCCGGGAATATTCCTGGGAAGACAATCGCCACGGCGGAATAAAGCCAGGCAGCGCCTGTGCCCAGCGCAATCAACGTGTTCATATTGGCGGCGCGATGTTTGAGCGCAGCCCAGGCTCCGGTGAAGAAATCACTACCAGACCAGAAGAGGACCGGTAAGGTCAGCAGAGCGGCTCCAAACCAGGTGATCCGTAGGGTTTCCATCGACCAATCTTTTACGATGGGGATGAATTTTGGATAGGCGGTGATTAATACCGGGATTGACACAAGCGCTGCAAACCAAAACTTGCGCATCAAGCGTTGATATTCTTTTTCGTGAGCTGCCTGCTGTTGGTCGGCCGGTTCCTCGCTGGTCGCCGGCCTGGTTTTATATCCCCAGCCTTCAATCGCAGTATTCAACTCATTGAGTGTCGTTTGCTCGGGCAGATAATCGACCGTTGCTTCTTGCGTACCCAGGCTGACCGATGCGTTCAAAACACCAGGAGTGGCTTTTAACTCGTTTTCGATGAATCCTACGCAAGAAGCGCAGCGGATATTTTCAATCCCAATCCGTTTTTGCGCACCGCCCACCTGGTAACCAGTTTTTTTTATCGCCGCCACGATGTCTAAGATTTGGATCGTTTCAGGGGCATAATCGACCACGGCGATTCCCGCCTTCGCATTCATGACTACTCTCTCTACTCCGTGCAGCTTTTCGAGCACCGATCGGATCAAAACTCCACCGGGCTGCCCTTCCTTAGCGAGACCGAGTATGGGAAGCTCGACCTGCAGCAAGGAGGAATCCGGATTGAAGCCGGTCGTTGCAGAAGCAGCGGGCTGGCTGGAATGATGGGCATACTGGTGGGGATTGGCATCGAATTGTTTGACGCAATTTTCTGAGCAGAAATAATACGACTGCCCCATGTGTTCTCGCGTGGCAAAAGCCGTGCCCGGCTCTATTTCCATACCGCAAACTGGATCTTTTACCATAAATCGCCTCTTTCCAAAAATCATTGTTGATGTCTACCTCATCATCATAGCATGCCACTCGATCGGCTTGCAGCGTTAAACAGCGAGGGTATCGCTAGGCTGATACACTCGTAAGAAAATAGGCCATTATGCCTATTCCGCAGGCTGTTGAAATTATTCGCTATCACAAGTGGCAGGCTATCGATCAAATCTCAAAGGTAATAGCGTGATCAAGTGTCTCTTCCGGAAGTTGAATTAATCCCAAGGAGACTCCGCGCATTACGGCTTCCGTGCGGCTGGCGGCCTGCAGTTTTTCAAAGATCCGCGCGATGTGTCCTTGCACCGTCCGGTCGCTGATTTTGAGTTTGATGCCGACTACCTTGTTTGTTAATCCCCTGGCAACCAGGGAAAGGATTTCGATTTCGCGATCCGTCAATGGCTCGTAAAACGGTGCTGGATTCGGATTAGCGATCTGCGCCATAACTTTGGGTAGAATCTCCGCGTCTAGAACGGATTTGCCTTGATAAACGTC
>DAOUFM010000084.1:0-11535 GCA_034429975.1 Anaerolineaceae bacterium | reverse complement strand
CCCGCCAGCCCGGTTTCAGCCAGATAAGCCAGGTAAGAATTATGCGCGCTTTTCGAATCGAAATGCGATTGCGACGCATAACGAAGAATAGTAGGGATATCCAGCGCTGTTGAGGTAATTGTAAATCGCGAAGGGCCGATCCCAATCAAGGGTGATTCCGCAAACAGGCGCAGCGCTTTCTGGTTCATCAACTGCCGGATCATGTAGGAAGTATCCTCCTCCAGACGATCCATCGTGTCAAAGCGATTCAGGACCGCTTCTTTAACCAGCGGAATCCCAGCGAAGATTAACAACCCCAAACCTATTAAGAGCGTCAGCCCAACCAATACCCCGACGAACAATTGTTTTCTGGTCTGAAAAAGGATCAGCAGCCCAATCACCAAGCCAGCCGCAATCGCCACCCAGGAACCGCGTGAGCCATTGACTGCCACAGCACTCCACAACATTAACAAACCCAACCCGGCCCAGAAACGTTTAACGCCCTTGAATTGCAAAATAAAGACAAAAAGAAAAGGTGAAAAAGTGGAAAAAAGGAAACCATAAGTGTTCTGCGTCATCCAATGCGTACCGCTCCAGGCGCCAAAATTACGGAAGAGCAGCACCTCCAGCCAGCGCATGGCGCCTAAAACGAACGCCATCAGCCCCAGCAGCAACACCGCCCGCGTGATCACCTGCCCCTGGCCGGCAAAGTAGATGGTGACCACAAAGAGCAGCAGCCAGTACGCCACGCGGATGATGGCTAAATAACCGCTGGTGTTGATATTGACGCCCCCGCTCAGCAGCCCGTTCAGTGTAGCCGACAGGAAGGTGCCGAACCAGATCAGGACCGCCAGCGTGATCCACAGCCGGTGCGTGCGGAACCAGTTGGATGGTGCTTTGAAAATTGCGTAAAAGGCGATGAAGAAGAAAATCGGCGCGGAGAGCGAAAGCCCAACCAGGGGAACGTCGATGATGGGCAGCGCCATGTAGGCTGCAAAGACGTAGAAGAACAGGTAAATCCATTTTGGAAATGGTAGAACTACTTTCCTTTGATTAATGGGATGATCAACAGTGGAAATTTGGTTCGTCAAGCTGTGAATAGTATTAACTTTCATTCGATAATAATCTGGTTTTTTAATGCGTCTTCGGCATCCTGCCACCAATTGATATGGGGAGTAAGGTTTTTGGTTGATGGTCTTTTAAATATACCTAAAAAACTCCCGTAAAGATAACCGATAAAATAATTCACAGAGGCTTTATCCCTTTTATTAATAACTGATAATGCATTTAGAAAAACATTTCCAGCGTAAGTTTGTAATAAATCTAACCGATCTTTAAGACGAGGTGGTTTGTTAATCCTATAATGATCATTTAAAAATCTTCTACTATAAGCAACAGCTTTCCCAAAATGATAAGGTTTTGTAGGATATGCTGCAGGTTCAATGTCATCTGCATGGCTAAAGCCTTCAATGTTTATCATTATTAATTTTCCGGTTTTTAACACTTGCCGTGATAAATAAGTATCTTCAGCCTTTCCAAGTTTTTTTTCATACATTGAAAATAGATCTGGAGAAAAATCTGATTCATCTAAGCTGTTTTTCTTTAAAGCCATAATTCGTCCTTGTAACCATTCCACATATGCAAAATTGTTTTTATGAAATTCAGGAAGTACTCTGTTTCCATAGGACGTAATACCACCAGGTTTTATTTTTGAACTTAATCCTAATTGAGAAATTATTTTATTTTTGTTTCCCCAAAATTTGTTAATCTCCAATTTATCATTTATTATTGAAAAAATTTTTGCAGTTGCTCCCGAAATATTTTCTTGTTTTAAAAACTCTGATAAAAAATTCTCTAACACATATCGATTTTGAAGCCGTAAGTCATCATCCATAAAAATTAATATTTCGTATTGATAAGCCTGAGCTACCTTCCAACCAAGAAATCTTTGATATGGTAAATTCGCATGATTAGAATTAATAACTTTTATATCTTTATTTTCATTTTTTTTCTCGTTTAACACTTTTTCCAGTTCAGTATTATCTTTATCTCCATTTACAATTAATATTAAATTTGGTTTGACAGATTGAGAAAATAAATCATTTACAAGATTTTTTAGCAGCTCATTTCTTCTAAATGTACAAATACAAATTGTTGTTTTCAATTTATTCTTTGACTTCCCTATAAATAAATTTATAATAAAAATCAATATTTTCTTGAACTCTATTTCTCAGATCAAATTTCTTTTCAACGCGATTGATTGCATTGCTCCCTAGCTTTTTTCGAATTTGAGAATTTTCAAGTAAGTGTAAGATTTGGTTACTTAATTCGACCCTATCTTCAACATTAACTAATATACCGGAATAACAATGTTCTATTAATTCCGGTCCACTTGCCTTATCTGTCATAATTACAGGAGTGCCACAAGCCATTGCCTCGACACAGGTTAATCCAAAAGCTTCTGCTAATGAAGGGAAAACTGCTATTGAAGCACGGTTATAATATTCTGGAATTAAATCATGAGAAATTCTTCCCAAAAAATTCACATTGTCTCGTTTATCCTCCGGTATTATTTTTAAAAGGTCATTAATTAATAGTTGTTCTTCATCCATTGGCAATGAACCAATTACAATCAATTTTGTTTCTGGCATTTGTTGAAGAACCAAATTAAATGCCTGGAATAATTGAAATATCCCCTTTCTTCTGGTAACTGAGCCAACAAAAAGGATTTGATTTTTTTCTCTTTGAATTTTTAAATTCTTAAATACCTGGATATCAACACCATTGTAGATTAATTTATATTTTTTGTTTTTAATATTAAGAGCCTCCAGGGTTGTTTTTCCAATATGATCAGAAACCGCTATTAAATAATCAGCCATTAATATATTTTTTCTTTCAAAAAACCTCAATAATCTACTTTGATTTTTCTTTTCAAAAAATTGATTTGCGGAATTTGCTCCATGTAAACGTACTACCAATGGAGCATTGGGTTTTGACCACAAGGGTCCACTCCAATCGTAACTTTCAACAATTTCAATTTCCTGAGAAGATACCAGTTCATTTATCTGTTTTGATAAATACATTCTATCCAGTAAAATGCGAGCAGAAAATGTAAATCTTGAAATTTTAATTTCTTTCGATTTTGTATAAGGGGATGCTAATCGGAAAACCATTACCCCTTTATCGTCTTCAACAGTGGATGACACTTTTGTTTTATCGTAACCTATTACAAAAACCTGATGTCCTAATTCCTCCATTTTATGAGCTAAGGTAAAAACAAAGACACCAATTCCACCATGAGGTGCTGGGGGATATTCACTGCAAACAAATAGGATTCTCATACGATTTTTTTATATAAATTAATGAATTCTTTAGTACCTTTTGATAATCCAAATTTTTCAATTACACGATTTCTAGCACTTTTGGATAATTTTTTTTGTAAATCCTCATTTTGAATAACGTATTCAATTTTTTTTGATAAATCCCAGGCATTTCTTCTTTCGAAAAGTAATCCGGTTTCACCATCTAGAATATTTTCAGGTAATCCACCTGCATCAGAACAAACTACTGGAAGCCCACAAGCTTGTGCCTGTAAAACACCGTTATTGAAAGCTTCTTCAACACTGGCTAAAATATAAATATCTGACTTTTGCATCCATTCTCTCGTTACCTCGGGGGTTTGCCATCCTAGTAAATGAACATGATCCTGGATACCTAGTTGATGGATTGTGTAAACAACTACATCTTTAAATTGACCATCCCCTGCAATATAGTATTCAATTACTCTACCTTTTTGTAATAAAATTGCAACTGCCTGTAATGCAAATTCAAAACCTTTAACCCACTCGAGCCGAGCAGCAGTAAAAAGGATGTAAGTTGGGCTTATCTTTTGAATTTTAGTTTTAGAAGGGCAATAAAACTCTGTATTGATCATGGGAGGAATGACAGAGTGATTTCCTCCTTGGTATCCATTTTCCACTGCCAACTCAACGAGATGGTTGGAAATAAAGTGAAGATGATCAGCTTTTATCAACAATGGTCTATAGCGATCAGGATAAAAGGAAAAATCCTGTCCTCGGAAACTCACCAAGCTTTTAGCTTTAAAATAATCCACCAATTCGAAGCGACGGATGCCAATCTGAGGTGCATTAAAATGGATCAGATCAAATTCTTCATTGAGTAGAGGAAGGTATTCCACCAATTTACGTAGAAAAGAACGGAAATTATTAGCATGAGATAATTCCAAGGTTTTTATCAGTTGTATAAGTTTCCCTGGGTGGATGAAAGCAACTAAACTGGACTGTAAAAATAATTTAATATTAAATTGGCTAATAAAATTAATCTTGATAATTTTTGAGTTAAGGTTTTTATCAATTTTCCAAAATTCCGATGTCGGGAGTTCAGAAAGTTTCTCTGTGATGATCCGAAGTTCAATGTTTTTCTCCAACATACTCTTAATCCAATCGAAAATATAAGGGTGTTCAAGACTGGGAAATTGGTGGAGCACTAATCCAACTCTCATCATCTATTATCCTTTTTCGTTGCCAGGTCAAATAATTCCGAAAATCCTTCAATTTGTTGAGTGGAAGAAAATTTTGATTTTACAAATTTACTGGCAGTTTCACCTATTTCGATCCTCTTATTTGGATTATTAATAAGGTCTTCAAGAGCAGCCGTCATTGCACGCCAATCACGTGGAGGTACCAGATTACCATACTCATCTGTGGGTATGGCTTCAATCATTCCGCCAACATACGAAGCCACCACAGGGAGACCTACAGCCATTGCTTCTAAAACAGCATTACTGATTCCTTCAAGGACTGCTGGATGAAAATAAATGTCAGCTTCTAACAAAGCTTCTTTGATATCTGAGTGGCTTTTAGTGCCCAATAAAAAAACTCTATCTTCTAGCCGCATATCTTTAACAGCCCATTGAACAGGTATTTTATAATTTCCATCACCAACAATCATCCATTCGAAGTCTAATCCATTTTCTTTTAGATATTTAATTGCCATTATTCCATGTTCTAAGCCCTTCCGCCAATTTAGGCGGCCAACTGTTATTATTCTTATTTTTTTCTTTTTTTCTTCTTTTCTGAGATTGCTTATGAAGAATGAAGGGGAAATTGATGTGTAAATAGTTTTAATTTTTAAGTCTGGCATCCCAATTAGTTTTTCTGCTTTCTTTTTTATATCGTCACAAACACAATGAACAGCATCTGCAGAAAGAATTGATTCTTTTAGAAGATTTTTGTAATTCTGATTTAATAATGGATCAATATTGATATCGGAACCTCTTAAACTTAAAACACATTTTTTTTCAAATTTAATATAATCAATAAATTTTGTTGCCAGTCCACCAAAAGGAAAATATGTAATATCCTTTTCTATTAAGAGCAACGGGAATACTAGATATGAATTATTGAAAATAGCTCTGTAATTATTTTTATAGGTGTTTTGTAAATATTTTAAAAAATATTTTATTTTTAATCTGTTTTTAAAATAATTTTTTATAAATAAAAACAACCAAATTGTGATTTTTATTAAATGTGAATAATCATTTCGGGGTAAATAAACTACTTCTATGATTTCTGATAGTTTATTGGGGGCGTTACCTTTTTTTCTTGCATACACTATCACATTAAATTGAGAGGTAAGATTTTCTAATAATGTATAGAGAAAAGTTTCTGATAAAGATGGATAGGTATCCAATAATATTAGAATTTTTTTCATTGTTTTGTTAAATCTGAAAATAGTTTTTCCCATTCTTCGATTTCTTTTTGTTCAGAAAAGAAATTCTTAACATGTTCCTTCGCAGCGGATCCAAGCTTATCCCGTAGTTCTGGATCATTGATTAATCTTTCAATGGCCTCAGCTAAACTTTCCGGATCATATGGGGGAACCAACAAACCTGTTTTCTCATTTTCAATTAATTCAGGTATTCCACCAACAGTAGTTGCTATCACAGGCATTCCGAAAAACATTGCCTCTTTAATAGCATTTGGTAATCCTTCGATTAATGAAGGGTGCAATAAAATATCGAATCCTTCTAAAATTTTATTTATCTCGTCAAAACTCAAATAGCCTGCTAAAGTTATATGATTTTCCAAAAACAAGTCTTTTCGCATAAACTCTAATTGAGGTAGTAAATAACCATTACCAATGATTGTATAATGTAATTTATATTTTTTTTGTAATAATTTATTAATTGCCATCAATGAAATTGGATAACCTTTTTCCCATTTCATTGAACCAATACTCACAATATTAAGAATTCTATTATTATTATGTTTAATTTTGTTTTTATAAGGTAAATTTGTTGATTGATAAATAGTTAGACACTTATTATTTTTTGCCCCCAATTTAATTGCTTCATTTTTCATTGCTTCGCTTACAAAATGTAAAGCATCAGCAAAATCAAAAATTTTTAATAATTCAATTTTCCAACTCTTTTCTATAAGAGGTAAAACATTTATATCTCTTCCATGAAATGAAAAAATTGATTTTACACCTAATTCTTTCATAACTGGCAATAATTTAGAAAACAAGTAAGGAATATTTACGTGTACAATATCAGGATGAAGCTTGTAAACCGGCCAATACCTAATGAAGTGATTTAGTTCTACTTTGTTTACTAAAAGCAAGAATAGTTTTTTCTTATAATACCACTTTGCAGTAAACATAATTTCAAAAATCCTGTTAATTTTCTCAAATCTATTTAAACCACCAATATATATAATGTTTGATGGGTTTCCTCTATTTGTTGAAAAAATTTGGAAAAAAAATTTTTCTGAGGAAATTATATTTTCTGTTATCCTCTTAAAATAAGGGCGCATAGGAGCATCGTATTCTTGGAATATCAAAGCAATCCGAGGGATATTATTCTTGTTAATACTTTTTAATTTACTTGGTTTCATATTGTAAATTTAATTTGTTTAAAACCTGCTTTTTTAATGCCATTAATTGAAGCAACATTAGCCTCAGTTGTATAAATATAAACTGTTCTCTTTTTCTTCCTCAATTCTTTTTTTATAATTTCTTGTAAAACTAAAGGGTATATATTTTTTCCACGAGCACTTTCTGCTGTCCGACAGTGATATATCCAGATTTCATCTTTCTTAACCTTAACATATAAGTTTTCTGGTTTAACAAAATGTATTCTTTTCTTTTGTACCCATGAATAATGAACTGGCTTGTCATCTAATAAAGCAATATAGCAGTGATCGCCTCGAGTAAATCTAGTCCATATGCTTTTTGATGGTATACGCCATATGGAATTTAATATTTTTCTCCGAAAATAATTTATTTTTTGAACTTTCAGGCCATTAGGGCATTCCAAAAAAGGAAAATGATCGTTTTTTGTGAACAAGAAATATATTGTTTCTTTATTATCCATATATTGTATGTAATTCTGATAATTTCTTTGGTTGTAGAATATAATTTGTTTTTAAATGATTGATTAATACTGATAAAAAATTGAAAATTAACTGGATATTTTCAGATGTTAATGAATATGGGCTGGCTCCTTCAATAACTTCTACATTATGAAACATAACATTAATTATCGGTGGAACATTTTTTGGGAATGCTTTTACAAATTTGTCAGTATAGTCTCCAACTTCATTGAGTGGAATTCTTAAGGGCCTGATTATTTGAATGTTTTCCGCATCATTTTTGCACATAGAAAGCCTTTTATACCAATACTGATGACTTCGCGTTAATCTCAAAAACCAGGGTGGAATATTTAATAGGCAGGGAATAAAAGAAGACACTGGGGTTTCTAAAATATTTAAGTTACCCTTTCTATTGAAGTTTCTTTTGGAAGGATGGTACGGGGCAAATGGAGCTCCCCAAAAATTAGTTTCATATCCATTATCAAATTTGTGAATTCTGAAAGGAGTTACACTTGTATCTACCAGGTAATCCAAATCATTTAAAATCTGTAACGTATTTTGGCTTATCCCAAATCTTCCAGCTCGAAATGATGTCGGCTTATAACCAAAATTTTCATAAAATAATTGCGTTAAATTTTCAAGTTTTCTTTTTTCAATTTCTTTTGAATATGCGCACTGGGGAGTTTGGGTTCTCTTGGGGTCGCTTACTTCATGAGGTTTTATAAATTCTGAATGAAGATGAGTGCCTAATTCACAATTTTTTAAATTTTTCAATAATTTAACTGAATTTTCATCTTTTATGACTTCGGGGCTTAGAAGATACGTAGGGATAATTTCATGTAATTCAAAAAATGGGTGTAATTTTTCTCCAATCCCTTTAATTACTGAAAGAAATGATAAAGGATATTGTATTTCCCAATTAGCTCCTTTGTCGCATTCAGTGTCAATAGAAATTGTTAACAAAACTTTATTTTTCATTTAATCAGAATGTTTCTCAAATCAATAACTTTAGATGCAACGATGGTAAGTTTTCTTCTTCTTGAATAAGGGTTTTGAATTTTAAAATTCACGAATTTTTCATCAATGTTTGCAAATTGAGCCTTATAATTTGATTCTCCTCGCATAAAATTAAATTCTTTGATTTCTTTATCCATAAATGAATTTTTCAATGTTTCAAGTAATAAGATTTTACTGGGAGAAAATTTTGAAAATTGTGGATTAAAAGCAGGCAAATAATGATAACGAATACCTTCATATAACAAATCTAATTGAAATGCCATAATTTGCTTTTCATTTGTTTGCATTATTGAAAGAACAACTTCTTTTCTTAATTGTAGGTCTTTTAATAATTCAAATAAGAATTTTCGCCGATTTTCATTTGAATAACCAAATTTTTGTTGAAGCGAAACTCTTCTATTAATATATAATTCAAACAAAGTAGATAAGTATTGTTCAATGTTCTCATATAGGTGTATAAAATCGAATTTTATTCCTTCTCTGAAAATTCTATTTTGTCTATTTTGCAGATCTTTTAATTTGTTTTTTAAAAAGCCATTGAAATAATTGTCCCAGTCAATTCTCGTGTCAATTTTGTAAAAATAACGTTTTTGGTTTTCAATAATATCAAAACCCCTCTCAATTAATTTTTCTTTCAAAATATCAGCCAATAACGATGTTTCAGGTAGTTGATTTATATTAAGCTCATCCCATATATTTCTATTTTTATAAAACCATTCTGCTATAGATATAGAAAAAACTTCTTCTTTACCTGGCATAACAAATGGTTCAAAAAAATCAAGTATTTCTCCTGAAAAAGGTTGCATTATTCGGTAATTCCAAAACCGAGTTGCTCTTTTTGATACTTCTTCTAATGGAAGAATCCCAATAATTTCTTTATCTTGTCTATTGAAACATTTTAAAAACAATGTTTTTGGATTAAAATGATTTAAGTAATTCAAAAACCAAATTGAATTTGTTTGAACTGGATATTTAACATATTCAATAAATCTATCGATATCATAAAAATCTTTATATGAAGGGCTCAAGCAAGTTTCTACGTAAGTGTTCAAATTGGTATTCATTTAAAAAATACTATTTAATATTTAATGAGTAAAAAACCCCAATTTTATCACCTAGTCTTTCAAGGTGATAATCAGAAGTTATTCCTTGTGGAATAACAATCTTCATAAAATCGTTGAAAACAAAGCTCTCTATCCCATTAACTCTAAAACCTAACATAATTGAATATTGTCCGGGGGGTAAAATAATATTATTGATAATTAATTTAATATTTTTTGGATTGTTTAATCCCTCTTCCTCATTAAATTCAGTATATCCCCAGGATGTTAAAATTCGGTTATCCAATGAATTATTTATTCCTACGGTAATAAATAAATTGCATTGTTGATAGAAAATAATTTTTGTTTCAAAAACAATTGTAGATTCCTTCTTTTGTGTTTCATTTCGGTGATCCAAAAAATCAATTTCGGCCAATTTGAAATATTTATTGAGAATTATTTTTTGCTCTTTATTTTCATTAAAACCCGAAGCCAAATAGTTATCGATAATAGAACCCGTCTGTCCATCTAAAACCTTACTTCCCAAACTCAACAAAATACTTCGATCGGTTAAATTCCTAATAGCTGCCATATTGTGACTTACGAATAATACGGTTTTTCCCTCATTTTCTGCAACGTCCCCCATCTTCCCTAAACTTTTCTTCTGAAACTCCGCATCCCCGACTGCCAGGACCTCGTCCACCAGCAGGATCTCCGATTCAAGGTGGGCGGCCACCGCAAACGCCAGGCGCACGTACATGCCGCTGGAGTAGCGCTTGACGGGCGTATCCACGAATTTTTCTACCTCGGCAAAGCTGACGATCTCATCGAACTTGCGCTGGACTTCCTGTTTGGACATGCCCAGGATGGCGCCATTCAGGAAGATATTCTCGCGCCCGGTCAGCTCGGGGTGAAAGCCGGTGCCCACCTCCAGCAGCGAGGCGATGCGTCCGCGCACCTTGACCTGCCCGCTGGTGGGCGCCGTCACCCGGGAAAGGATCTTGAGCAGCGTCGATTTTCCCGCGCCATTGCGCCCGATAATGCCCAGCACTTCGCCCTGCTGCACCTGGAAGGAAACGTCTTTGAGAGCCCAGAGGGTCTCGCCGTTCAGTTCACCCGGGTCGCTCTGCCCGATTTTTAGGTAAGGATTGGGCTTCCCGCGCAGTTTGGCGAGCCAGATTTCCAGGTCGCGAGAGAGGGTGCCGGTGCCAATCTGACCGAGACGGTAGGATTTGGAGAGATTTTCGACAGAGATTACGGTTGACATAGGATTCAGGATTCAGGATTCAGGATTCAGGATTCAGGGTTGAGTTTTGAGTTTTGAGTTTTGAGGGTAGAGGGTTGACTGTTGACTGTTGACTGTTGACTTTCAGCTTTTCGCCATCAGCCATGAGCTATGAGCCATCAGCCATCAGCCATCAGCTATCAGCTATCAGCCATCAACTACACCGTATCAATAAAAGTGGCCTCAACCCGGTTGAAAATAACAATCCCAATGATCACCACCACCACCATAAACCCGAACGAATACGCCAGGTTGCTGAGATTGATCGAGCCGGCGCCCAGGAAGGCAAAACGGAAAGCCTCGACGATCGGCGTCATCGGGTTGGCCTGGATGAGGGGCTGGAAGCGCTCCGGGATGGACGAGACCGGGTAGATCACCGGCGTGGCGTACATCAGCAACTGCACCCCAAACTGCACCAGGAAGCGCAGATCGCGGTATTTGGTCGTCAGCGACGAGATGATGATGCCAAATCCGAGCCCCAGGCCGGCCATCATCAGGATCAGCAGCGGCGAAAGCAAAATCCACCCATTGGGCTGCAGGTTGGCGCCGCGCAGCGCGAAGAATCCCATAAAGACCAGGAAAAAGCCAAACTGAATGCCAAACGTGATCAGGTTCGAGATCAGAATCGAGACCGGCACCGCCAGGCGCGGGAAATACACCTTGCCGAAGAGCTGCGAGTTCTGCACAAACGTGTTGGACGTCTTGGTGAGGCAATCCGCGAAGTACGTCCAGATGACCGTGCCGGACATATAAAAGAGGAACTGCGGCAGACCGTCGGTGGGCAGCTTGGCGATGTTGCCGAAGATGACCGTGAAGGTGA
>DAOUFM010000083.1:0-10755 GCA_034429975.1 Anaerolineaceae bacterium | reverse complement strand
ATAAAAGCCGGATCTCCGAAGGATTCCAGCGGCATAGCCGGAACAAATGCTACCCGTTGAGCCGGGTTAACAGCGGCAGAAGCAGAAAGCAGGAAGCCATTTTCTTCGGTCAATAGGGCCTGCTTACCAGAGCGCACAGCCCAGAAAGGGCGTTCGACTTGTTTCAGTAAGGTCGCAATTTCACCTGATTCTTGCAGGAGTTGTTTCGAATCTCCGTTCCAGGGAAGCTGATTGAAAGGTGTGAGTTGGTTTGATTTGGCTAAATAAGTAATTGTTTGAGTCATTTGGTTTCCTCTATGGTTTTTTAGTCACACGTGTATTAACACATGACTTTCGGGATGGTTACTTAATCCCATTGAGATTTTTATCCTGAAACAATTTATTTTACCCCTCAAAAAAAAAGCCTGGATCAGTCATAATACCACTTCTCCAGGCTTGATTGTATTGATTGGCGATTATTGATCAGTTACACTGATCAGTACCGCTTTCGAGAGCACGCGGTATTGATAGGAGTCTGAAGCTTCATCATAGCCACGGCAGGTCAACAGGGTCACCCAGGCTTGCTTTTCAGGTTTGAAAATGCTGGTATCGGTTGGCCAGATTTGTCTGGTTTCCCGCACAGAATAAGTATAGACCTTACCGAAGGCGTAAATTCGCACCACATCTCCCCATTTCAGGCTGCCCAGCGCTGCAAACGGTCCGGGTGTGCCATCCGCGTTGGAGACGTGCGCCGTGATCCCACTGTTACCGTCCCAGGTGGGATAGGTGGTGCCTTCCAGATAGCCCGCCTGTTTGCCCAACCAGGTCAAATCCCATTCGCCGTCTTTCAAGGGAACGCCGACAATGTTGATCTTTACACCCAATTTTGGAATTTCCAATACCATGCCGCCGGTTTCTGCATAGGCAAAGTCAGCCGGCATCTTGGGTAACTGGGTTACCCGACCAGGAGCAAAGCCAGTGGCGGGTAATTCAGGGGCGTTGATCGCTGCGCTGCTGCTGGATCCATACACATTGATGTTGGACCCGGGTACGTAGCTGCGTTCGGTGGATAGCGGCGGGTTGTATGGAGATTGTGGTACCGGCAATGTATCCGGCAGACTACTCCATTCCAGCGTAGCGGTGTTGGAGACAGTTTGGCCTGGCCCCACACCGGATAGTGTGGCACGGAAGGTTAAAATCGTTTCTTCTTCCGTCATTTCAAATACATCCCATTTTGCCACCAGTGTCGGGGCAGCCGCATCACTCAGCGATGTTGGTGTTTGACCGGAGACAAATGTCAAAGAGCCGGGTACATAAATCAGCCCACCAGGAACTTTATCTTCCAGAACAACATCATAAGCATAGCTATTGCTCTTCTGAGTGTGGCGAATCTTCAAAGTGAAGGTTACTTCCTGTCCATTCATGGCTGTTAAGGGATTAACCGATTTTTCAACGACCAAATCAGGTTCAACCACTTTAACATCTTCCGCTTTCATGGGGATATTGCCGCCATCCCAGGTCCACTCAGCATCGTTGCCCAACAAAAGGTCACGCACGTTTTCAGCCGAATTTAATACTTTCACCCGATAGCGTACCAGCAGATACAGATCACCTTGAGAGTAATTTGATACATCACCAAATGTCAGGGTCAGCTTCCTGCCCGGATCAGCCGGATTGGTTGAACCAGTCGGTTCTGTTTCCACCAGCATAGAACTGGAGCTACACAGCGTAGCAAACGGGTGCGCCGGATCTTCGGTCAGTCCAACACCTTCCACTTCACAGTCGACAAAGGCGAAGCCACTATCGAGGACGTCGGTCAACACCAGGTCTTCCAGGGTGCTACCAGCTCCAATCAGCAGACTGACCTCATAGGTGATCACGTCACCAATCCTTACCGTTAACGGTGAACCTGGTGCCGGCGCAGGGTTATCCTCGCCATACAGGTCACCCACAACAATTTGTTTGAAGCCGTTTCCAATGGCATCTTCATCAGTGTCTTCATTATTTTCAGGGGTCGGATCTTCTCCATTGCTGCCATCATCGTTAGCGGTGACCGTGTTAAGGATACTGACGATTTCAGGGTCAAGTGGTTTATCTACCAATACCTTCACCGTGAAGGTTCTGGAATCTCCGGCTGCCAGGTTAAAGACTGGCCAGCTAACTTCCCCAGTGCCGCTATTGAACGTGCCAGATTGATCGGCTTCGACGAAAGTGGTGCCAGCCGGGATTGTATCGACCACCAGCACACCGGTAGCATCCTGGTTGCCCACATTGCTGACCACGATTTCATAGGTCAGAGTAGCACCGGGTGCAACCTGGGTAACATGATCGGTCTTGGTGACGGTGATATCCGGAACAGCATCCAGGGGAGTGTCTTCATCATCTGATTTAGGATCAATACCACTAGATCCGTTATCGCTAATAAAGGCAATGTTGTAAATTTCTGTCACGCCTGCTGGAACCACATCATCAACTTTTACAGCAAAAGTAACGGATCCGGTAGCGCTCGCAGGTAGATCGCCAATTGTCAATACGCATTCGGTTGGATTTGGCGATCCATCCGCACAATTCCACGAATAAGTGTTTGAAGAAGTATCATAAGTGGTGTATTCAGGAACTGTTTCAGTTATTTTTACACCCAAAGCAGTACCGGTGCCATTATTTGAATAATCAATCGTGTATACAACAATTCCACCGGGTTCTGTTCTAATATCTCCGTCACTCTTTTCAATATCAAAATCAGGACCGATAGGAATCAAATCCACTTCGGTTTCCAGGTCATAATCCCGTTCCTGATCAGGGTCATCAGGTAAAGTGGAGTAACCACCGCTGACAGCATTGGTCAAAGTTTCACTTAAAGTATCACTGTCAACGGTTACCTGATAGGTCAGCGTACAGCTATTACCCAATGGTAATTGATTCAATTTCCAGGTTAGGGTCGGTTCAGCGCTATCAACCCAGGTCAGGCTACCACTGGTGCAGGTGCCGCCAATGGAGTCAGGCACATAGGTCAACCCGGTTGGAATGACATCATCCAGGAAGATGTCGTGCGCGGTCGCATGGCTGTTTGGGCTATGGGACAAAGTAATTGTGTAGGTCACCGTTTGACCAAGACCTGCCGGGTTGGGATTGAAGTTCTTACTCACCAGTAAATCTGGTTCGATGATGTCGAAGTCCGCGGTATCCTCGTCCTCCTGAGGATCAACATTTCCATCGGTGTAGCCCATCAACACGCTATTTTCACGATTGTCGCCATCCTGGTTGCCAGTAACGTTCGCCACCACTACGTCGAAACTGATCGACATGCTGTTATTGGTGATAACCGATGGGTTAGTCATTGTCCAAGTCAACGTGACAGCAGCCGAACCATCATTCGGCGTTGAAACCACTGGCGCCGGGAAAGTGAAGCCCGATTGAGTAATATTGCCGGCATAAATGAGGCCAGCCGGCAGAGTATCGGTGATCACCCAGTCTTCAATCGTGCCTTTGGGGCTGGTAATGTTCAGGGTAAAGCGGACTGTCTCACCGATGGTTGCTTCGATCTTATCTACCGATTTGGAAATTGCAGGCAATTCAACAGTGAAATCCTGATTATCCTCATCAATGTAGTCATTAACCGGGTCACTGGGGACACCGGTACGTTCGTTTTGATCAGTTCCATCCAGAGAAGTCCAGCGAACTGTAGCAGTATTCTCAACTGTTTCGCCTACCTGCAAAGTATCCGGCAGAACAACATCATAGGTAATCGTCAGGGTTGTGCCCGTTGGAAATTCTCCAACTGTGAAATGGACATGGTTGCCGCTGGTCAGATCCTGTAAATTAACCAGGTTGACAGGCGATTGTGTTGTTTGTACATTCGAGACGGTCGCATACGCATAGTCGCTGATGTCCACATCGAATGCATTTAATCCAGAAGTGTTGCTAATCACCAAGGTGTACGGAACCGTATCACCTGCTTCAAATGGAGCATTCGTCGCGTCAAAGGATTTCGTGATGGTTAACTCGGGTTCCACCACTGGCATGGTGACATTGTTAGAAGACACTGCTGGCTGGGTTCCGATCTGATAACTGGCGGAGTTTACCAGGTTATTACCAGCCTGGTTACCAATTACATTCAACACAACCGCATTGAACCGGATCACCAGGACGTTATTCACGGTTCCAGTTGTCGCCGGAACAATCACATTGTTAAGCACGATTTGCAGGTCCTGTCCATTGGTGCCATTGGTGTTAGCTGCCGGGGTTACTACCGGTGTGTCATAAGAACCACCAAAACCGGTGTGATCGAACACCAGGCTGTTAGCGACGTACGCCATGCCGGTTGGGATTTGATCGGTCACGTTCAGCGTCGGGATAGTCCCTTCCGGCAGTGTGATCGTCAGTGAGAAGGTGGCTACCTCTCCGATCGTCAAGTTGTTGCCAGTCGTATGATCGGCGCTGGTGGCTGTGAGACCTTTCATAAATTCAACAGCATTAACGGTAACAGTTGCTTGATCATCATCATGATAAGTGTTAGCGTCGCCTCCGCATTCTGATGATTTTCCGGTTCGCTCACAATCCAGGTCAGTGTGTGGGGAGGGATTATCCACCGTTCCCGGCATACTGGTCCAATACAGATCAACCGCATTATTGATAACCTGATTGGGCAAAACATCGCCATCCAGTGTTGCCTGGAAGGTGATCACAGAGGATGAACCTGGCGGGAATACACCCCACCCGGCAGAAAGAGTCTTTGTGCCGGTGTCATAAGTTGGCCCGCTGGTGAGTGTCTCGCCACTCACATAAGCTGCCGAACCAGTCACATAGGTAAACCCGGTCGGAATTACATCCTCCCAGACCACATCATAAGCATCGTTATAATTCGTGCCGGATTGGCTGTTCACCGTCACTGTAAAGGTGATGACATCTCCTGCATCTCCTACTGTTGGAGAAGCCTGTTTGTCGATCGTCAGATCAGGTTCATTAATGGTTACATCCGGTGCGTTCGTATTTAAAGTAGTAGAATCACCATTAACGGTAAAGTTAGCTGTGACGGCATTATTGCGCAAGCCATCACGCTGATTAGAACTTGTATTCAAAACGATGACGTCATACTCCACCACGATGCTTCGGGATTGATTTAGGTTTTCATTTTTGACATTTCCAAAACCAATCGCCAGATTCATTCCGTTATTTGTGATTGCAATCGTTCCGTTACTACACGAAAATGCATTTGTTAAATCGGATACTAAATCGCTTTCGGCATTAATTGCAGAACAGGTAACATATGCCAGGCCATCATCCAGTGTATCGGCGAAGGTTAAGTCATTCAGGTATACATCCCGTGGGATTTGGAATGTCACCCGGTAACGAATTATCTCACCAATACGAACATCCTGACCACTTAAGACATTTGGAGGATTGCCAAAATCGATCAGTTCCTTCGAGAAGACAATATTTTCAATACGAATATCCGCATCGCTATCGGTGGCATAATCATTGACCCCGCCAGAACCATCGCGCTCACGCGAATCAGTAGCGTACGTTGATACCTGCCCCGGATTACCTGGCAAGCTCGTCCAGGTCATATCGACAATATTTTTGATCAATTGATCCGCCGAAACCGCCGGTGGAACCACCTGCAGCAAAGTGCCCTTGATGACAATTGTGATGGTGTGGTTAACCGGAACAGTCAAGGGGTTGATATTTTCTAAAAGCCAGCCCCCTGCATTCGAGCCTACCAGTTGATAGTCTGCAACATTGCCACCGGTCACAGAGTCAATTTCCGGGTCGACAATGAGTGAGCGATTGTCCTGCGGGTCAGCCTCGGGATCGACTTTAGGTAAGAGGTCGTTAATCACCAGGTCGTAGGCATCGGTTGAACCGGTGGCCGGGTTATTAATGGTAATGGTGTAAACCACTTCCTGTCCTGGCAAACCAATACTGCCACCGCCAATCGTAGCTGCTTTGGCAACGGTTGGGGTTGGTTCAATAATCGTGACATTATTGGCAGAACTGTCAGGCGTCAGAGCCGTAGTCCCAGAATAGGGTCTGGCAGAGTTGTTTAATTCCGTTCCAGCCTGGTTGGCAGCCGTATTCAGCACCACCACCCGGTAATTGATCGTGATTGTTTCCGCAACCGCATTATTGGTGTTGTTATTGACAACGTTTCCAAGTTTGTAAATAATTGATCGTGCATTAGCTGACACAGTTGGGTTAACCGCCGGGCTCTGGGGAGGGACCGGGCAGGCCGCGGAAAAACCACCATACAGGTCAGTGCTCAAACCAGGTGAAGCTGCCAGGCTAATACAGCCAACAAAAGCCAAACCGCTGTCCAACATATCCCGAATTTCGAGATTTGGAGTAGTACCTTCAGGGATCGTTAAAACAACCTGATAATCAATGGTCTCGCCGATGACAGCCTGTAGAAGGGTATTGCTTGGATTTACCAGACCAGTGCTAACCAGTGTCTTGGTAAATGCCGCTGCTTTAATGGTGACATCCGCCGGGTCATTGGCGCGATAATCATTCGCAGTCGCACCGCAATCTGAAGTGTCGCCTGTGCGTTCACAGCTTAGATTATTGTGCCCGGAAAGATCGTCGTTATTGTCACCCGGTAAGCTGGTCCAATCCGCATAGGCGGTGTTGGTAATCACTTGTTGTGGGGTAACAGTAACATTAACGGTTGCAGTATAAGTCAAAGTCGCAGAACAACCTAAAGGTAGCTGATCAATCACCAGATCAATCAAATTTCCAGTCAAAATTGAGTTATCCGTTACCGATGGAGTACCGCAGGTATCGCCGGAAAAAGTAGGCGGTAAACTGAGGGATGTAAGGGTATATGGCAAAGCACTTAAATCATCTTTAATATGAACATCAAAAGCATTCACGCCACTTTGCCCGGTATGCGCAACAGTCACTGAGAAAGTTATCGTATCGGCTGCATCTACACCAGTTGCCGGGCTGGCTGTTTTATTCACCTGTAAGAAAGGTTCAACCACGGTGACATTATCGGCACTGTCAGAATCGCTGCCGCCATCCCAGGTCAGCACAGCATTATTATTCAGATTGGTGCCGGGGTTATTCCCCAGGCTATTCAGAACGACTGCCCGGTAAACGATGGTGATGGTATCGTCGACCGCATTATTTGTATTATTGTTAGTAATCGTTCCGAAATCGTAAGAAATGGAGCGTCCTTGATTAACGGATGTATTGTTGCCGGCATAGGTAACAGAAACCCCGCTGCAAATTCCTGAAAATCCACCAGCAACATTGGTACTCACCCCGGATGAAGCAGTGATTGAATCACAGCCAACGAAAGCCAAACCAGCATCCAGTTGGTCTGTCAGAACCACATTTTTTGTGACCCCTTCGGGCACTTTGACGGTGACTGTATAGGTAACAATTTCACCAATCGCTACTGAATTGCCGCTGGTGAAATCCCGATCTGTGGCTGTCAGGTTTTTGTCCACAGTGGGGGTAAAAACGGTTACCGTGGCATCGTCCTGCGGGTCGGTATAGGTATGATCTGGGCCGTTTTCAGCACCGGCATAATTGGTCAGTGTGCTAACGTTGGTGTAGGTACCACCAGCTTCGACATTCGCATCCAGGGTCGCCAGGTAAGTGATAATAGCGATGTTGGAGCCGTCTGCTGTGGCAACATCATTGCTATCTTTCCCACGAGCCAGAGCCCCGGTAGTAGCGCCATCAGTCAGTTCAAGTCCGACCCCGAACAAACCGCCATCCAAATCGGAATACGACAAGCTTGAACCAAAGCCATCGGACACACATAAAGAACCAGGCACATAGGATAATCCGGATGGCAAAGCATCCTTTACCTGCACATCAAAGGCTTGATAGCGTCCGGTGTTTTCAAGAACAACCGCCATTAACACGGTGTCACCAGCATCCAGGTTGCTGACGTTGCTGTTTATCGGATTGGCAGCCAACCCATCGGATGAAATTGTTCCAACAAAACGCGTGTTACAGGCTGATGTTCCATCAAACGTAACGCCGTTGGGTCCAACCTGGGCAGGAGAGAAAAGCGGGGATGGGTTTCCAACCCGATCCGTCCAGACCACACCCTTGGTGATCCCTACAACTGGCTCGGTCAGAATGATTTGAATAATGTTATTTTCATTATTAGCACCAGCATTGGTGGAAGCTTCAACGGTTTGCGCCTGGTTGGTCAGGAAAAGACCATCTGCAAACGGTTGATTATTGACGGTTACCGTAAACAAAAGATCAATCACGCTGGCTGGGCGGTTAACGTCATCATTATTTCCATATGTCCAGGAAATTGAATTCGATGCCAGCGGACCACTTGTCGCTAATGTTGGAGTGACTGCTCCAGCCAAATTGTGATAGGTGTCATTCTCTCCATAGCAGGCCATTCCAGCCGCAGGGGTGTCACAAACACTGGCTGTAAAGGTTGTTATCTCAGTGGCATTAAATATTGGTAATGGCAAATAATCGGTTATGACCAAATCTTCAAATCTACTGATTGGCAGGGTGTAGCTGACTCGATAAGTAACCGTATCTCCCGGCGCAATCCGTACCGGGCTGCTGAAGGAAGTATTCCCATTCAACGCGTAAATCCCTTTGGTGATCTGGCCGTAAGGAATCGCCACAGAAGCAGCACTAGTATCCTCTTCGCTTGCACCAGTAAGCTTATCGACATCATCGACGGATAACAGGTTTCCGGAAACGGTGACGTTATCATTTAACACATCGCCCTGATCCACGGATGGGTCGCCCGATGGATAATCATCAACAAAGTTTTCCAGAACTTTGGTGCGAAACACGATCGTGCCGGTGGTAGCACCATTGTTGTAAACGCTACAGGAAGGCTCAGACCCACCTGTACCAGTTAAGGGCACACAACCGCCAATCATCTTGCCTTCGAAAGAACGGGAAATTAACTCAGCGGAGACGTCAAAACGCAGGGTGGTCATGCCATTATCAGCCGCCGGATCAAGGCTGGTACAATCACTGCCATTAATGACCGCGCCGGTGTAATTACAGGCAACCTCAAAGTTAGCTGCCGCAATATCTGTTGGTCCGGTGGTAAAACCATTTCCATTAATTAATAGCGTGGGCGGGAAAGAAGGATCAAAATGCTGACCATCTGAAATCACATCGGTTACCAGCACATCTTTGAAAGCAAAATAATCAGACACCTGGAAATTTAAAGTATATTCCAGGTATTTCCCTGGAGCAGGGATACCTCCACCTACCACGCTGACACCTTTTTGAATAGCGATGGATTTGTCAGTCAATTGATGTTCGCAGGCCGCCGGGTTCTCATTGACATTGCCAACCGCTCCGTCATCCCGTGGATCCAGCGGATTCCAATCCCCAACGGCGCTTACATTATTACAGGAGAGCACATCATCACCGCTGACCGGGTCAATCACCGGAACACCATCCAAATCATTCAGCGGGATATAATATTCGAACACAATCACAACTGTGCCGGTTGCCGCAGCAAATGTACAGTTTACATCGCCACCTGGTTTTGAGGTGGAAGGCCAACTACAATTAGCAGCCGGGCTGATGCTGATGTATCGGGTAAATTGCATATTATCCGGCAGCGAATCGGTCACCTCCAGATTTGTTACCGTCTGTCCCTGAGCAATTTCAGCAGTGATGGTGTATTGCCGGGGATAGTTGGGACCGGTAGCGGTTTCATCCTCGGGACCATTGTAGGTCTTTTCAAGGGTGATCAGTTTGGGCGTAACGGTTGTTTGACCACGAGTTCCAACAATTGCCGGGTCAACACCCGGGTTATTCAACGGATCGGCTCCATACATAAAGCCACTTTCTGTGTAAATCGGCAATGGAACATTCAGATCAGCGAAATTACTTAAATTAACATCCACGCTGATAACTGCATCTGGTTGAGCTGCTACATAAGAGCCAAAAGGCAGCGTGAAGACCACCAGTTGCCATTCGAAAGGAGCGTATAAACCTGGAGGTTGTGGGGGGCACACAACCGTCTGATTGGTTAATGGATGGGTGATACTGCCCCCTGCCGGGCAGGTCAATACCTGGGAGGTAATTGAACCGCCCAGGAAGCTGGCACTCACAAAAGAAGCACCATCATTCGGACCAGGAGGTGTTAACCCATCGGCACCACTTAAAGGCAAAAAGAGATTCACATAAGGACCATAGCCTGTATCTCCGGGGTTACTAAAGGATACCTCAAGCGTGAAAACCTCCCCGATAAATGGGTCATCCGGGGAATTCACTCCAACCATTGGGTTCGGTGCAAACAGCGGCTTCGCGGAAGCAGGTATATAAGTAGAAATAAAAATAAATAATACAATTAAGCTCCAAATAGATATTTTGGTCCTTTGATGCTTCATAATTAAGTCCCTCTCTTTTTATGTATTATTAATTATTGCTTAAATATACATATTATACCTAAAAAAATTGTTTTTTGTGCCGGGTTTCACTAACTTTTTGTTATTGATTCTGATAAGTTTTTAAGTTTTATTTGAAATACTAATTGGTTGACTTATTGATAAAACCCAGCAGTTTGTTTTTCCTCAAAAGGGGTAACCCAACAACAACCATTGGACTTTTTTTCTCCATCAGCCATGAGCTATCAGCCATCAGCTTGTGAAAACACCTCACCCCCCGGCCCCCTCTCCAATGGCTTGGAGAGGGTGTCAATAGCCGGAGGGAGTTTACCACCAAAAGTCGGGTCATGTTTACCACCAAGATCGGATGGATATTTACCAAAATAAACAACTCAAGGTCAAGATTTAGCCTTCAATAAAGCCTCCTTTCTTC
>DAOUFM010000082.1:0-6138 GCA_034429975.1 Anaerolineaceae bacterium | reverse complement strand
TGCCCTGGTAATGTTGCTATCGTTAGCGGCCTGTTGCAAAGATGCTCAGGTTACGCCGATCTCAGCGATCCCGAATTCTAGCGGAAAAGAATTATTCAAAGCCTTGCGAGAAAAAAGAATGCGAACGAAGCTGGCATTGGTGCGATTAGAGCGTATCCTTGCCGATGGAACTGTTTGGATTGAAATTGATAACGTTGAATGGGTGGATGATTATATGCAGCCAAACGGATATCGTATTGATAACAATGTTGAGGAGTGGGTTTCATACCTGGTAACTTCTGACACAGAATATGCCTTATGGCATTATATTCCGGACGTTGGTATGCAACTGATACCTATGTCTTTGGAAGACTGGATCTCTGAGCTGGGTGATGGTTGGCGGCAAGGTATACTCCTGGCGGATATTGAAATCGAGAGAGGGCAAGTAGGATCCATCGTTGAACGCTACGTGCCCTGATCTCGAATAAGGATGGTCGTTTCAAGCTTTTCTGCTTGATCACTTTCTCCCTCCCATCAATATGGGAAACTAAACGAGGTGTTCGCCACCGTCAGCATGGTGATGATGAAGGCGTTTACCAGGGCGCCAAGATAGATGCTGCCGGTCAGGTCGTAGAGTTTGACGTTGATGGCGGCGGCGATGGCCAGGATGGGGACGAAGGGGAAGACCAGAATCGGGAAGAGAGCGCCGGCCATTGCCAGGGGACCGCTGAGGAGGGCTCCCCAGAAGGTCATGCCGTTGATCAGCAGCGGTACATATTGCAGAGCGATGAACAGGCATACGCCCAGGATATTCCAGCCCGCGCTGACCAGGATTTGTTTGCTCTTACGCCATCCCTTGAAGCGGTTACGGCTGACTGCCAGGCTGTTCGCCAGGAAGTACACCAGGAAGAAGGGCAGATATTTGATCGCAACCCACACCTTACCAGCCGGGAAGGTACGAACGGCGAATGACCAGATGCGGAAGTCGGTTTTGAAGAGCCAGTCCGCCAGAAAAACTGCCAGGAAAGTGAAGACAGCAATGGTGAGCGCCAGAATGATTGTCTTTAACAGGTTGTCTTTGTCGATTTGGAGCCCTAATTCAGCTTTTTGACGCTTGAGCCGCACACCACCCATGCGCAGTGCCAGCAGCGCGATCAGACCACTGCCGGCAGCCCACAGTCCGATGCCACCGGTGGTATCCTGTGGCCAGAAGCGGTTGACCATGAAGAGGAAACCGATCGTAATGAGCGGGATGATCAGAATGCCGCTGACAATGGCGCTAAAGAGTGAGGTCCAGAGATAGCGTCCCATGCGAGCCGGACGATCTACCTCAGTCACAGCAGCCTGCGGTTTGAGCGCAGCAAAGACAGGTAGACGCAGCAATAAACTTGCCAATGGTACGATCAGCAGGAAAAAGCCAGCCAATCCAACCAGGTTAAACTCTTCCTTCAGCCACCAGACCTGATTGCTGGCAGGGATTGGATTAGGTGCTTTGAGGTAGCTTTCGAAAAAGTCGATGGTATGCCCGGCGGTGGTGGTGGAAAAGTGATCCCAGGGATGGATCTCCCAGGGTGACCACATGGTGATGCCATAGCCCGTCTGGGCGTTGACATAACGCTGCCCCTCGTTGATGATGCCTGTCTGAATAGTTTCATCGCTGCCCTGTTGCAGGGAGAAAAGCTGCCCGGCGGTTGGGTTTTTGAAGATTTCCACCACCGATTCTTTCAGGGTAACAATGAAAAACTCGTCGTAGCGCCCGGCGATGATGCCCACTTCTGCCAGATAGGGAGCATTTTCGGTCAGACCCATCGGGACGTTCCCGATGATCAACGCGGCAGCTACCTTGTTCTGCTGGTGGGCTTCTGCGTTGGGATTACCCTGCGCCAGTGCCTGATTTTCAAGTGTGGTGTAATAAGACGCGACAGCATCCGCATAGCCGCCGCCCATCGAGTGCCCGGTCACGCCGATGCGCGCTTTGTCGACGAAATCGAGAGTCGCGAGGTATTCGACGGTATCCACCATCCCGCCACTCTTTTTGCTGATCTCGCTGCCACGCCCATCTACCGGTATGGAGGAATTGCCATGAGCATACGCATCCATCGCAAAGACGACATACCCGCGCCGGCTCAGCTCGACGTAGTTGATGTCCTGCATCTGGCGGTTGTTGAGGTAGCCATGGCTGGTCACAATTGCGGGTGCCGGGTGGCTGGCAGTGGCACTGTTGGGTTTGAGATTGTTTTTATTCTCGTAAGTTCCTTTTGGATTGTACCGAATCTCACAATAAGATCAAGCCAGAACAGCTGCCAAACCCATCCTGGGATCGCAATGAGGAAACCTGTCTTTTCCCGGATTCTAGCTCCCTTCAATCTTCCCAACCCCATGGCACTACAAAGATGAAACCTTTAAATATCTAACTTCGAGTGAATACACCTTCTCGGATTATTCTGATTATCGAGAAGGGGTTATTTAATAAAACTTAAATGAATGGAATGATTTTTTAAGAGAAGGTCTTAACTGGAGTTGACAGGAATTTCGAGTGTATTTTTTGCAGGGTATTCTTGCTGCCACAGGTTGGTGCGAATTCAGATTGGCCGACAGGGTTTACAGGAAATGGTCTCAATCATAAACGTTGGTGTTTTTTCAACAGTTCCCTGTCAACAATCAACCAAAGGTAACATCCTAAGTGTAACCTTAAGGTCATCACCGCATTTTTTTTCCCTGTGAACTGTCAACTTTTGACTGTAAACTGCCTTTCGCCTTTAGACTTTAGCCTTTCGCCTATAGAATGTCAACTTTTAACTGTAAACTGCCTTTCGCCCACGCCCTCGCTTTGCGGGGGTTCACCCTTTCACCTATTTCCATACTATAATTCACCCATGCCTACCACCTCCCCTCTCCGCATTGGCGTCGACATCGGCGGGACGTTCACCGATTTTGTGGTCTTTGACCCGGCCTCCCAACAGATCGAGAGCTTCAAGATCCTCTCGACGCCAACCAACCCGGCACTGGCGGTGCTGGAGGGGTTGGAGCGCATCTTCCGCAACCGCGCGGAAAAAACCGCCAGTATCGTGCACGGCTCCACGGTGGCGACCAACGCCCTGCTCGAGTACAAAGGGGCGCGTACGGCTCTGGTGACCACCGCCGGCTTCAAGGATATCTTGCAGATTGGGCGCCAGAACCGCGCTGCGCTATACGACCTGAACGTCACCCTGCCGCCAACGCTGGTGCCTCCCGAGCTGCGCTTCGAAGTGCAGGAGCGCGTGCTGCAGACCGGCGAGGTTCTGCAGGCGCTCGACCCGGCGCAACTGCCGGAGCTGGTCAGTAATATCCAGGCATCTGGGGCGGAGGCGGTGGCGGTCTGCCTGCTGTTCTCCTTTTTGCAGCCGCAACATGAAGCCCGGATCGCCGCGGCATTGCGGGCAGCCGGCCTGTTCGTCTCGGCTTCGTCCGAGATTCTGCCGGAGTTCCGCGAGTATGAGCGCTGCAGCACCACCGCGGTGAACGCTTACGTCTCCCCCGTGTTGGGAAAATATCTGACCTATCTGGAAGAGTCCCTCGCACCGGGGACGCACCTGCGCGTGATGCAGTCCAACGGCGGCGCGATTCAGCCCGAAGAAGCCCGGCGGGCGGGCGCACGCTGCATCCTATCTGGGCCGGCGGGCGGCGTGGTCGGCAGCGAATATATCGGCAGGACAATTCACCCTGCCAACGCGGTGCGTCTGATCAGCTTTGACATGGGCGGCACCTCCACCGACGTTTCGCTGATCGACGGGACCCGCCAGATCACCACCGAAGCTTCGGTCAGCGGGCACCCGATACACCTGCCAATGTTGGCGATTCACACGATTGGCGCGGGCGGCGGCTCGCTGGCTTTCATGGACGCCGGCGGAGCGCTGCGCGTCGGCCCGCAAAGCGCCGGTGCTGACCCAGGTCCCGCCTGCTACGGCAAGGGCGACCAACCCACCATTACTGACGCCAACCTGGTGCTGGGGCGTCTCGCACCGCAGCATTTCCTGGGCGGGCAGATGCGTCTGGATGCCGGGCGTGCCTGGCAGGCAGTCGAAAAGCTGAGCAAACAAATGCACATGGACACCCTGCGCGTGGCGCAAGGGATTATTCAGGTAGCCAACGCTCACATGGAACGGGCGTTACGCGTCATCTCGGTCGAACGTGGCTGGGACCCACGCACCTTCACGCTGCTAT
This sequence comes from Anaerolineaceae bacterium, assembly GCA_034429975.1. Lineage (GTDB taxonomy): Bacteria > Chloroflexota > Anaerolineae > Anaerolineales > Anaerolineaceae > UBA6170. The sequence continues at coordinate 1,956 of DAOUFM010000082.1, read as the reverse complement.
CCTTCGGGGGTGCGGGCGGGCTGCATGCCGCCGATCTGGCGCGCGATCTGGGCATCCCACGCGTGCTGGTGCCGCCAGTGGCTTCCACACTCTCGGCATTTGGTATGTTGGCTGCGGATGTGATCAAAGACTATTCTCAGACGGTGATGCTGCCGGGGACGACTTCGTACCCACAGCTTTCCGAGCTGTTATTACCTCTGACCAGCCGTGGCCGCGACGAAGTGCTGGGGGAGGGTATCGCCGAGCCAGATATCCAGATAGAGAGCAGCCTGGACATGCGCTACCAGGGACAGTCCTACGAGCTCAACATCCCCTTCAGCGTGAACTTTATCCATGACTTTCACCTGCGCCATCAGACAACCTACGGTTATGCCAAACCGGACGGGCGGGTTGAGATCGTCAACCTGCGTGTGCGCGTGATCGGCAAGAGCAGCCCGCCGCCGCTCATCCCACAACCGTTAAGCGACCCAGATCCTGCGCCAGCCTTCCTGGAGATGCGCTCTGTCACCTTCCCGGCTGGCAGCCTCGCAACGCCCTTCTACCGCGCGGAAGCCCTGCGACCGGGTAATCGCCTGACGGGTCCGGCGGTGGTGGTGCGCAGCGATACAACCATCCTGCTCAGCCCGGACGACCAGGCGCAGGTGGACGGCTGGCAGAACATCGTGATAGAGGTGGCAGCATGAGCTTTGACCCGATTCGTCTGGAGATCTTTAAGCACTTATTCGCCTCGATTGCCGAGGAGATGGGCAGCGTGCTGCGCAAGTCCAGTTATTCGCCCAATATTAAGGAAAGAAGGGACTATTCCTGCGCGCTGTTTGACCCGCAGGCGCAGATGATCGCCCAGGCAGCGCATATCCCGGTGCACCTGGGTTCGATGCCGCTCTCGGTGCAGGCAGCCATCCAGCAGTTCAAGGGCGACCTGCAGCCGGGCGATGCCGTCATCCTGAACGACCCCTTCCGCGGCGGCACACACCTGCCAGATATCACCATCGTCTCACCAGTCTTCGACCATGCTGCGGGAGATGCGCAACTGGTCGGTTTTGTCGCCTCGCGCGCGCATCATGCCGATGTGGGCGGGATGACGCCCGGGTCAATGCCGGTTGGGCGCGAGCTGTTCCAGGAGGGGCTCATCATCCCGCCAGTCAAGCTGGTGCATGCCGGGCAGACCGATGCGGGCATCCTGAACCTGATCCTGGCGAACGTGCGCACCCCGGCAGAACGGCAAGGCGACCTGTTGGCGCAACTGGCAGCCAACCAGCGTGGTAGCGAACGCCTGCAGGCCATGGTGGCGTGCTATGGCAACGCGGAGATCTCCGTTGCCATGCAGGCGCTGCTGGCTTATAGCGAGCGCATGACCCGCAACCTGATCGCCTCTCTGCCAGACGGCACCTATACCTTCACAGACTATCTCGACAACGACGGCATCAACAACCAACCGGTGCCAATTTGCGTGGCGATCAAAATCGCAGGCGACCAGGCGCGCGTGGATTTCAATGGCTCGGCCCCCCAGCAGGAGGGCAACATCAACGCCGTATACGCCATCACGCTCTCGGCGGTCTATTACGTCTTCCGCTGTCTGCTCGGGCTGGACGTACCCAACAACTCCGGCTGTCTGCTGCCAGTGGAGGTAATTGCCCCGCCGGGCAGTGTGGTGAACGCGCGCATGCCGGCGGCAGTGGCGGGCGGCAATGTGGAGACCTCGCAGCGCATTGTGGACGTGCTGCTAGGCGCACTGGCACAAGCCTGCCCCGAGCGCATCCCGGCAGCCAGTCAGGGCACGATGAACAACATCACCATCGGCGGCGTAACCCTGGATGGCGAAGGCTCTTTCACCTATTACGAAACACTGGCGGGCGGAACAGGGGCATCCCAAACGCAGGACGGTGCCGCGGCAGTACATTCCCACATGACCAACACCCTCAACACCCCGGCAGAAGCGCTGGAGTATGCTTACCC
>DAOUFM010000081.1:0-2902 GCA_034429975.1 Anaerolineaceae bacterium | reverse complement strand
GCAGGATAACCCCCCAATCAAATTGTTCGGCTTTTTTACGGGCATTGACTGACAGGTGCTCAGCCAACCCGGGTTCAGTCAACAGCCGCCGAACGGCAGCCGCCATGGCTTCCGGATCGTTGGGGGGAACCAGCAGAGCGTCTTCTTCATGCTGCCAGAGGTAGGCTAATTCACCCACGTTGGTTGTGACAATCGGCAGCCCGCAGGCTGCTGCTTCTACCACAGAAACACCAAAGCTTTCATAGTTTGTCGTATTAATAAAAATATCCGCTTTATTTAACCATTCGGATATGTTTTTTTTCTCAACTGACCCAACCAGTTCTATATTTGAATTTAAAGTCAATTCATCCATTAATTTAAGAACCTCTTTTTTTGACCCATCCTTTTTATCAGGACCGATCATTTGCAAATGAACATCCGGAAAATGTTTTTGTAATAACCCAACTGTTTGGATTGCCATTCCAGGGTTATAGATAAAGTGAAAAGCCCGCAACCAAGTTAGGTTTGGTTTTAGGGATCCCTTTTTTATGATCTGATATACCCCAATATCAATTCCATTCGGAATGTATTCGATATCTTTCTGGATAATCTTGAATTTCTCTTTTAAAAAATTAGAAGGAGTCACAATCCGATCAGCAGATTGAAATAGAGTTTTTACTCTTCTTGGGTTCTTTTCGAAAAATTCAACTAACCCGCCACCATGTAACACCTGAATAATTTTTTTTCTTTGAACGCGTAAAAGTTTTACTAAAATTTCTGCCCAAATAAAAGCAAGATTGCTGTAAACCTCGATTACTGCTATGTCAAATTGATGCGAGTATTTTAAGGCAGAAATTATAAAATCAACAAAACGCAGTAAACGATCAGGGTATCTGGAAACAGCGATGACTGAGTAACCTTTTGCAACCAATTGGTCTGTCAGTTCTTCCCCTACACTACGGGTTGAGTATGTTTTTGAGAGAAAGTTACCAGCAAAAAATATTTTCACATTCACGACTAAAGATTAATTTTTGGTATTTAAATAATTTCGAATTGAGCTTATCAATTCTTTTGAACGGGCTTCTAAAGTGTTCTGCTTTGAAATAAACATTCCACGTTTAATGTTCTTTCTTCGAAGTTCCTGGTCAGAAATAATTTTCGAAATACTCTTATTCAAATCATCTGGTGATCTTGGTTTTACTAACGCAGCACAATCTGAAATATAATCCGGTATGGAACCTACACTTGTCGCCACTACCGGCAAACCATGCGCCATGGCTTCCCAAATCGTACGCGGAAAACCCTCAAAGGACGATTGCGAGGCTAAAATGTAAATATCAGAACGCTTGTAAAAATCAAATAATTCAGGCCCTAAAGGTTTGTAGCCATGAAATTTAATGCGCTCGCCCAACCCGTATTCATTGGCCCTGGCGAAAAGTTCATCCAAAACAGGGTCGCCTTTCACCGGCATGCCCACCAGATCCCAGACCAGGTCCTCACCGGCAGCAATCAAACCATGCAGCGCTGCGAGGATATCCATTAACCCCTTGGAACGGTCCATTCGCCCGGTGTAAAGCAGGCGGACCGGTTTGGATTGGCAGGTATCCTCGCGCTCATAAAAATCACTGGCGGATAGGGTGGTGGTGCGTGTTTCCACCAGATGAGGGGCTTGACCCTTCAATTGCTGATATAACAGATGGCTGTTAACGAACACCAGCGCTTTTTTCGCGATCTCTATCTGACGGGTGGCGTTCCATTTTGACCAGAGCCGGATTAACTCCTTGCGCCAGGTTGGCTGCGGCAGGTCGTCGATCCCTGCCAGGTAGTCGCCTACCAAAAGTAAGGCAAGCGGCAGTTTTTGACAGGCGCTGGCAACCTGCGGCAGCAAGGGCGAGGGACCGCGGATTAACAGCGCGTCCAGTTCTCCACAATAAGCGCGGATGATGCTTTTAACCCGTCCAGCGGTCACCATCCGGCGCGGAACAGAGGTATGCCCGCCAATATCAACCAGATCAATCTTTTTATTTTGCAGCGCATAATCCATCTGATCGATTTCACTGCCCACCGGCGTATGTAAAAAGCAGGTCAGCGACTGGCAATCATCCGCCAGATTGTCCAGAAAGCGCCCCAGGTAGCCGGGTAAATAAATATTGCCATCCTTTTTCAGAGCCGGAATGTGATAATGAAAACCTAACCTCATGGGGTTCCCCTACCGGATTTCCTCAGCGATTGATTACACATGATCATGGCGCCGGTCAGTCCATATATAAACCAGTTACCTGAGTTATAAAGCGAATTGAGCGCCCACATATGCACACTCATTTGAATGAAACTCAGGAAAATAGCCAGCGCCCAGAAATTCCCAGTTACGGTTAACTGCTTTGCAGCCAGGTAGCCTTTGATGATCAGGATCACCAGTAAAATCGCAAAAGGAATAGCCCCCGCCAGCCCGGTTTCAGCCAGATAAGCCAGGTAAGAATTATGAGCGCTTTTCGAATCGAAATGTGATTGCGGCGCATAACGCAGTAAGGCTGGGATATCCAATTCAGTTGAAGTGATGGTAAATCGGGAAGGGCCAATCCCGATCAAGGGTGATTCCGCAAACAGGCGCAGCGCTTTCTGGTTCATCAACTGGCGAATCATGTAGGATTTATCCTCTTCGAGACGATCCATGGTGTCAAAGCGGTTCAGAACCGCTTCTTTAACCGGCGGAATACCCGCAAAGATCACCAACCCCATGCCAATTAAGAGCGTCAGCCCGACCAAAACCCCAACGAACAATTGTTTTCTGGTCTGGAAAAGAAGCAGCAGCCCAACCAGCAGGCCAGCAGCGATGGCCACCCAGGAACCGCGTGAGCCATTCACCGCCACCGCCCCCCACAACATGAGCACCCCCAACCCTGCCCAGAAACGTTTGGCGCCT
>DAOUFM010000080.1:0-16920 GCA_034429975.1 Anaerolineaceae bacterium | reverse complement strand
CTACATCCCTGATAAAAACGATAGATTTTAAGAAATATTTGGTATCCTTTTCGCATGGGAGAAGCACAAATTTTTACTTTTTTTCGACAATTGCCGGCTTTTTCGCAGGCTGATAATGCTACTTTAGAACTGTTGGCCAGAAACGCAGTACATTATTCTTACAAACCGGATGAAGTGATTTTTTGGGAAGGTGAGCAGCCCAGCGGTTTGATCATTCTCGAAAAAGGGAGCGTAAAGGCCTTCAAAACTTCAACTGATGGGCAAGAATATATCTGGCGTATTTTTGGACCGGGAGATATGATCAACTTGCTGGCATCACTGGATAATCAACCGAATGTTGCCAATACCCTGGCTGTTACTGTAACGGAAGCCTGGATGATACCGGTGGATATTTTTAAACAAGTCCTTCAGAATGACCTGCCATTAAACAGGGCAATGATAGAAAAACTGGTTAAACAATCCCGCGAATTGGTGAACCAATTGGAAGATCTGGCTTTACGACCGATCACATCCCGTTTGGCTCGATTTTTGTTGGAGCAGATTAACCAACCTTCTCTCTCTCACCCAGCAATCACCAGAGTGATGGTCGCCAATCACCTGGCCACCACACCCGAATCGATCAGCCGCTCTTTACGCCATTTGGAAACGGCTGGAGCAATTCAATTTAACCGCCACCGGATCGTTATAGTTAATCTGGAAATATTAAGGGGAATTGCCCAACTTTGACCCAATCGATTTGTTGATAAAGTCCATATCTTTCCTTTTTGGCGTTGTCAGGAAAATGTTTTCTCATAACTTGATATAGATCAAGGCAAATAATTGATTTTTTCGTTAAAATTTCGTGATGAATTGGTGTGAGAATCATCATTTTTTGAATTTAGGATTGGAAAACAGAATGGCTCAAGAAATTTGGCTCCCGATAATTGATCAAATAAAATGTACCGGCTGCGGTGCCTGTATTACAGCCTGTCCAACCGCTACCCTGGCGCTTTCAGGTAGCGTAGCAGTGGTTGCAAAGCCACAAGCCTGCACCTATTGTGGGATTTGTGAAATGATTTGCCCAACTGAAGCAATCTCTTTGCCTTATGAACTCACTTTGGGAACCAATCAATAGATTAATTATTCGTATATACCAGGAGGTAAATTATAGAAACAATTCAATCTTCTCTTCAAGTAACACCTTCAACGCGTTTGCTGGATAAGTACATGCTCCCTAAGGTAGCCCTGACGGTTATCAGCATCGCTTCATTTGTAGGGGTTTGGATGACCATGGCAACCCATGCGGCTGGTACCTGGCAACAAGCAATTCCCCGCTGGCTGCATCTGATCAGTTTTGCGTTCCTGATTGGCACCAATATGTGGAAAGGGTTGTTTGTGAAACCGGCTGATCAGCCGTCTCAGCAACCTTATTTTACGAAATTTGTGAGCGCTTCTTATGCCAATTTCCGCAAGATTGAACGGTTTGTTGTTCCTGTTTTTATCCTTACTGCTGTTTATGACCTCTTTCGGTTTGCAAATTGGAAAGTTCCAGGATGGGTCATTGGGCTTGAAGGTGTTTTAATCGCAGCCATCACGGTTGCAGCGCTTTACGATCTTTTTAGAAGAGTTGACAAAGACAATCCATATACGGAACGTAACACTGCCAGGTTATTAGTGGGGTTATTAGTACTGGATGGTTTTGTGAATGCGGCATATGATGTTTATCTGGCTCAAGGCGGGCAGGCGTGGCCACTGGCGATTCGCACCATTCATCTGGTCGCCTTTGGTTTATGGTTTGGAGGTGCGGTCTGGAATATTTTTATTACCGTCCCCTCTGCTCGCAAAATTGTTTCCATGCCGGTCGTGGTCGCTGCCAGCGAGCAACTCGAACGCTTTCGGATCGCCGTTCGGATTATTTTGCCAACCTTGATCGTTACCGGGCTCATTCAGGCCTATCCCTACGTCGGTTTGAATCCGCGAATGTTGACCGCTTCTTTGTTTGGCTGGTTAATCCTCACAAAACTGGCATTGATCGTCGTACTGGTTGGTGTCTTCATCACTTGCCCGATGTGGCGGGCTTGTTCCCCGATTGCAGGGATGTGTAATATTGATGATTTGGCTCCTCAGAAAAGTAAGGCATAATCCATGGAGACCAATGTTACTATAAACAAAATTTTGGACAATCGCGGTAGTAACTGTGCCGCTGGCTTTGTCAGGCTCCTCGAGATGATGGAAGATCTTGCACCGGGTGAAATTCTGAGCATTCTCAGCAGCGATCCCGCTTCCCAGCGCGAACTGCAGGAATGGACGAAACGTTCCGGACATACGCTCCTTAAAGCTGAAAAAGCAGGCTCACTAATAAAACGTGAATACCATTTCCTGATTCAAAAAGGACCGACCTTAATTCATTCAACCCAAGGAGAAACTTTATGAGTAATGACAATGTATTGGATATTCGTAGTATCCCCCCGGCCAGACGCCACCCTCTGATCTTTGATACTTTTGATAATTTGCAGCAGGGCGAGGGCTTTGTGCTGGTAAATGATCATGATCCCAAACCACTTTACTACCAGTTCCAGGCGGAACGAACCGGCACTTTTGGTTGGGAGTATTTAGAATCCGGCCCGGCAGCCTGGCGTGTAAGGATCAGCCGGACCTGATTTTCTGAAAATCGGTTGTTGTCTTTTTGATAATTTGATTTAAGTGACAGACTTTTACAAAAACAGCCTCAAGCTTTTAAATCTGAGGCTGTTGTTATTTAAAGCCAAGGCAAATTTTAGTAAATTTATGAGGAACAACTTAGGAATAAATATTCAGAAATTATTAAATATCTGTCCGATATCTGGGTATCTTACGATGAGTGCCATCACAAAGCGGTTTGTTATCTGAATGACCACAATTACATAATGTAACACGGTTACGGGTCTCAATAATGTGACCAGTAGATTGCTCTATGATGACATTGCCTGTCACCCATAATGGGCCAATGATTGGGCCTTCATCGGTGATTTCAGTTGTTTCAACAACCTGAACAGGAAGATCAGGCTCGATATCTGTTTCAATTGGTGGAATAGTATAGGTAAGAGAACCTGAGGGACACCGTTCTACCATCGAAATAACCAGAGCTCTTACTTGTGTATTATCTGTATTTGGTACCATTTTGTGAATCGGAGAATTGAGAAAAGCACAGAAGCCAGATTCCATGCAGAGGGTTGGATCCTTTCTAACGATGATATTAGTTCCATCCGGAAAATCGATCCGGCGTTGTAATGTCGAACGTTTGGGGATCGTCTCGGTTCCATCAAAACCAACCCTACGGTGCGAGCCATCACAAAAAGGATAATTTTGGGTATGTCCGCAGCGGCATACATAATAGGTTTCAGGGTTGGTTTCATAAATGAACTCTTTATGCCAGGTGATTGGTTCCCCATATTCTGAAACGACTTGTTTTTTCTTCGCTAATGGAATCTCTCCGACCACTCGATAATGACCATTTTTGATGATTGTTATTTGTGCCTTCGGTTTCTCGCTCATTTCATCTCCTGCTTCATTCGTTGTAACCTAATTATAGGTCAGTTAATCATTTTCAGACCTTGATTCCCTGATCTCCTCCACTCCATCCGCATAACGGGCGAAACGCCCTCGCTTGGCTGGGTGAACCGGACCTAATTGTGGCCAGGGCCAGCCTCCGAATTGGTTGACGCGAAACTCTGCATAAGCATCGTAAATCTCTTTCTGGGTGTTCATCACAAAGGGACCATACTGTGCTACCGGTTCGTTAATGGGCTTGGCCTGCAGCATCAATAACCGTATGGGTTCATTCCCGGCCTGCAATTCGATTGCTTGGTTGGTATCAGCGGTAAATTTATGATAAGGGGGAATACTGACGCCGGAGGCTGTTAACTGACTGCCTTCAAAGAAAAATAAATCGCGATGCGTGCCCTCTTTCGTCTCGGGGACTTTCCAGAGGGAACCCGGATCCATAGAAATGAGCCAGATAGCAACATCGTTTTCAGGATCAGCCGCCCAGGAATCTGGTGCGGGTGGCAGAGCCTGGGCATCATAATAGTTGCCGGCGATTTGCTTAACCGTCGTTCCAGAGCCATCTTTGTTAACAAAAAAGAGTTGAGGAATTTCTTCTGCCCATAACATTTTGTAATATGGCGCGGCAAATTTTTTGCTGGCAGGTAAATTTAACCAAATCTGAAAGAGCTCGACTTGGTTGGGGCGATCTTGATTGAGCAGCGGGAACATCTCTGCGTGTTGGAGGCCGCTACCGGCTGTCATCCACTGGACATCGCCCATACCATAACGCCCGGCAGCGCCATGCGAATCGGAATGGTCGACAAATCCATCCAGAACGATGGTGACTGTCTCGAATCCGCGATGAGGATGCGCCGGGAACCCCGGTATCACATCGCCGTGGTACATGCGCCAACCATCTTTACCGGTAAAATCCTGCCCGATATCCCGACCTTCCAAAGAGGCATTCGGTCCCAATTGAGCGTTCCCTTTAGGATAATTATCCTGATGATGGACGCAATAAAGAAAAGGATTACTGGTCTCCCAGGTGAATCCCAGAGGTTTGATATTGGTGATAAATTGTTTTTCCATACGATTTCCTTTTACTTGAATTTGATCTAAAGGTCCTGATTAATAGCCAGCAGACAACTCAGTTTAGAGTCCTTCTTTCTAAATTATTCAAAACTGAGTACCGATTCAATAATGTCTTGATACCCTTGGGTGGCTGCCTGTAAATCTTCAATCGATATCGATTCGTTGACCGTATGAGCATCGGTCTCTTTACCCAGCCCAAAGCCAATTGTGGGGATATCAAATAATCCCGCGCTGGAAGCCCCATTCGTACAGAAGCGAAAGGTGTTTAAACGGGTTTCCGGGTTGCGAGCTTGTAAAGCCTTCAAGGCATGCTGAACCAGGCTATGATCTTCCGTAAGTAGCCAGGCTGGGAAGAATTTTGGTGCACGCAGTTCATATCCCTGATAGGTGACTTCCCGGCCTTCCAGGATGGTTACCGAACAATCCACTCCGTTCTGGTCTGCGCAAGTGCGCACTTCCTGAATAACTGAATCGATTGTCTCGCCTGGTAACAATCTCCGGTCAAAGGTAACCCGGCAGCGATTGGGGATGACTGAGTGCCCGGGGTAGGGGGCAGAGATAATATCGGTCAGCACCATGCTGCCAGGACCAAGAATAGGGTCAATTCGTTGGGGGAGTTTTTCAATCGCATCCACCAGTCGCAGCATGGCATGCACCGCGCAAACGCCTACTTCTGGTGATGAAGAATGCGCAGATTTACCAATGGTTTCAACCACCACTTCAGCGCGGCCACGCCCACCATGATTGAGCTGTAGATCGGTCGCTTCTCCGATGACAACGTAATCCGGCTGATTTTCGCGAATGACCAGTTGCAAGCTGCCGCCTTCCATCACTTCTTCGTGGACCGATCCACACACCAAAACACTGCCAATCAGTTGTTCACGATTGACAGCAGCCGCAGCATATACCATCGCAGCCAGACTGCCCTTGGTATCCGCGCTGCCGCGCCCATAAATGCGACCAGCCCGAATCTCGGCAGCAAATGGGTCTGAATCCCAATCGTCAGGGGTGGCGGTGACAGTGTCCACATGCGCATCCAGCAGGATACATTTTCCAGGTCTTTCACCCTGGATCAATCCCAGAGCGTTGCCGGCTGCATCCACCCAGGTTTCGTCAAAACCGAGTTGCTGCATTTCACGGATGACACGTGCCACGACCGGCTCTTCCTGTCCGCTCAGGCTGGGAATACGAATTAAGTCGCGGGTAAATTCAATCAATTTACTTTTTTCCATCATCACACCTCTCTGTTGAGATTGTAACAGATAAGTGTGGGAGAATAAGCGTATCCATTTTTAAAAAACCTTATTACAAGTTTAGGAGAAACGTAGTGCTCAAAACCAGTAAATTGAGGTTTACGGAAGGCTTGGTTTTGAGCTGAATAAACTTATAATTAGGTAAATTACCATGACAGATCACAAAATGGAGGTACCGTTGAGAATCGTAGTTGGAATTAGTGGCGCCAGTGGGGCGTTTTTGGGCGTAGAAGTTTTACGGGCATTGCGCAGGCAACCTGATTTGGAAGTTCACCTGATTATTTCGCGGTTGGCAGAAGAAACCATCAAACTGGAACTCGGCATGAAACCAGAAGAATTGCATTCGCTGGCGGATTTTGTACATGCCCATAACCAGCTCGGGGATACCGTTGCCAGTGGCTCTTTTCGCATCGCCGGGATGATTGTGGTTCCTTGCAGTATGAAAACGCTGGCTGGCATTGCATCGGGATACTCTGAGAATCTGCTCTTACGGACAGCCGATGTATGTATCAAGGAAAGACGTAAACTGGTGGTGGTTCCGCGAGAGGCCCCTTTGAGTGGCATTCATCTGAGAAACATGCTGACGCTCAACGACCTGGGTGTCGTAATTCTGCCGGCCATGATGACCTTTTATCACAAACCGAAATCCATTCAGGAGATGGTTGACCAACTGGTAGGCAAGATTTTGCAGCAATTTGATATATCCTTCGAACGCTTTTCTCCCTGGGGCGGGTTGGAAGAGGATTTATAATTATTGTGAACTCAAAAAAAACGAACTGTTAAGAAATTCATGACAGTTAAAAAAGAAGAGAAACGTATCGTAAAACGAAATGTTGGGTATTAGAATCTCTTGTTGAGGAATTAGAATGATTAAATTCATCATTATTGCGCTTGTGGCGCTCATGTATATCATCGACCTGGTGATTACGCTGGTTAATTATCGCTATCGCACTCAGCCTATTCCAGAGATTGCGCGAGATATCTACGACCAGGAAAAGTACAATAAATGGCTGAGTTATTTCATGGAGACCTTGTGCTATGAGGTCATCGTTAAAACTGTAATGACTGCCGTGTTGCTGGGATTACTCGGTTTTGGCTTTTTTGGTTTCCTGGAGCGATTGACGAACGGTTGGTTCGCTCAACCTGTTTTACAGACGCTGGTTTTTTTGGCAATTTATATGCTGCTGGACCTGATAATCGGTTTGCCGTTTGATTATTATGGCACCTTTGTGATTGAAGAGAAATATGGTTTTAATAAAACCACGCGCAAGACCTTTTTCCTTGATCTCTTGAAAAACCTGGCACTTATGGCTTTCCTGGGTGGGGGATTGACCGCTTTATTGAATGTAATCTATCTGATCTTCTTAGGACGCATCTGGTGGTTTGTTTTATTTGCTTGGATCATCCTGACGCTGGTCATGATTACGCTGTTTGTGCTCAATACCAAAGTATTTGTTAAAATCTTTAATAAATTATCGCCCTTACCGGATGGAGAATTAAAAGATCAGATCGGAAAAATGGCGGATGAAGTAGGTTTCCATGTCAAAGCCATATCCGTTATGGATGCTTCCAAGCGTTCCACCAAGTTGAACGCCTTCTTCAGTGGGTTGGGAAAGACCCGCGAAGTAGTATTGTTTGATACCCTGATGGAGAAGTTGGACGACAAAGAAATTCTTTCTGTGTTGGCGCATGAGCTCGGGCATGCTGTCCATAAAGATGTGACCAAAATGCTCTGGCTGCAAATTGGGTTGTTCGGCTTATATGCGGTGGTGATCGGATTTATTCTGCAGAGCAATGCCCTTGCACAGGCGTTTGGACTCTCCGGAGTGCACCTCGGGTTCAGTGTCGTGCTATTCTCGATCCTGATTGCGCCACTGGAGCTGATTTTGTCTTTACCACTCAATTACATCAGCCGGAAAGCGGAATATGCGGCCGACGCCTTTGCCGCCAAACTGGCTGGGAAAGAGCCCGCCATGCGAGCCTTCAAAGTGCTGGCACAGGAAAATCTGGCGAACCTGACCCCACATCCCCTGTATGTCTGGGTGCATTACAATCACCCTTCCATACCTGAAAGGCTGGATGCGATCCAAACTATCGAAATGGCACCCTAAAAATGAAAATTTTTTCTGAGAGATAGTGATTTTCTCGGAAGTAAAGAAAAATATTTATCCCCATGAAAATTCTGATTCTTTTGATTATTCTGTTATTGATCATTACCAAATTGCTGGATATAGTCACAACGATCAAACGGATAAAATACCCACATCAGGAAACCAACCCACTTGCTCAGAAACTGATGATAAAAATTGGAATAAAAACGACAGCCTGGATCGTGTTTGGGTTTGTTACAGGAGTGATTTTGTTGGTTGGGTTAGTGGCTCTACAAAGCGACACCCTATACCAAATGTTATTCGTTGGATTTGGGCTGGCGTTGGCGATTATTCAATTTGCGGTGGCACATTCAAATTGGACTCAAAAAATGAATTTCATCACCACAGGAGTCTGGAGTTACCATCGGATGGTGAACTTGGTTTTTGGAAAAATCCGCTCACTTTTTAATTGAGAGCCAGGCTATTTTCTGTTTGCTAATTTCGACCCGATTTTTAACGATCGTTCTCCCAAAAAATCGGTATAATTAAATAATCCCTAATAAGTGAGCAAAACTATGAAAACGCCATCGAAACTCATCCGAATGATTTCTATTATTTCCATTTTGACGATTGCTGCCTGTACCAGGGCCCCTTCTCAGTCAGATAGTCAACAAGCTGGTAAGTCTGAACCGGATATCAATGAAGTCCACGGCGAATTAATCAACCAGACGAATAATGGACTAACAATCCGGCAGGAAGATGGAACCGAGATTAAGCTTCTGTTAAACACCGACACCCAATTCTGGGATGGGATTGATTGGCTGCAGAAGGACCCAGCCTTAATCGGCGACCAAATTGAAGCTTATGGAACCTGGTCGCAAGATCATACGTCATTCAAGGTTGACAATTATTATGCAAACCGGATAATCCTGAAAGGGATGGTTACTTACCAATGCGGAGAGATTGAAGGTTACTTCGTTGATCAACCGGGGCAGGATTATTTGATTTTACCTCTAAAGGATAAAACGAAATTACTGACCGCTAAACCAGCCGATCCGCGTTCTTATTTGTATTATGACCTGATGCCAAATTATGGCGAAACCCTGGAAATTGTGGCACGCAAAATAGAAAGTCCTTTTGTTTTGGCTGTTCAGGTGACCAGAATGAATTGACACTTGAATTAATCGGGTCCAGCACAATGGCTGAACGAAGCTAAAAAAATTAATTCAGTGAAATTCCTCCACGATCATCCAGGAAACAAAGGCGGGCTTTGATTGGTTCTTTCAGTAAATTAGAAGCAGCAATTCTGTATTTATTAATTTGTCTTTGGTATTGTTCGATTAATTTCCTGCGTTGTTCATCGCTGTGTATGGCATCGGTCTTAAATTCCAGAATCTGCCAGCCATATTTCGTGTAGTAAAGAAGGTCAATAAACCCGGAGGATAAATAGTCGCCTGCTTTCCAGCTATATGGAACTTCGTGGAAGCGTTGGGTGGCTTGCTCAATTTCTTGAAAAATTGGGTGCTGCCTAAAGCGGGTTAGCAGCAGAATAGATTGCTGGATTGCAAAATCAATTTGCTGCTTTGAACTCAAGCCATTTGCGCGGGCGAAAGTGTCCAGCAGAGAAGTCAAGGAAGGATTATCCGGAAAACACCACATTTCGATGGCTTTATGAACCATGAGTCCGATGACGGTTGGATGAACATCTTCCCGGCTCACACTTGCCTGCCAGGGGATTGGGCTGGCGGATTCATCTTCTTCCTCCGGCTTTTCTTCTGGCTTAAGCAACGATAGATACAAAGGAATCTCATCTGAATCAGGTGCCTCACGGTGGCGAACGAAGGTGTCCGACCCAAAGAATTGGCTTTCAGGCGGGATCACCACAGCCCGAAGAGCTTGCCCACTGGGAGAGACCAGGATCTCTGGATCGCCAGCCTGATTAACCAGTTTGTCCAGATCGAGGTCAGCCGCAGAGATTAATGATCCCAGCCAGGATTTGGCATTCCAGCCACCTTTCGAAGATTGAGTAGCGTGTCCGTTAAGGATCAATTTATTCTGAGCGCGCGTCATGGCGACATACAACATCCGTAAATTCTCCGCGTTTTCCTGGTCTTGATCCAGCTTCTTTGCCAGGCGGTAGAGCATACTGGTTGGGTCAAGCCTGACTGCCATACCAGTCTCCGGCAGGAGATAGGCTTCCTCAGATTTACGCAGCGGTTCGCGGCTGGCATCCGCCAGAACAACGATCGGGAATTGTAACCCCTTGGATTTATGAATCGTCATCAACCGCACGGCTCCCTGGGCTTCAGATGGGGCTTCACCTTCGCGAACTCCGGCGTCATTGATGGTTGCAATCGTATCGAGAAACTCACGGACAATCACTTTCTTCGAATCGCGTGCATCCCCCAGCAATTTATCCAGGTTGCGCCACAACCTTCCGCCGGTTCCTCGTTCTGCGCCAATTGCCAGCATAGCGCGATAATCGGTGACATCAATCATTCGTTTAAGGATCTCAGCTACCGGAATGCGATCTACTAGCGGAAGGATTTCATTAAGGATAACCCGGCAGCGAGTGGCTCGCTGCTGGTCGGTCGCACTTAGATGGACAATTTCGCCTTGCAAGGCTTTCCAATAGGACTGAGCTTCACCATTTTGCCAGCGTAACTGGTAAAGAGCGGTGTCACTCAAACCGAAAGCTGGGGAGCGTAATAATCCCGCCATTGCCAGATCATCGGACGGGTCGGTTAAGGCTCGCAAAATGTTGAGTACATCACGAATCTCAGGGCGATCGTAAAAACCCCGCCCGGAGACGGTCACAAAAGGAATATTGGCGTCTTCCAAAGCCTGTTCGTAGCTTGAAAAACCACTGGAAGCACGAAAAAGGAGCGTGACGTCATCCCAGGCTTTAATTTCACCCTGCATGCGCATTTCATGCAGGCGTCTGGCTAACCCCCTGGCAGCGTTTGTTCTGCCATCTTTGGTCTTTTCGCCAATGCCAATCACAAACTCGAAAAACGGGCCGCGGATATGATCCGGCGGCGACGGGAAGTGTGCCTGCATGGCTTCATAGGAAATAAAATAAGGAGCTGATTGGCTTTCTTCAGGCTGCATGATGGGTTTCAACAACGAACCCATCCCATCCAGTAGTTCAGCGTGCGTACGAAAATTCTTATCCAGATCCAGATGAATGCCACCGCGAGCGAGAATGTCTTGTTGGACGCGCCGGAATACGGTCACATCAGCAGAACGAAAACGGTAGATACTTTGTTTGGCATCGCCCACCACAAATAATTTCCCGGGTTGTTCCGCCAGGGCGTAAACAATTTTCCTCTGGCGGTCATTGGTATCCTGGAATTCGTCGACCAGGATTGAACTGATCTGTTGGTTCCAGAGTTGGCGCACGCTTTCTTTTTTGAGGATCTGCATAGCGCCTTGTTCCAGGTCATCAAAATCCAGCATGCCCAGACTTTGTAATGCGCGCTGATATTTCTCCAGCAGAATATGGAAGGCTTGTTTAACCAATTCCGTAGCTAGTTTGAATTGTTCTTCTGTTTCTCTATCTGGCGGAGATTCTTTTGCATCCTTCCCGCCGCAGATTGGATTGAGCAGCAGATCGTAGGCAATTTGCAACGTCTGGAGAGATTCCCGGACCTGACCGCTTCTCTTGCCGATAGTTAATTTCATAAATTCACGCCGGGCACGATAGAGCGCCTGAGCACAGGTAATGATATCCGCTTGAGTAAGGGCGTTTTCAGCCTCCTTCCAGACTGTCAAAAGTCCCTCAATTTGTTCAGCCTGTTTTTCACCTGCATCCCGTATGAGCTCCATTTCATTTAATTCCTGAAAATGCCCAATTGGGCCACAAATATTCGGATGGTTAAAAGCTGCCTGAAGGATATCCTTCAGCGGTTGGAAAACGTCCCCATCTTTATCCACTGCTTCGACAGTTTCCAGACGTTTATTGATTAGCAGCAGCAACAACGCTTTCAGTGTATTGATATTCAGGATCCGAAACAGATCACGGAATTCTGCCTGGTCGACCAACTCCGCCAGGGTATCATCCACGAGCTGGATCTTTAAGGTAGCGGCATCCGCTTCATCGATTACTGAAAACTTGGGGTCAATCAAAGCTTCCACCGGATGGGCCCGCAGAATCTCCATACACAGGCTATGAATGGTTCCGATGCGGGCAGAATCCATCTGGGCGTTCAACCCACTCCAAAACTGGAGCTCTTCTTCATTAGCACTTTTTTCGATCAAGCTTCTCAAGGTTAAACGTACCCGTGAGCGCATTTCCAGTGCTGCTTTCTCTGTGAATGTGATGGCAACGACACTGCGTAAAGGCAGGCCATCCGCCAGCAAGGAGGTGTAACGGGCTACCAGCGTGCTGGTTTTGCCACTACCAGCTCCGGCAGTGACGGCAATATCTCGCCCGCGTGTTTTAGCTGCCTGTTTCTGATCCTGGGTCAGTTCGAAAAGGGAAAGGACGTTTTGGATTAAGATATCCGATTGCATAGCTCACCAACCTGCTTCATAACGCCAGCACCATTGAGCTGCCGGACAATACGGCGGGCAGCCACCATCGGGTGGGATGGGAGGAAATTCGGCTGCCCGAACACCTTTGACAATGCGCACAAGATGTTCCAATACAACCTGGAAAGCGGCTTGTAGACCTTCCATTTCTTGCGTTTTATATTTTTCCAACCTTAGGGCTGCTTCCCCAGCCAGAATCTTCCAATACATCCCGGCTACTGGTTCTCCGAGTTGTAGGGCATCCCGGGCTGCTAAAGCGTAAATAGGTATTTGCAGGATGTAACCCTTGGTCAGGTCGTTATTGGTGAAGCTGCCGCCCGTTTTGTAATCGATCACGCGCAGATCTCCGTTAGCATTGCGATCCACCCGATCGATCACACCGTGCAAACGGATGGTTTCATCAGCATGCTGGACAATCAAAGGGGCGCGATGTGTAAACCCGAATTTCTCCTCAAATTCGATTGGCGTCCAGGCTGTGTCCTCTGCCAGATTCTCAACTGAGGTTTTCAATTTTTCGAGGAATTGCTCTTTCTCAATTTCCCATAAAGGAGATGGACGAAAACCAAATTCCTGCGGGGCAGTTGAAAATTTCTGCTGGCAGACCATTTCCAGGATGGTCAACAAATCATCCGAGTTTTGCGAATCACTGAATTTACGGAACGTTAATTCCAGAATTCTATGTAGCATAGAGCCGAGCTGGCTACCATCGATGCCCAGTTGCGGGATGGCGCGCTCACTCAGATCCAGCGCCCGGGTTACGTAAAACATGAAGGGGCATTTTCCATAGGTTTCCAGCGCTGATGGGCTCCAGGTAAAATCAGGCGAATAGCGTTGCTGGGTTAATGCAGAAATGTCGTTGGGGAATCCTTCATAAATTCCCTGGGCAACCCTGGCAGTTCTGGCTGTCATAATATCTTTGGCAAAAGAAAGCTGCTTCCAGCGTTCGGATAGAAAATCCATCGACGGGGGTAAATGAGCTGTCCGCACCGCTGTAAACAAAATCTCCTGAGTTGAACCGGCGTCCTCAAATGGTTGCAGATGATCTGGATGAACCTTGATGCGGGTATCATCCGGAGTGATGTGCTTTACGGCATTCCAAAATGCGGATGCTTCCCATTCTTCGCCATTATCGGTCAAATACGGGCGCGATAACAAAAGGTATTGATCAGCACGGGTGACTGCCTGATAAAACAGACTGGCCTGCTCGCGCTGCAGCCGGGATTCCAACCCCAACCTGGCTCTAAAATCTTCATCCAGGAAGGGATCTGGGTGTTCCACCGCTGGGAAAAGGCCCTCGGATAACCCCAACAGCACCACTGCCTGAAAACGAGCACCGCGGGCATGCGGGATGGTCCCAATATGCAGTTTAGATTGGTTCAATTTTTCATTTTCACGATAATGTTCTTTGGGAATGGTACTTTCCAGATCTAATAGAAATTGCTGGAAATTGACCAATCGAGCCCCCATAATCGTTTCGCTGGCAATGAAAGCACGCAGGACCTCCTGGAATGCCTGGTAAGCAGAGATTTCCTGCTCGCTTTCCAGCTTTTTATAATAAAGCAGCTCTTCCAGCATCTTCTCCAGCCAGACAATCCATTCGGTCAAAGAAAGAACTCCTTCTGGGGGAGTGATCACGTCGAAAAAAGCATTGAGCCGCGATTTTAGCAGTGTAGCTTCTTCACCACGCGGCAAAGCCGGGGCATTTCTTTCACTGTCCAGCAGATTCTTATTCTCAATGGAAGAATTTTCAAGCCGTTTCCAGGTCTCCTCCCATTGATCTTTGCCTTCGATTATTTGGGCTACCCGGCTGATCATCTCAAGCAAATCAATGGTCTCCACTTCCATCCCTGAAGTGAAATACGGCGAGCGAAGTACATTGATTATTGACCTGGCTTTATAATTTTGCTCAGGTAATTTCAGCAATGCCAGCAAAGCGGTAATGGCAGGGGATTGGTTCAATGGGTCGTCGATTGAAAAATGCAATGGAATCCCAAATTCAGATGCAATCGCCTTGAAAAGCGGGTGATAAAGGCCGGGGTTGGGGGTAATGATGACCATATCATCTAAATTACCACCTTTGCGCAGGACTAATTTTTTCACCCAGCGTAAAACCTCGCGCACTTCATCAGCCGGTGAGCGGGTTTCAAGCATCAACAAATTCCCTCTTGCATTCCCAACTGGAGAAACAGGTTCAAACAAATATTTTTCAATATGCCCCAATTCTTCTGGTAAAAATGTTGGGTTGGAAAGGGTAGAAATTGTAGGAGAGAGTGATGCCTGTAATTCGTCAACCTGTTTCTTGAAAGCCAGGTGTGCGCTACGATCAGCAGTGATCAGGCCCGGTAAAGTGATCAAAACCTGCCCTGCCTGCTGAGAAAGCAAAAGCAGCGCCTGTTTCTGGATCCCGTTAAAAGCAACAAAACCATCCACCACCAGCAAGGGAATATCGGTAGCCAGGTTTCTATCTTTTTCTAACAGGGAGAGCGCCAACCCGTTGATGTCATCCTGCTCGGCCAAGTTTAACTTGCTTAATCGCGCCTGAAAGCGCTCATACAAAAGCGCCAGATCCCGATAAGCCGGGTGATCATCCTGAACAAAGGTTGAAAACTGTTGTGGAGAAACGTAAGCCCGTTTTAACTCAACAAAGATTTCTCGTAAAGTTAAAATAAACCCAGGAAATTTTTGTAAAGGAGTATAGTACTGCAGCTCTTCTTCCTGAATCGCTTCTGCTACCGTCTCCTGGATGATCCGTTGGATTAATGGCAGCGAAACTAAAGGTAAGCTCAGCCCTTTTTTTTCCACCAGTAAATTGAGGAGGGTACTGAAATAGCCTGTTTTTGTGCCAATACTGCCGCCTGCAGCAGCCAAACGTCTGCGGAAAGCATAAAGCTGTAAACTGTCCGGAACCAGTACCCAGATGGGTGCTAAAGGATGTTGTGCATGGTAAGCTAAAATCCTTTGAACACAGGCTTCTGTTTTCCCCGAAGCAGGCGGAGCGATGATCAGTTCAGTTGCCAATAGAAGCTCTCGCAATTGCAGCCAGATGTTCCGGGCTGGTGCCGCAGCAACCACCGACCAGACGCGCCCCGGCAGCCAGCCAGGTTGGCACGTAGGCTGCCATCATCTCCGGAGTAACATCGTAAGAGCTGCTGCCGTCCGGATTGCTAGTGGGTAAGCCGGCGTTGGGTTTGAACCAGATGGGTTTGCTGGTATGTTCTTTGAGGGTGGCGAGCACCGAGTGGTTATCTTCCAGACTTTTGCCGCAGTTAATACCAAGCACATCTACTGTCATTTCATTGAAAATTTCAGCCATTTGAGTCGGTCTGACGCCCATCATCGTGCGCACCCCGCGGTCATAACTGAAGGAACACACCAGGGCGATCTCTTCATCCACCGATCGGACAGCGTTGACTGCTGCCTGAGCTTCACCGAGATCAAACTGCGTCTCTATCACCAGCAGATCCACCCCGGCGCCAACCAATACACTGGCCTGTTCCCGATACAGCTCAAAAGCCTGTTCCGCGCTCAGGGTGCCGTAAGGTTGCAGAATCTCACCCAATGGTCCTAACGATCCACCGACCAACACGTCTTTTCCTTCAGTGACTTCCCTAGCAAGACGAACGGCGGTGTGGTTGGTTTCTTCAAGTTTTTCGGCCAGATTGGCGTGCCCCAGGCGGATGCGATTGCCACCGAAGGTGCAGGTCAGGATGATGTCCGAACCGGCGGCAACAAAGTCGCTGTAGAGCTGCGAAATCCCAGCCGGATTGTCAAAAAGCCAGGTTTCGGGTGGGCTGCCAACCGGTAAACCGCGTTTTTGCAAATTAGTGCCGGTAGCGCCGTCTAACACCAGGGTTTGTTTTTTTGCCAGGAGGTTAAGAAAGTCGGATGATTTCATGTTGAGGTCCTTTCGGAGGTGATGGGTTAATTGTATCGCAGGAATTCATTTGAATCGAGCAAAGCCTTATGCTTGTTATGATCTTGCCAGCGCTGATGATTTGCAGATCCCTTTCTGGACTGCTGATAAGTGCCTTATTACTTCATTAAAGGCTTGCAATTTCTGCTGGTTGTAGTGGGTGGATGATTGACGTGCGTCAATGGAGTTTTGCGATCTTTGTGTTAAGATGTAAAAAATCTCACATTTAACACGAATTGCGGAGCCTGCAATGAAACGATTTCGCTTCTCTACGCCTGTCAAAATCTTAATTTTTTATCTTTTTTTTATGTTGCTGAATTATCTCTATAAGTTCTTTCCGAATGGGCTGACGATGATTTTTAGCGGCATTAATGAGAGTGTTTATCAGCACATGAAAATTGCTTTTTATTCCTATAGCTTCACAGCGATGATTGAATATGGGGTGAGGAAAAAAGAAATCCAGTCATTTCAACGCTTTTTTTATTCCAGGCTTTTTACGGTGGTTTTCCTGCCCTTAATTATTATTACTGTGTAT
>DAOUFM010000079.1:0-2286 GCA_034429975.1 Anaerolineaceae bacterium | reverse complement strand
CACTAATCCAATTCCCCTGAATGCCACACCAAAGATCGATATCCCGAAAACGGGTCTTCGAGAACTCCCCCGAGCTTACTGACTGTGGCTGACGAGTACGGAGACTGGAAGAACAATTGAATAGGGGCCCGGTTTCGAAAGAGACCCATCCCTTGAGTAGACCGGGCCCTGGAAAAAAGACATCATGAAGAATATAGAGGAGAGAGCGATGAACGACTCGACACAAGCCTTAACTGCAACCTTCGGCCCCATCGCCAATTTACTGGCGCAATCTGGACCACAATTGATTCAGAACAGGCCTTTGCGGAAAATGGTCGTCAAGCGATTGAAGCGACAATTGTTTGAAGACCTTAAAAAGAAACGGGAAGATAGTAATAATATACCTGGAGTTGATGACGACAAAGCCGCGTTCGGGTTATCCATCATCGACACACTGGACCGGGCTTTAGAGGGCCGATACTTTTCCGACAAAGTGATCCATACGTTATTCAATATCCTTGCCAAGGATTTGTTCCTGAAACAAGGCGAAAATATGCGCGCTGCAGATCGGTTCCGCACGGATACCGGAAACAATGCGCCAACCTTTTTGGTCATCAGCCCGGGAAAAGCCTGCAATTTGCAATGCACGGGTTGTTACGCAAATGCAGGCATAATGACCGATGAAAAGTTGAGCTGGGATGTCTTTGATCGGATTATTACCGAAGCAAAAACATTATGGGGGGTTCGTTTCTTTGTCATCAGCGGTGGCGAACCTATGGCCTACCGCTCTGAAGGCAAGGACTTATTGGATATGGCTGAAAAACACAATGATTGCCTTTTCATGATGTATACCAATGGTACCCTGGTCAACGAAAAAGTAACCGAACGCCTGGCCCGGATTGGTAACCTGACACCCGCTTTTTCGCTGGAAGGATGGCGTGAACGAACAGATGCCCGCCGCGGCAAAGGTGTGTTTGATAAGGTTTTAGCTGGGATGGATCGGTTGCGGAAGGCCGGCGTGCCCTATGGCATGTCGCTTACCGCCACCTGTGATAACACTGAAGAAATCCTATCTGATGAATTTATGGACTATTTTTATAAAGAGCAAGGAGTCATTTACAGTTGGATTTTCCACTACATGCCGATAGGCAGGTCAGTTTCGCTGGATCTGATGCCGACACCGCAGCAGCGCCTCTGGATGTGGCACCAATCCTGGAAGTTGATCCGAGAAAAGAGCTACTTCCTGGCCGATTTCTGGAACCATGGCACGGTTTGCGATGGATGCCTCTCTGCCGGAAGTGATACCGGGGGTGGTTATTTCTATATCGATTGGGACGGCAAAGTCAGTCCCTGTGTATTTATGCCTTATTCTCCGATCAACATCAACGACGCATACCGGGATGGTAAGACATTGAATGAAGTATGGCGGGATCCGTTCTTTGCTTCACTAAGAAATTGGCAGAAATCCTATAAGCAGAAGGATGGCAACTGGCTTATGCCGTGCCCCATCCGTGATCATCATGCGGACCTGCGCAAGATGATTGCCGAATATGAACCGGAACCGTCCGACGAGAGTGCCCGGGAAGCGCTCCTCGATCCCGATTATGCAGATGGTATGGACCGCTACGATCAAGAGTACAAATCCTTATCAGACTTAGTCTGGCAGTTACATTACCTCCGCCCATCAGATCCGGACGACATTCAAATCAGGGACCTTCCTGATATCTCATCCCTGCTTGAAAAAAAGTGAGAATTGCAGACCAGGCAAGGACAGAGTGTTACAAGGCAGAAAGGATGGTAAAAATTATGGAAGAAAGACGGCTAGCTTTTGTGCTCAGTGGAGGTGGCGCAAGGGGAGCTTTTCAAGTGGGCGCACTGAAGGCTTTATACGAGAACAATATCCATCCCGAAATTCTAGTAGGTACCTCTATTGGGGCTGTCAATGCCGCGTTTCTAGCTGTTCACGGGATCAATTCATCCAGCATTGAGCGATTAATTCAGACCTGGATGGAATCTGTAAAAATGGACCTCTTGCCAAAACACTTCGCCTGGCTCACCTTGCGGACGATCCTAAAAACACCCGATTATCGGAATTTTGGTAAATTGCAAAACTTCCTCGTGGCGCATGGCGTCAGGCCAGACTTGCGTTTTAGAGATATGCGTGAGATCCAGCTCTATCTGGTGGCCACCGACTTATACACGGGGCAACTGGTTTTGTACGGACAAAACCCTGGCCAATCGGTATTAGAAGGTGTATTGGCATCCTGCGCTCTGCCGCCTTTCTTCCCGCCTTACGAGCGCGACGGC
>DAOUFM010000078.1:0-3224 GCA_034429975.1 Anaerolineaceae bacterium | reverse complement strand
TCCCCTATCGCCTATACAACATTCGCCTTATACAACGGTCGATAATCCGCCGCAAAAACGCTCAGGAAATGGCGTACCTTCAGGTTGATCGTGTCGTTGTGCAGCATATCGAAACCATGCTCGTTTTCCGCCACGAAAATCTCGGGCATCAATCCAAAACGTTCGGCGATGATGATGCCAGGCACCAGGTTCGGGTCAGCGATGGCAGCCCAGTCGTTGGCGTCCGTCCAATCTGGCACGGTGATCACATCCCCCAGTTCACCGCGCAGCATATTCTCCGAGAAGATGTTGCTCTCACGCTCAAAAGTCGGGTAGAGAATCTGGCGGGCGGTCAATCGCAGGGCACGCGGCACCAGCAAGTAGCGGGCATCCACCGCCAGCATGGGCTTGGTGGTATCATTCGAGACCATGCTCTGCTGGTAAATTGCCTGGCTGGCTGCTTCAAAGCTGGCAGCACTCAATGCCGCAGTGCCCAGATTTTTGTGGGCGCTGGCGTCAAAGATATGCGCACCATCCGCCATGATCGGGCCAGTGCCGTTGCTGCTGGTGAACAACCCGGCTACCAGGCTGGAAATGTTGCGAATGGAACTGGCTGCCAGCTTCTGCGGCAATTGGCGCAGTTTGTGGGTTTCATCCTTGTCGATCATCTCCAGCGTGATAGGCAGCAAACCGCCGTACTTGCGGAAAGATTGGCTCTCCCCGCTGTCACTAATCTCCAACTCATCATAGCTGCCACCTTCGGAGATGACCGTCAAAGCACTGACCTCGCCCAGCAAAATACCGCTTACATCCTGCAGCGAGTTCATGTGCTCCACACGCACCACCTTCTCCCACCAGCGATAGCCTGCTTTGCCCAGTTGCTCCCATTGCTGCAGCATGATCTTGTTGAAACTGTTCTTCAACACGTTCGAGAGGCTGTCACTGTCTGCCAGTTGAGTGCGGTCGAGCCCCATGCGCCCATGAAAATCGACATCGCCGGTCATGCGCAGGTAAAGCTCGCGGATGCCGCTCAGGCGGGCAACACGGGCGCTCTGCATACCGGCTTCGCGAGGTGCGCCTAACAGGTCATCAGCCGCTGCCTGCAATTGGTCCCGTTGCGAGCGCATTTCTTCGATGCGCCCGGCACCCTGAATCATGTTACGTCCCTGCAGCGCAGCCACCAGTTCGCGTTGAGATTGAATAGCCTGGTCAAGTTCAGCCAGCCCGAAGGGACCCTGCCCAAATTGTTTGCGTAATTGTTCCTGCACGGGTTCTGGCAGGTTGCTTTCCTTTAATTTTAACCCCAGCAGATCATGCTTAATTTTCTGTACCTCTTGAAGTAGATCCGTTCCATCGCTGGTGTTAGCTCCCATTTCACTTAATTGCAGATTTTTTTCCATTTCTTCCTCCTGTTGAGATTTTGTTTGTTCCAGAATCCGGTTGAAAGCCCCGCCACGTGCCGGGCGATAAACCAGATCCAGGCTGATCACTTTATGAATTTCCTGCACCGTTTTACCGGCAGCACTGAAAACGATATCGGCGCTGAAGCCCAGGCGCGGGCGCGGGGATGTACTGCCCAGCCAATCGGTTCCGATTTCCGCCAGCAGTGACGCACTGGGGCCGGCTGGTTTGAGCGTCAACACCACCCCCTGTTTTTCTTCGTCAAAGCGCGCGCCGTAGACCACTCCCGCCAAGTCACGCAGGCTGCGGGTTGTTGCCGGCGGTTGATGGTCGATGAACACTTCCACGCCTTCCCACAACCCCAAGGAGGTGCGCAGTACCTCCGCGGTGAACTGCCAGCCATTCCCTACCCCAGCGGTGATGGCGGTGACTTCAAAGCGCTGCTCTGCAGCATTCTTGATTTCTGACGTTTCTCCTTCAGGCATCAGCGTTTCAAATTGCACTCGGGTACGAAATTGTTGTGTTTTTTCTGTCATTTCTGCTCCTTTCTCTCATCGAATTTTTGTTGAAATTACTCCCTGCTCCTCCTTCCTGGTTCAAACGCTGGCGATGCCGCGCGCTTCTCCCTGTTCAGGGTTGATCAATTTGCTGCCTTTCACTTTTTTCCCAGAGGAAGGCTGCACCGGTTGACGCGCCGGGTCGCTTTTCATTTCTGTTGGGGTTTCCTGCGCCTGTACTTCTCCAGCAAAACGGTAGACCATGCGCAGCAGTTCAGCACGTTCAATCAAACCGCGGTCAAACAGCTCAAAGAAAGTGTGGCTGGCAGCCTGCGTGGCGATCGCCAGGGCAGCGTTATCACGCCCGCTCAGGTCAGCCACCTGCACCTGGATTGGCGCTGTACTGTCCAGTGAGCGGTCAAACTGTGCCCGGCGGCGGACTGCCAGTACTGCCAACTGGCGCAGCATCTCGCTAAAGAACAACTGGCGCTGCTCAAAATGTCGGAAAGTGGGGCCGCCAGCAGCTTCGGCTGTGCTGCGGGTAGAGGATTCCGGTTCTGCCAGAAAATGCAGGGGGAGCCCGGCACCGGCTGCAATCATTTTCTTGATGCTCAAGCCATCTTCACTGGCTTCCTGGCTCTCCAGGCGCGGGTGGATTACCTCCCACTGCTCAGCTTCATCTGTCACTAAAATCGAACCAGGGGTGGGCGGAATAGCATTTAGGACGGATTGCCGGGTGGCGCGTTCCGCTTCGCTCAGAAAGCGAGACTTGACCACAAAATAAAAAGCATTGCGATAACGGTTCAACCGGGCGCGATCTTCCAGCCAGACAGCGTAGCGCTGCAGCCACACCAGCAGCGGTGCCAGGTCACTTTCCCCGCGTACCGCACCCGGCGGGCGATTGATGGCAAAATGCAGCATGACTGTCTGTTCAGGGTTATCCTGGCGGCTGTCATAAGCCGGCCAGAGCTTCTCAACCCCCAGGGCAGCGCTTTGCTGGTGATAAGCCAGTTCCTGCTGCAGGTCATTCTCAGCGGTATCAATGGCGTTAATTTGAACTGCCGGTATTGCCCGAACATAGGTCATTCCGGAAACATCGCTGGACAGCAAAAAGAAGAGCTCCCCGGCGCGTGTCAGTTCGTCGCACCATTCATAGACACGTAAAGCGCACTGGTTGAGCTCGTGCTGCCACCACTGGTTCAGGAAAGCAGCAGTACCCGGGTGCTCACAGGTGATGCGAATACCGCCGCCAACCACATACTGGCTGGTCAGACCAACGATGCGCCGTGCCAGCGGGTTGGTACGCCAGGCATCCAGCGTGGTCTGCAGGATGGTCTGCTGGTCATA
>DAOUFM010000077.1:0-9779 GCA_034429975.1 Anaerolineaceae bacterium | reverse complement strand
TTTGTGCGCAACTCGAGTAAGAGTTCAATAAAAGGTTCCGCCTGGGAGGAAGACGGAGAGCCATTTGCCAATACCAGCCCGAAAACATTGGTTAATTCCCGCAGTTTGGATTGTGCTGGCTGCAATTGTTCTTCGGTGGCTCCGGTAGTCCGAGTCTGATTGATCACCCGCACCAGATCGAATATCGATCCCAACGCCCCGGCACTGTTGAAATCGTCATCCATGTTGGCGATAAAGCTTGCCTGGGTGGCGTTGACCTGCGCCTGGAGGGTTGCAAGACTTTCCTCCGAAGTGCCTTTGGCGCCTGGAAGAGCTGATCGAAAAGCAGAAGCCAGGCGATCAAGCGCTTTTTCAGATTGTTCTAAGACGTCATCATTAAAGGTGAGCGGGTTGCGATAACTGGAATTGAGTACCGTGAAGCGCAAGGTATCAGCGGTATATTTGCTGAGGAATTCCTCGATGGAGACCAGATTGCCGGTCGATTTTGACATTTTTTCACCGCCCAGTTGCAGCATCCCGTTGTGTACCCAATAGCGGGCAAAGGGTTTACCGGTCAGGCTCTCGGTTTGGGCGATTTCGTTTTCGTGGTGGGGAAAAATCAGGTCGTTGCCACCACCATGAATATCGATCTGCTCACCCAGGTGGTGGAGGTTCATCGCAGAGCATTCGATGTGCCAACCAGGGCGGCCTTTGCCCCAGGGGCTTTCCCAGGCAGGTTCTCCCGGGCGAGCTGCTTTCCAGAGAGCAAAATCCATCGGGTTTTCTTTGCGGCCATCCACATCAATTCTGGCACCGGCGACCATATCATCCAGTTTGCGTCCGGATAGACGCCCATAATCGGCATCGCGGGTCACGCGAAAAAAAACATCACCATCCACCGGATAGGCATAGCCTTTCTCAATTAAACCGGCGATCATCTGAATGATTTGGTCAATTTCTTGCGTGGCGCGTGGATTAAAAGTGGCTGGTTTGATGTTTAAGTCTGCCAGGTTTTGTTCATATTCATGGATATAGCCTTCCGCCAACTTGAACGGATCGACACCCTGTTGATTGGCGCGTGCGATGATTTTGTCATCCACATCGGTAAAATTCATCAAGTAATCCATTTTATAACCGCGGTATTCCAGATAACGGCGGATGATATCAAACACCATCGCCGACATGGCATGCCCGACATGCGCTTTAGAATAGACAGTCGGCCCGCATACGTACATTTTGACCACGCCGGGCTCTAATGTTTGCAGTTCTTCCTTTTTGCGTGTCAAAGTATTATAAATTCTAACAGTCATACTTCTTTTACTCCTCGATGAATTACCCTTCGACCTCTTCAGGCCGGGCAAAGATCATGCGTCCGGCAGCGGTTTGTAACACTTTGGTGACCACCACTACAATTTGGCGATCCATATAATCTCTGCCGTTTTCGACGACCACCATGGTGCCGTCATCCATATAACCGACGCCCTGATTGGCTTCTTTACCATCCTGGATGACATGAACGCTCATCAATTCGCCGGGCAATAAGACCGATTTCACGGCGTTGGCTAGTTCATTGATGTTTAATACAGTCACTCCTTGCAACTCAGCAACGCGATTAAGGTTGTAGTCATTGGTGAGCACCGGGCAGCGCAGTTGACGCGCTAGAATAACCAGCTTGTCATCCACCTCTCGGACGCCTTCTACATCAATATCGCTGATGCGCACCGGGATGGAAGGTTCTTTCTGTAAATTTGCCAATACTTCCATACCGCGCCGGCCGCGCTGGCGGCGCAGACTGTCGGAAGAATCGGCAATATATTGCAATTCATTCAGAACAAAGCGTGGGATGAGCAAGGAGCCGGGTAGAAACCCGGTTCGGGCGATGTCCGCGATTCTGCCGTCGATGATTACGCTGGTATCTAAGAGAATGGTGCGCGTTTCCGCCCAATTGGTGGAAACTTCACCGACTGGTGTACCCGGCAGGTTGGAAGCACCCTTTCCAGAAAAGCTGCTAATGACATTGAACAAATCATTCTGGCGCATGGAAAAAACTGTAATACCCAGGTAGCCGAATACAACCACACCAACGAATGGGAAAATTGATCCAAACGGTTTGGGTAATAAAGATATGGGAAATGCTAATAAGGCAGCGATCAGTAAACCAGAAATTAAACCAACAAATGATGAAAATAATGATTGCGCAGATATTCGGGTAAGTTTCGATCGGAGAGCACGTACCGGTTTTGTGGTGATGTAAGGAGTTAAAATTAATCCGAACAGGGCGCCTACCAGCCCAAAGGTAAAGGTGTATTGTTCCAGATTCAGGGGAATTTCAGGATTCTGGTTTATTGCATTGGTCGTTCCTAAATGGGAGCCGAGGAAGACACCCAGGATACAAAAAACAACCATTCCAACTAAACGAAAAATAAAATCAACACTCATGCGATTACTCCAGTGTTTTACAGTTGTTAAGGTGCCGGATAATAATAAAGAATAATTCCGTTAAATAAATAATATCATGTGCGTAGACGCAAGTCAACCAGCCGCACAATTGATTCGATATCCAATCGTTAGAAGGCTTTTAATGAGATTGACTGCATCGAATAACCTCGCCTTTTGATTGATATTGACAGCCCTATACCCGCATGTTAAAATTTCATACGTTGTGCGCCCCCATCGTCTAGTGGCCCAGGACGGAGCCCTCTCAAGGCTCAAACAGGGGTTCGAGTCCCCTTGGGGGCACAGGAAAGACCACATGGAACTCATTCTCATTGTGGTCTTTTATTTTTCTTGAAATCAAAATTGGTTGAAAAACTGGATGGAATATTTATATACCTCGATTTCTGGCGTTTCAATCTAGAAGAAAATTTTTTCCAGCAGACTTTGCAAGGCAGATTTTGTTTTTTCTATATAATAAATTAGTCATTTAAAGTCACCAGGATCAGAAAAAATCCAATTAATTGATTATCTCCAGAGGTTAAAAAATTATTAGTACAAAAGGTTCTCATCATTCCCGCGCGCATTGAAGGAAGATATGCATTCAGATCTGATTGAAAAATTAAAACCGTATTTTGGTTTTACAAGTTTTCGCCCCGGACAGGCAGAAGCCATCCAATCCTTGCTGAATGGCAGGCATACTGTCACCGTGATGCCGACCGGTTCCGGAAAATCGTTAATATTTCAGTTAGCAGCCATGTATTTACCAGGGATTACCCTGGTAATCTCCCCGCTGATTGCCTTGATGAAAGATCAGGTGGACAGTCTGGAAAAGCATGGAATTTCAGCAACGTTTATTAATAGTTCGCTAAGCACCCGAGAAATTGAATTCAGATACCGCGGGATTTCTGAGAAAAAATTTCGGATTGTTTATGTTGCCCCGGAAAGACTGCGTAATTCAAGATTTTTGGAGGTGATTAATCAAGCCAAAGTTAGCCTTCTGGCGGTCGATGAGGCACATTGCATCTCCGAATGGGGTCACGATTTTAGACCGGATTACCTCCATATTGCCAAATTTCGCGAATTAATTGGGAACCCCACTACGGTAGCGCTGACTGCAACAGCGACGGCTCAGGTCCAGTCGGATATCAGTAAGCTGTTGCATCTTGAAAAACCAACTCTGATTGTCAATGGATTTAATCGCCCTAACCTGGTGTTTATGGTTCGCCCGGCGCTTGACCCGGCGCATCGTTTGGCAGTGTTGCGGGAAGCTGTAAAATCTCAAGCCAGTGGTGCAACAATTATTTACGCCGGAACGCGGCGGGATACCGAAGAAGCAGCTGAATTTTTGCGTACCGAGATGGGGATTAATGCCCATCATTATCATGCCGGCCTGGATTATGATGTTCGTACCGATATCCAGAATGATTTTATTCGCAAGAAAATTTCCGTTATTGTAGCTACCAATGCTTTTGGCATGGGAATTGACCGATCGGATGTAAGACAGGTTATCCATTACTCTATGCCAGGATCGCTGGAGGCTTATTATCAGGAAGCCGGGCGGGCTGGCCGGGATGGGATGCCAGCCAAAGCGCTTTTAATTTATTCTAATAAAGATCGGGCTTTACAGGAATATTTTATTCGTAACTCTGAAATCACCAATAATGAATTATTAAAACTGTACAATGCACTCAAAAACCATGCAAACCAGGAATTGACTGTATCAGGTGAATCCCTGAGTATTTTAACTGGTTTAAATGATGTGAAAATTAGAGTCGGGTTGGCAACCCTGGAGCAGGTAGGAATCATTGAGCGTTTTGGGGATGAAGGCTCGCAAATGATCATTAAAAAGCACGCCTGGCAGGCTGAAAAAATTGAGGCTGCGGGATTGCGCTTTAAACACCAGCAGGAGATCAAAAACCAGCAATTAAAGAGTATGATCCACTATGCAGAGAGTGATCAATGCCGTCGGAACATCATTCTTAAGTACTTTGGAGACAATTCGTGCGTTCCGGCGGAGGTATGTTGTGATAATTGCATCGGGCGCAAAGCGATCCGGAAAACCAGGACTCAAAACAATCCGAAACCTTCTGCTGAATTGGTAGATCCCTCCTTACTCATTTTGGAGACTATTCAGCGAATAAAGTATGGTGTTGGCGTCGTTAAAATTGCCCAAATCTTACAAGGTTCCAAAAATAAAGAATTGTTGACTGCAAGATTGGACAAACTCCCTCATTATGGCAAACTATCTGGCTTGAGCACCAACGCCCTTCGATCCATGGTTGAACAATTAATTAAAGAAGGTTATATCAAGGTGACCGGTGGGCCATATCCGGTGTTATCCCTCAACCATGCGGGTATGAAAGCTTTGCAGGAAAGGGCTGCAATTCCCCTGAAAACAAACAATTTAGCCAATGTTCAAAAAACACCCAGACAAAATAGAACCGAAAGAATCAATAATACGGTTGAACAAACTTATCAATACTATTTGTCTGGTCACCGCGTAGCAGAAATTGCCAGATTGCGAGAATTGAGTGTTGGCACCATTTATTCTCACCTTTTAATCTTAATAAAGAATGGCAAGGTCGATATTGAAAAGATCATCCCTCAAAAATACATCCAGTCAATCGAGAAAGTGATTGCAGAAATTGGGCAAGTGGATCGTTTGACTCCGCTTAAAGAACTATTACCGGATGAAATTGGGTATGAAATGATTCGTTGTGTGGTCGAGAACTGGAAAATGAAACAGGGACATGAATCTACTGTTGTGCTTCATAGTCCAATAAATAATCTGTCGAATAACGCAGTCAAAAAAGACCGAAAAATGATTGATAATGCAGAGAATGACAAAAATAAAGATCATAAATCGGATGATTCGATTAGGAATTTCTTAAACCGGGATCATCCCAGACAATTGGCTGGCCTCTGGGATTGTGGCTGGGCACTGGGTTTTCACAGTCGTTATCAGGGTGATGATTGGTCGCGTAGTGGGGTAGGAGAATTACTGTTTCGCCTGAAATATCAGGAAGATTTCTCGGTGATGCAACCCATTCTTCAGAAGATCATGTTCTTGATACAGGAATATCCGGAAATTGGACAGGTGGATGCGCTTCTGCCGGTGCCTTCCTCGCTTCAACGGGAGCGAGATCCGGTCAGCAGCCTGGCCAGGGAACTCGCCCAACAACTCAAGATCCGGTATTGGCCGGTGTTGAAAAAATCGCGGGAAACAGCCCAGCAAAAACAATTTCAAACCCTGGCTCAGAAAAAGAATAACGTCGCTGGCGCTTTTCAATTAACATCCTCTGTACGCGGAAAGAAATTGTTGGTCCTGGATGATTTGTTTGACTCCGGTGCTACAGTAGAGGAAATAACGAAATTGCTTAAACAAGCCGGGGCTGATAAAGTTAATATATTGACAATCACCCGCACAATTCATTCCGAACGTTAAGGAAAGGGTTTTATTTATGCTTTCTCAAGATTCAAAAGTAGTTCTTCTGTTAGGCTCCCGATTAGCCATCCCGAAAGAATCGGATTTATCTGCCTTATCCTTGCGTGAATGGAATGTGCTGGAAAAGAAATTGAGTGCTATCGGAGTGAGTCATTTCGACGACTTACTAGGAATGAATGTCAGTGACCTGTGTAAAAATTTAGAGATCGGTGATGAAGAAGCCGTCCGGATCGTTGAATTATTAGAACGTATGGATTTACTGGAAAAAGCCCTTACCTATTATGCTGAGAAGAGAATTCAGGTAGTCACTCGTTTTGATGAGATTTACCCTCAAAGATATCGGGAGCGTTTGCGGGATTCAGCGCCGTTGGCCTTATTTTACGCTGGGGAAGCCGCATTGATGGGGCAGCCGGGGATTGCCGTGGTAGGTTCGCGCCACCTCGACCCGATTGGGCAGGAGTGCGCCGAGTTTGTGGGCAACACCTGCGGGCTATCCGGCCTGGTTTTATACTCGGGAGGGGCAAAAGGGGTGGATTCACTCAGTACGCAGGCAGCCCTGGATGCACGCGGAACGGCGGTTAGTGTCCTGGCTCATAGTCTCGAACAAACCCTGAAGGATAATTCGATCAAAAAAGCGGCGGAGCGCGGTGATCTTTGCCTAATCACTCCCTATTTGCCGGATGCCGGATTTTCGGTGGGCACTGCTATGGGGCGGAATAAACTGATTTATTGCCTGGCAGATTATGCCATCGTCGTCGCCAGCGATGCTGATAAAGGCGGTACCTGGAGCGGCGCGGTAGAAACATTGAAGGCGGGCTGGGTACCGGTTTTTGTTCTGGAACATAAAGATATGCCGGCAGGGAATCCTTTATTGCTTCAAAAAGGTGGCTTGCCCTTCCCGTATCCTTTTCCGGTGCAATATCACCAATTGGAAAACTGGCTTAAAGAAAAAAGCCAGCCAGCCGCTCTCAAACCAAAACAATTGGGGTTGTTATAATTTCAGAGATTTTGGCAAAGGTTCCAAAACTTTAATTTTTCTTCTACTTCAGGCTAAATTAAAACTTCCTTCGTCCGCTGGCTAACGATTAATCTATCCATTTGGGTAATGAAGAATCTCCTCATTTGAGCAGTGAAATCCAACCATGCATGCACTATCCTTGGCAGGCAGTTTAATTTAAATACCTGGAAATATTGAAGGAGAAATTGTGGTAAACCCTGACCTAACAAAAAAGAGAAAAGGATC
Organism: Anaerolineaceae bacterium; assembly: GCA_034429975.1. Classification (GTDB taxonomy): domain Bacteria; phylum Chloroflexota; class Anaerolineae; order Anaerolineales; family Anaerolineaceae; genus UBA6170. The sequence continues at coordinate 2,676 of DAOUFM010000077.1, read as the reverse complement.
TGGAAGGAAGATGATCATCGTATTTGGTATTCTATTCATTCTTGTGGCCCTGATCGCCAGCTCACAATGGCGAGCGCATACACCACCCATTCTGGATGAAAATGGACAGCCGGTCCCGGGCAGCATTGCATCCCTCGAGAAAGTAATACTTGGGGGAGTGGATCAATGGCTGATCATCCGTGGATATGACACCCATAAACCGGTATTACTATTTCTATCCGGTGGTCCAGGCGCATCGGAAGCGGCACGCGTGTTAAGGTTTAATCAAGAACTGGAGAAGAACTTCGTGGTGGTGATCTGGGAGCAACGCGGCTGTGGGAAGTCTTATCCGTCCATTCATCCCAAAACCTCACTAACCGTGGATCAATATGTTGCAGACCTGGTTGAATTAACGGAATTGTTGCAGAATCGGTTTAACAAAGATAAAATTTATCTGGTCGGGCATTCCTGGGGCACGATCATTGGGGTAAAAGCGGCACAGCAAAGACCGGATTTGTTCCACGCCTATGTTGGCACAAGCCAGATGGTGGATGTAGTGGAGACAGATCAAATGATTTATGACGTTGTGATGGATTATTCCAAAACCCATGGGGATTTGAAGTTTGTTGAAAAGCTGGAGAAACAAGGAAAGCCGCCTTATTTTGGCAGGAGCCCTATCCAACCCTATTCAACCCTGTTTGGCCGGGAATACGCCATTTTTGAAGTTCCGAATATTCGCAATGAAGAATACCGGCAGAATGGGGATGCTATCCTGTTGATGTTAAAACAACCTGAATATGGCTGGCTGGATAAGGTCTATTATTTACTTGGGTTAATGAACACATTTAATGAGGTGTACCCGCAGCTACAGGAGATGGATCTGCGGGTGGATGCTAGTCATTTTGAGTTACCAGTATATTTGGTGCTGGGCAGACATGACATGAACAACCCTTCCCGAATCCCGGATGAGTACTTCCAATTAATTGATGCACCTGAAAAGCAATTAATTTACTTTGAAGAATCAGGCCATGGCATGATCTGGGAGGAAGCTGCGAAATTTCATGACCTGATGATGAATGTTGTTTTGGAAAATACCTATGATTCGAAATAAAGGATTTTGATTTTGTAGATGAAAAATTGAAATACTTAGCCCTTGGGAAGAGTTAATAACCTTGTACAACCTGTAATCGAAAACGGTGAAAAACCGGTTTGAATCAGGTATAGTAGTAAACACGAATAAACTCTTGGAGAGGGTGATGGCAAACAACAACAATTTTGTGCCGGACAGGCGCAGAGTGCGGATTGGTACAGCACAATACCATATGCACTCTGTTTCATCCTGGGAAAATATCGAAACCAAGATCATGTTCTTTGCAAAACAGGCAGATAAAAACCACTGCCAATTCTTGCTGCTGCCGGAATATTTCGGTATTCAATATTTCAGTTGTTTGCCAAAGGAGTGGTCCGGCAGGGAAAAATTAATGGCGCTGACCGAGAAGTATGATCGCTATCTGGAGGTATTTAAAACCCTGGCCGGTGACTATCAGATCTTCATCATTGGCGGTTCGCACCCGGTGGTAAAGGCAGAAGAGCAGGTTTACAACATCGCGCACCTGTTCACCCCCAATGGAAATATCTATACCCAGGAAAAATTGCATGTTACCCCTACCGAACGGCGTGCCTGGAATTACATCGGCGGAAATTCGTTGCGATTGTTCGATACCCCGTATGGTCGCATCGCGATTCAGGTCTGTTATGATATTGAGTTTCCGGAAATCAGTCGATTGCTGGTTTTGAGTGGGGCTGAAATCATTTTTAATCCCTTCTTTACCTCTGATTTATATGGCTACCAACGGATTCGCTATTCGGCTCAGGCCCGAGCGGTGGAAAATTATGTGTACACGGTTATATCTGGCAGTCATGGCAATTTGCAGGAGACGATGAATTTCACCTGTTACTCGCAAAGCGCCATTTTCACTCCCAGTGATCTGGGATTTCCTTACACTGCAGTTGCTTCCGAAACGCCATTAAATAATGAAACAGTTGTGGTGGCTGATCTCGATCTGGAATATTTGCAGGAAGTCAGAGCCAACGGTACGGTCAATCCATTGCTGGATCGCCGGAGTGACTTATATTCCATCCAATTAAACACGCCGATTGAGGTCGTCCAGGTGGAATAAAAAAACACAGGAATCAATTTTCCAAAATTCCTTGACTCTAATCATGGTTGCGGTATAATACTGCCCGCTGCTAGAAATAAGGCAGCCCGGATTACCCGGAAAAATGATCTTTTATAAAGTAATAGCCTTTAAGAATTCTGGAACCCCAGGCCCGAATATGCAAAAGAACCGTCGGGACACGAATAGTGTCTTGACAGAGTCGAAAAAAGGGTATACAATAATACTCCCGAACTGTGAGTGGGTGGTCTAGTCAGCATTGACAGATCATTGAAAACTGAAGAGGGCGTTGATCCCCCTTTAATAACATCGCTGTTGATAGCCGATGTTGCCAACGAAGAAAGTTGCGACAGCATCGGATTTTTTGGCGCATATTGAGGGCAGATCTTCAAGGCAGCACCTTAACAACTGAAGAGTGATAGGAAAGACGAAGAACCTGTCAATTTTTTAAGTAAATCCGCAAGAAAAAAGCACTTCAGAAGAAGTGATAAAAGCATTTAGCGGAGAGTTTGATCCTGGC
>DAOUFM010000076.1:0-261703 GCA_034429975.1 Anaerolineaceae bacterium | reverse complement strand
GAACCTGTAGATTACTTAGTCGTTGGACATATTACTCAGGATATTGCACCTGATGGGTTCGTTCCGGGAGGAACCGCTTCATATTCTTCTCTGACAGCCAGAGCTTTCGGTTTACGGGTTGGGATTTTAACTGCCTATGCAGCTGATGCAATTCTGCCTGATTTAACTGGCATTCAGATCATCAGCACCATCAGTGAACAATCCACAGTATTTGAAAATAAATATGAAGAAGATGGCCGGCATCAAAAAATACTGAGCCGGGCTGAGATTCTGATACCTAATCAAGTACCCCAGACGTGGGCAAACCCAAAAATCGTCCACCTCGGGCCAATCGCTGATGAGGTAGATTTTTCTTTCCTGACAGCCTTTCCCCATTCTTTTATCGGAGTAACTCCCCAGGGTTGGTATCGCACCTGGGATTCTGAGGGAAGGGTTAAATTCAAAGATTGCATTGAAGCAAAGCATTTTTTACAATTTGCCGATGCGGTAGTTCTTAGTATCGAGGATCTTCAGTTTGACGAAGCATTAATTTCCGATTTAGTCTACCGGATTAAAGTTTTGGTTATAACCGAAGGAGCCTATGGCGCCCGTGTTTATTGGAATGGAGACGTCAGGAATTTTCAGGCTCCTAAAAAGGAAGAAGTGGATGCAACTGGGGCTGGCGATATCTTTTCAACTGCATTTTTTATTCGGTTGGCACAAACTAAGGATCCCTGGACGTCCGCCCGGTTTGCTACTCATATTGCAGCCAATTCAGTTTCCAGAAAAGCGATGGATAGCCCACCAACCGATGCTGAGATTCAGGATTATCTGGTAGAGATTCTTTAAATTGATCAGAGAAACATGGCAAAAATTTTTTCACTTGTAAATCAAAAAGGCGGTGTCGGAAAAACGACCACAGCCATTAACCTGGGAGCTTATTTAGGCTATTTCGGTCAACGTGTTTTATTGGTTGATCTGGATCCGCAATCGAACGCCACCTCTTCTCTTGGAATTGAAAAGCAGCATGTCAAACACGGTACCTATGAAGTGTTAATAGGATCTCAACCTATTACTCCACAAATCCTGCATAATCCGAGGCTTAAAATTTCATTATTGCCATCTTCACCTGCTCTTGCCGGGGCAGAAGTTGAATTAATCAATCTCAAAGAACGGGAATTCTTGCTACAAAAAGCTTTATCTCAAATCACTAATCGTTATGATTACATCTTAATTGATTGCCCGCCCTCCTTATCGTTGTTAACGGTCAATGGCCTCATTGCAGCAGAATCCGGGGTGATCATCCCGGTGCAATGCGAATATCTGGCATTAGAGGGTTTAGGTCAATTGACCCAAACCATAAAAAAAATTCAAGAATCATTATTTCCCGAGTTGAGAGTTAAGGGTGTCGTTCTCACCATGTTTGATGGACGAACCAGACTGGCTCTAGATGTGGTTAGTGAAGTAAAGAAATATTTTGCCGATCAGGTTTATCAATCCATTATTCCGAGAAGCGTTCGTCTCGCAGAAGCGCCCTCTTATGGCACGCCCATTTCGATTTACGCTCCTGAATCTTCAGCTGCAAAAGCTTATGCATCTTTGGCAAAGGAAGTTTTGGCACAAGACGGTATAATAATTCCTGTATTAGACGAGTGAGGTTAAAATGGCAAAACGCCCAGGGTTAGGAAAAGGCTTAGACGCCCTCATACCAGGTTCCAAATCGCCACAAGGCATGGCATCGAACCAATCATTGGAAGTTGACATTGAAAAAATCCGTCCCAACCCTCATCAACCCCGCTTTACCATCCATGATGAGGAACTGCAGGAATTAAGCCTCTCAATTCGTGAGCATGGGATCATCCAGCCTTTAATTGTTATGCCTGAAAATGATGCTGAAGAGTTCATCTTAATTGCCGGGGAACGCAGGCTACGAGCCGCCAAATTAGCCGGGCTCACCATGGTGCCAGCTATCATTCGGCAGGCAAGTGAGCAGGAACATTTAGAACTGGCTTTAATTGAAAATGTACAGCGTGAAAACCTTTCTCCTCTGGAAACCGCTGCAGCTTATCAGGAATTAATCGATAACTTTAATCTTTCTCATGATGAAATCGCAAAGCGGGTTGGGAAAAGCCGCGTTTCAGTTACTAATACCCTGCGGTTGTTAAAGTTACCTGAAAAGGTAAAGCAGGCGCTGGCTCAAAATCTTATTTCAGAAGGTCACGCCAGAGCAATTTTAGGGTTGGCAACTCTCCTGGCACAATCTGCAATTCTGGATATTGTGATCAAACATGAATACTCCGTCCGCCAAACGGAGGAACTCGTAAAAAAATATAGCGGCGATCGTGAAAAGAAATCAATGGTAAAAATAAAAGATCCGGAAATTAGTGCCCTTGAAGAACGATTTCAGGACAAATTAGGAATGCATGTGAATTTCGATCATAAGGGAGATAAAGGGAAAATCACAATTCATTACTATTCGAATGAGGAGCTTAATTCTTTTATCGATCATTTTTTTGGAGATTGATTGAATGTTAATTCTTCATAATGGGAAAATTTATGGGTCAAAACCCTTTCAACATTTTTCTGAAGCCATTGCCATTCATGAAAATAAAATTATTGCGGTTGGAAAAAATTCTGATATTCTGAGTTTATCCGATCGAAAATCGAAGGTAATTGATTTACATGGGAAATCTATTTTGCCAGGCCTGACTGACTCCCACCTGCATTTATTACATTTAGCTGAGAGCCTATCCAAAGTAAATTGCGACACAAAAAATATTCATGAATGTTATAACCATCTAGAGAGTAGAATTTGCAGTTCCAATTCTGAAGAATGGATTCTCGGACATGGATGGGATCAAAACGCATGGGCTGGCGGCTTTGATGATTTAAATACTCTAAAAAACTTGCCCGGCCAAAATCCAATCTACCTGACTGCCAAATCTTTGCATGCGGCCTGGGCTAATCAAAAAGCTTTAGAATTTGCTGGAATAGATCGCGACACACCCGACCCTGAAAATGGAAGAATTGAAAGAGATGCTGCGGGAAATCCTACCGGTTTATTAATCGAGACTGCAAAAAGATTATTGGACGATTGCTTGCCGCTAATGAGCAATATCAATCGTTTGAAAGCCCTAGAATTAACTCAACAGGAACTTTGGAAAGTTGGTCTTACAGCAGTTCATGATTTTGATCGATCGGATTGCTTTTTCAGCCTTCAACAGTTGGATATAGAGAAGAAATTACGGCTGAGAGTGGTAAAGGGAGTTCATTTAGCAGGTTTGGATGACGTCCTTCAGACAGGATTAAGATCCAATTTCGGCTCAGATTATCTTCACCTCGGTGCTGTGAAACTATTCGCTGATGGTGCTCTTGGCCCCCGAACTGCCGCAATGATTTCTCCTTATGAAAATGACCCCAACAATTTTGGAACTTTAATGCTTTCCGAAGAAGAAATTATCCAGACAGGTATCAAAGCTGCCCAAAATGGTTTCCCCCTTGCAATTCATGCAATTGGAGATCAAGCAAATCACGTTGTCATTTCAGGATATAAAAAACTTAGAGAATATGAAACCCAGCAAAAAATCCCTCATTTAAAACATCGTATTGAGCATGTTCAAATTCTTTCGCCAGGTGATGTCGCTGAATTAGCAAATAATAAAATCGTAGCATCCATGCAACCGATACATCTAATCCTGGATATGGACACTGCTGATCGTCATTGGGGCGATCGATCAAAATTTGCTTACGCTTTTAGGAGTTTGTTAAGCTACAACACCCAGCTAATTTTTGGCTCTGATGCTCCTGTTGAGTCATATAACCCCTTTTTAGGAGTCTATGCTGCGTTAACTCGGCAGAAATATGGACAAATTAATTCGGTAAGCTGGTATCCCCAGGAAAAAATTACTTTCCCTGAAATTTTATCTGCCTATACGATTAACCCTGCAAACGCTGCAAACTGGGATTCAGAAATCGGCAGCCTGGAACCAGGAAAATATGCTGATCTTACCGTTTTTCCCAAAGACCCATTGCTGTTGGACCCAGCCGAATTATTACACCTTTCCCCGCTGGCTACAATGGTTTCAGGAGAATGGGTTTGGAATGGAGAAGTGTTTCGATGACATCTCAACAGAAGAAGATTTCCCCTGAAATTTTAATTCCTAGAATTGGTGAATATCTGGTACAAAAAAAATTCATCTCTCTCTCCGATTTAAATCAAGCACTTTACCAACAACTAGAAAGAGCCAAAGCGGGAGATGAACAGCTACTCGGAAAAATCCTGATCGAGCTCAACCTTATTAATCAGGAAACTTTAGATGAGGTCATTACAGGTCAATTAATCCAATTACGAGATGCTCTCGAACAAAGCAACCGGCTTTTAGAACAGAAAGTCGAACAAAGAACAGTTGAATTACAAAAGGCGCTTAAAAAATTAAATGAGTTAAACGAATTAAAAACAAATTTTGTATCCAACATTTCACATGAATTGAGAACCCCTTTGACGCATATAAAAGGGTATCTGGATTTAATGATTGCCAATGATTTGGGACCATTATCACAAGATCAAATGCAAGTATTAGAGATTATGGTTAAGGCGGCTGATCGTCTCGAAAAGTTAATTGAAGATCTCATCATGTTTACCCATACAGATCATGAAGAAATCAATATTTCCCGGACAAAATTCGACCTCCTCAATGTTATCAATGAAATTTCAAATCGTTTCAAACACTCAAATGCCCAGGTCAAAATTGAAATTCTTAATGAAACCCGGGGATCTGCTCCTCTTGTCTTTGCTGATCAAAAGAAGATCTCCTGGGTCATTATTCAACTGGTTGAAAACGCGATTAAGTTTTCAAAAGATGATCCCTCGATCATCATTTCAATTAAAGATGATTCAGAAAAAATACAAGTTTCAATTAAAGATAATGGAATTGGTATTTCTACTGGTCGTTTACAGGAAATTTTCGAGCCTTTTCATCAATTGGATAGTTCTTCAACCAGAAAAGCTGGTGGTGTTGGCCTGGGACTTGCACTGGCAAAGAAGATTGTTGAATCGCATAGTTCCGAACTAATTGTGGATTCTCAAATTGGTATAGGCAGTAAATTTGAATTTTCATTGGAGAAATTGATACAATAAAAAAATGATAGAACCAACTCTCCCGATTAAAACCGATACTTTATATACCCTAAGTAAAATCTGCTGGGAATCCTCAAATTGGAAACAGGCGCTGGATGTTATTTGCAGTGAAATCCGGCCCTATTTTGTTTTTGACAATTTAGCTGTTTACATTTTTGATGAAACCCATTCCGATCTGGAAATTGCATATGCACGCGCAACCGGCAGAGGGAAAAACAAAGAAGCAGATGTTGCCTGGGGTGAAAGTATTATTCAGGATGTTGTCAATAAAAATCAGACGATCCTGTCTGAACCAAAAAATGATGAAAAAGATCGCCTTAAAAGACCTCACTTGCTGGGCATCCCGCTTCACTCCAAAAAAGCAGAGTTGGGCGTTGTTGTAATCATCCGGTTTGGTACCCCAATCTTTACAAAAGATCATATTAAATTTGCTGAATTTATGTCATCTCAAATTTCATCCATGATTTTGAGACAGGAACGGGAAACCATCATTCATCAGCTCAATGATCACATTCAAACTTTACAAATTCAGGATGATTTTATTTCGACACTATCGCATGAACTTAAAAGTCCGATCGGATTTATAAAAGGTTACACAACCACTTTATTACGCTCTGATATCAATTGGAGTACGAAAGACCAAAATGAATTCTTACAGATTATTGATAAAGAAACAGATCGTCTTCGAGATTTAATCGACAATTTATTAGACTCTTCAAAATTTCAGTCAGGGAATGCTGTGTTGAATATTCAATTATTGAGAATTGACGCCCTGCTAAATGATGTTGTTTCGCATGCTAAAGTTCACCATCCAGAATTACCCATCAAGGTCGATATCCGCCAGGAATTACCCACGATTAAAGGTGATCCTCATCGATTAAAACAAGTCTTTGACAATCTGGTATCAAATGCTGCAAAATATGCTTCAAATGGTCCATTAATCATGCGGGTTTTTCGGGAACCCAATGGAATCTCCATTGACGTGAAAGACTCAGGTGTAGGCATTCCGTCTAAAGACCTGGAACGAATTTTTGATCGCTTTTACCGATCGGAAGCTCACAATCAAGATACCCGCGGTTCCGGATTAGGGTTGTTTATTTGTAAGAAAATTATCGAGGGTCATCAGGGAACTATCAATGTTACGTCCAATATCGGCAAAGGAACAACAATTCATGTTTTTCTTCCATTTCTTGATAGTGATATTTCTTAAGCCCGGAGGGTTCTATGTCAAAAGGTAAAAAAATTCTGGTTGTTGATGATGAAAAACTTTATCGCCATCTATTAGAAATTAACCTTCAGACCGAAGGCTATGAAGTTATAACTGCTACCAATGGTGAAGAATGCCTTGATCTTGTTTCAAAAAAACACCCCGATCTGGTTATCTTGGATGTCATGATGCCAAAAATCGATGGTTTTTCAACATTAGAGCGAATTCGTCAGTTTAGTGAAGTGCCGGTCATTATGTTAACCGGTAAAACCGAAGAACATGATCGTGTTAAAGGGCTCAATTTAGGTGCCGATGACTATGTTGCCAAACCTTTTTCTGCGACGGAATTGATTGCACGCGTTCGGTCTGTTTTGCGACGTTCCGTATCAACAGAATCTTCAAAAGCAAATCGGTACTTTGAACATGGAAATTTAAAAATTGATCTTGCCAGAGCAGAAGTATGGCGGTCAGAAACTCCGGTATTATTATCCGCTACAGAGTACAAATTATTAATTCAATTTGCCCATAATGTGGGTAAAGTTCTTTCAGCGGAAGAGTTACTCTCAGCGATTTGGGGACCGCAATACCGCCAAGATAAAGAAATACTTTGGGTTAGTATTGCCCGCTTACGACAAAAAATTGAAATCGATCCTCATACCCCAACCCACATCGTCACAAGATCCGGCTTGGGTTATCTAATGCCCCCAATAGACAGCAAGAACTGATGGTGAAAAATTATGTTTAATGAATTCGAAGACAAAGGGAAAATCTTTACCCAAAAAATCACCAAAGAACAAAGAGAAGTCATCATTCAAACTATTCATCAAAAAATTTCCGGAACGGTTTATGTTCAAATGGACTTACGGCTTATTGATGAGCTAAATACTCAAAGTGGTTTCATTGCTTTAACCAACGTTAAAATCTTTGATGAACATGATCAAGTTAAAACAAAATCAAAATTCTTGGCTTTAAACACCAATCAAATCATATGGATATTACCCATAAACGAAATAAATGGCGACTGAAGGTGATATTTATATGAATTCAGACGATTTCTTAAAACTAAAGCTTCATATTCAAACGATTATCGCCAGAGAGCTGGAAAATAAACGCCCGCCTTATCGAGAACGAGAGGAATTTGTAAAAAAAACTCTCGATATGGCTTATCAATCATTAAATTTAAAATTGCCAACCACGATTCAGCAGCAATTGTCGAAGGAAATTGTTGATGAAATCCTTGGATTTGGTATTTTACAGCCGTTAATTGAAGACGATTCGATCAGTGAAGTTATGGTAAATGGACCTGATTCTGTTTATGTTGAGAAAAACGGTAAATTGGTAAAAACGGGCGTGAAATTTGAGAATGACGATGCGGTCATCCGAATTATTGAGAAAATCATACTACCTTTGGGGCGTAGAATTGATGCCGACAGCCCGACAGTTGACGCTCGGTTACCGGATGGCTCCCGGGTAAATGCAGTCATCCCACCTGTTACGATTGATGGTCCCACGATCACCATCCGAAAATTTGCAAAAGGAAGACTATCGGTAGATCAACTCATCGAATACGATTCATTATCAGCGAACATGGCTAAGTTTTTGGAAGCCTGTGTCGTTTCCAGACTCAATGTCATCATTTCAGGAGGTACTGGATCTGGAAAAACAACGCTATTAAATGTTCTTTCGAGGTATATTCCTTCTAATGAACGAATTGTCACCATTGAAGATGCCGCAGAACTACAATTACAACAGGACCATGTTGTTAGGATGGAGACAAAACCGCCCAACGTCGAAGGCAAATACCAGGTTACCATTCGAGACCTTGTTCGAAACTCCCTACGCATGCGCCCGGATCGAATTGTTGTAGGTGAAGTTCGCGGAGGAGAATCCTTGGATATGTTGCAGGCGATGAATACTGGTCATGATGGTTCACTTACAACATTGCACGCCAACTCCCCCAGAGACGCCATTTCCCGCCTGGAGACCATGTGTCTAATGGCAGGCATGGACCTACCCATTACCGTTATCCGTGAGCAGATTGCCAGTGCGGTTGATTTAATCGTACAACAATCGCGATTGAGTGATGGAAGTCGAAAAGTCACTTCCATTACAGAAGTTGCCGGAATGGAAGGTCCAACAATTGTGATGACTGATATATTTAAATATGAGAGGACGGGAATATCTCCTGAAGGAAAAGTGATCGGGGAATTAAAACCAACCGGAATTCGTCCATTTTTTACTACTCGATTGGAACAAAATGGTTTTGTACTCGGTCCGGAAGTGTTTGGTGCCAGTATCGCCCAAATTATGGCTGCTAATCGCCAACGTAGATAATTTGACAGGTATAATGATTTAGAAATACACCCACCTGGAGAAATATTATGAAAAATAATAAGCTCTACATTCAAATTAGAAATAAAAAAATCGGCATTCTCTTAATGGATGCTCGTCAATGTAAAGATTATTCCATCCGTGAGCTGGCTGAAAAAACAGGTATTCCTGAAAATCGGATTGCCGGTTTTGAAAACGGGAGTATCTCACCCAGCCTACCAGAATTGGAAGTTCTGGCTTACATTTTTAATATCCCATTTGAACATTTTTGGGGAAAACAGATTCTTCAAAATAATAATAACGGAAAAGAGGTTGAGAAGTATCAAAAATTGGTGATTCTCAGAAATAAAATTATTGGCGTAAATATTCAGTCACAACGACAAAAGAATGAAATGAGTCTCGAAGACCTGGCTCTATTATGTGAAATTGAAAATGATGAATTGGCAAAATATGAAAACGGTGAAAATGAAATACCCATTCCAGTCCTCGAGATTATCGCCAAAAATTTGAATATGAGAATTGAAGATTTCTTTGATGATCAAGGCTTCATTGGTGCGTGGCGAAAAGAAAGTGAAGAATTAAAAAACCTGAGCGCACTCCCTCAGGAGTTTCGTGAATTTATCACCAAACCAATTAATGCACCTTACCTGGATCTGGTAATGAAATTGAGCGAGCTGGATGTTAAAAAGTTACGATTGGTAGCTGAAGGATTATTAGAGATTACTTTATAAAATGGTAGACGTTGATTTTGAAATTTCAAAAGGCTTAAATTTATTTCGACAAAAAAAATATAGTGAAGCCGCACAATTATTTGAAAATATCTCTAACATCTTGAAAGAGAATGATTCTATTTTAAAATCAGCCGAAATCAGCAATAACGCCAGTGTGGCATATCTATTGAATGGCAATGCCCAAAAAGCTTTTGAAATGGCAAAAGATACCCATTTTATTTTTGAAAACGAAAATGACTGGAAGAATTCGGGATTGGCATTAGGCAATCAAGCTGCTGCACTTGAAGAACTAGGCGACAAGAAAAAAGCCTTCGATCTTTACCAACTAGCTGCTGAAAACCTGAAAAAAGCAGGGGAAATGGAATCCAGAGCTTATATCTTAAAAAGGATTTCATCTCTGCAAATGCAAAAAGGTGAACAATTTGAAGCTTTGGGAAGTATGTCCGCAGCGTTACAACAACTGCCAAAATTATCTCGGAAAGAAAAATTTATTAAGAAATTAACCGAAATAATTTTTAAAATTGGCAATTAATGGTTGATATTCAGATTAATGACTGAAATAATTGATATCCGTCCAGCAAATGTTGATGATCGCAGTAAATTGGAATATTTTCTAACCTATGAATTTTTTGTTCATCAACATTTGGATTGGCAACCTTCACTGGATTGGTTAGGAACGCAACCTTTTTACCTGGCTTTGAAAAATAATGAAATAATCGCCTGTATTGCTGCCCCAAGTGAGGTAAATAACATCGCCTGGATCCGTTTATTCGCCTGTTCTGCCTTGTATTCCAGAGATCAGATCTGGAAATTATTGTTTCCCCATCTGGTTTCATATTTGAAAGGAAATATCAATCTTCTGGCTGCCTTAGGGATCCATCAATGGTTTTCTAACCTATTATTAAATAATTCTTTTAATGTCCATCAGAATATTATTGTGTTTGAATGGAAAGACAATCCTCCAGCTTTTTATAACCCAAGGATTGAACTGGAGATAAAACCGCTGCAACATTATCACATCCATGAAACTGCTCTTTTAGATCGGCGATGTTTTGACCCATTATGGCAATTACCAGAAAATTCCATGAAAAAAGCTTTCAATCAAGCTGGCTATTCTACAGTAACAATTCATCAAAATCAAATTGTTGGCTATCAAATAACGACAGAAACATATCATGCTGCTCATTTAGCTCGCCTGGCTGTTGATCCTGCTTTTCAGGGATTAGGCATTGGAAAAGCAATCTTATATGATTTATTCGAATATTGTCACCAAGTTGGCAAAACTGATATATCGGTTAATACGCAAGATGACAACAGCCACTCACGGTCGCTTTATGAGGGCATGGGATTTATTCAAAACGAAGAGAAATACCCGGTATTTGTGTATAAACTCTAACCTTGCCTTGAGACTATACAAACTTCATTGACTCAAGCTTATTTTCCCGTAAAATTTTATTGATCTGGAGGAATAAATGGGAAAGCGTCATGAATTACGGAAGAAAAGAATACAAAAGTCTCGAAAGAAACGTAATGTTATATTGATCACTGTAATTACTTTTGCTGTATTGGTTTCTGTTTTCATTATTTATCAATCACTAAAGCCAGTTGGAGAAATTAAAGCATTGGAGCCAGTATCCCGGCCGGAAACAGACGGTCTGACTATGGGAAATCCAAATGCATCGATTGTTGTAGAGGAATTTGCTGATTTTCAATGTGTGGTTTGTTACCAGTTCTGGAAAAGCATGGAGAAGGAGTTTATCGCGAAATATATTGCCACCGGAGATGTCTTTCTAAAATTTGTGCCTTTTAGTTTTATCGGTGAAGAATCTGTTCAGGCAACTGAGGCAGCTTTGTGCGCAGACGAACAGGGTCAGTTTTGGAACTACCATGACATGTTGTTTTTAAATTGGAACGGAGAAAATACCGGAAACTTCAGTGATAAACGCCTAGTCGCATTTGCGAGCGCAATTGGCCTGGATGAAAATAACTTCAAATCATGTTTATCCAGTAATCGGCACAATAAAGAGGTTCAGGATGGGTTAAAGCTCGGACGCAGTGCTGGTGTCACGGGAACACCTACTTTCAGCGTGAATGGTCAACTGGTTTACGCCAATGAATTATTTTCCAAATTAGATGAACTTCTCGGAAAACAATAATTTTTCCAAGATAAAGGCCTCATAAAGCGAGGCCTTTTTTAATAGATTTTAAAATAATTAAAAAACCAGATAATCAATGGCAAGATGATGAACCCAGGTAGAAAATTGGCTACTCTGATTTTTTTGATTTCCAATAAGCTGCTGACACCAATGCCCATTAACATGATGCCACCTATAGCACTGAATTCTGCCAACACCTGATTTGACATAATAAATTGCAGTTGGCCGGCTGCCAGCGATAGGCCGCCTTGATACACGAAAATAACCAGGCTGGAAAATAAAACACCGATGCCCAGGCTGGAAGCAAAAGCGACTGCTGCAAATCCATCCATAATCGCTTTAATAACCAGTGTATTATAATCACCCGTTAAACCGTCCTGAATGGAACCTAAAATGGCCATTGGACCAATCGAAAACAATAAGGAAGCTGTCAAAAATCCTCTGATAAATTTGGCGCTTTCCACCCCTTTTCCACGATTAAAATGCTTTTCCAGGAAAATTCCAAGATGTGAAAGCAGATCTTCAATACGCCACCATTCTCCCAGCAAAACCCCAATTAACATGCTGATAAGCACAACCAAGGCGTTTCCTGTTTGCATAAATAAGCGGATACCATAAGCAAATGTAAACAATCCAAGCGCCATCATCACGGTATAACGAATTTTTTCAGGCAATCGATTGCCAATCAACAGTCCTAAAAATCCACCAAATAAAATTGTAATAACATTAATGATCGTACCGGTAAGATGCATTATTTCACCAAAGTCTGATTGCCTTTCCCACACACCTGATTTTCATATAGCTCCAGAACAAACAATAAAGAAGAAAGCCGGTTTAAATACCTGATTAATTCCTGATTTTCAACCAAACCACTATCAATCAATTCCACTAATCTGCGTTCAGCTCGACGAATAACAGTTCGGGCTAAAGCCAGAAAGGCACCACCTTTTGTATCACCAGGAACAATAAATTCGGAAGGGATTGATGTTTTATGACTGATCAGATCAATCGTTCTTTCGATCCAAATTGTATTCTCTGGATTAATTTTGCGGTACATTTCTGCAATTTCTTTTTCAGAAGCTACTTCGCCCATTAATAAGTAAAGATCTTTCTGAATTTTTATAACAATTTCCTTAATTTCAGTCGAACAAACAAAAGCTCTACATAAACCTAACGTAGCGTTTGCTTCATCCAGACTTCCAAGTGTCTCCATTCGAAGATTGTATTTTTTTACCCGTTCTTTTCCCAAAAAGCCTGTAGTGCCTTCATCTCCTTTTTTTGTGTAAAAACTCATTAATCACCTCCTGAATGGCTGACATATCTATACAAATACCAGAATTTTTCTTCAGGGAAATATTCTTCAAATTCTTTATTCCAAATAAATTGTTTTTTATAAGTAACTGCTAGGTACCTAACATCCAATTCATTCACATTTTTTGTAAAAATCAACTGGTCATCAAGGTTTAACTCATTGATTAATAAATCTAAGATCACCCTAATCAACAGTTGATTTTTGAGTTGAGTTTGCGAATAATCAGAATCTGACCGAAGATCTTTAACAATTCGTTCCCATTCTCGCATTCTGATAGGAATTTCTTTATTAATTTTTAATTGCCAGTTGGTCAGCCATTTATTTTTTAAATTTCTGTAATTTTGAAGATCAGCTTGTAACAGGGTATCATCCGTATGTTCAAACAGCTCTTTCATCGATAGGAAGTAATCAGAAAATAAAAATCGTCCAATCGTCAACCTCACCGATCGTAACTCTGATGGAATACTTTTACCCGTCAAACGAACTTGCCAGGCAATTTCTCTGGATAAAAGAAATTGCTCCCAGACTGAGAGCATTTCTTTATATATTTCTCGTTCAAGTGCAATATTAATCATTGGTTTTTATTTTATTAATTTTCGGTAGTTGTTGTGGGTAAGGTTTCTTGTTTCGGACCGATCATATACCAATTTTTTACTGTCATAAAACGATCACTCGAATCATACATTGGGCCAACTGAAATCCCCTGAATTTGTGAAGACACAGCAAAATTGTAAACTGGGTAGAAGAGTGGTAAGGCAGGTAATTCTTCCTCAAAGACGACCTGAAAATTTCGGTAGAATAAAGATCTATCTACCAGATTTGTCGTTATTCTCGCCTGTTCTAGGTAGTCGCTAACCACAAAATTATCCCATTGAGAATAATTTTGTCCTCCAGTGGCCTGCACTTGATCCCAAAATGGATAAGGGTCTGGATCAGGCGTCCAAGACATATCTAAATCAATAAGAGCAGCCTGATAAGATCTTGGGTTTAAATATGAATTTATTAATTCCGCATATGGAACGCCCTTAATATTGACAGATGTACCCAGAGCCTCCCAATTTTGTTGAATCATTTCAGCCACCTGACGATGAATTTCGTCATCCGGATACAACAATTCAAAGCGGAATTCAACCCCATCCTTTGCCCTGACAGTAGAATTCTCACTCCCTAACACATAACCGGCGTCTTTTATGGTTTGGGTTGCCAATTGTGAATCAAATTCGATCGTTTTTATGCCATCATAATAAGCCCAGGTTCCAGGCAGGATCGGCCCGTTCGCAATAATTGCCTGGCTGAATAAAATTTTATCAATCATTTTCTGCCGATTCAGTCCGCCTAGTAAGGCTTTACGAATATTTTCATCCTGAAAGAAAGGAACTTCTGTGTTTTTTAGATTAAGAAAAATGATGGTCAAACGTGGTTTTCGGGCTGTATATAGGGACAATTGAGGTTTCGTTAGCACATCATTTAAAATGGTTTCATCCACATAACTGATACCCTGTACCAATCCATCCTGATAAGCTTTTAGAGCATCCGTTGAATTCTCATAATAACGAAAAACCATCTGGTTGATCAGAGGAACACCATCAAAATAATCCGGGTTAGAGCGTAAAATAATTCCCTTTATATGGTTCTCTTCAGTGATTAGTCCATCAAATTTGAAGGGGCCGCTTCCTATTGGTTGCATATTAAAATTTGAAGAAATCATTTGATCAAAGCTGAGATCTCCCAAAATATGTTCAGGAAGTATCCCAAATGATAAGTAATCTAAAAACGGAGCAAATGGCTCTGGTAATCGGAATTGAATTGTTGTATCACTCAGAACTTTTACATCAATCCCTGCCCAAAAAGATCGAATATCATCTGGAACAACCCCTTCGCCAGCACGCATTAAATTAATCGTAAAAAGAACGTCATTGGTCGTCAGTGGTTTGCCATCATGCCACTTGACATCGGGTCGTAAGGATAAATTGTAAATCGTTCCATCCTGAGAGATTCCATACGTTTCTACCAACTCCATTTTTGGAATGCCACGCTCTTCAAAAGTTACAAGCCGGCTGAAAATTAACCGATCCAAATCCCGATCGGCGGAATTATAGTAATCCAGAACTGGATTCAATCTTTGAAATTTCCCGACTAACGCCTCCGTATATACTCCCCCGGATTGTGGTTCAGGAACTACAGTCGTTGGAGCTTTGGGCTTTTCGTTGATTAATAGAATACCAACAACCAAACCAGTCAGGAAAATGATAAGTAATTGCCAGCGTAATTTTTTCATAGGGAGTTTTTCTTAAAAAAAATAGGGCGACCATCTTTTCAATAGTGACTCGCCCATGATGGTTTTATATGTTTGAAAAATCAAGATGGATATAAAAAATTAATTCCGCACAATTACAGCAGCTAAGGTCAGGATGAAAAATAAAACACCTAACCCAATGGTGATATAAAAAAGTGTTTTCTCAATACCTCTACGAGCTGTAAATACTCCGCCGGTATCGCCACCGGTCAGACCTCCCAGCCCAACACCTTTATTCTGTAAAATTACACTGATGATCAGTGCAATTGAAGTTATAATCAAAGCCACATTAATATAATTAACCACGCTTATCCTCCAATCAGTATTTGCATTATTAAATAAATAACAGACCAAATTATAACGTTTATAAGGGAAAATAGTCAACCTGTGGAAGAATACACCATCAATCTACATATGCACAGTAATTATTCCGATGGAACGTGGCCCCATCGAAAAATTGCAGAAGCCGGGATGGATGCCGGGGTTGATGGCTTGATCATCACCGATCACAATGTTTTAATCCATGGCGTTGAAAACTATTTTCAGAAAAATAGAAAGAAAATTATCGTTCTTGTGGGAGAAGAAATCCATAACAAATCACGAGAACCTCAAAAAAGCCATCTGATTACCTTTGGTCAGTCTGTTGAATTATGTAATTATGCTGAAAATATTCAGCATCTTCTCCATCAAGTAAAAAAAAGTGGGGGTCTATCCTTTATTGCACACCCTTTCGAGAAAGCATTACCTCAGGTGAACGAAACTGATATTACCTGGGAAGATTGGGAAGTATCAGGATTTAATGGAATTGAGATCTGGAACCATCTCAGTGAATTAAAGAATGAATCAAGTAATTGGATTAAACTATTATTCTATGTTTTTAATCCTGCCTTTTATGGTCATGGTCCGCATCCGATGGCCATTCAAAAATGGGATGAGCTGCTAATTTCTGGTAAAAAAACTATAGCTGTTGGAGGTTCCGATGCGCACCGATTGGTAGTAAGAAAAGGGCTTATCAAGAAATTAATTTTTCCATACCAGTTTCATTTTAGATCGATTAATAATCACATTCTTACCAGGCAGCCATTTACCGGAAATTTTTCAACCGATCGAAAAATTATCCTGGAAGCTTTTCAAAAAGGGAATCTTTTTATTGGCTATGATCTGCCCGCTTGCACCAAAGGGTTTCGTTTTTACGCCCAGGGAAAATCAAAAACCGCCATCATGGGCGAAGAAATAAAAGTAGAAAAATCAATAACCTTCCAAATCCGATTACCTGAAGCGGTTGAATGCCGGTTAATTCATGATGGAACCATCATAAAGACATGGAGCGATCAAGAAATTTGTACCTTTATAACCAAATCGCCAGGGGTTTATCGGGTCGAATGTTATATTCAATTCTTAGGTAAAAGAAGGGGTTGGATTTTTAGCAATCCTATTTATGTAGTGGGTGATTAATCTTGACTAAGATTCAAAATAACATTACCCGATTCTTATCAGCCAGAAAGATCCCTTTTGAAGCTCATGAATTGACTGGCGAAAAGAAAAGTGCCAAAGAGGTCGCTGGCTTTTTGAATATTCCTTTATCCAGATTATTTAAGACCCTTGTTCTGAAACCTATTTCCCCGGGAAAACCAATCCTGGCAATTATCCCTGCGGATAAAATTGCGGATTTGAAAAAGATTGCAAAAATATTCAATGAAAAAAAATTAGAATTTCCACCTCCTCAGGAAGCCGAAAAATTAACAGGATTACAAACCGGAGGTATTTCACCGTTGGCATTAATCAACAAAGGTTTTCGAATCGTCGTTGATGACTCTGCCACTGAAATGAATTGGATGCATATTTCCGGGGGTCAAAGAGGATTAAATATCAAATTAAACCCTCAGGATTTGATCGCAATAATCAATGCAAAAACTGGGGCTATCAGTAAAGATTTTGAAGAAGATGAAAAAGATTCATCCCTTTACCACAGCTAATGGGATTAAACGGGCAATTTTTCTGGTTAATCCTGCTCCTGTTACCACTTCAATAACCTGGTCTACATCTTTATAAGCAGCAGGAGCTTCTTCAGCCAATCCTGATAGAGAACCTGCCTGGATTAAAATCCCCTTTTTTTCTAATTCAACTCTTAATTGGTCACCGCGGATCGACTTTTTAGCTTTTTGACGACTCATCACCCTTCCAGCCCCATGACAACTCGAGCCGAAGGAGCGTTCCATACTACCGGGAGCGCCTGACAACACCCATGAAGAAGTTCCCATACTGCCTGGCACCAAAACTGGCTGGCCAGTATGCAAGAATTCCTCCGGCAATCCCGCAACGCCCGGCCCAAAGGCTCTGGTAGCTCCTTTCCGATGAACACAAACTTTCTGATATTTTCCATCAATCAGATGTTCTTCAATTTTGCCAATATTATGAGCAATATCATACACCTGATGGAGATGCCAATTCTTAACTTTTCCAGCCAACACTGATTCAAAAGCATTTCTGGCTAAGTGAGCGAGTACCTGGCGATTACAAAAAGCATAATTTGCAGCAGCATTCATGGCTGCTAAATAGTCTCTGCCTTCTGGAGAATCAAGGGGCGCACAAACCAATTCACGATCCGGAATCTTAATTCCATATTTTTGAGTAGTTGACTGAAAGGCTTGTACGGTATCTGAACAAACCTGATGCCCCAACCCCCTGGAGCCACAATGAATCATAACGGCAATATTCCCTTGTCGCAAACCAAATACTTCGGCTGTTTTCGCATCAAAAACCTGATCAATTAAATCAATTTCAATAAAATGGTTGCCGCTACCCAATGTGCCTAATTGTGGTAACCCTCTTTTTTTTGCCCGATCACTGATTTTTTTTGCACTGGCTCCAGGGATTTTTCCATTCTCCTCAGTCCGGCGCAAATCCTGGGGGGTTGCAAATCCATTTTTCAGAGCCCATTCAGAGCCATTTTCACAAATTTTATCCAAATCCTGCGCGGATAATTTTATGCCGCCTTCTGAACCGACACCACTTGGACAATGGCGATTTAAAGCCACTACCAAAGAATAGATTTCATCTTTAACCTTATCATATGGGATTTGCGATGAAAGCAAGCGGACGCCGCAGTTAATGTCATACCCAATCCCCCCGGGTGAAATTACCCCGTTTCCAAGATCGGTTGCTGCTACCCCTCCAATTGGGAAACCGTAACCCTGGTGCATATCTGGCATAACAACGACGGCATCAACCAACCCTGGCAATGTGGCAGCATTAATCGCCTGCTCAACCGACAAATCCCCCAGACTTTGTTCTAACATTTTCCTGGATGAAAAGATTCTAACGGACACACGCATATCAGAGCGAAATCCTTTGGGAATTTCCCACTCAAATTCAGAAATTCTCTTAAAATCCTTCAGAGCAACCATAACCCTCTCCTACTATCATACATCAAAAACAATGATTACCGAATACCCGTTCTTGGTGTGTTGAATTCTTAGGTTATGGTAAGTTACAGCTTTGATTTCCTTAGGAATTTCGAGAATTCTTTTTTCGAGCACTTTTGTCTGCAATATTCTCTGATCGATAGAGAGTTCAATAATTTCTGAAAAGAGATATTCCATTTGTGCCAGATAATTGAATTCACTTAAAAATGAAATTAACAGATCTTCGTAATCAACCCCGGTTAAGATTATTTTTCTCTTAACACCTTTATCCTTATGATTCCCCTTAATATCCAGAAGTGCATACATGCCCTTTAAGGCATAATTAAATAGCTCTTCCATGGAAGTCGCCCAAACCTTGATTGATATGTCAGCAGTATGATTTAGTTCTTCATAACCCGGTAAATCATAAGGCTTCATTGCGCGTTTTTCCTTTCGTTTTATAATTATAAAATATGAAAAGTTTGTTAGAGAAATTAGAAACCCGTTTACAAAGCCTAATTGAAAGTACGCTCTTCCTAATTCCAGGAAATTCTGTTCAAAAAACAGTAGCGATGGGAATCATCAATCAATTAAGAATTATCCTAGAAAAATCGATTAATCAAAGCGAGAAAATCCCGAATACTTTTTCAATAACTTTACATCCAGAGATTTATTCCTCATTAGGGTTTGATCAGGATTGGATTACCCTCGTAAAGGAAGCCTTGACCGAAACAGCACTTGAATTAGGAGTGGATTATTCAGAAAATATATCTATTCAATTTTTCCAGGATTCGAATTTAAAGGCAAATGAGTTTACGATAAATTTTTATTCTGTTATTCATGAAATTGAAAGAACTGCAGTTTTACAAACAAAAGAACTATCTTTAGAATCCAATAAAAAACCCTCAAATGCTTTTTTAATTCTGCCAGATCGTAATATTTTCCCGCTATCATCTACGATTGTTCAAATTGGAAGAAAGACTGATAACCATTTGATCATTGATAATCCTACTGTCAGCAGAAACCATGCACAGATTCGGAATATTAATGGAAATTTTGTTGTTTTTGATTTGAATTCAACCTCTGGAACCTTCATCAATGGTATTCGGATGAAACAAGGAATGCTGTATCCGGGTGATGTCATCTCAATTGCAAATTACCCCTTGATCTTTGGAGAAGAAACCAACGATGATGATATCGATCATGGTCCCACAGCGGAAATTCCAAGAATTGTAGATCCAAAATGACTGCCATTATCATCTTAATCGTTCGTGTTTTACTGGCTGTAGCTCTTTTGTTTTTTTTGGGATTGTTATTTATCACAACCTGGCGGCAATTAAAAACTCAGATTAAATTACTTTCACCAGAGCTTTCCACCCAATTACGTCTCTCATATCATGAATTTCCAGACCAGGAAGCCTTCATTGTTCAGCAAACCGATGTTCTTCTGGGGCGCGATCCGAATTGTAAAATTCACATTCCAGATGAAACAATCTCGGCTCAACATGCCAGACTATATTTAATCGATCAAAACTGGTGGGTACAGGATCT
The DNA here is from genome assembly GCA_034429975.1 of Anaerolineaceae bacterium. Lineage (GTDB taxonomy): Bacteria > Chloroflexota > Anaerolineae > Anaerolineales > Anaerolineaceae > UBA6170. The sequence continues at coordinate 241,599 of DAOUFM010000076.1, read as the reverse complement.
GAATTCAACCAACGGCACTTTTTTAAATGATGAAAGAATCGATCAACCTTGTATCTTAACTGACAATGATGTCATCCAGGTTGGAAATGTAAAATTAATTATTCACGCCACGAACATGCATTAATAAGGAGCTAAAAATGTCGTATCAAATTGATCTTGGAATTATTGGGGGTACTGGTATTTATCAAATGTCAGGTGTTACCATCATCGAAAAACTCTCAATAGATACTCCTTTTGGAAAACCGAGCTCACCGCTTATTATCGCAGATGTAAATGGGAAAACTATTGCTTTTTTGGCTCGCCATGGTGAGGGTCACTCAATTCCTCCTTCTGAAATAAATTATCGTGCGAATATTTATGCATTGAAATCTTTAGGAGTCAAAAGCGTTGTTGGGATTTCTGCTTGTGGCTCTTTGCGTGAAGATTATGCTCCCGGAAATATTGTTATTCCAGATCAAATTATTGACTTTAGTAAAAACAGAGAGCGCACGTTTTTTGGCTCCGGTCTTGTTGCACATATTAGTGCCGCCGACCCTTTTTGCCCTCACTTATCTAAGCTTTTATATGAAGCAGTAAATCAGGAAACCTCAAGAGTAGTGAATGGGGGAACTTTAATAACCATTGAAGGACCTCGTTTCTCTACCAAAGCGGAATCTCATCTTTTCCGATCATGGGGAATTTCCATTATTGGTATGACAACTTCACCTGAAATATTTTTAGCCCGTGAAGCAGAAATGTGTTACGCCTCTTTCGCTCATGTTACTGATTACGATGTCTGGCATATCAACGAAGAACCGGTTACCGTAGATATGATTTTAAAAGTACTTCATCAAAATAGCGTGGCAGCCAATGAAGCATTATTAAATTTAATAAATCAGTATGAACCATACGAATGCAGTTGTCATCACGCTCTGGCAAATGCTTTAACTACCAATTCTGCTTTTATAGACCCTGAGAAAAAAGAGACCCTTAAACTACTGGTCGGTAAATATCTAAATTGAATCAATTAAAAAATATTTTTTTAACGGAGAAAGATAAGCTTCAATTAATCCTCTTTTGGATCGGAGGACTAATTTTATGTTTTTACGGTTTGATTTTAACTTTCGCCCCCGTTATTCGGACATTGAACTGGAAAACACCAGTTAAATGGGAACAGTGGATTGCCTTTGCTGCCTGGAGTGTTATCTGTTTCATAGTTCACAAATTTAGTGCGCGTTATTTACCTAACAGAGATCCATATATTTTGCCCATAATTTTTCTTCTTTCCGGATTAGGTCTCCTAACAATTTTTCGATTGTCAATATCTTTTGGATGGAGACAATTGCAGTGGTTCGTTATCAGTTCCATTTTTTTATTGATTGGGGTTAAGTATCGAAATTTCCTTACAGCACTCAGAAAATATAAATACTTATGGTTGACGCTGGGCTTACTGGTCACCGTCCTCACTTTTTTTATGGGTATTTATCCCGGCGGAGAAGGACCCCGATTATGGTTAGGCTGTTGTGGTCTTTATTTTCAACCATCTGAACCCCTTAAATTATTATTCATCATTTACCTGGCTGCTTTTTTCGCAGATAACTGGCCGATGCGCAAAGATCTTTCTGTTTTATTAATCCCTTCTTTGGTTATGGTCGGCGCTTCAATTTTTATTTTGATTTCTCAAAAAGATTTGGGAACAGCAACAATTTTCTTAATTATTTATGCATTTTTTATTTTTATCGTCTCCGGGAAAAAAAGAACCATTTTTATTTTTGTATTTTTGTTAATCATTGCAGGATATTTAGGTTATAAAAACTTTAACGTGATTCAAATCAGAATGAATGGCTGGATTAACCCCTGGCTTGATCCTTCAGGCGGATCTTATCAAATCATTCAGTCACTTCAAGCTATTGCTGCCGGACATTTCCTTGGCTCTGGCCCTGGTATGGGAAGCCCAGGGATTATTCCAGTAGCGATTTCAGATTTTATTTATCCAGCAATTGTTGAAGAATTAGGGATGGTTGGGGCAATTTTTATCATTTCGGCCTTCGCATTTTTGTCTTACCGGGGGTTTTCAATTGCCATAAAATCCAGAAACCAATTTCAACGTCTGTTAGCCTCCGGAGTTACTGTTTTTATAAATTTACAGGCTATATTAATCATTGGAGGAAACATCCGACTGCTACCGTTAACCGGTGTCACACTTCCTTTTCTTTCCTATGGAGGTTCGTCTTTACTAACTTTATTTGTGGCTGCGCTAATTTTGCTTGAAATCAGTCAAAATCAATCATCAAGAACGATATTGGAAGCGGAAGCCAAACCTTATTTACTGTCTTTTAGCGCCTTTCTGGCAGGTTTTCTTGCTTTGGGATTACTTACTTCATTTTGGGGAATCATTCGCTCGAATCAGCTTTTAAATCGCCCGGATAATTTTCGAAAGGTAATAAATGACCGGTATGTGCCGCGTGGTAACTTACTCGACAAACAAAACCAACCAATTCTTGAGACGATCGGGGAGCGTGGAAACTTCAGAAGAATCCTGCTTGAGCCATCACTATCAACCACTGTAGGTTACAACCACCCAATCATCGGACAAAGCGGCTTAGAAGAAGATGTGGACACATATTTGAGGGGAGAAGCCGGGCTCCCCGCTTCAGAAATCTGGTGGAATGAACTGCTTTATTCGCGCCCTCCAGATGGGCTGGATATTCGGACAACGATTGATTTGTCTCATCAAAAACTTTTAGTAAACTTGCTGAACGGTTATCATGGCGCAGCTTTGATCATGAACGCAAAATCGGGAGAAATCTCAGCAATCTGGTCATCTCCCAGTTACAATCCTGACCTTTTGGAAGAGAATTATGAAGAATTGTTGAATGATAAAAATGCCGCTCTTATCAATAGGGTTTCACAGGGAAAATATGGGTTGGGAAATCTTAGTTCAGTATTTCTCCTTGGATACTTAATAGAGAAAAATGGCAAAATTGACGGTCAGAATTTTTCAAAAAGTTCTGAATGTGCCATACAAATGCCAATCGATCAGAAAAATGTTCTTCAAACTTCAATCAAACATGGGTGTAATAATGCATATATCTATCTGGAATCGTTATTAGAAAATAATAATTTGCAGGTTTTTCAACAATTCAGGTTTGATGAAGAATTTGGTTTTGAATTACCTTTCTATCATGTTGAATTACCGGATCCATTCAATGAAAAATCGTTTCAATCAGTCTTAATTTCTCCTCTTCAAGTTGCCAGATCCGTAGCTGTTTTTTCTACTGGCGGAAAAATTCCATATCCGAAGTTAACGAATGCGGTTAACATCCCTGATCAGGGTTGGGTTGTTTTCTCCTCAAAAGATCCGGTTCAGATTTTGAAAACTTCATCATCGATCGAAGTCTCGAATTTCCTAAGCCGAACGGATTTCCCAGCCTGGGAAACGAGTGCTTCTAATTTTTCTGTTGAAAATCCAAACAACTGGTATGTAACCGGCACATTATCTGATTGGCAAGGCACCCCGGTTGTTCTGGTCATCATTCTGGAAAATGGTACGGCAAAAGACGCTCAAACAATTGGGCGCAACATTCTGGAGCAGGTGTTAACATCCAGTGTGAATTAAAATCTAATTGAGTTGCTATGTGATAATCTTAATTGACTTTCACCAGATGATAATTCTTTCGACCTTTTCGTAAGACCAGATAACGATTCTCAATCAAGTCGCTTGTTTTTACAGATTGTTCCAGTTCTGAAACTCTGACATTGTTCAGGTTGATCCCCCCCTCCTGAATGGATCGTCTAGCTTCACCTTTGGATTTCACCATGCCGCAATCCACCAGTAAATCCAAAATTGGTTTACCGCTCATTTCAAAGGAAGTTTTAGATAATAAAGTAGAAGGAACATCAGCGAAAATCTCTTCAATATCATTGCTAGATAGTCCTGCCAGGCTTCCACCAAATAATACCTGAGTAGCTTGTTCTGCACGGCTTAGGGCTGTCTCACCATGAACAATTGCTGTCACTTCTTTGGCTAATCTTTTTTGGGCTTCTCGTTCTTCAGGTTTTTCTTTGAGCGAGTTTTCCAATTCTTCAATCGTTTGTTGGGGTAAAAAGGTGAATAATTTTAAGTAATTGACTACGTCTTTATCATCGCTATTTAACCAAAATTGAAAAAATTTAAATGGGGATGTTCTTTCAGGTTTAAGCCAAACAGACCCAGATTCGGTTTTACCAAATTTTGTTCCGTCTGATTTAGTAATCAAAGGATAGACTAATCCATAAGCTGAATTTCCGGTTATTCGCCGGATTAATTCAGCACCAGCAGTTATATTTCCCCATTGATCACTTCCTCCTGTCTGTAACACCACCTTTTCGTGTTGATGGAGGTGTAGGAAGTCATAAGACTGCAACAACATGTAGCTAAATTCAGTGTAGGATATCCCCTCTTCCCGCTCCAACCTGGTTTTTACAGAATCCTTTGCCAGCATGTAATTGATCGTGAAGTGTTTTCCAGTATCCCGTAAAAATTCAATTAAATTTAATTTCAACAACCAATCGGCATTATTTAAAATTCGAGCTGGATTCGATTTAACATTGAAATCCAGAAAATGAGATAACTGTAGCTTGATGGATTCTATATTTTCTTCGATAGTTTGCCGACTCAGCAATTGGCGTTCAGAGGATTTCCCGCTGGGATCTCCAATCATGCTGGTGCCTCCCCCTGCCAAAGCAATAGGATGATGCCCAAACCTTTGTAACCTCGCCAGGGCTAATAAAGGCACCATATGCCCAACATGTAAACTATCGGCGGTGGCATCAAAACCATTATAAAGAGAAACTTTTTGGTCACGGAGAATGACATCGATGCCTTCAACGTAATCATAAACCATGCCCCGCCATTTAAGTTCGGTAAATGCATTTTCTTTTGAATTCATGATCCTGTACCACCTTTCTTTTGAAGTAACGGCAATTCTATCATGATTTAGCTGTGGATTTAACCAATAAATCTGATGAAAACTCACTTTTTCATTAAATCATTAACTGCCTCTTCAAGCATAGGAAACTTGAACTCGTATCCATTCTGGATCAGAACTTTTGGGATAACATTTTGACCATCCAAAACTAACGTACTCATTTCTCCCAGGATCAATTTCAGAATAAAAGCTGGTGTGGGAAACCAATAAGGTCGATTGATCGTTTTTGAAATAATTTTCCCAAACTCAACATTTGTGCAACCTGCAGGGGCAGTTATATTCACCACTCCATTAATTTGATCATTTTCAAGAATAAACTTGATAGCTCCAATCTCATCCTGTATATGAATCCAGGAAATTATTTGATTTCCACTTCCTAAAGGTCCTCCGATAAAAAACTTAAAGGGGGTTGTCATTAATGGAAACATCCCTGAATGAGAGTGAAGTACCGCTCCTGTGCGAATGATTACCCGCCGGACGGAAGTCTTATCTAAATCAGAGGAAGAATTTTCCCATTCCTTAGCTACCTCTGCCAGAAAATCATTTCCATTCGGAGAAGTTTCATCAAAAGTTTCTTCTATACTGGTGCCATAATACCCAACAGCTGAGGATTGGATAAATACCTTTGGTTTCTTATTAGCCTGAAGAATGGCAGCCGTCAAAGCTTTTCCAGCCTGTACCCTGGATTGGATGATGCGCTTTTTTTTATCTGTCGTCCATAATCCAGAACCGATATTCTCCCCTACCAAATTAATGATCGCATCGATTTCTTGCATCACTGAGTTAATTGGTTCAATTGAAACAGCATCCCATTGTAAAAATTTCTTCCCCTTTTCATCTGCATGCTTTGATTTATTTCTAGTGAGAATAATTACGTCACATCCGGATTTTTGCAGCAAATTGCTAAGCTCATTGCCAATTAATCCCGTCCCTCCGGCTATTAATACTTTCATACCATCATCCTTTCGATAAGGTCACTCATTTTGATTGTACATGTTTTGCTAATAGATTTCCTAGCCATGCAAAAAAAATTTTAAATCAGCCAGCGCAAGATCGTATTAAAAAATAAAAAGAAAAGAAAATTTTGATTCTGCTATAATGAGAACCAGAAAATATGTCCTCACAAGTTCTTGTATTAAATGCTAATTTTGAACCAATCAATATTTGTAATATCCAGCGTGCTTTTGGTTTAATTTTTACTGAAAAAGCCATGCTGGTCAGTAATGGTCGCGGATATTTAAAAAGTATTGATCGTGAATATCCCATTCCGTCTGTGATTCGTTTGCGGAAAATGGTTCAGCGGCCAAGAGCACAGGTGCATTTAACACGCAAAGAGATATTCAGAAGAGACCATTACACCTGCCAATATTGTGGTAACCATACCAACACACTTACGATTGATCATGTTTTACCAAAACATTTGGGGGGGAAATTTACCTGGGAGAATTTAGTGACCGCATGTTCTGTTTGTAATCATAAAAAAGGTGGACGAACAATTCAAGATGCTCATATGAGCTTGTTACGGGCTCCCAAACCGCCACCTAATAATGCAGTCTATATTTTCTCCAGACATAATGAAACTGACGAAGAGTGGATTCCATTTCTGCGGGGTTGGTAAAAATGTTATTTTAAAAGCCAAAGAGCAATTCTGGGTGTCAACCAGACTTCAACCATTGCGGCAACGAATAACAAAGGGATCACCAAACCAACCATTAATTTACTAAAATTCGCAATCGATTTAATCCAAATTTCTCCGATAGTTTGATCAGCATTGGGAGTTGCGATAATGACCCCAATTTGGAAGATTGCTGCCGTAGCCAGAATAGCGGCTGGGATTTCAATTATTCCGTGTGGGATGATAAAGCCCCAAAAATACAAGCTGCTATTAATACCCAGGTTGTTTAACAACCCCATGATATAGCCAACAACACCAATGGATGCGAATAATGGGAGAACTCCAAAAATCCCTAAGGTAATAATACCAATCACAAATCCTAATAAGATCACTCTCAGGTTTTGCCAAAATATCAGGATCACCGGAGAAAAATTTCCAACCGACCAATGCTCGCTTAAACCTAATAATTGTTGTTCTAAATTATCTACTCCTAAACGATCCATTGGGAAAACAAAGCGGTCAACTAGTGAATTTCCGACAAAAAGCGCAACAATTAATAACCCAACAATCAAAAAGATCGAATAACGAAGATCTTTAACAAATGGGAACACTTCCTGTTGATACCATTTCGTTATGTTAGTCGCTTTACCTGTAAATTGATTGGTAAAAACTTTCCAACCCCAGCGAATATTTAATACATCGATATCCCGACCCAGAAGTTCTTCCCGGCTAAAATGAGCCAGACCAATTCTCAGTAATAAGATTGCCAGAGCAAACAAACCAGCAACCACCCACCACAAGGTCACATAATTCCCCCAGAACATGACAATACTTTCCCCCTGAATTAACAAAGCCATCGGAATAATGATGAAGCTCGCCAACAGATTAGCAGCTCTGACAGAAGTCGCCTGGCTGGAAACGATAACCGCTCCGGCTACCATGACAATCGCCTGGATGATCGTGATGACAATTATTTGAAATACCAGGTGGAATTCTGGTAAGGGGACGTGATTGACAATTAAACCAAGGCTATAAACAGTCATACCAACGAAACTGGCAAATAATGGAGGTACAATCGATGAGATCAATTTCCCAATATAAATTTGCCAATCCAACAAGGGCGTATTAAATAATGGTTCAATACTGCCCCGTTCCTTTTCTCCAACAAAACTTTCTAAGGCGATTACCAGTGAGACAGAAATCGGGAAGAAACCAACGATCATCATAGAGAATGGTACCAGTCGTTCACCAATAATTGACGCTCCGTAGCGATTGACAAATTGAAGCACCTGAGCGGTTGTAAAATTCATTAAAAATGGAAAAAATATCGTAATCCCAAAAATAGGGAAGATAATTCTCCAATCTCTAAATTGATCGCGTACTTCTCTTTTCGTGATAATCAAAGCTTGTTTTAGTTGATCAATCATGACGAACTCTTTTTATGGGTAATTGCTTCAAGGTATGCGTCTTCTAATTTAATAGAATCCTCTTCGAAGGTTAATAATTCAAAATTATCTGCCAAATAGCGAATTAATGACGGGTTTTGTTTTTTGGGTTGTTTGATTAAGAAATGAATTTCATATTGGTTTTGGTGATGAATTTGAATGCCTTCCGGAATTAAAAAATCTTTTTCAATAATCGGCTTACCGAATTTGGCAATATATAATGATCCACCCAACAAAGAATTTTTCACTTCCTGCATAGTTTTGTTTAAAATAATCGTTCCATTTTGAATGATCGCAATTTGGTCGCAAAGTTCTTCTGCTTCTGCCAGATTATGGGTGCACAAAATTATTGTTCGTTCTTCATTGCGCAAACTTTTTATCGCTGAGCGAACAATCATGGCGCTTTCCGGGTCCATTGCCGAGGTTGGTTCATCCAATAGCAAAACTGGTGGTTCATGGATTAACGCTCTCACCAATGCCAACTTCTGGCGCATTCCTTTTGAGTATTCCCCCAGCTTTTTTGTCCGATGTTGGGCGATATCGAGTTGTTCCAATAAAGGTTCCATTTTCAATGATATTTGCGATTTAGATAATCCATATAATTCACCAAAAAAATTCAAATATTCAATCGCATTCATGCGGCCATATAACCCGTGATGTTCTGTTAAAACACCCACTTTACTCCGGACTTCTGCTGGTTGAGAACTGACATCATAACCAGCAATTTTGGCTGTACCCTGGGTTGGTTTCAACACAGAAGACAGCATGCGAACAGTGGTTGTTTTTCCAGCCCCATTTGGTCCCAATAAAGCCAAAATTTGTCCAGCAGGAACATGCAGATCGATATGATTTACTGCGAGAAAATCATCGAATATTTTTGTTAGCCCCTCAGCTTCTATCATTATTTCCTCTATTTGAATTTATAAACAAAGCTTTAGACAGGGTCAACTTTTTCAGGTATTTTTTTATAAGTTTCCAGGCTTTGTTTATTCTTCAACACCGTTCGTTTTAAAATAAATACAACCAGTGATGAGATTGCAATCACTGCCATTAATGTTTGATTCGCATTGATTCCCCCAACATTTGATGGATCCAGACGAATAAATTCCAACAAGAATCTGCCAAGAGGGTAAATGATCAAATAGATCAGAAAAATGTCTCCTCTATATAACTTGTCTTTCATTTTACGGCCCAGGATCAACAACAAGGTCATATTTGCCAGATTCCACAAAAACTCATAAAAGAACATTGGATGGTAATAGGCTACATTAAAATATTCAGGTAATCTTTTTGAAGGAGCAATAAAAATCGCCCAGGGTAAATTAGTCGGTGCACCATATAATTCCTGATTAAAGAAATTTCCCCAACGACCTACTGCTTGAGCCAAAGCTAATCCTGGAGCAATGATATCTACCCAGGAAGCAAAGTTTAGCTTCTTTTTGCGTGCATAAATCCACAAAGCCAGAGCTCCGCCCATAACAGCCCCGGGAATGCCCAGACCTCCAGCGCGGATATTAATCGCATCCAATGGATGAGTCAGGTAATATTTCGTTGTGATACCCATTTCAACCATTGACGCAGGAGGAGTAAGAACATGCCATATTCTTGCACCGATTATCCCCGCAATTAAGAGCCAGGGCATCACATCCCAAACAAGGTCTGGATTTAGACCGCGTCGTTTAGCTTCAACGGTAGATAACCAAGCGGCCAAAACTGCCCCAAACATAATAATGACACCATAAAAATGGATAAATAATTTACCTATATAAAAACCTTCTGGCATTTTTACCTCGATTTCTCGACTTTGTTAATTCCAACAATATCATTGGCAGCATAGGCTTGTTTTCGTACAGAAAGAACTCTTTGAAATGTTGTAAAAATGGTCAGTATTGCCAAAATCCATAAAGCTACCAAAGGGATATTGAATATTAAACAGGGGATTAAGATAATCATCCGTTCCAGTCTCCCCAACAACCCAACTTTAGCATCATAGCTTAATGCCTCCGCTCTTGCACGTGTATAAGACACCATAATGGAGCCTGCTGCAGAAAAGAAGACTAACATAATTGCGAGCGTATTCTGATGCAACGTATAATAATATAAGAGGGCAGCAAAGACTAATAATTCTGATACCCGATCTGTGACAGAATCAACAAACCCTCCAAAACGAGTCGGTTCATTTCTTAACCGAGCCATTGTCCCATCGAGTGCATCAATAGGCGCGAAAATAAGAAGTAAGATCCCTCCCCAGGTAATCTGACCAAAAGAGATCAGGATCGCTGAAATAATATGCCCCAATAATCCGAAAATCGTCATCGAGTTTGGTTTAAGCCCTAAATTATTTAAAAAATTCCCAATTGGGTCTAGAACGCCTTTAAATAACTTCCTCATTAAATCGGTAAAACTGGTTTTCTTCTTCCCGGAATCTTCCAAAACTCACCTGCATTCCCAAAAAATTGATTTGACTATCCTATCGTACGGCTAAAAAACTGTCAAGAACAAAGCTTAATCCTGTTCGTTTTTTCAATCTTCTTCCGAATTTGTGATATCCCCCCAGTCATCATTCGGATCAATTAAAACTTCGCGATCTTTTCCCCCACCCTGACTTGGGCCGACCACACCCATTTCTTCCAATTGATCCAACAACCTGGCCGCCCTTGGAAATCCTATCCGTAGTCTTCTTTGTAATAATGAAGCTGAAGCCCGGCGACTGGACTTAACTAAATCAATCGCTTGTTTCACCAGATTATCTCCGCCTTCTTCTTCCATCACTTTCATCATTTCTTCCCAGGGGGCCTGCTCTTCAGGCATATTCGTTTCGGACTCTCTCCAAAATTGAATGATCTTATTGATTTCAGGATCTGAAATCATAACCCCTTGAGCTCTTTGAGGAGCGCCAACATCCGGTGATAGGAACAACATATCTCCTTTGCCCATTAATCCTTCCGCACCGTTTACATCTAGGATTACCCTGGAATCGATTGAGGAAGCAACTGTGAACGCTATTCTGGCCGGAAAATTTGCTTTAATCAGCCCAGTGACAACATCCACACTGGGGCGTTGGGTAGCAACGATCAGGTGAATCCCAACGGCGCGGGCCATCTGCGCCAGACGGACCAGGCTATATTCGGTTTGATCCGGTGAAGACAACATCAAGTCAGCCAGCTCATCGATAATAATCACAATCCGCGGTAAAGTCGCTTGATTCTTGCGGAGCATTTTCGTATTGTACGCGTCTAAATCTCTGGCTCTGGCTTCTTCCAGCAATCGATAACGTTGATCCATTTCTGAAATTGCCCACCGCAAGACCCCTACCATACGTTCTATCGAAGTTTCTACTTTTCCTAATAAGTGAGGGGTTCCATTGAAGCGGTTTAACTCCACCATTTTAGGATCTAGCATGGCTATCCGCAGTGCATCCGGGGAATTGTTCATCAACAAACACGTCGTGATTGCACTGACACACACAGATTTTCCAGATCCGGTTGTACCCGCAATCAACATGTGCGGCATTTTTATCAAATCGGCTACCACTGCCTGTCCGGAAACATCCTGGCCAAGTGCCAGACTAAGGGGAGATTTTAATTTTTGGAAAACTTCGGATTCAAGAATAGGACGTAAGCGCACCATTTTTGATTTTATATTGGGAACTTCAATTCCGACATACGATCTGCCAGGTACCGGGGCTTCGACTCTGAGTCGTTCTGCCGACAAAGCCAATGCCAGATCTCGCGCCAGGGATGAGATTTGAGATACTCTCACTTTATGTTTTGAGATCGTGCCATCCGGGTTCTCTTTTTCTATGAAACCCGGTTCAACAGCAAATTGAGTAACCGTTGGCCCAATTCGATAGCCCGCTACTCTCGCCGGAATACCAAATTCATCCAGAGTTTTCTCTATTTGCTCTCCCATCACCTGTACCTGTACATTATCCATTACCAGGATTTGTTCGTCATCCAAGAGATCATACGGCGGCAAATTTTGTTGTCTCTCGATAATTGGCGCAGGAGTCATCACGGTTTGACTCTTTATCTTTTCAAGATAATCCTCTTTTTTTAAGAAAACACCTCGAATTTCATTATCCAAGGAATTCTGTTCCATTTCTGGTGCAGATAAATTTACTCCGCTTGTTTGAATATAAATTGCAGCCCATTGATCCAGCTTCCTCAAGAAAATTGAAAAAAGCCCAGTTCCAATCAGAAAACATATTAGAAACAATAAAATCAACAAAATTGTCAGAATCATATCAGGTATAAATTTGGTTAAAAGGCTGGCTAATCCCCAACCAATATACCCGCCATCTAACCCACTATCTGCCCGTTCCAGACTTAATCCACCATAAATTGAAAAAAGAGCTATTAAGCCAAAATATCCGAGCTCAAAGGCTAACACCCGGGAGAGTGAAAAATAATTTTTTCCAGTGATACGTTTTCTTAAACTCCAAACACCTAATGCTAAAAAAACCAGAACGAATCCGTAACTTCCCCAACCGAACCAATTTGATAAAAAGGTTTTAAAGGTTGAAATTAGGCTCCCACTTGTCCACCCTAACAACCCAAACATAAAAAGGACAGCCAAAGCAAACATAATAACAGAAAATACGTCTAAACCATAACGATTAAGAACAGGATGAATTTTTGAAAACCAATCCTGGGATTGGTCTGATATTTTTTGATCCTTTTCTAGTGAAAAGTTTTTATTATTTTTTCTTTCAGCTTTTTTACTCATCCAATAGACCTAAACCTAAACGTCTTCTTTCAATGTCAATGTGAAGAATTCTTACCGTCACGATTTGGCCTGTCTTGAACAGAGTTTCCAGATCTTTTTGGGCTGAATTCTGTTGAATGGAGGAAATATGAATAAGTCCTTCAATACCTTCCTCCAGGCGGGCAAAAACACCAAATCTGGTGATGGCAGTTACGGTAGCAGAAACAATATCACCAATTGAATACATTTCAGCCAATGATTCCCAGGGATTTCTAAATAATCGCTTAAGACTTAATGCAATTCGGGCGTTTTCTTCACTGACCTGCAACACCAGTACTTTAACAGGCTGCCCAAGCGATAATACTTCACCAGGATGCTGCACCCGTCCCCAGGAGAGTTCAGAGACATGAATTAATCCTTCAACTCCGCCGAGATCAACAAACACACCAAAATCAGTTACATTAGTGATGGTTCCATTGACGATAGAACCCATCTTTAGAGTTTGAAATAATGTTTTTCGGCTTCCCTCTCCAGATAGGGCGGCCCTTTCGGATAAAACAATTCTTTCCTGGCCTGGTTCACACTCAATAACTTTTAATTTTATCGTTTTGCCGACATAGCGCCCCAAAATTTCTCGCCGTTCTTCTTCAGAACATTCATTAGGTATATTGATCAAATGAGATAAAGGAACAAATCCTTGAAAATTATCGCCTTGGACCAGTAATCCACCACGATTAAATCCCTGAACAAACAATTCAACAATTTCATCTTGCTGGTAAACTGATTGAACTTTTTCCCAATCTACCAGAGTTCCCATTAAGAAAGATGACCTGGATTCATTTTCCTGCCATTCAGATTCCAGCAATTTTTCATCAGCAAGCACTGATTTCCACCAACCTTCATCCATTGGTGGTAAATCCGGCTCATTGTTATTTTTGCTTTGATGCACAACCATTTAATCTCTCCGAAACTTTCTGAAATGAGCAAGGGTAATAGATGACTGATAGATTTTTAATTAATCCTAATCAGGTTTCTATCCATTTTTACGAATTTTCTTTTCCATTTCAACGATTTTATTAGCCACCATTTCGATTGCGACTCTTTGTTTTCTATATAAATCTGCTTCAGACATGGACAATTTGATGGCAATTTCCCTTACCTTTCGGCCTTCTAAAAACTTCATCTCCAAAATATTATACAATATCCATTCAGCCGTGAAGCGTCTTTCTCCTTCAGGTTTTACTTGGTTAATTGCATCTCGAAGAATTGACCTTAAGGCATTTGCTTTGTTTCCTTCAGAATTATCGGCTGCATCTTTTACTACCTGTAAATCTAATAGAGGATTATCGGTCAATTTCGGGCCACCCCAAAAATGGGTCAGCGCGTCCTTCACCCAGGTAGTTAGGTCTTCGCTTTGCATTGGATCTTCAGTAGAAAAAACGCCTTCACGATCATACCGTCCCCTGGCACGTAACTTTTGGTAGATATTCGCCCTGGAACTTAATTCTTCCATGGAATTGAAAATTTGAATCTGCATTTGACGATCACTTAAAGCAATAGATACCCGTTCAATCATGAGATTTAGCGCTGTTTTTTGCTCTTCTTCTAAATCATCGATGGGACGACTATTGATACCCAAAAGACCTATTAATTGTTTTGGCTGAAATTCACCACTTGAATGAAGAGGGAACAAGAAATTATTTCCCCATTGAAATAGATCTGGGAACTCACCATTTTCCAATATTAATTCAGATAATTCTCCGGATATATCCTGTTCGCTTATTTGAATTTTTCCGTTTGTGAGGACCAGTTCAAGTCCCTCGTCATCGATAGAAACAATAAATGAACCATTTGCTTGAAGCCGATCCATCAAGGCAGCCAAATTCATTTCAAGGAACTCTAATAAGTCGTTACGTGTCAGTAAGCGATTTTCTAATGTTTGCAGAATCTCTATATCTTGCTGATCATTTCCATAAAAAAACCATTTTTCACCAATTGGAGAAAATAAGGTGATCAAATGTTCAAATATTACGATAGACCCCACCATGACGATCGGTATGATTACTTCAAAATCCAGCCCGAAGACAACAACTGTTCTTCTAACCAGCGTTGTTAATGCCAAAGCCACACTGGCTGTAACCGGTCCGCGCAGGATCCATTTTAATAATCTTGTTTTTACTACCCGATCTGACCAGGCTACACCAAAAAAAGCAACTGAATACGCCATTAACACAATTAAAAAGTAGAAGATCGTATTACTGACTGCAGCAATAATCCAAAACATCCCTTGCAATTGATAAGCTATACCAGAGCCATATAATAGAAATGGAAATGAGCCCAATGCAGGGGCTAAAGCACCGATCACAAGATATCCCATTCTTCGCCGGCTGATTGGAGTAACTGTTCGAATATAAGCCCGGAAGAAATTGATCCAGGATAGAAACATAATAATCCAATAATATATTGTGAATAATTCCGTGGCCAACGTTCTTTCTAAATGAGGAGTAGCAACCTGGGATAGGTTTACTGCCCCAACCAGAATATTCGTTGGGATTAAGAATAAAAGCAGAAGGGAGAATAAATAAGTTAATCGTACCGCCCACCGCCGGCGCCAACGGCTTGGTCGTCCAGTTGTTGCCACCAATGCATCCGAAAAATGCAAATAAGTTGGGGGTAATAATACAATTCCAACCCATTGGAGTTTTAACCAAAATTCAATATTTTCTTTATCAACCGCAATTCCGCCTAATGATTCCGAAGTAAACACGATAACCACGCATATCAAAATCATAGCGAATGAACGGGCGACCCGGTCTTTTAAATTAAAAGTTAACGCATACAAAAACAAAGAAAAAGCTGTAATAGCAATTCCCGCGGTCAAAATATCATTGAACGTTCGAACGAGATTTATAAAACCTTCCAACCAGTTGAGCATATACTTTTCTACATAAGGCTATTTGAGATATTTTGAGAAAAATAGGGCTATATCTCTGCCAGGATAATAAGTGTCATTATAACCAGAGAACTCAAAGCCCATTTTTTGAGCCAATTTAATCGCTGGATAATTCTTGGGGGGGATTTCCATTGTAAGTTTTCTGTTTGAGCGCTGTATTGCCCAATTTTGAGCAGCTAAAACCAATGCAGTCCCTACTCCTTGCCTTCGAATAGAAGGCTCCACTACCAGATCCCGAATAACAGCGGATTGAACCTCTACTACTTCAATCAAACGAATATAACCGACATGTTTTTCATTATGAATAGATACCATTAATCCGGGAGCCTGTTGCCAGTCACTTTCCAATAATTCTGCCTGTCTTGGGTAACTCACTTGCATCGGTCTGGGAAGTCGGATTTCCCGGAATGAAACAATAATTTGTCCATCCGTAGTAGACCGATCCATTTGCCAGACATAATTTGTGCGACAACTATGATCAAAAGAGATCAATTCGACAATATCGGCTGAAACTGCAGGGCGGATTTCAATTTTAGGCATTTCATCCTCCGTTTCTAAGGGTTAATAACGCGAACAGGAATTACGCAAGGTGGATATTCATTATTAGCATTATCCAATGCAACCAATCGTAATAAATAATCACCAGGGACTAACTGAGACGTATTCCACAATCCAATTTTATTTTCATTGTGATCGGGCAACTGATTAACAACCTGATTTCCACCTGCAATTGTCTTCCAGATTGGGTTTCCAGGTTCAGTATATTCATATTTAAAAAATCCAAAGTTTTCAACATCGACTGTCCCTAATAATTGGACAACATCTTCGATCTCATCTCCCGCGACGGGGTATATCCACTCAATTTTCCCTGGAACACAGCCATCCTGTTCTGCCGTTGCAGTAGGAGAAAATCCAGCTTCCTGTGTCTCAATTGCCACGGCTGCAGAAGTTGCGGAAGGCGATGCCAGAATGTCAATCGTAGGTGTTGGTAAAGTTTTTTGATCAGGCAATAAACTGCTGGAATAAGTCACAAAAAAAAACTCACCCATAAATAAAATTAAAAGCAACACCAGGATAGAAAGTGATGAGCGAAACTGTCTTTGAGCGATATCGCGTTCCAATCCGAAGGCTGCTTCACGCCAATTCCCAATTGCTTTAAATAGCCTTGCGAAAAAAATAATAGATATTAAACCAAGGATGATATAAAACCAAATTTCAAATTCAGTCAAAAAATTAAGGATTTCTGACATTTAAATCCGTCAAACCAAATAATTTCAAATCGAAGATAAAAATCCACGAATGATCCTTGATAATTTTGGAACCAGCATTTTTCCAGCCTCAAGCACTTCTTCATGCGTTGTGATAGTAGTTCCATCTAGATTGGCTTTATTACTGATCCCCGATATACCCAGCACGCGCATCCCGCCATGCCTGGCGATAATGACCTCTGGTACTGTGGACATACCCACTGCATCGGCTCCAATAGCTCTTAAAAAACGCAAATCGGCTGGTGTTTCAAAAGAAGGGCCGGATAATGATACGTAAACTCCTGAATATGTTTGTAAGTTACTCTCATCCGCTACTTGTTTGGCTTTTTGTAATAGCTCACGATCGTAAGCCTGGCTCATATCAGGAAATCGGGGTCCGAATTCATCCAAATTTGGTCCCCTCAATGGATTTAACCCGGTCATCGTAACAAGGGCGATATGGTCAGAAAGAAACATAACATCACCTGGCACATAGTTCGGGTTGATAGCCCCAGCGGCGTTGGTAACAATGATCATTTCTACTCCCAGTCGTTGCATCACCCGAACCGGTAAGGTAACTTCAGCCATGGAATAGCCTTCATAATAATGCGCTCTTCCCTGCATTGTTAATACAGTCTTTCCTTCCAGTTTGCCAATCACCAACTGCCCTTGATGACCATGAACAGTTGATTTTGGCCATAAAGGGATTTTTTCATAAGGAATGAAATCTGGATCTTCAATGGCATTGGCAAGCTCGCCTAAGCCTGACCCGAGAATTAAGCCTATTTTTGGTTGATACCTGGTAAGGTTTTTGATCGCTTGTGTAACCTCGTCAATTTCTACGAGAGTAAAGTATTCTTTCATTAATTTCCTCCACCAGCAAGAAAATAATTTTTAACCTAAAAGAGCAAGCCTTTAGAATCTTTAAAGCAATTTCATTATATCAGAATCATTTGGGTCAGTTCTAGAAAGCTCTGCCTAATACACTTTCAAAAGCCGACTGAACTAATAACAAATCTTCATCGCGAATTCCATAATGTGTAACCAGGCGAAACCCATTTTGTCCTGAAGGTCCAACCAAGACAGCAAATTCAGACAACTCAGTTATGATTTGAGCGCTCGTTTTCGCGACGTTTTCATCTAAATTAATAAAAACCATATTGGTTTGAGGTGAATTTTCTTTAAGAATTAAGCCAGGTATTTTTTTAAGGTTGTATGCTAAATTCTGTGCTCTAACATGATCCTCAGACAATCTTGTCAACATGGTTTCCAGGGCAACAAGCCCGGCTGCTGCTAATATTCCAGCTTGTCGCATCCCCCCTCCCAATTGCTTCCGAATTTTCCTGGCCCGCTGAATAAATTCATTACTCCCACAAATGATACTTCCAACAGGAGCCCCCAGCCCCTTACTCAAGCAAAACGTTACCGAGTCGACCCCTTCAACTAATTCTTTTGCTGGAATATTTAATTTTGCTGCTGCATTAAATATACGGGCGCCATCCATATGCGTCGCCAATTGATTTTTATTTGCCAACGCAACCACTTCTTGCGTATATTCTGGAGTAATTGCTACTCCTCCACAACGATTGTGAGTGTTTTCCAGACAAATTAAACGAGTTGTTGGAAAATGCACATTTTCAGACCTAATGGCATTTTTTATATCATTTAAAGCCAAAGTACCATTTGGCATGTTTGGAATGGTATGGACCATAATTCCACCCAAAGCTGACACCCCCCCAACTTCGTAAATGAAGGTATGCGCCTGATCTCCCATAATCACTTCATCTCCCCGCTGGCAATGAGTCAATATTGAGATCAGGTTTCCCATTGTACCGGAAGGAACGAAAAGTCCAGCTTCCATACCCAATAATTCAGCTGATATTTGCTGAAGATGATTAATAGTTTGGTCTTCACCATAGACGTCATCCCCTACAATGGCTGCTGCCATTGCACGGCGCATTTCATCGGTTGGTAAGGTCACAGTATCAGAACGCAGATCAATCATACCGCTCTCCATAATTATTTTTCTAACATTGAAATTAGTTGCTTCATATCATCTGGCAATGGAGCCTCAAAGGAACGTGAAGTTGTTTCTCCAGGTAGACAAACCTCTAGGCGAAAAGCGTGCAGCATCTGTCTTTTTACTCCGAGAGGTTGCCGTTTATGCCCGTAAACAGTATCTCCGACAATTGGGCAACCCAGGAAAGCCAAATGTAATCGAATTTGGTGGGTTCTACCTGTCAAAGGATAAGCTGCAATGAGTGAATTTTTTTCAAATTTCTCAATCACTCTATAATCAGTAACCGCTTGTTTGCCTTTTTGAGCAGAAACGATAGCCATTTTTTTTCGCTGAAGTGAATCCCTTCCTATGGGTGCGTCAATTTTACCTATAGGCGTAGGAGGAATTCCATCCGTGATGGCATAGTAGGTTTTATGAATTTTTCTTTTCTTAAATTGTTCCTGTAAAAGTAAGTGCGTTTTATCATTTTTTGCAATCAGTATTACCCCTGACGTATCCTTATCCAAACGGTGAACAATGCCAGGCCGGTGTTGTCCTCCTATCCCCTCCATTTTCGGTGAATGATGCAAGGCTGCATGAACCAAAGTTCCCGAAAGATGTCCGGCTGCTGGGTGAACAACCATTCCAGCTGGTTTGTTAACAACAATTAAATCATCATTTTCAAAAATGATATCCAACGGGATTTCTTCTGGCGTCAAAATGTTCTGGTCAATATCAGGGATTGAAATAGAAATTTCATTTCCATAATCGAGAATGAAACCGCCTTTAAAAACAGTTTTTCGATTTACACTTACGAAGCCATCTTGAATAAAGGACTGTAATTTCGTTCTGGAAAATTGAGGGAATTTTTGAACCAGGAATTTATCCAAACGGAGTTCTCCCTGGTTGTCATAATGAAAGACATATTCCTCATCCATGGTTTTACTCAGATTTTACTTTCTGGCGTAGGATCTAAATCGGATTCTTCCTTTTCTCCAGGTAGTTTCTTCTTTTTCTCCTCAATTTCAGTAACCCAAACACCAATAATTAAAACAACGACGCCTATCGTAATGCTGGCATCCGCAATATTGAAAACAGGAAAATTACCAACCGATATGAAATCTGTTACATGTCCTATGGTTAGGCGATCAATTAAATTTCCCAATGCTCCGCTTAGTTGCAAACTCATCGCGAGGCGTAAAGACCAATCTGATTGCGGTACTCTTGGAAAATAAAATAAAATGATGGCAATAACAAGAATCGCAACAATGGAGAAAACATTCCCCAAACCCTGCAACATACCGAAAGCTACTCCCGAATTAGATACGTGGACTATCCGAACATAAGGAAGCATCCAATCCCACGGTGCCCAGACGCCTGTCCACAATGGTAGATTTTGTCGGATCAGATATTTTGTATATTGATCTAAACTAATAATGATAGCTGCCACAATAATCAATAATGAATAATTTTTCCAAAATCTTTTCAAGAAATCCTCTTCAGGCATTAATTTTCGTTAAAGACAAAGAACGCCTTGATTTTACCGTACTTTGGTAGAAACATCTTTATACAGAAAAATCGGTTCTTTCCCAGGTTCTTCTCTTAATAAATTTGCCGCGAAAACAGCTTCCTCTGGGAGGTTGTTAGAGAAAAGAAGGTGTGTGCTGCATCCTCGAATACAATCACTTGATCCAAAACCTTGAACCGGTTTTATGAAACCAGAGTTGGTACTTATTGTCTGGCACCAATCACATTCCTTATTTATCTCAAAGGAATAGAAAGCAAACAAGAACAATAAATTTGGTCTTAAATAATCCAGGTGCCAGAAATTCTTCTTCTCAATTTGTAAATGTCGGAAAATTCTTGCTCTTAATCCTCCACTACCTTTGGCGCTGCCAAGATAGAAGTAATATCCTGGCAAAAAATCAATAATGCCTATTTTTCCAATTAACAACCGTTGTTTCTCTATTAATTGAAAAACCAAGCAATAACTCCCTTTTTGAGGAGGTAAATTGTTGCTATTGATCAGACTCATAATTGCTAATTAATCAAAAGAAAAAAACCGGTTATTTCAAAGAAATACCCGGATTAGTTTCCTGCTAAGTCGTGATTCTTTCTACACCCAATGTGACGGTTTCATCATCAAATTCACTGACAACCTGGGTTGCCTGTCCAGATGGTTCACTATTAACTAATTCAAGAGTGAGCGTTTCATTTTTAATGTAATCAGAAAATTCTTCCACCGCTTCCTTTAATTTTGGCGTTGCCACATAAGTCAATTTAATTCTATCCGCAATCTCAAAATCGGCCATCTTTCGTAAATCCTGTACCCGGCGAACGAATTCTCTTGCCAGCCCTTCTTTTTCCAACTCAGGCGTCAAATCTGTTACCAAAGCAGCCAGGTAAGCACCCTCGGAAGCGACTGCGTAACCTTCTTTTGCCAGAGTGCGAACTTCTATTTCTTCGGGTAAGATCAGGTAAGTTTCGCTATCCAGTCTTATTTCTAATGGTTTATTGGCTAACAATTTATTGGCTGCTTCTTCAGCATTAAAACCAAGAATTGCTGCTCTGAGTGCTGGGAATTTTGCTCCATATTTTTGACCTAATTGTTTCGGCAATGGTTTCAATTCATAGGCGACTGCCTCAGTGGCAGCATCTAAAGTTCTGGCTTTTTTCACGTTTAATTCATCTTCCAGAATGTCAGCATATTTTTCAATAACTTCTCGCTCCTCAATATTCCCTACCGAGAAAGCCACTTCTGATAGTGGTTGTCTTACCTTGCGGTTGGCTTTATTTCTGGCTGCATGCCCAACAGACGCCAGTTTCATCACTAACTCCATCTCGTGATTTAATTTTTCATCAATTAATGCTGGGTCAAAGGTTGGCCAATGGGAAAGGTGAACGGAAAGATCCTTAATGGGATCCTGGTTATAGACCAAATTTTGATACATTTCTTCCGCCATAAATGGCATGGTTGGAGCCAATAATTTGCTAATCGTGACCAGGGCTTCATATAAAGTAGCATAGGCCGCATATTTATCACCATCCGATTCACTTTTCCAAAAACGACGACGAGAACGGCGTAAAAACCAATTAGATAGCTGGTCCACAAAGGCTTCGATTGGTCTGGTAGCACCTAATACATCATAATTTTCCAGAGCATAGGTTACATCTCTGACTAAAGCATGTAATTCACTTAAAACCCATTTATCTAATGCGCTGTATTCCGGTTTGGTAACTGGATCAGGTTTCCAGCCATCCAAATTTGCGTAGGTGACAAAAAATGAATAGGTATTCCAAAGTGTTAAAGTAAAATTACGTAAAACTTCTGCAACCAGGTTACTGGAAAAGCGTCTTTCCTGACCAGGAGGAGTGGCTGTATAAAGGTACCAACGCATTGCATCCGCACCATTTTTTTCTATTACTTCCCACGGGCTAACAATATTTCCACGAGATTTAGACATTTTGTAGCCCTCTTCGTCCAGAATAAGCCCCAAACAAATAACATTTTTAAAAGCAACTTCATCATTCAGTAAAGTGCTGATCGCATGCAGGGAATAAAACCATCCTCTGGTTTGATCAACAGCTTCAGATATAAAATCCGCGGGATATTGTTGTTTAAATTTTTCTTGATTTTCAAATGGATAATGCCATTGTGAAATTGGCATGGAACCTGAATCAAACCAGACGTCAATCAACTCCGGCACACGTTGCATTTCACCACCACATTCAGAGCATGTTAATTGCACCTGATCTACATAGGGGCGATGTAAATCTAAACCTGTCTGGTCCTTTCCTGAACGTTCGCTCAATTCTGCCACCGATCCAACACATACCTGATGCCTACAGGAATTACATTGCCAGACTGGTAACGGTGTACCCCAGAATCTTTCACGACCCAAAGCCCAATCAACATTATTTTCCAGCCAGTTCCCAAAACGACCATTTTTAATATGGGCGGGGTACCAATTAATTTTGTCATTTAGTTCGACCATTCGTTTTTTATAAGCACTGGTGCGAATAAACCAGGTTGGTCTGGCATAATAGAGCAAGGGTGTGTTACATCTCCAACAAAATGGATAAGTATGGATTATTGTTCCAGAGCGGAATAATAGACCCCGCTCTTTTAGGTTTTGGGTGATCGATGAGTCAGCATCCTTAACAAACACACCTGCCCATGGTGTTACTTGCGGAATGAAAGTTCCATCTGGTGCAACCGTCTGAAGAATCGGTAAGTCGTGTTCAATTGAAACATTCATATCGTCAGCACCAAATGCCGGCGCAATATGTACTAACCCGGAGCCATCTTCTGTCGTGACAAAGTCTCCCAACACGACCCGATGGGCAGGTTTTTCCAAAGGCAGGAATTTGAAGAGGGGTTCATACTGCACTCCTTCTAATTTTTGGCCTTTAAAGCGCTCTAAAACAATGTATGGTTCATCACTAAATATTTTTTCAAGCAATGGTTCTGCTAAAATCAACTTTTCTTTATGGTCAGCATGTAAAACCCGTTCAATTTTTACATAATCCACATCCGCTCCAGCGGCGATGGCTACATTAGCTGGTAATGTCCAGGGTGTAGTAGTCCACACTAAGAATGAGGTATCTGGATCATCTACTAAACGCATACGCACAAAAACAGATGGATCTTCCGCATCATCATATCCCTGAGCAACTTCATGATCTGAAAGGGGTGTTCCACAACGCGGGCAATAAGGGACCACCTTAAACCCCTGGTAAAGTAAATCTTTCTCCCAATATTGTTTCAGAATCCACCAAACTGATTCAATATAGGGATTTTTATAAGTAACGTAAGCATTTTCCAAGTCAACCCAAAAGGCAATCCGATCCGTTAATTTTTCCCATTCCTGAATGTAAGTAAAAGCCGAATCTCTACAGAGGGCATTAAACTTGTCAATTCCGAAATTTTCAATATCCTGTTTGTTGGAAAAACCTAATTGTTTCTCAACTTCAATTTCAACCGGTAATCCATGGGTATCCCAACCACCTCTGCGTGAGACATTAAAACCCTGCATGAATTTATAGCGCGGAAAAATATCCTTAATAGCTCTAGCCAGGACGTGATGCACTCCAGGACGACCATTTGCAGTAGGAGGGCCCTCATAAAATACGTATTCCGGGTTTCCTTCCCTTTCTTCCAAAGTTTTATGAAAAACATCATTTTCTTTCCAGTATTTTAAGATGCCTTCTTCCATCTGGTTAACATTTAATTTTGGTGAAACTGGTCGAAACATCTTTCCTCCTTAAAATAAATACTCGTCCTAATACAAGGACGAGATCCTATCCCGTGGTACCACCTTGTTTCTCACATGAGTGAGCACTTGCTTGAAAATATCAATTTTTATTGACATTTTTCCACCTTTGATAACGTTTGGTGAGTTCGTCGCACTTACTGCTGTTTTCACAGGTTCAGGTTGAAGCTCCGGAAGGATTTTCAGCATTTTGTTCAGCCCGGCTTCCACCAATTCCAGGTTCGCTGTTTGTTGCTCCATGCTTACTCGTTTCCATCATTGCTTTTAAAGAATGCCCCAAATCATACCAGAATTTTCTGGAAAATTCAATTCTGAGGTTATTAGAAATCAAAAAGCCTTCGGTTTGTCACCAATTTTTTGAAGGATATTCGCAATCGTCATAAGGATAAAAATATACATCCCAATTAACAAAAGCCCTCCAGCTACCCATTGGCCAAAAAGCCCTAATAACAAACCAATAATGAGCACTGTGGTTAATGCCAACATCAATTTCTCATTATAATAATTATGCTTTCTACTCAAAATTGAAGATCGATACATTAAAAACACACCTGATCCAATCAATAAAGTTCCAAGCAATAATGCCAGCAAGAAAAATTGGTTGCTATTTAAAAATGGAAACTTAATGACCATCACCCCACAGGATGCAGTGGATAAAGATGATCCATAACTACTAATAATGTTCGCCCGGAACAAAACAAAGCGATTCCAAACTGCATCTTCCGGGTAAATGTACCAGTGCACCACTTTTGATTCACCAGGTTTTAACTCAAAAACATTTTCGTCAGTAGCAACATAAATGAGAAACCCAAGTGTTTTATTCCCTCTGACAACTAATTTTAAATTCCGATCATAGGGATTCTCAAACCCCATCGATATAACCCCAAAATCTGAAGAGGTAATGAGGTTGGGACATTGCAGGCTCTCTTTTGCACGTTCGGCATAAGTGGCTGGTTGAAACATATACCCTTCCAAATCTGCCCAAACCGAGCCTGTCCAAAGGAACAAGCCAATCAATAAGCCCATAACAAAAAAGATAATTGAAAACACAAACAAAATTTTTATTTTTAAGGACATTCGAGAACTCCAGGAATTAATTCCATCGCCAACTGTCACACTTCTAAAGAAAATTCATATCGAATCTACCAAGCGAAGTACATCTAAACTAAAAATAAATGCCCAACTAGTCTACAATTTCATAAAAAAGCGGCAATGGTTCACATTCACTATCCTCGACTTTGTGTGCATCCAAAACACGTTGTTTGGCATTTTCCAATTTTTCTTTTGAATTTGCATGAATAGTAAATAAGGGTTCGCCTGCAATAACATAGTCTCCAACCTTATGATGCACAACAATCCCAACTGCATGATCGATTTTGTCGCTTTTCTTTTCTCTCCCAGCACCTAAATCAACCGAAGTCTCCCCGATTGTTCGGGCGTCAACCCAATGAACAAAACCGTTTTTATTTACATTAACGGTCTCAATAAAACTGGCTTTAGGTAACAAATCTGGTTGGTCAATAAAATTAACATCACCACCCTGAGCGATCACCATTTGGCGAAACTTCTCCCACGCTTTCCCATTTTTCAGTACATCTTCGACCATTTGACGTGCATGAATTAAGTTTTTTGCTTTTTTACCCAACATCACCAAATAAGCGGCCGTTGAAAGGCAATGTTCGACAAAGTCATTAGGTCCACCTCCATGCAACGTGTCAATGGCTTCCAACAGTTCCAGGGAGTTTCCTACTGCATTGCCCAGCGGTTGATTCATATCCGATAACATACACATTGCTTTGCGACCACTGATCTGCGCGATAGATACCAGCAAGCGCGAAAGTGTTCTGGCATCTTTCAATGTTTCCATGAAAGCCCCGGTACCAACTTTAACATCCAGTACGATCACCTGCGCTCCTCCGGCGATCTTTTTACTCATGACCGACGAGGCAATCAACGGCATAGATGGAACGGTGCCAGTCACATCCCGTAAAGCATACAATTTACCATCTGCAGGTGCGAGATCCCCGCTTTGGCCGGATAGCACGATGCCAATGGTTTTCAATTGGCTAATAAACTCTTCCCTTGTCAAATCAACCCGGTAGCCTGGAATTGACTCCATTTTATCCAAAGTGCCACCGCTGTAACCAAGACCACGGCCGGACATCTTTCCAAATGGCAGCCCGCAAGCCGCCACCAACGGCTCAACAACCAATGTGGTTTTATCACCAACACCGCCGGTTGAGTGTTTATCCAGGCATATTTCCACAACATCTGTAAGATCAAGAATATCGCCTGAATGAGCCATCGACATCGTCAAGTTAGTTGATTCTTGATCGGTCATTCCATTCAGTAAAACCGCCATTGCCCAGGCAGCAGCTTGATAATCCGGAATATCCCCCGAGGTAAACCCTTTGATAAAGAAGTCTATTTCTTCTTTTGTCAGTTCATGTTTATCCCGTTTCTTAATGATGATATCAACTGCTTTCATCATTTCTCCTTTAAGGTGACAGATTAAATGAAAATAAAAGCATCCTCTGGCAAGGAATGCTCTTATGTTTGATTATTTCTGCTTCTTTAATACAATCGTAACTTTTCTATTTGGTTCTTCCCCAATACTTTCCGTGGTTACAAATTCATGATCGCGTAACTCCAGGTGAATAACTCGGCGTTCATTGGCAGGCATTGGTTCCAAATTTTGCTTGCGTCCAGTATGAACAACCTGTTCAGCCATTCGTCGCGCAAGAACCCGTAATTGTCTTTCTCTACGTTCCCGATATCCCTGTACATCAATCATAAGAGGAACCCATTCCCCTTGTTCTTTTGCAACAATGAGACTGCTAATATATTGAAGAGAATTTAATGTCTCGCTTCTCCGACCAATTAAAATGCTTAAATCTCTCCCAAGGATTTCTACGAGTACCATTCTTTGGTCTCTTTCGTCAATTGGAGGAACAAAACTGGCCTCTACTTTGGCAGTAATATGCATTTTTTGAAGCAATTCTGAGACAACATCTTCCGCCAGTTTCAAAACAGGTTCTTTTTCATCATTTTCAACTGAATTTTCAACTGGTTTTGAGGATTGCACTTGATTTTTTGTTTCAGGTTGTTGAATTCCCTCAGAGCGGAGAGAAATTTTTACACGAGCCTGGCGACTGCCTAATCCAAATAGGCCCTGCCTACCCTGGTCCAAAATTTCTACATCTAATTGATCAATGGTTGTTCCAAATTGTCGCGCCCCTTCAGCAATTGCTTCTTCGACTGTTGGAGCGATAAATTCCTGAGTAACTCTTTTGTTTTCCATTTTAGTTCCCACTTTCTATTTTTTCTTTTTTGTTGAAACTGTGGCTGGCTTACTCATTGGAAGCAGATTTCTCCAATTCACTTTTCCCAACATTGCATATTGGAGAATACCAAGCAAGTTAGAAACCAGGAAATACAAAGATAAACCAGAAGCCAAAGTCAACGCCAAATACCCCATAAAGAAAGGCATATAAATATTCATCATGTTACCCATCATTGCAGTTTGATCTTTTGGATTTTGCGATGGGGGCTGAATTAATTTCGACTGAACATAAGTTGAAATGACTACTAAAATAGCCAAAACTGGAATTCCAAAAGGTAAGAATGGCAGGTTTAATCGTTCTGGTTGTCCCAGATCCATCCACAAGAAATGGCTATTTAACGGAATCAAGCTGGAAACATCCAGAAAATTTGAATAAACATGTCTGACCAGATTTAATACTTCCACAGGGGTGGCTGCTAAAGCTGCAATAATGCTCTGGTACAAAGCTATAATGATGGGGAACTGAATCAGCGTTGGTAAACAAGATGCAAAAGGGTTGATTCCTTTTTCTTTGTAATAACGCATTTGTTCCTGAGCTAATTTTTCCTTATCACCCTTATATTTTTCCTGAATTTTTTTCCATTCTTCATCCTGCTGCATATTCTGCATCCCTTGTGCACCTTTGATTTGTTTCACCATCAAAGGGTGGGTAATTAAGCGAATCAAGATTGTGAATAGAATGATCGCCACCCCGAAATTCTTTCCTAAATAGGTGTATATGAAAAGAATTACATTAATAAAGGGAGTAATTACAATTGCATCCCACATATCTCATCCTCTACCTTTCTGGTTTGAATTTCCAGACTTCGTTACCATTAAAATCATAGGCTTTGATCACTTCATCGCCTTGTGAAATGCCTAAGATCAAGTGTCCATCAACGATTACAGGCCCGGTATACAATTTTCCACTGATGGAGCGTGTCCATAAAACATTTCCATTGAAATCCAAAGCCATTAATTTACCATTTTCCCCCGCAAAAACTATCCCTTCTGGCATAACCGCAGCAGCTCCGGATACCATTTCTCCCATAAAGTAGTCCCAAACTTTACTACCATCTTTGGCAGAAACCGCATAAATTTTTCCGGCGGTATCACCATAATAAACGATGCCATCGAAATAAATTGGTTGTGACCATAACCCAACTTCAGATTTGTTTTTCCAGATCACAGAGCCATTTTGGGCATTAACGGCCAAAACTTCATTAGCCAGTGTTGCGACAAAAATAGAGTCTGTGTCCAGAGAAGGGCTGTAGACAATCGCTCCACCGAGATCAGTCTCCCAAATTAATTGGCCACTTTTGATGTCTAAAGCATACAAGTAATGATCCATGGAGGAGAGGTAAACTGTTTCTCCCCGAACTACTGGGGTAGACCATAAAGCCTGCCGAACCGTATACTTCCACTTCAAATTGCCATTTAAATCAAGCGCAAACAAGTTATGGTCCGCATTTGGAGCCAGAATTGTATCCCCTACAACCAAAGCGCCACCGATATATCGGTTAGTTGCTTGGTTAAATGTCCAGGCGACACTCCCGGTTTGGGTATTTAAAGCTGTCAGTCCATTTTTATAATCTCCAACAATAACATTCGATCCATTGATGGCAGGATTTGCATAAAATGTTCTTGCAGCTTCAATTTTTTCTGGATATTTCCAGTTAAGAGAGCCGTCTTTAAGTCGCAGAGAATACACTTCATTCCCATATGCAACATAAACTGAATTCTCATCTCCTGAGATACCAGGCCAACCACTGGCACTTAACCTTGAACCACAAGCAGAAATGCTTATTGCCAGTATTAAAAACATCAGGGTTAGTAATATTTTTTTCTTCATTGGTCTCTTTATATTCCAGGAGTATAAAGAATGATCCATTCGGCTTTGTTAAGGCACAGGATCATACCCTCCAGGATTAAATGGATTGCATCGCAACACACGCCAAATTGCCATAATTAATCCTTTAAAAGCGCCATGCTTATAAATAGCCTGATAACCATAGTGAGAACAGCTGGGGTAAAAACGGCATGTATTTGCTGGTAATGCGGGAGATATTAGTTTTTGATAAAAACGAATTAAAACCAATAAAACCCATCGTGGAAAATTCCTTAAATTGAAAGGTAAAGAAACCAAAGAGGGTTCATTTGGATATTCGTGAATGTAACTCATAGCTCCTCACTTCCTTCCAAAATTAACCCTGCTCTTTTTAATACAAGGACTTCGGCTGCAACTATTTCTTCAAAGGCCGCCGATGTTATTGGTTTTCTTGCCAGAAACACCAGATCCCAACCAGGCTGAATATTTTTCATGATTGCATTCAAACTAGCTCGCATCCGGCGTTTCGCACGATTTCTGGTGACCGCATTTCCAATTGACTTTCCAGCAGATACTCCGATTCTTAGTGCCCCATCAGGATTAGGCAATTTGATCAAAATAATCAACGAATGGGCGTAGGATTTGCCATTTAGCTTTACTCGTTGAAAATCTATAGAACTTCGTAATCGGTAGTCGCGTTTCACTCATCTACCTGCCCAAATTAAATTGGCAGGCCATTCCGAACAAAGAATTGGCTTTACCAGCTAATTCTTTTAACATGCGTTAAAGTTGCAGCTAGTTTACTGCGCCCACGCAAACGACGTCTTTTTAAGACTTCTCGGCCGCCTTTGGTGGCCATTCGTGCGCGAAAACCATGCTCACGAATTCGATGTTTTTTCTTTGGTTGGTATGTCCGTTTGGGCATATACTTTTCCTTTCAAATTAAAAATTTTTTGATTCCAAAAACTGACAAGCGATTATTATACTTCAACGGCTGGCTATGGTCAAACTTCATCAAAATTTTAATTCATTTTCAAGCTTTTCGTGATTTTTGGAACAAATTCCAAATTTTTATCGTCTCTATTTATAGTGATTTAATTTTAAGGAGAATAAAATGAGAAAAATAACCTATTTGATCAGTATTATTATGTTAGTAATTCTTTCGGCCTGTAAACCAGCTCCCGCACCAACTGTGTCACCGGAAGAAATTGATAAAGCAGTAAACGCAATTCGTACAGAAATTGCCCAAACTTTAGCGGTTGATGCTATTCAGAATTCTACAGCAACTGCCTTACCCCCCATCCCAACACTTGAACCAACCCAAGAGGTTCTACCAACGCTTGAACCCACTCAGGAACCACTACCAACCTCCACTCCTCTTCCTACTTCTACCCCGGTAATTTTGCCAACCATCATTCCGGCTACTTCAACGCCCATAGCAACTGAGGTTCCACAAGCCATCATTACCATTATTGGCGTGGAGAAGAATGTCGCAGTATCTGTACAAGCAGATAACTTCCCCGCCAATACAATTTTTAAAATTCGTGTAGGACCATTCGAATCTTTTTCTAAAAACGCAGTGGATGTCGGTACGATTAATTCTGGCTCTGGAGGAACTTTCAAATTTACAGTGCTTCTTCCTGAAGCTGTGAAAGGAATTGAAAAAATTACCGTCAGACTGGATAGCAATACAGGAATTTATGCTTATAATGTTTTCAAGAACGAAACCAGTGGTTCTATCCCTGTAATTGCCACCCCGGTTACCTCCCCGCTTTGCGATGTAACCACCTCTCCAGCCCCTTACACAAAAATGAATCCTGGCTACGATTTTGATGCTGTCTGGACAATAAAAAATATCACTGGAAAAACCTGGGATACAGGAACTTTGGATTATAAATACATCCGTGGAACTGAACTTCAAAAATACGCGAAAATTTTTGATTTGAATGAAACCGTGAAATCTGGAGACAAAGTAGAAATCCGGGTTGATATGCTGGCTCCAACAGCTCCAGGAACTTACACCACCAATTGGGCGTTGGTTCAGGGCAATACTATTATTTGTAACTTACCCTTAACAATTATTGTGAAATAGACACTAAAGCGACGAATTAGGCCGCCTTTTAGGCGGTCTATTTATTTAATACTTCTCCCTCTAAACCATCCATTGAAAAAGAGTGAATTTTTACTTGATGGATTTGATTAACCAGATTATCTTTATCTTTAGTGGCTATGCGCAAATAATTTCCGGTCAAACCTTTCATTTGCCAATTTCCATCCAATTGCAATTCCCCATTTTCCCACAGCACATCAACTTCCTTGCCAATATAACTCGATTGATAAAGATGGGTCATCTCGGCAAATATCGCCCGCATTGCTGCTGATCTTCTTTTTTTTATCATGCCTGGGATTTGTTCCTGATATTTTGCAGCCGCAGTACCTGGGCGAGGTGAAAAAGGAAAAATATGCCCGGCTGAAAAATTAATAGCTTTAACAAATTCCATCGACTCAGCGAAAAGTTCATCTGTTTCTCCTGGAAACCCCACGATCATATCTGTTGTGATGGCTATCTCAGGGACGACTGCTCTGGCATCTTCAACAATTCGCATGAACTTCTCTGGGGTGGTCTTCCGAGCCATACGTTTCAATATTTCAGCGGAACCTGATTGTAATGGAAGGTGTAAATGTGGACAAAGACGCTGGTCTTCCCATAAACTGAAAAAACTTTCACCAAGCCCCCAGGGTTCCAGGGAAGACAGTCGTAAGCGTTGCACAGATGTTACTTTCAGAATTGTCTCAATTAAATCTCTTAAATGCTGTTTTTGTGAGAAATCTTTGCCCCAGGAGCCCAAATGAACCCCCGTCAGCACAATCTCTTTTACATCGCCAATTAGAGCGCTCTCAATATCCTTCAAAATTTCATCGGTTGG
Source organism: Anaerolineaceae bacterium (assembly GCA_034429975.1). Lineage (GTDB taxonomy): Bacteria > Chloroflexota > Anaerolineae > Anaerolineales > Anaerolineaceae > UBA6170. The sequence continues at coordinate 209,334 of DAOUFM010000076.1, read as the reverse complement.
ACGGCTTACTCCCTTGCCACGAGCTACCTTTGTAATACAAAATGTACAAAAGTTATCACAGCCGTCCTGAACTTTAATAAAAGCTCTTGTTCTTTGATGATCTCCTGGTAATGGTTCGCGAGCCAGTGGCTCAAGGTCGAAGATTAAAGGAGTTACTTTTAAATAATCGGAAACCAGATGTTCTTTATTTTCATTTAAAACAACGTTTTCTACACCGGGTAAAGTTAATGCCGCTTGAGGTTCAAGCGTAGCCCAGCAGCCGGTAGCAATAATTTGCCCTGCTCCTTTGTTGGCGGCTTGCCTGATCTTCTGACGGGAATCAGATGCAGCGGCACTGGTTACTGCACAGGTATTAACAATAACGAGATCTGCGTTGGAGGCATCTCCGACAACCGTATGACCTGCCCGGCGAAATTGAGATGCCATAATTTCAATTTCACTCTGGTTTAAACGACAGCCAATCGTATCAAAAAAAACATTCATAATTTTCCGATCAAGGTTGAAAAACTGTCAGATTATCAAAGAAGATATCCACACCAGGCTCATCAAAACTGCCAGCGATTAAACCTACACTTCCCTGAGTAAACTGATCATCCTGAATATCAAATTGTTTTTCACCATTAACATTAAAACTCAACATATTGCCCTGGCATGTTGCTGAAAGGTAATTGATAGATCGTCCCTGATTAACAGCTGGTGCAAATTCGAGGGTTGTACCATTGATCAACTGATAATTTCCTTCTACGACCTTGATAATCCCAGTATAGCCATCACTGCTAATGACAAAGGCGTAATAATTTTTATCGTCTTGTCTCCGGCAAATAATGCCATAGGTGTTATTGTCTGGACCATCTATTTTTATGGCTTCAACCTCGACGCGTACATCCGAGAATCGAAACCCTGGGCTGGAAATTAAATCTAAATTCGATTTTTCAATGAGAAAACGCAGTCCGTCCGCCTGATAGATCACAAAAGAGCCATTCTGATTGATGACAGGCCAACCACTATCAACAGAGGAAAATGTTTCACTTAATAACACGGTTCCGGAAGGTGGAATTTCGGTCGCCTTTGGAAATATTGTTTCAGTGATAACACATCCACCAAAAAAAATTAAAGAAAGTAAAGCAAAAAAGACTTTTTTCATCAACATTTAGTATTTTAACATGAATGCAGGCTTCTTTATGGCTGTAAGAATCTTGCTGCCAATCGCTTTATTTCCTGGTCATTCGTAAATTCAATACTTCTTGACAAAAAATAATTTCCCAATTCTTTTTTATCAACCAATATAAATAGCTGTCCTAAATGCAAATTGACCAAATCAGATTCCGGGTTACTTTCATAAGCCTTCGTCAGAAAGCGTTCAGCCGAACTATAATCTTCCAAGATAATCAGTAACCAGCCCATCACATCATTGGCTTCCCAATTTTTCTCATCAATAGATAGCGCTTTACGGGCAGCCATCAGTCCTTTTGTTTGAATCTCGTATTTATAATTTCCGCTGAATTTTGCTAACGCCAACCAGCATTCAATGTTTTCTGGTTCACTTTCTGTTGCCAAAACGAAATATTTCAATGCTTGCTCAAGGTCTCCTGCCACCACGTAAGTTTGCCCCAGTTCCTGCAACCAGACAATATTGTCTGGGTCTTCTTTGGAAAGGTTTTGATAAATAGACAAACTTTGATCAAAATTGTTTTGGGATCTTTCATAGGCAGCCAGATAAGCACGGGCTATTTTTGACTGAGGGGATAATCGGACAGCCTTTTCAAGTGCAAAATAACCACTTCTCCCGGTTCTTAGAAGCGCATTCCCATAATAAGCCCATCCTTCTGCATATTCGGGATCTAATCGGGTCACATAGGCATAAGCTGCAGATGCATAGTTCCATTCATCAATACTCGCTAAATAATTACCCGCTAAAATAATTTTATAAATAAAATTTTCATTTTCAGCAATTTTAGGAATAACAATATCAACAGATTTCAATTTTTTATCACCAATTTTTGCAAATGTATCACCCGCATTTTGGGGGTCAAAAATTAGTTGCGACAATGCCAAGTTGTATAACATCTCTTTGTTTTCAGGTTCTGCATGCTGCCAATGCAATAAAGTTTGAAAAGCACCAAACCAATCACTGTTCGTCTGCTGGGTTTGAACCAATTGATAATAATTGTCTGAGGTTAAATTTGGATAATTCACTAAACCCTGCCAGATAGAATATGCTTTTTCTGATTGATCAGAATTTAGGTAAGCTTGTCCTAACATGATCAATTCATCGAATTTAAGTGGTTCGGATGAACTTGCATTATTTAATGATTGGATCGTTTGGGAAAATTGATGATCGGTGAATTGTTTTTTCGCCAACCTGACCCGTAAATCGGATTGCCAGGGTTGTTGTCGCAAGATTAATTGCGCAGCATTTGTCCATTTTTCATTTTGAGATGGTTGATCGAAAGTTACTTCTTGCCAATTCAATTGCATAATTTTTGAATTTGGGTCGAGATTAAATAAAATAGAAAGAACAAATGGTAAGACAATGATAGCAATCATTGAAAAAACCTGATCAATTCTCTTCTTCATTTACTCATACCTTCTACACCGGTCTATTTATCCATAAATAAAAAAGACCGCCGTATTCAGCCAGGGTTTGCCGCCATCCTTGAACTGAAAAATACCAGGTCGTTGGCTTATACCAACTTTTTTCAACTGGATGAACCAAAACTTTTATTTTTGTTCCTTTGAATTCCTGGTTGAAAATAATTTTCGTTCTGCGAGTATGATAAGGAGCGGTTATGACCAGAATTGAATTTATATTTCGTTGGTGCATTAACAGTTTGACAGCTTTGGCTTCTTCTGCTGTGGTTGCCGATTCTCCTGAGGTAACGTAAATTGAATCAGCTGGAACCCCTCCATCAATTGCAATTCGCTGCAACATCTCACTGTAGGTTCGGTTTTCCCCAATCTCTTCTGTATGGGTTTTCGTAATGATGAAGTTTTTTCCATATCCTTGTTTATACCAAAGGATCGCTTCTTTAACCCTATCTCCATCGTCACCACTTAAAACAACTATGGCGTCAACTGGTTTTACCCGATCTCCCACAATCAAGTAAGATCCTGCCATGATTAAACCCGACCATACCAGAACAAACATCATTATCATAAAAAGAATGACAGTAAAACATCCGCAAGATTTTTTTGATGGAGGGTTTTGGTCAGTCGAATGATCAGTCATGATCGTAATCTAATTAATCATGTCCAGTGCTGCTTTCATTCGGTTCAATCCGTCTAGCAGCATTGATCGTGGGCAGCCAAAATTCAGACGAATAAACCCCTCTCCACCAGGGCCGAAAATCTTTCCGTCATTAAATGCCAGTTTTGCCTTTTCAAGAAAGAATTCATAGGGGCTTTTTTCGAGTGGTAACGAACGACAATCCAGCCAGGCCAGATAAGTCCCTTCAATTGGTGTTATTTTAATCAAAGGTAGATTCTGTTCCAGAAAAGTAATCATTGTGTTCCAGTTTTCTTCGAGGTAATCCATTAATTGACTGAGCCACTCATCTCCAAATTGATAGGCTGCTTTTGCGGCAGTCAATCCCAATAAATTCACTCCTGGCATAAGACCCCGTTTGGCTTTTAGCAACTGATCCCTCAGGTCCGAATTTTGAGCAATCGCGAAAGAACAGCCTAACCCGGCAATATTGTAAGTTTTACTGGGTGCCATTAATGTGATTGTTTTTTGGGCAATTTCATGATCCAGGGATGCAATGGGCACATGCTGAAAACCTTTAAAAATCATATCAGAATGGATTTCATCGGCACAAATAAACACATTTTTCCGCAAACAAAGGTTTGCCATTTTCAATAATTCTGATTTACTAAAAACCCGTCCAACCGGGTTGTGGGGATTACATAATAAAAATAATTTTGTTACTTCATCAATTTTTTCATCGAATTGATCAAAGTCAATAGTGTAGCTTCCATCAAGGTTGAGTGTAAGAGGAGCATCCTGCCGAATGGCATGAGCATTTTGTGGGGCCATCAAGAAAGGATGATAAACCGGAGGTTGCATTAATACCTTCTCCCCTGGTTGTGTAAGTGCATGGATTACTAAATTAAACCCATTCACCACCCCGGGTAAAAGAACAATATCCTCTGCCTTAATTTCCCAATTATATAAATCTAGAACTCTGTTTTTGATAATCTCTTTCAATTCCTGATCTTCGCTGGGGTAACCAAACACCCCATGCTTAACTCTGCTCTCTAATGCATCAATCACAGGTTTTGGAGAGCGGAAATCCATATCAGCCACCCAAAACGGAAGAACGTCTTCTCCGTAAAGATTCCATTTGACGCTTTCTGTTTTCTTCCTTGGGATGATTTCATCGAAATTGTATTGCATTCTTCCTCGATTCTAAAAACTTGGATTTAATAGTTACTCTTTTAAGAAAATAGCCATTCTAAAATTATACTTTCAGAAAATAGGATTGTCGATTATCTATGGATTGAACAATAACGAACTGAATTCATCAAATGTCAAGTAAAATTATTGAGAAATGATGGCAAAGCTTCCTGAAATCCATTTATTTTCAAACCCTGATTGGGTTGATTATGAATTGGTGGATAGCGGTAATGGTCTTAAATTGGAACGATTTGGAGCTTACCTGTTAAAACGTCCCGAACCGGAAGCCATCTGGCTGCCTTCTCAACCTGAAAAAGTTTGGAATCAAGCACATTGTGAATTTATTCCAACAGCGGAAAAAAATGGTGGGCATTGGCAGGATTACCGGCCAATGGAAGAACGTTGGCAAATGCACTACAAAAATTTGAATTTCTGGGTTCAAAAATCCGCTTCCCGTCATCTTGGAGTTTTTCCCGAACAAGCAGTCCAATGGGACTGGCTCCAGAACCAGATTAAATATACCAATCGAAAACTTAATGTCCTTAATTTATTCGGCTATACCGGAATGGCGAGCCTGGCAGCCGCTCAGGCCGGAGCGTTTGTGACCCACCTCGATGCTGCCCGAAAAGTTAATCTCTGGGGGCAGGAAAATCAATCACTTTCAAAGATCTCGGATCAAAAGATCCGTTGGTTGGTGGATGATGCGTTTAAATTCGTCAAGCGCGAAATCCGTAGAAATTCAAAATACGATGGTATTATTCTCGACCCACCAAAATTTGGACGGGGACCCAAGGGAGAGGTTTGGGAATTTTACAAAATTGTGCCAGATTTGTTGGATAGCTGCCGCCAGATCCTCACCGATCAACCGATCTTCATTCTGATTACTGCCTATGCCATTAAAGCCTCAGCACTGACTTTATTTTACGGACTTGAAGGAATAATGAGAAAATTCAAAGGCAATACTTCGGTTGGAGAAGTTGTTTTACAGGAAAAAAGCGGACAAAGAGCCATATCAATGGCGATTTATGGTAGATGGTCATCAATCGATAGTAATTAAAAGGAAATATTATGAATGATCAGACTAAATTTGCGATTATTGGTGCTGGTGCGATGGGAGAAGCCATCATTGGTGGTTTATTACGCCAAAACTTAACATCTCCAGAAAACATTCACGCTTCAGAACCTCGAGCTGAACGCTGTGAGGAATTAAAGAAAAAATATCATATTTTCGCATCCTCACATAATCTGGAAGTTGTGGATCAGGCTGATGTTGTTGTTTTGGCAGTCAAACCTCAAAATCTGGAGAAGATTTTAACCGAATTTTCCGGTCACATCCCTCCCGAAGCTGTCGTGGTAACGATTATCGCAGGTGCCACCATTGACAAAGTCTCTAAAGGGCTGAATCATCCTGCTGTTGTACGAACCATGCCAAACACACCAGGACAAATTGGAAAAGGTATTACAGTCTGGTATGCTCCACCAACGGTCACAGATATTCAGATGCAAAAAGCCCGCTTGATGTTACAAGCCTTGGGTGAAAATGTTCAGGTAGATGAGGAATATTATCTTGATATGGCTACCGCCATCTCCGGTACCGGGCCAATGTATGTTTATTTATTTATGGAAGCATTTATGGATGCTGCCGTACATCTCGGTTTCTCCCGTTATGTGGCTGAAAAATTGGTGATCGAAACCATCCGCGGTTCGGTAGATTATTATGAAAGTCAATCCGTACATGTAGCTGATTTGCGTAACAAAGTAACCTCTCCGGGGGGAACATCCGCTGCGGCGTTATATTATTTAGAGAAAGCCGGGTTCCGTACCGCCATTTCCCGTGCCATTTGGGCAGCTTACGAGCGCTCTCAACAGCTAGGTAAGGGAAAATTAGATCAACCCCCAGAAAAAGATAACGAGAATAAGTAAGTCGAAATAAACCACATCTTCATAAAGGATAAATTCATGAATTATCGTAAACTTGGAAATACAGGCGTTAAGGTATCAGTCATTGGCATTGGAACAAATCGGTTTGGTTCAGAAAAAACTCCTCAAGCTGAAGTAAATCGCATCATTGATCGTGCTTTAGACCTGGGAATTAACCATCTTGATACCGCTAATTCCTATCAAAATGGAAATTCAGAGATCCTTTTAGGCAATACCCTCAAAGGCCGCTGGGATCGTTTCTTTCTGGCGACCAAGTTTTACTTTCCCACCGGGGAAGGAGTCAATAGCCGCGGAACCTCCCGTTATCATATTTATAACGCCGTAGAAGCCAGTTTAAAACGCTTGCAAAGCGATCATATCGATTTATATTATGTGCATCGCTGGGATGCAGACACTCCGATTGAAGAAACATTAAGCACGCTGAATAGCTTGATTCAGCAAGGAAAAGTCCGTTATTTTGGTGCGTCCAGTTTTGCCGCCTGGCAACTGGCAAAAGCGAATTTGTTAGCCGAGATGAAAGGCTGGGAGGCCTTCGTAGCACTCCAATCTCATTATCACATGTTTGAACGTGAACTGGAAAACGAAGTTATTCCGTTCTGCAAATCTGAAAATTTAGCCCTTATCCCGTATTTTCCTCTAGCCGGTGGTTTCTTAACCGGAAAATACCAAAAAGGAAAACCAGCACCGACTGGATCTCGTGGGGAGAGCAGTGAGTATGTTCAAAATTATATGACCGAGAATAATTATGCAATTTTGGACAATCTGATGCAATTTGCAGCTGACCATGGGCGCAAGATGAATGAATTAGCCATTGCCTGGTTATTAGCACAACCGCAGGTTGCATCAGTCATTTCAGGAGCAACCAGCCTGGAGCATGTTGATCAAAATGCGATCGCTGGGGATTGGACTTTGTCTCAAAATGACCTGGCAGAACTTGACATAATTCTTAAAAATTAAGAAAAATTCCTCTTAATTCCGAATTGACATTATTGAATGTCTCTTCTACACTAATCAAATGCTTGCACGCGTTTTTTCCTGTGGCGTCATCGGGTTAGATGGTGTCATCATCGAAGTAGAAGTAGACTCAAGCAATGGCCAGTCAAAGGTATTGATTGTTGGACTACCCGACGCAGCCGTTCAGGAAAGCCGTGAACGGGTTCAATCTGCAATCAAAAATAGTGGCTATCAATTCCCCCGCAGGCGTGTCACCATTAATCTGGCACCGGCGGATGTCCGCAAGGAAGGCCCGGCTTATGATTTGCCGATTGCTGTTGGTGTGCTTGCTGCCAGCCAACAAATAAATCCGGTTAAGCTGCACAAGAGCCTGGTAGTCGGTGAACTTTCCCTGGATGGTACCTTGCGACATGTTCGTGGTGTGCTGCCAATGGCTGCCCTTGCTCGCCAGGAAGGTTTTCATCGGCTTATTGTCCCTAAAGTAGATGCCGAAGAAGCCGCCTTAATTCCGGATCTTGAAATTATCGCTGTTGAATCTTTGCGACAACTAACCGATTGGCTGGCGGGAGAAATAGAAATTGAAATTCCGAAACCATCATTTTCTCTGGATGATTTCAGTGCTATTTATCAAACTGATTTCCAGGACATCAAAGGACAGGAACATGTCAAACGTGCTTTGGAAGTAGCTGCCGCTGGCGGTCATAACGTCCTGATGGTTGGCTCACCCGGATCAGGAAAAACCCTGATGGCCAGAGCCTTACCCACCATCATGCCCACCATGACAATCGATGAAGCCCTGGACGTCACCCGTATTTATTCAGTTGCGGATCAACTCCCCTCAGATACACCTCTCATGCGTACCCGCCCATTTCGATCTCCACACCACACCATCAGCCATGCCGGATTGGTCGGAGGTGGCAATTGGCCGCACCCCGGAGAAATTTCTCTGGCACACCGTGGTGTCTTATTTCTGGATGAATTGCCAGAATTCGGTTCTCGGGTTCTGGAAGTGATGCGTCAACCGATGGAGGACAAAGTCGTCACCATCAGCCGCGCCCAGGGATCACTCACCTTTCCGGCTAACTTTCAATTGATCGGTGCAATGAACCCTTGCCCATGCGGATTTTTCGGCGATCCAGTCAAACCCTGCACCTGCGCCATAGGAATGGTTCAAAAGTATCAAAAAAGAATCTCTGGCCCCATGATGGATCGCTTCGATATTCACATCGAGGTCCCCAGGGTGGAATATGAAAAGTTAACCAATCAACGTCTCGGAGAATCATCGGCGGCAATTCGTGAGCGGGTCGAAGCTGCCCGAACACGCCAGATCGAACGCTTTGTGAAAAATGGCAGCACCCCAGAAGAAAACGCTAAGAATCTCATGACCTCCAATGCAGATATGGGGGTTGGCGAAATTCGAAAATTCTGCAAACTGGATGATGCCGGTGAAAACTTGATGCGTGTTGCAATGCGGCAATTACAGTTATCCGCGCGCGCATTTCATCGGGTGTTAAAACTTGCCCGCACTATTGCTGATCTGGCAGGTAATGATAATATCGCTTCCAATCATCTGGCAGAGGCAATTCAATATCGTCCCAAGACAGTGCTAGACAATTAGTGGTTCTGATTATCAAATTTAGGCTGAATCTGTAAATTGCTACTTTACAAAAAAGCGTGTTTTTTGAAAAATGATTGTATGGAAATAAAAATGCGATCAATTTTTCCAGCATTAAAAGAGGCTCTTGAAATCCAGCGTGTTATTGTTATTAATCGTGGTTTAGATACTAATCAATCTCTAACTGTCGCATTGGATGAAATCCAATATGATGATCTAAAACTGAAATGGATTGCGACAAAAAACAACCTGGTGTTTTCCTGACTTGGAGGAAAATACATACTCCGGGTTTTTCTAATTTCATCTGGGGTGGATCAATTTTCTTGTTAATTTTCATCTTTATATTCCGCTGATTTGATCGATGATCTTAATAATTTTTTCTTGTTCATTCATAAAATCAAGGGGTTCAGCGTCTGGTGGACTCGGTACGATTCTTTCACGCGCTGTTGAGATTTCTCCCTGCTCGAATGCCAACTGATCCAATCAAGCCTGAATTTCAGCTTTCTTACCGGGGAAAAGATCCTTTTATAGATATTTAAAGCGAGTTTATAAGTTTTATCCTTCAGAGAGAAGCCGGTAAACAAAATTGAGCAGTCGCTTCATTAAGGTGCTTTTAACCAGAATTGGTTGCAATCATCGCTACCCATTCTTTGTTCCTCTGTCCAAAAACGGTATCAAAGGAAATCCGAGTAAAAGCGGGATCCAGAACGAGATAATGCGGTAACCTAACACAACCACAACCGTTACCGCTTGCGGAACCCCCAAGCCCGTATACAATCCGGTCATCGAACTCTCAATCACACCCACACCACCCGGGATCATAAATGCCATTTTCCCTAAAAGCAGTGGCAAGCCATATCCCGTCAATAACACCCCAAAACTAACCCGGTGACCGGCTGCAATAAAGAGAAAATAAAGGGTTAGCATGTCAAACAAAACATTTATAAAAGCCCCCAAAAATGGTTTGCGCCAGGCATTATTTTTTAATGAATCCCAGGCTGAAAATAAATTGATCAGCCCCTCTCGGACAGAATCTGGATCAGAAGTTTTATTTAAAATTTTTTTGAATTTGTGAGAAATCTTTAAAACAAAATCTGTAGCTTTTTCTCGAAATTTTAGCGCCAAAAATCCTAACCCAATCACTAATCCCAAAAAACAGGTGATGCTTACAAATGCTATGATTTGAGTTTTTGATAAATTATGAACAATGATTAAATGGGCTAATCCAAATAAAGAGATTAATGCCAGCAACAGGTTATTTAAAATTGAAGGTAAAATACTGGCTATAATGGGACCTTCCGGATGATCATCTTTTTTATTTGTCCATCGAAAAATAGCCGTTGAACTTCCAATCATTCCCCCGGCGACCATACCAACGCTGGCTGAACCCAGTACAACAAAGACGCTGCGTAATAAGCTTATCGCTTCCTGTGACAACATCAGAATTTCTTTTAATAAATAACCACTTCCCAGATAACTACCCGCCTGAGCAAAAAAAGCCAAGCCAACCAGCCAGGTAGGCATTGAATTGAGAACCTGCCAGGAGTGCTCTAAAGATGTGATTTGCGGCAGCAACAAATGAACTGCAATACCAAGAATTAATAAAAAAGTAATTTTTTTAAGCGGATGATATTTTTTCAACTCCAAGAAAAAAGAACTCATGAAATGTTTCCATATTTTTTATAAAACCAACGTTTCGTAATCTCCGCAGAGAAAAAATACAAAGCAATTATTCCAAAAATCGGAATAAGGTAGGTTAAGGATAAAGGCTTAAAACCAAGTAAACTCGCCAATGGCGTATAAGGCAAAGTCAAGGCAATCCCGATTACAAACATCGTCATCCAAATTATATTTTTACTTGGTTTCCCTTTATAAAAAGGTAATCGGGTACGCACAGCAAACACTACCAATCCTGCTGAGAGAACTGATTCAATGAACCACCCTGTATGGAATGTCATTTCATCAGCTTTCATAATCCACAATAACACCGCAAATGTCGCTAAATCAAAAACCGAGCTGAGTGGGCCAAACACCAACATGAAGCGGCGAATGAAATCGATATTCCAGCGATGCGGACGTTGAATATAATAATCATCTACATGATCACCAGCAATCATCATTTCAGGCAGGTCAGTTAGAAAATTGATCAATAGGATTTGCTTCGGTAACATCGGTAAATATGGCAGAAAAACCGAGGCCCCGGCAACACTAAACATATTCCCAAAGTTAGCACTGGTTGCCATAAAAATATATTTCAAAGTATTTCCAAAGGTTTTACGCCCTTGTAAAATTCCATCCCTTAATACATCCAGATCTTGTTTCATGAGGACTAAATCAGCAGCATCTTTTGCTACATCAACAGCATTATCAACCGAGATGCCAACATCCGCACTATGCAGGGACGGGGCATCATTGATTCCATCTCCCATATAGCCAACTACATGACCACGTTTTTTCAAAGCCAGGATAATTCTCTCCTTCTGGTTTGGATCAACTTCTGCAAAGATGGTTGTCGATTCCACACTATGCCAAAGGGCTTCATCATGTAAATTATCAAGATCACCGCCACTCAGTACATTAAAATCACCCAATCCAATAACTTCCCCAGTATGCTTAGCGACCAGACGATTATCTCCAGTGATAATTTTTAGTTGAACTCCCATTTTCTTTAATTCATCTATCGTTGTATTTACACCTTCTTTGGGCGGGTCAAAAAACAACAAAAAGCCAACAAAAGCCATTTCTGTTTCATCTTTTACAGAATATGGGTGATCCTGAGTGGCAATTAACTTTGTCGCTACACCTAACACCCGATATCCCTGAGCGCTCCAATCAGCAAATCGTTTCTGAATATAATTATTCTCGCCGTCATCTAATGGGATTTCTCCATTAGGCGTTTGGATTTGTGAGCAAATTTGGAGAATATTACCCAAAGCACCCTTTGTGATCATAAGATTAGCGTTTTTACCCTTCGCTATGACAGTTAAGCGTTTTCGAACGAAATCATACGGAATTTCATCAACTTTTACATAATCTTTGGCTTCTGCTACATCCTGGTTAATGATGGCTTCATCCATTGGATTTGGTAATCCTGTTTGTAGTTTCGCATTTAAATAAGCAAACAAATTTACCTCTTTAGAAGGCTCTCCATTTACATCCAAAGCTCCATCTAACTTCACTACTCCAACAGTAAGGGTGCCGGTTTTATCTGTACATAGAATATCCATGCTGCCAAAATTTTCAATTGATTCAAGACGCCGAACAATAACACCTTTTTCAGCCATTTTCTGAGAACCTTTTGACAGATTAATGTTGATAATCGCAGGTAACAATTGCGGGGTCAATCCTACTGCCAGAGCAATTGAAAACAATAAAGAATCCATAACCGGTTTATGCAAAAGGACATTGAAGAAAAAGATACTGATGACCAACACAAACATAACCTCGGTTAACAAATAGCCTAATTTTTTAATTCCATGTTGAAATTCATTCTCGGGAGGGCGCAATGTCAACTTGTTTGCTATTTGTCCAAAAGAAGTACGTAAACCAGTTTCAACGATTAATACTTTAGCTGTTCCGCTGCGTACGTTCGTCCCCATAAAAACGACATTGGTGCGTTCTGTCAACCCCGCTTGTTCAGCAGTCGCGCCTGCCTTTTTTTCCACTGGAAAAGTTTCTCCTGTTAAAACAGCCTGATTGACAAAAAAATCTTTAGCTTCTAGCACTACCCCATCAGCCGGGATTAAACTTCCGGCTGAAAGTGAGATCAAATCACCTGGTACCACTTCTTCTGTTGGAATTACTGTAGGTTTTCCATCCCTGATACCATTCGCTTTTAATGAGATCTGATTTTTTAATTTCTCAGCAGCATTGTTTGCATTAAATTCCTGAAAAAAACTTAATAAGGCGCTTCCCAAAACAATCACCAGAATGATGGTTGCGTCCACCCAATCTTTAAGGAATGCTGACATAATCGTGGCAAAAAGTAAAATTAAAACAATAGGACTTTTGAACTGATTCAGAAAAAGAGAAAATGGAGTTACTTTCTTTTTAGAACTTAATACATTTAAACCTACTTCTACCAAACGTTGCTGGGCTATCTCTGAAGTCAACCCGTTATCAGAAGTATCTAAACTAGAAAACAATTCTTTCAGCGAAACCGACCAGTAAGACTGCGGCGTCTTTATCATAAGGACCTCTTAAAATTATCCAAAAAAATCTTTTTATCAATAAATAATTATTCATTAATTAGTAAAAAATTGGTAGTCGAAAATAAAGTTTTGCTCTGGTTTATAAAAGTGTTTAATTCAATTTCTTGAAAAATTCGCCAGTAAATCAAATTTATCCAAACCCAATGCTGCCACCATTTTATTTACATCGAATTCATTTAAGGGTTGTTTTTCAAATAAAAATATCTTCCAAACTTCTTCATGGCAAATGGTTCCCCCTGGTGGTAAGAAAGAAACAGGACCTTGTGTCTCTAATTCAAGAAAAAGATCACCACAATAACATTCACTTGAACTATTCAGATCATAATAAGTTTGATCTGGATCGTATGCTGCATATTTTACAAATAATTGCCCTGAAATCCAATAGGCCAACCATCCACGTTGATTTGGAAAACCAAGTTTTAATGGCGATTGCGAATTCGCGTGAATGAGTATGTAATCGTTTCCCCAAAGAATGGCAGGGTTTGATAAATCTGTATAAGGCCAAATTGCTAAAGATCGATTGGGTAACAAACCGGTTTTTACTCGTGTTTGTGGCAGGATAGCGATCCCGCCCGGTTTCAATTGAGTTATTGCCCAGGCCGCGCATTTGATTTCCTGGCTACCGCAATTTTTCAATAAATGCGTAATTTTCACCGTGGGATTATCTGAATCTAAACGAATTTTGATAGTTTTTTCTAAATTTGATTGATCTTCTTTTTTTTTCTTTATGGTCAAGGTGTTATTATTTTCCTGTATTTCAACAGGTTGATCATCAAGATCATAAGTAGTTGGAATCTCTTCAGGAGCCCTCCAGAAACGGTGTCCGCCATAATAATGATAAAAGCTTCCATCAGGCAAGGGTGTGGTAATTTCAGGTATCTCGGCAAAAATATTTTCCTTCTCCGGGGTTATTAGTGCCAAAATTCGTGGTCCAACCGTATAAGGAATAATTAATTGCAAAAATTTATTTTCAACAAGTAAACAATCTAAATTATTAAAGACAATGTTTTTCAATTAATACCCTGTTCAGCAGACACGAAAAATTCTAAGACTTTAATTTTATTTTTTAAAAATCCTGTTCTTGACCAGTTTATTATTTTATTAAATTAGCATATTTGTCTTCGAATTTTTTTACTTTAGGATTTATAACGACCTGACAATAACCGGCCCAGGGATTCTTCTCAAAATAATTTTGATGATATTCTTCTGCTGGATAAAAATTCTGTAAAATTTCTACCTGGGTTACGATTGGTTTGTTCCAACGCCCCTCTTGATCAATTTTCTTGATTTTTTCTAAAACTGCGTATTTTTCATCTTCATTATTTACCAGGATAATTGATCGATATTGTGTCCCTACATCTGCACCCTGACGATTTAATGTTGTCGGATCATGAACCTGAAAGAAGATATCCAGCAGACGGTCCAACGAAATAAGTTTCTCATCATAATTTACTTCTATTACCTCAGCATGACCAGTTCGGCCAGTGCATACCATCTCATAACTGGGATCAGAGGTTGTCCCACCTGAATAACCTACTATTACGCTTTCGACACCTTTTAATTGAGAAAATATCGGTTCCAAACACCAAAAGCAGCCACCCCCCAAAATTATTTTCTTCTGTTTTTTATTCATATTATTTCCCTGGTTTTAAAATCTCAATCCTAAGCATAAATAGAATTTAAATAATAGCAAAAATGAGCATAAGCTATTTAAAAAGAAAACCGATTTTCACCGGTATTCTTTTTAATCAATTTAACAAAAATCTATTTATTGACCTGAAATTGAACATCCCCTTTTTCAAAGAAATCGATGATTTGTCGAATAGCTGCTAAACCTGCATTTACATTGGCTTCTTCAGTCTGTGCACCCATCTTTTTGGGAGTAAAGAAATAACGTCCTGTATATTTTTCTCTGATTTCTGCAACACAACCTGGCTCCACATCGGCAATATACTCAAAATCTTTGCGTTCTTCAAACATTTTAATCAAATCAACTTCGTTGATCACTTCTTTTCTGGCAGTGTTAACTAAAGTGGCTGGTTTTGGCATACTCATGAGTAATTGGTAGTTAATTGAATTATTTGTTTCATTATTCGCTGGAATGTGCAATGAGACATAGTGAGAACCTGAAAACAATTCCTCAAGCGTTTTCACAGGAAAAACTTCTTCAGCTTCAATTGCCTTTATGGATTTATATGGATCAAAGGCAAATATTTTCATCCCAAAGCATTTAGCAATATTTGCCAGGCTCATTCCAACATTACCAAAACCATACAACCCTAATGATTTTCCGCGAAGCTCGGATCCTGATTTTCCGCTAAATTGTTTTCTCGCCTGATAAATCATCATACCAATAGCAAGTTCTGCAACTGCGTTGGAGTTTTGTCCGGGTGTATTCATCGCCACTACATGGTGGTTTGTTGCAGCCGTAAGGTCTATGTTGTCATATCCTGCTCCAGCTCGAACAACAATTTTTAGCTTTTTCGAAGCATCCAACACTTCTGCATCGACAATATCGCTGCGAATAATCATTGCATCCACATCAGCTACAGCGTTAATTAAGTCAGCTTTTTCGGTATATTTTTCTAAAAGAACCAGGTTATAACCTGCACCGGAGGCGATTCCTTTAATCCCTTCAACCGCTTCACCGGCAAAGGGTTTTTCTGTTGCCAAAAGAACTTTTTTCATCGTTACCTGCCTGTTTCCAATCTAATTAATGGGATCTTTCAAATTCTTGCATACAACTGACAAGGGCTTTCATACTTTCTAAAGGTAAGGCATTGTAAAGAGAAGCTCTAAAGCCACCCACATCACGATGGCCTTTTATTCCAACCATTCCTTTTTCACTGGAGTAAGTCTGAAAATCTTTTTCCAATTCTTTGTATTCATCTTGCATCACAAAACATACGTTCATTAAAGAGCGATCTTGTTCTGCAGGAACAGTAGCTTTAAACAGTTTATTTCGATCAATCTCTGCATATAAAGTTTTAGCTTTTTCCTGGTTAATTTTATAAATTGCTTCCACGCCTCCTAATTCTTTTAACCATTTCAAAGTTTGTAATCCTGCATAAATAGCAAACACTGGTGGCGTATTAAACATTGAATTATTCTTAATATGGGTGCGATAATCAACCATCGTTGGGAGTGGGCGGCTCACTTTACCGAGCAGATCTTCTTTTACGATCACAAAAGTTAAGCCAGCAGGAGCCAGGTTTTTTTGAGCACCCCCATAGATTAAACCATATTTGGTAACATCTATAGGGCGGCTAAAAATGTCCGATGACATATCGGCCACCAATGGTACTGGAGAATCCAGATCCTCTTTTATCTCAGTTCCAAAAATCGTGTTGTTGGTTGTAATATGGAAATAATCAACATCTGTAGGAATGGAATAATCACGCGGAATATACGTAAAATTCTTATCTTCAGACGAGGCTACCACAGTAACTTCACCGAATAATTTAGCTTCTTTTGACGCTTTTTTGGCCCAACTTCCGGTTATAAGGTAAGCAGCTTTGTTTTCCAGCAGATTGTATGGTACTGTAAAAAACTGGGTACTTGCTCCGCCACCGAGAAACAAAACTTTATAACCTTCAGGAATGTTGAGGAGTTCCTTAAATAACCCCATCGCTTCTAAATTCATGGCATCAACTTCTTTACTACGGTGGGATACTTCCAATAATGAAAGACCAGTCCCAGCAAAATTGATCACCGCTTCGGCGGTCTTTTCAATAGTAAATTGAGGGAGAATCGATGGTCCCGGATTAAAATTATGTTTTTTCATGCGCTCTTCTTTCTTTTTTAAATTGGAAAAATTTGGAGTTAATATTTCAAGAAAAAGGAAAGTAGATTAACCTTCAATTGAAAATTAACCTCTTACCGATATTTTAATTCTTTTCTTTTCAAAAAACAATAAATTGATAAATATTAATCGTGTTTTGAACCATCTGGCATCGTAGTTTTATGCAAAGATTTTGCTTTTAAAATTTTATAGTCCGGGACATTGGAACCAGTCAAATCTGCGCCTGTTAAGTTTGCATTCGTTAAATCCACTCCCCCTAAATTTGCATTCAGTAAATTTGAGCCTGAAAGATCAGCTTCCATTAATTCAGCTTCAGCCAGATTAGCTTCGCGTAAATCCGCACCTTTTAAATTTGCTCCCCGAAGATTTGATTTCCGTAAATCAGCACCCACCAAATTTGCATTTTCAAAATTACAGCCACCCATTTTTGCCTCAGAAAGGTTGGCTCCCCGTAAATCTGCCCCACTTAAATTTGCATTAAATAATATTGATGTAGACAAATTAACTCCGCGTAAATCAAAATCACTGAGGTCAACAAAACTTAGCCATAATGGTTTGGATTGGTTGAGCAACATATAAATTTCAAACCGGGTGAATTCAGCCATAAAACGAGCCTTTCAAAAATTTATCGTGCGAAGACGAAGGTTGCTAGTCTATCTGGTTATCTAAATCAATTGTATACCATGTTAATTGTTTTTCAATATATTATTATTTTTTTTAGAGAAGGCTGATGCTTAATTATCTGCAGCACAGCGAAACCCCAAATTGTTATACCAGTATTTTGGAACAGATTTATAACGGAGAGAAGCCCTTTCCCACCAGATCCCATTACTCCAAGGACCACCTCTCCAAATATGTAGATAACCGTCATCGGCTTCCCTGCCATCATTTGGGTCATAAGGATAAAGCATCGGGATGGTACTGGTCCATTCCCAAACATTACCGATCATATCCATAAGGCCATATGGGCTGGCTCCATTAGGGTAACTTCCAACAGGAGCTGTATCACCATATCCATCATCAAAGATTGGGTTAGCATGATCTTTCGGGCAGTTAACATCACAAAAATTTGCTTTGTCGCCAGAAATTGGTTCATCTCCCCAAGGGAATCTGCGGCCGTCTGTTCCCCTTGCAGCTTTTTCCCATTCGGCTTCTGTAGGCAGTTTGCCGCCTGCCCATTCACAAAATTGTTTTGCCATCCACCAATCCACCATAATAACCGGGTAATTATCATACTCGGGGTTTCCATAATAATTTGCTCGGGTATAAGAACTATTAATCCAGGGGGGTTTACACCCTCCATCTTCTACACACAAGGCATACCGCCCATTGGTAACCTCATATTTGTCAATCCAATAACTATCCAAATAGACTGTATGCATTGGAACTTCAGGGTATGCCACTCCGTTATCTAATGTATGCTGCGCATCTTTATCATTCGTGCCCATTAAGAATTCCCCTGCGGGAATGTAAATTTGTTCGGATCGATCTTTCTCATTTATCCGAAAATTCAAGTCAGTCGCTTCAGTGGGTTCTGAAGTGGGTTCTATTGTTGCAGTTGCCGTTGCTGGAACTTGTGTATAGGTAGGAATAAGTGTGGGAATCAAGGTCGGTAATTCTGTTTTTACAGAAGTAGGTTCTATGGTGTTTGTTAGTGTTGCTTCAATTTCAACTGGTCTAGAAATTGCAGGTGTACACGCACTTAAAATGATTGAAAGCATCACTAAAAAAAATAGAAATGGTTTTACCGAAATTTTCATAAAAAGCTCCTCTGGTGTGAAAATTCAGTTGGGCTGAAAAGGCCTGGATTGCAACTCGAATTTTACTACCAATTTTTAGGCAAAGATGCATAATTAAATGTATAATAATGGAAGTATCAAATTAAATTTCCATATTTTTTTTATTTCTTGATAATAACTGCAAAAATACATTAATTAAAAGGTATAATAAATAAATTACGTGCAATTATTCTTTTTTTTGGTGGGTATGGATTGATGAAACAAATAAAGAGATTCTTTATTTTAATAATTTTCATTGGATTAATTGCAGTTTTTGCTTCCTACTCTGTCTCAGCTCAAGAAGGTGAAGAAAAACCTGAACGAATAAAAATAATAGAAAATACATTTACACAATATACCTGGAGATTAGTCACCCGAAATGGTGTTCCGGTTTGCACAGTAATCATTAATCACGAAGGTTTCCCCTCTGGCCAGGAAACCCTGGCTGCCTGTAATGAAGCCTGGCAGAATCTTTTCCCAACGCCAGTGTACATCCCTATTGGTACTCCAACACCCCAACCTACTGCTACTCCAATTAATGTAAACCAACTCTGGCAGGATACCTATTGGGTTTTTGTGTCATCTCAGGAAGTTACCCAGGAAACAAAAATAAAAGTTCCGGAAATGATTATTAATATCAACGCACCGGGAATCCCTGTCAATGCTCCCTATGTCGTTATTCGCGCAATTGAACCTTATTCTGATTTTAAAATTTTAAAAATTGCAGGAACAGTAAACGAACAGCCTTTTGAATGTTTATCAGACCAGTGTATCGTCCCCTTATTACAAGATTCTCAGATCAGATTTTGGGCAGAAAGCAGCTTCGGGGATCGAACCAAAACAATCACAGCCATTGTTAGAATTTATATCAGTAACAATTACTACAATGTCCGGATCACCTCGATTGATCAATTAATCGGATTTAAAGATTCATGTCAGGAAATTTGGCGTGGAACTGCGTATGGTGAATCCCCTGAATGGGTTGTTTTTCCTGAATCTCCGGATTTATTAGCTTCCTATCATACTTTGCATTATCTCAGCGGAAAGTTAATTCTGAACCGGTTTGTAGATGCATCCTCTTGCCCTGCTGGAGGTCTGTTTGCCAATGGTTCTCCAAATGCTTGTGGATTAGAACTGGCCAAAGATGCCATGTACGCCTGGCAAAATCGTTTTGATCCAATTATTTGGGCTTCCGGCAAAGAGGCAGGGATATCACCAATCTTAATCAAAAGCATTATTGAACAGGAATCTCAATTCTGGCCTGAGAATGCACGATACTTATATGAAGAGTATGGTTTCACTCAAATCAATGAATTGGGTGCTGATGTTGCTTTACGCTGGAATGAGGACTTAAAAAATCAGATTTGCTCCGGGATGTTATATAACTGCGACAAATCTTTCGCGAATATGAATGCTTTTGAACAAGCGATGTTACGCGGCGGCTTAATCCAATCCATTAATGCTTATTGTCCTGCCTGCGAAAACATGATTAACTTAGGTATTGCAGAACAGGCTATTTCAATAACCGGACAAACCATTAAATCTAATTGTTCCCAAACAAATTACATTGTCAAGCAGTTAGAATTAAAACCATCTGTTACAGATATGTGGAAATTTACGATTTTATCCTATCATGGTGGATATTATTGTTTAAACAACAGTCTTGAAGAAGTCAAGAGAAAAGGGTTAGAACCGAATTGGGCTAATGTTTCAGCCAACCTTGTTTGCCCAGAAGCCAGGGATTATGTCGACAATGTCTGGAATAATTTAACCGCCTTTCAGTTAAATTATGCACCTCAACCAACATTAGCGCCTGAACAATTAGCGCCCTCTGGGCAAAGTGATCTGGTTCAATTTCCTCCAACAGCTACCCCCCAATTCACCGCTACACCCAAAACATATCTAGCTAGTGGAAAAATTAATGTATTTCTTTACATCGATAATAATCAAAATTTTGTGATGGATGAAGATGAATTGGTGAATAACGCCACTGTGAAGGTTTTATTCTCAAATGGTGTTACAAAAACCATTACTGTCAAGAATGGTGAAGCAATAATTGAATATGAAAACCAATTTAAGGATTCCGATGTTACCATAACAGTTGTGGATATCTATCAATCAACCAAAGTTAGAATACCCGAAAGTGGTGAACTTTATACGATATTAAGAATCCCACCCCCAGCACTACCTGGTCTGCTTCCTTAAAGAAACAGGAATTATTATGGCTACTAAAAAAAATAAAGACAATAAGCGCGATAAAGAAGAACAATCTGCCAAAGATTTTTCGAAAGAAGATCCAAACCAGATATCTGACCCAGGTATAGACGCCAGACTTAATTCTCTGGATTCAAATTTCTCTGATTTAGAAATTCTCGCGTCAGAATTTTCAATGAATGATGAGAGCAAGCATCATACACAACCACTTTCTGAGGATATTTTCGATGCTAACGAAAGTAGCGAAGAGGATTATCTCAATCGTTTAGCGGGTTTCAATAATGATGAAGAATTAACTGAAGGAATCCCAGAAGAAGAGGAAGATTTTCTGAAAAATCGGCTGGAGCTGGAAGCGAAGACCACCCCTCCTGAACAAAAAGAACTGGAATTACCAGAAAAAATTGAATCTCCAAAAGAATTGACCTCAGATAATTTAAATAAAGACCAACCCAAGAAAATTGTCAGAAAAAAGAAGAAGGTCGAAACTCTGGTTGATATTGAACAAAGCGCTGAGCTCATTTTGTCACAGTCACAAGACAATGAGGAATTCCTGGAAAAACTGAAATCTTCACTTTCTGAAGAAGAAATCCCAGAAACCAATGAAGTCTTTGCTGAAAAAGAATCAGTTTTTACCTCTACAGATGAAAAGCTGGACGATATAGACATTATTCAGGCATTAGAACAAGAAATTAATAATGCAGATAAAGCCACAAACCCATTTATTAATGATCAGGATGTTTTTGAAAACGATGATTTTTTAACAAATCTTGATAAACTAACAATTCCTGGATCTCCCGAAGATGAAATTTCCAGGGATTTGAATCAAGTAGATGAAACAGATGAAAATGAATTTTTATTGTCTTCTTCTACCTGGAAAGACCTTTTAGAATTGACCAACGAAGAACCAGAAAGTGATTCTGAAAAATTATTTGAATTTGATTCGGAATCTCCTATTCAAGGACTATTAGAAAAACCGGATGAGGTTTCCTTGCCAGGAGAATCTTCTTTCCCAATGATTGATGCTCCCTATCAAACCAATCTTCCCACCGCAGGAAGTAGCGATGATAACGAAATCAATTTTACTTTTGAGGAAGAAGGCGCAGAGGATAAAGAATCTGTAGATCATCTTCGCCAATCTTTTATTGATGAATTTGATCAAACAACCTGGGACCATGAAATTGAACAAAAGACCAGGAAGAAATGGTTCCCAAGAAACATTGAAAGATTCAACCATTGGTTTTCATCTCTAAGTCTGGCTGAAAAAATATTAATTTTTCTCTCATTCTTTATCAGTTTGGCTGTTATTGTTTCTATATTTTTGGTTATGTCGCAATGGAAGATCAAAGATCAAAAAGCATCCAGCCCACCGCCAGCAATTGAAGCTTCTGACGGAGATTTAGTTTATCCAACTGGCTTACAATTACCGGGAGGTTGGTTTTTCTTTCTCCAAAAAGGAGAAATTAAGGATAACCGCTGGGAACCTCAAAATGCAGAATGGCTGGCTAATACCAAACTGCGCAAAGTTGTCGCAATTCCCTGGTCCAATCAGTCTGAAGATGTAATCAAGAACTTAACCACCGATGATCAAATCAGTATTTTTATGAATAATAATGATGTGATTGTTTATCAGGTGGATCAGGTTACCCAACTGGCTCGAGACAATGTAAGAATTCTATCCGATACAGAACCTTCATTAGTTGTTATTCTATTCAGAGAAGACAATCAAGACCGTTGGACAGTGATTGCAAAACCAAAATCATCAGAATAATTTACGGCTAAAGAAATTATTCTTTGCAATTAATTTCTTTACTTTTTCATTTTTTTGCGAGTTTGAAAAACAATTCGAAAAAAATTTTTTGTATGCTCAAGCGGATGAATATGGCTTTTTTCATCCCTGTAGATGGTTTTTATTGGCAACCAATCAATCATAAAGTTAGATTGGACACAATTAACAATAACATCTACTTCAAATTCAAAGCCTGATTCCTGACTTTCAAGCACTTTTTCAATCAAGCGTCTACTCATTAATCGGTATCCAGATTGATTATCCAGGATTCTCATTCCCATAGCCCAGGAAAAAGCCTGGCGCCCGAATGTGTTTGCCAGTTTCCTTGAAAAAGGCATTTTTGAGAAATCCCGATAACCAATTATCAGATCCGGTTTCTTTTCTCGATATAAAGAAAGAAATTTCTCTATTTCATCAATTGCATGTTGGCCGTCAGCATCTAATGTAACTACGAAATCAACCTCAAGTTTGAGCGCTTCTCGGAAACCTCTTTTTAATGCCTCCCCTTTACCCTGGTTGGGAACTTGTTTTAAAACAGTAGCGCCGTTTTTTTCGGCCAATAACGAAGTCTGATCAATCGAACCATCATCTACAACGATCACGGGCAAATAATGGATAGAGGAATGCACAATTTGTGAAATATGATTTTCTTCATTGTATGCCGGAATAATGATTAATCCTTTTTCCTCATTCATGATCTTCACTCCACCAAACAAAATTCTCACTAAATTATAACGAAACGACAAGCATTAAGAAAAGAATCCTTTCCAAATAACAATCACCTTACAATTTCATAATTAATGTAACCAATTTAAAAAAACACTTGCATTTTTATTCAATTTCCGCTAGAATGTGGATAATTGTGGAGATAAGTGGGAGAAAGTGGAGCGCCGGGATACCGGCGTTCTGCGATTATAGGAGACTTAGAACTTATGTTCCTTGGTACGTACGAACACTCACTAGATACAAAAGGCAGAATGACAATTCCGGTTAAATATCGGGAATTGGTATCTGAAGGTGCGTACATCACAAAAGGGTTTGATCAGAACTTAATGGTGCTCACTCAAAGTGTTTTCCAATCGCTTTTCGAACGAGTTACCAGCATGAATATGGCCAACCCTACCGCCCGAGAGTTGAGAAGACTGATGTTTGGAAATGCTTTCTCTATCGAAGTTGACAAAGCTGGTCGCATCTTGATTCCACAAATCCTGAGAGCCCACGCTACGCTTGATGGTGAGGCTGTTATTTTAGGAAATGGAAGCTATTTCGAAATCTGGTCTCCTACCATATGGCTAACCCATTCAGAAAAGCTGATTAGCAGCGACGCAAACAACGAGCGGTATGCAACTCTGGATCTGTCACTTTAAAAAATGACTGAACCATATGTATCTCCACACATTCCAGTACTTTACCATGAAATCATAAAAGCACTCGCTCCACATTCTGGTGGCCTGTATATCGATGGAACCTTAGGCGCTGGAGGACATTCCTGGGGGATATTAAATAAATCCGACCCTTCAGGAAAACTTCTGGGATTAGACGTAGATCCGGATGCAATCACTATTGCCAGGCAACGTCTTTCTGAATTTAAGAATAGAGCCATTATTCGGCAAGGTTCTTATTCCCTGATATCATCTTTTGCCCATGAGCTCGGCTGGAATTTTGTTGATGGAATTATTTTTGATTTAGGTGTTTCTTCCATTCAGCTCGATACAAAAGAGAGGGGGTTTTCCTTTTTATACGACGCGCCTTTAGATATGCGATTTAATCATCAAGAAGGTATCACTGCAGCCGACATCATCAACCATTATTCGGAAGCAGAATTAGCCAACCTGATCTGGAAATATGGTGAAGAAAAATATTCCAGAAGAATTTCCAGAGTCATTTGCGAAAGTCGACCAATTCATGGGACTCTGGAATTAGCTAATTTGATACGCAAAGTATATGGCAACCAACACAGCCACATCAATCCGGCAACACGCACATTTCAAGCGCTCAGAATCGCAGTGAATGACGAATTAAAAACGATTGAAATATCCATACCTCAGGCGATCCAATTATTAAAACCAGATGGGATTTTGGCAGTTATTTCCTTTCACTCTTTAGAAGATCGATTAATAAAAACTATTTTTAGAATGGAAAGTAAAAATTGTATTTGCCCACCCGAACAACCTGTTTGTACATGTAACCACGTTGCAACTATTCAAGAGGTGAATAAAAAACCGATTACAGCATCGTCCGAAGAAATTAAGAAAAACCCTAGATCAAGAAGTGCAAAACTTAGAATAGCAAAAAAAATCTAATTTTGGCATAACTGTTGCAAGTTAAAATGAGAAAAACTTTATGAATATAACAAGAAAATACAACCAAGCTCATAAACAAAAACCTTGGAGACTCCAAATTCAACGGTTTGGTTTTGTTTTGCTTGTTCTAGTTGTTTTGGTTCTTTCATTCTTCCTAAATTTGAATTTTACAACCCGTGCAGCCCAGGCAGGTGTTCAAATCAGGTTATTAGAAGCAGAGAGAGAGTTGTTAATCCGTACAATTTCAGCAAATCGTACCAACCTTGCCATGTTAACATCTTCAAATTTAATGACCAAACGGGCTCAGGAATTAGGCTTTGTTCCAGCAACCCGGGCGGATATCGAATACGTGAATATTCCTGGATATGTTGGAAAACAACCAAAACCTGTGACGATTCCAAGATCAATCAACGAACAACCAGAATTCAAACTGGTTCCAGCCTTTACACAATCGATTTGGGATTGGTTGTATCAGGGGACGTTTATTATGTTAGATCAAAAAGGGCGATAACATGGGACGAGGAATTCTGCGATTCTACTTAATTGGGATTGGGCTGGTATTCTTTTCTATCGCCATCATTTTCAGATTGGTGCAGATCCAAACTGATCCTGTCTTTCATGAAATAAGTCGAAAAGTCGGAGACCAGGCTAAATATAAACCAAAACAATTTGAAGCTGTCCGTGGAAATATTTATGATCGTTGGGGTAATCTTTTAGCTGGCAGTAATGAGGTTTTCGAAATTGGAGTCAATCTTAATCAAATCAATGAAAAAAATTCGAACGAAATTATTAACTTCTTATCCAGCATCACTGGCTTGCAACGTGAATACGTTCGCCAAAGAGTGGAAATCCCTTTTCAGCCAGACCCTTTGAAAGAACATTATGCGGTTTTTTCAACAATCTATCGGAATGCTTCTAAAAGTATGATTGACGAAATTTCGGCTGCCCAGGATGAAAATAAGGCTCTTGGTCCGATTTCCTGGAATGGACGCCTACAAAGAACTTATCCGGATAACCAATTAGGGGCAAATTTCCTTGGCTTTTTCAACTCCTCTGAAGGATTCTTTGGCGTTGAGGGATTTTATAACAATATTTTATCGACAACAATGAATCAAACAGATATCTCAATGAATCCCTTTGATCTGATGGAAATACCTGAAATTCCACATGGTTCTAGTTTGATTTTGACGATTGATCGTGAAATCCAAAGCAGAATGGAAGAAATTTTAGATCGATCGATTAAATCTACAGGATCAGATTCCGGAACATTTCTTATTATGGACCCAAAAACGGGTGAGTTGTTGGTTATGGCAACAACCCCGCGCGCTAACATAAACTTGCCCTCCGATCAAATACTTTCCGAATATCCGGTAGTTAATGTGGATGGCTACGAAGTTCAAACGCCTTTTAATCGTGCCATTATGCAAACCTATGAACCTGGATCGGTCTTTAAAGTATTTACTTTAGCTGCTGCATTAGATTCCGGGGCAATCACACCGGAAACTGAATTCTTAGATACAGGTGTTGCCAATGTTGGAGGTATGACCATTTACAACTGGGATTATGGCGCCTGGGGATATCAGGATATGACGGGTTGTATGCAACACTCATTAAATGTTTGTCTGGTTTGGATGGCCCAACAGACAACAACCAAAGTCTTTTACGATTATCTTTCAGCTTTTAATATTGATCGAAAAACTAACATTGATCTGGATGGTGAAGCCAGTTTTCCATTCCTTTCTCCCAGCAATCCGACCCCATTTGGGTCTGATCCCAATGCCCCTCGCTGGTATGAAGGCATGATCGCTCCGCATTCATTTGGGCAGGGTGTTTCTGTAACCCCTATCCGTATGATCACATCTCTGGCCGCCATGGCAAACGACGGACGAATCATGGCTCCGCATATCCAAAAAGCCATTGTTCAGGATGGACGCATCCGTTATTACACTCCAAAAATTGTGTCCACACCAATCAAACCTGAAACGGCTCAAACCGTAACAAAAATGTTAGCCAATTCTTTGGAAAATGAATCATCCGATGCATTGGTAGAAGGGTATCGTATCGCCGGGAAAACAGGTACTGCAGAAATCCCAAGTCGCATGGGTTATGTTGCCGGAGCCACCAATGCCTCATTTGTCGGTTGGGGTCCAGCCGATGATCCAAAATTCATCGTTTATATATGGCTGGAAAAACCCGAAACCAGTATTTGGAGCTCAGTGGTTGCTGCTCCAGTCTTCAGAGAAATTGTTGAAAACCTGGTTATTTTGATGGATATACCTCCTGATCAAGTTCGTTTAGAAATGGCCAAAAGCCCATAAGGATTCTATGTTAACATTAGCCGATATTTTTGAAGCACTCACTCAAAATAGACCGACTGCCCCGCAGATTATCAGCGAGGCAGCCATTGATTCACGGCAGGTTATCCCTTCTTCTCTTTTTGTTGCACTGGTTGGAGAAAACCAAGATGGGCACCAATATGTAAATGAAGCTTTCAAAAAAGGAGCTCAAGCTGCATTAATCCAAAAGGAAATCGATTCTCCCTTTCCAATTATTGATCTTTCCCAGGGTAATTTACCTGAAAACCTTCCTTCAGTAGACCAGCCAGTAGCTTTACTTGTGAAGGATTGTGTTGAGTCTTTACAAAGGATTGCAACATTCTGGAGGAAGAAATTAAACATTCGCGTCATCGGTATTACCGGTTCTGTTGGTAAATCCACTACCAAAGAACTGGTGGCAGAAGTGCTCAGCCAAAAATACAGAACATTAAAAAATGTAGGTAACTTAAACAATGAAATCGGTCTGCCTTTAACCATTCTCAAATTAACTGAAAGCCACCAAAGAGCCGTTTTAGAAATGGGTTTTTACGTTCCTGGAGAAATTCAATTGCTTTGCAAAATTGCAGACCCAATTGTTGGAGTGATTTCAAATATTGGGGCAGTCCATGCTGAAAGAGCTGGATCTATGGAAGTTATTGCCAGTGGAAAAGCAGAATTGGTTAATTATCTTCCTCCAAATGGATTTGCCATCTTAAATTACGACGATCCCTGGGTAAGACCTATGGCAGAAAATACCAAAGCTAAAGTTCTTTTTTATGGTCTGGACCCGCAGGCGCATCTTTGGGCAGATCAAATAGAAGGATTAGGTCTGCAGGGGATTCGATTCTGTTTACATTACAAAAATGAGCAATTATTCATCAGAGTGCCTTTGATTGGGCAACACTCTGTCCATACTGCATTGCGGGCGGCAGCCGTTGGTCTGGTGGAAGGGCTGACCTGGCAGGAAATTATCTATGGTCTCCAACAAGGGCATGCCCAGCTTAGATTAGCAGCAGTTAGTACACCAAATGGAGCATTAATTTTAGATGACACTTATAATGCATCTCCCGATTCTGTTCTGGCAGCTTTAAACCTATTGGAGGAATTGCAAGGAAATAAATGGGCAGTATTGGGCGACATGTTAGAATTAGGCCCTTATGAAGAACAAGGGCATGAAATGGTTGGCGTTCGCGCAGCACAGATTGTAAAGAAATTGGTGACAGTTGGGGAACGAGCCAAGATTATTGCACGAGCAGCCCGGCGTTCAGGATTACCAGCAAACGCCATCACCAGCGTAAATTCCAATGAAGAAGCAACGAAAGTTCTTAAAAGTTCCTTAAAACAGGACGATGTCGTTCTGGTCAAAGGTTCACATGGACTGCATATGGAAAAAATTGTTTATGCCCTGGAGGATGATCGATGAATGAAGCTCCATTGGCATTAGCCCTCAGTGGCATCAGTTTCTTAATGGCGGTAATTTGGGGACCACCATTATTAAGGGTATTAAGACATTTTCATATTGGAAAAATTATTCGTGTAGAAGGACCGCATTCACATATTACAAAAATGGGCACTCCAACCATGGGTGGGGTAATGTTTATTGCCCCAGTAACGCTACTCACCATACTTTTGAATGCTGCCTCACTTCTGGGGCTAAATGTTTTAGGTCGATCAGTACTTTTACCATTGGGAACTCTGGTTGTTTATAGTATTTTAGGCATGGTGGATGACTGGGAAGGTGTTCGCGGAGTTAGAAAAGGGATCGGAATGCGCGCCAGAACCAAGTTTTTCTTGCAGGTAATTATTGCCACCTTTATCGGATTGATTTTAAAATATGTTTTGGATGTTCCAGAAATGTTCTGGCCTGGACTTCAGTTAGAAATTCCTTTAGGAATTTTTTATATACCGATCGCTATAGTTGCTATTGTTGGATTCTCAAACGCGGTTAACCTTACTGATGGCTTGGATGGGTTGGCAGGTTTAATCTCGGCGACTGCTTTTACAGCTTATGGTGCGATCGCCTTATTCCAGGGTCAAATTTTCCTGGGCCGTTTCTGTTTCACATTGGTTGGTGCAATTTTTGGTTTTCTTTGGTTTAATGTTTACCCGGCTCAATTATTTATGGGCGATACCGGTTCACTGGCTTTAGGCGCTACTCTGGGAGTGGTTGCTTTAATGACCGGGCAATGGTTATTATTACCCATCATTGCCATCATTCCTCTAAGTGAAACCCTTAGCGTTATGCTTCAGGTGGCTTATTTCAAGCTAACAGGAGGTATGCGTTTGTTTAAAATGTCCCCCTTACATCATCATTTTGAATTGAGCGGTTGGAGTGAAACCCAGGTGGTTCAACGCTTCTGGTTGGTTAGCTTAATCGCTTCTTTAATGGGAATTGCATTGGCATTAATATGAAAAAAGATTTATCGACCCAGCACGTTCTGATCATTGGCGCAGCCCGACAAGGGGTGGCTTTAGCACGCTTCATGTGCGAGCATGGCGCCCAGGTTATGATAACTGATGGAAGAACTGCGAAAGATTTAGAAGCGTCGATCGATCAGCTCAAAGATTTATCGATTCGCTGGGTCTTAGGAGCACATCCACTCGATTTATTAGATGAAACAGATATGGTGTGCATCTCAGGTGGTGTCCCCCTAGATATTCCAATTATCAAGGCTGCCAAAGAAAGAAATATCCATATCACCAATGATTCTCAAATCTTCTTGGAATGGGTTAAATCGCCAATAGTTGGTATTACTGGTTCAGCGGGCAAGACTACTACTACAGCATTAATGAGGGATATCGCCAATAAAGCCAGCACTCCCGGTCAAAATGTATGGGTAGGTGGAAATATCGGCAATCCTTTAATTACGCAAGTAGATGAAATCGAAAAAGATGACCTCGTCATATTGGAACTATCCAGCTTCCAACTCGAAATCATGACAAAATCACCACACATTGCAGTGATAACCAACATAACCCCTAATCATTTGGATCGTCATGGCACACTGGCTGCTTATACATCTGCCAAAGCGAACATTCTAAAATATCAAACTGCAGGGGATTTTGCCATCTTAAATCGGGAAGATCAGGGTTCTTTTGGATTAAAAGATCAGGTAAACGGTCAATTAATTACTTTTGGATTAAACCCATTATCACAAAAAGAAAACGGATCATTTGTAAAAAATGAAAAAATCTGGATGATGTATAACGAGGTCGTCACAGAAGTTTGTACCTTGGAGGATTTACCACTGCGCGGAAAGCATAATATTTACAACGTTCTAGCGGCTGTGGCAATCTCTGCAGTACTGGATTTATCAACCTCAAAAGTACAACAAGCCATCAAGGAGTTTCCTGGTGTCGCCCATCGTATGCAGTTAGTTCGCAACTGGAACGGTGTCAAATGGTTCGATGATTCAATTGCAACTGCTCCTGAAAGAACGCTGGCTGCCGTCGAAGCTTTTGATGAGCCAATTGTTCTTTTACTCGGTGGAAAAGATAAAAATCTGCCCTGGGACAAACTCTTACATCTGGTTAATGATAAGGTTGACCATGTTATTCTTTTTGGCCATGCAGCTACTGTGATCGAACAATACATCCATCAAATGGATTTTCATCCTCGAAAATTTACACTCACAAAATGTGAACATTTACAAGATGCAGTGGTGGAAGCCAAAAGAATAGCTGAGCCCGGAGATGTTGTCTTACTTTCTCCCGGAGGAACAAGTTATGACGAATTTACGGATTTTGAAGAGAGAGGAGAAATGTTTAAATCATGGGTATATCAACTCTAATAAATCCTAAAATGGGCAAACAACCAGATCAAAAAATTCCTTTTTTGAAAACAATCGATTTTCCGTTGTTGTTCATTGTTCTGGCTTTATATATATTAGGTCTTGTAATTCTATATTCAGCCTCTATGCCCATTGCTTATTATTCGAGTAATCCTGTATCTCCTTGGAACTATGTATCCAGGCAGGCGTTGTTTGGTTTGGTCGGGCTTGCCGGAGCTTTCATCCTCGCCAGAATCGACTATCGATCCTGGAAACGATTTATGATTCCGGCTTTAATTCTTACCTGGTTAATTTTATCCCTGGTTCTGGTTTTTGGATCATTTCGTCACGGTTCTACCCGTACATTCTTTGATGGAAGCGTCCAACCGTCTGAAATAGCAAAATTACTCATCATTCTTTATTTATCTTTTTGGTTAAATAGTAAACAAGAAAATCTTAAAAAATTCACTTTTTGGGTGCTGCCAATCGGATTTATTTTAGGGGGCACCGCTGTTTTATTAGCTTTGGAACCCGACTTCAGTGCTGTACTCACCTTGGTAATGATCAGTAGTATTCTGTTGTTTCTTGCCAATTTGGATTGGAAGCAAATCGTTCTGATTGGCATTATTGCATTTTTGTCATTTTTCATCATCATCCGGGTAACTTCAACCGGAAGTACTCGTTGGGGTCAATTCATCGTCGGATATAACGACCCACAGCAAGCTCTCACCCAGGTAAAACGTTCGATTGAATCTGTTGTTAATGGGGGCATCTTTGGTGTTGGAATTGGTCAGGGAATAGTTAAATTTACTGGGTTGGAGGTAGGTCAATCAGATACAATTTTCACCGTAATTGCTGAGGAAACCGGGCTGGTAGGCAGCATTGGCGTTTTACTTTTATATTTAATTTTCCTATGGAGAGGGTTCAAAATTGCTTTGGAAAGTGAGGATTTATCCGGAAAATTAATTGCTGCGGGTGTAACCTCATGGATTGTCCTTGAAGCTTTCATTAATATTGCCAGCCTATTTAATATCGTCCCGATCGGTGGAAATACGCTGCCATTCTTTAGTTTAGGAGGGTCTAGCCTTGTTTCTATTATGACCGGTGTCGGTTTTATTTTGAGTGTCGGGCGAGTCAATCAGATTCGTAAAATTCAGGAAAGGAGTCCATTCAGTGCGGTTGTTGATTTGCGCTGGCGGGACAGGCGGAGGAGTGTATCCCGCACTCGCCGTCCTGCAAGCCATGGAAGATAGATGTAGCCAGGTCTTATGGGTAGGTGGAGAAGGTGGAATGGAAGCTGAATTAATCAAACGCCTGAATCTCCCATTCGAAGAAATTCCAGCCGCTGGTGTGCATGGAATTGGTTTACGTTCTTTGCCCGGTAATATTTATAAATTAATTAAAGGAACAATCAAATCAATCCGCATTTTAAAGAGATTCCAACCGGATGTGATTTTTTATACAGGTGGTTATGTCGCTGCTCCTATGGCTGTAGCTGGTTTCCGCTATCAATCGGTTCTATTTGTTCCAGATATAGAGCCTGGGTTTGCGTTAAATTTTCTTTCTAAATTCTCCCAAACCATTGCTCTCACTACTGAAAACACCAAAAAATTCTTTAGCAAGCATAAAAAACTAATTGTGACCGGTTACCCTTTACGCCAGGAAATAAAACGTTGCAGTAAATCTGAGGCTTATAAAGCCTTTAACCTACATGCTCAACTGCCAGTTCTTTTGGTCTATGGTGGCAGCAAAGGAGCTCATTCAATAAATCAGGTCATTTTTGATAATCTTGCTGGATTATTAAGCAAAACCCAAATCATCCATATTAGCGGAAATTTGGACATCTCCCTTGGACAGAGTATTGCTCAATCTCTTCCAGAAAATCTCTCAAAAAATTATCATCTCCATCCTTACTTACATGAAGAAATGTCAGCAGCCTTTTCATCCGCTGATTTGTGCATCTGCCGAAGTGGTGCCTCGACATTAGGCGAATTACCGTTTTATGGCTTACCAGCAGTACTCATTCCATATCCCTATGCCTGGCGATATCAAAAAACGAACGCTCAATATCTGGTGGATCACAATGCTGCCATTCTAATCCCTGACGAGAAAATAGACTCACAGTTAATTTCAACCCTATTAGATCTGCTTGCTGAGCCTGAGAAATTAACCAAAATGAGTATCGCAATGGAAGCACTCTCCAAACCAGATGCTGCCAGCCAAATTGCTGATCTTATTGTGAATCAGATCAGGCAACCAAACCGGAAAGGTAGTCAACCATGATTTCTCTTGATGTAATCTTCTGGATGTATGTGGCGTTATTTGCGTTGATCGGCGCAATGCGTGGCTGGGCTCGTGAAATTCTGGTTAGTTTCAGCGTTATTCTTTCTTTGTTTATTATTGCAGTTCTTGAAAAGTTTGTTCCGCTCGTGCGTGACAATTTAATGGTGAACAACCCCAGCACTTATTACTGGGTCCAAACCATTTTATTAGTTGGACTGGTGTTTTTTGGATATCAAAGCCCAAATATTCCTAAATTAGCCGGATCAGGTCGCTTTGTCCGCGATAAATTTCAAGATATATTATTAGGTCTCTTCCTCGGCGCTGTGAATGGTTATCTAGTATTTGGTAGTTTCTGGTACTTTCTGGATGTCGCCAATTATCCATTTTCTTTTATTTTTCCTCCGGACCTAAGCACAGAGGTCGGCATTAAAACTCAGGAACTTCTGGCTTTTATGCCTCCAGCATTATTAGGAACCCCTGCTGTTTATTTTGCGGTTGCCATCGCTTTCATATTTGTGCTGGTGGTGTTCTTATGAAGAAGAATGTGTTTTTCGTCGGAATTGGCGGTACTGGCATGTCTGCCATTGCCCGCCTATTACAGGAGAAAGGCTATCATGTCAGTGGATCTGACCAGCATATATCAGACCTGGCTAAAGATTTAATCTCCCGTGGAATCACCGTTTATGAAGGTCATTCAGCCGATCATCTCGTGGGAATGGATTTGGTGATCCGCTCTTCCGCTATTTCAAACGCAAACCCTGAGATTCAGGCAGCTCATTTAGCCCGCATCCCTGTTTATAAGCGTGCAGATATTCTTGGGGAGTTAATGCAAGCACAAAAGGGGATCGCCATAGCCGGAACTCATGGAAAAACAACCACAACCGCTATGGTTGCACATATGCTTCAAACATTACAGCTTGACCCGAGTTATATTATTGGAAGTGTTTCAAAAAACTTAAAAAGCAATGCACATTACGGTCAGGGTGACTATTTCATCATTGAAGCGGATGAATACGATCGCATGTTCCTGGGATTAAACCCCTTTATCGGGGTAATCACCACCCTGGAACACGATCACCCGGATTGTTTCCCAACTTTCTCCGACTATTTGCAGGCATTTGCTGCTTTTACTCAAAAGATACTGCCAGGTGGTTATTTATTCATTTGCCAGGATGACCCGGGGGTTCAGAAATTAATACCACTCATTTCCAGTGAGAATGTAATCACTTACGGTTTATCAGAAATGAATGGCTATCAGGCAACCAATTTAGAGCGTAACCAGATGGGTGGATATCATTTCCAGGTAATTCAAAATTCAATAAATGGTGCGAAAGAAATAATCGAAATTGATTTAAGTGTCCCAGGGATCCACAATGTTCTCAATGCACTGGCCGCTATTGGAATTGCTCATTTGTTGCAATTGGATTTACCGGCTGCTGCCAAAGCCTTAACTGAATTCTCAGGCACTGCCCGGCGTTTTGACATTATAGGTGAGGTCAATGGGGTTACGATCATTGACGATTACGCCCACCACCCCACCGAGATTAGGGCTACTCTCCAAGCAGCTAGAAGTAAATATCCAAACCAAAAATTATGGGCTATCTGGCAACCACATACATACTCGCGAACTCAGACCTTATTCAATGAATTTGTTAATTGTTTTCAGGACGCCGATCATGTAATTATCAGCCAGGTTTATGCATCCAGAGAGCATGACAATGGCTTTTCAGCGGCGTCGATTGTAGCAGCCATGCAGCATCCTGATGCAAAATATATTCCATCTCTGAACGAAATTGTCAGTTATCTTTTGGAACATCTTTCTCCAGGTGATGTCATGTTGGTTTTCTCTGCTGGAGATGCCATAAAAATCAGTCAAGCAGTACGATTATCATATTCAAAAGGAGAACAAAGATGAGATTAGAAAATAATTGTGAAACTGAGATTGATCTCTTGAACTTCTTTGGCCTGAAAATTGACCCTAAAGCAAAAACTACAAAGGACAATAACCCCCCACGATTAAAGAAAAATAAATCGATTGAGAATAAAGAAGAAGTTGTCCACAAATTAATTAATTACTTCGAAAAATCTTAAAGGCCGGTTATTAATGTTGAATCATCGCTTAGTAGAAATTCTTAAAAAGCAATTTGGCAACCGTTTACAGGAACAGGTTCCATTGCGCAACCACTCGACAGCCCGAGTCGGGGGGAATGCCAGTTGGTTTGTGACTGTAAATAATCCGGAAGAATTGTCTTTGGTGGTAATTTTATGTTGGGAATATGGAATAAACTATTTCATTCTAGGCGCTGGATCAAATATTTTATTTAGTGATCAAGGTTTTAATGGTTTGATGATCCTCAATCATGCCAAAAATATTGCCATTCTCCATGAAGGAGAAAATCATTACATTTGTGCTGAATCAGGAGCTGGACTGGGTATGGTTACAAGAAAGGCAGCCCTAGCTGGTTTATCCGGGATGGAGTGGGCCAATAGCATCCCCGGAACTGTTGGCGGGGCGATTTATGGGAATGCTGGCGCACATGGCAGTGATATTCAACGCAGTCTCTTATTGGCTGAAATCTTGCAACATGATCAGGGGAAGTCTATCTGGAAAACCAGGGATTTCCAATTTAACTATCGGAACAGTATCCTCAAACGCCATGAAACAAAAGGGATCATTTTATCAGCAACTTTCCAGGTAAAGCCCGATGATCCGGCAAAAATTAAGGAAAAAATGAATGCATGTAGTGAACACCGCAAAAAAACACAACCTCCCGGGGCAACCATGGGCTCGATGTTCAAGAATCCTGAAGGAGATTACGCCGGAAGATTAATTGAAGCTGCTGGTTTGAAAGGCTTCTCAATTGGCGGTGTTAAAGTCAGTGAAGTCCATGCGAATTTCTTTGTCAATAATGAAAGTGCTTCTGCGAAAGATTATTTCCAATTGATTCAGTATGTGCAGCAAACTGTTCAAAAAGAATTTAACGTCAATTTGGAATTAGAAATTGAATTGATCGGGTTCGGTCACAAGTCGGATCACAATACTGAGCAAACAAGGATGGCATCGAAATGAACCGATTAACTGTTGGGCTTTTATTTGGCGGCAGATCCGGTGAACACGAAATTTCGCTTCTTTCTGCACGTTCAATTTTGGATAATATGGATCGTACGAAATACTCCGTAGT
Source organism: Anaerolineaceae bacterium (assembly GCA_034429975.1). Lineage (GTDB taxonomy): Bacteria > Chloroflexota > Anaerolineae > Anaerolineales > Anaerolineaceae > UBA6170. The sequence continues at coordinate 172,784 of DAOUFM010000076.1, read as the reverse complement.
GGAAATTGGAATCACACATGAAGGCAGGTGGTTGGTAGGGCAGAATGTGCTTTCTGCTTTCGAGAACAAGAATTTTTCGAAATTAAACCCAGCTACATTAATCTCTGAACCAAGCGGGCATGTAATTTATGAACGTTTTCAAAGTGATCAGGGTTTTGTTCTACGACCTTTTGCCAAACTGGATGTCGTTTTCCCTGCTTTACACGGACCCTTCGGAGAAGATGGCACGATTCAGGCTTTATTTGAAATCTCAGAACTGGCTTTTGTTGGGGCCGGGGTTTTAGGATCATCCGTCGGGATGGACAAAGCCATTTTCAAGCAGGTCATGCGGGCGAATTCAATTCCGGTGGTGAATGATCTTCTTTTTACTCGTAAAGAGATCGAAAAAGATATCGATGTCGTTATTTCAAAAATTGAAAACTTTGGAAGCTATCCTTTTTTCACTAAACCTGTCAACATGGGATCCTCGGTAGGTATTAATAAATGTAAAAACAGAATGCAATTAAAAAACGGCCTTCTGGATGCCATTCAGTATGACCGCAGAATTCTGATTGAATTAGGGATTGAAAACCCTATTGAGATCGAAATCTCCGTTTTAGGGAATGAATTTCCCCAGGTTTCAAGTCCGGGTGAGATCATTCCTGGCGATGAATTCTATAGTTACGATGACAAATATATTAATGGCGTTACTCGATTGGTCATACCGGCAGAATTACCCGAGTATTTGATCAAAAAAATACAAGAATATGCCCTGAATGCTTATACCGCTATTGATTGCGCTGGAATGGCACGAGTTGATTTCCTGATCTCTCGAGAACCCGAACAAATTTATTTGAATGAAATAAATTCAATCCCCGGGTTCACAAAAATCAGTATGTATCCCAAATTGTGGGAGATCAGCGGAATACCTTTTACCAAATTAATTGATCAATTAATCGAATTGGCAATCGATCGCCAAAAAGAAAATATTCGTTCTATTTATCAGTATCGGAGGAAAAATAAATGAGAAGTGCCGCTGGAATTCCTCGATCCACACTGGTGCGTGAAAGGCAGAAAAAGCAATCTGAAGAAAAAATGACCCAAACAAGCCGAGTTGTTCAACCGCCTGTAATAAAAAATACGATGCCAATCACTGCTCGGCGAAGTGTTTATGCAACGACATACCCAAATTATCCGAAACAATCGACTCGCCGCCAATTTAATTATGCAATTGGAGCTACCGGAGCTGAAATTCGGTTACCAGCAATCTCTTCCATTCATATTGGTTGGCGCTTGCTTTCATTTTTCATGGGGCTTTTCTGTTTGGTAGGAATTTTTCTTATTTTTAATTCTCCTCAATTTCAAATTAATCAGATCCAGACCAGCGGCTTATCTCGATTAACGATCAACGATGTCGATGCAGTTTTAAAAATTCAGGGCGAGAGTGTTATCTGGCTAGATACTGCCCAGGCAAAAAAGGATTTAGAAATTGCTTTTCCTGAATTAAAAGATATTCAAATCACAATTGATCTTCCTAATCAAATAAATCTCTCAGCAACGGAACGGCAGCCAGTTCTTTTATGGCAAACTGATAAACAGGCATACTGGCTTGATCAGGAAGGCGTCTTAATCCCACCCCGAGGAGAGGTTGGCGAGTTGATCACCATTCATGCTTCTGCTCCTCCTCCATTGGTTATTTCCAACATAGAACAAATAACTACCGGTACCAATCTCAAACAGAATCAAAACGAATTGGCTCGGTTGGCTGTGTCTGAATTGCAGGGATGGGGCGAAACGGTAGATCCTAATTTGATTGATGCCGCCTATCAACTCATGGCTTTTCTACCCTCTGATGCAAATATCCTCTATAATAAAACACATGGATTAGGATGGAAAGCTGAACAAGGATGGGATGTATTCGTTGGGTTGACATTAAATGATATTAATTATAAATTAAATGCTTATCAGGTACTTGTTGAGAAATTTACGAAAGAAGGACTTCAGCCCAGCATGGTCAGTGTAGAATTTACCGACAGACCTTATTATCGGGAGTAGATCAAAGATGGAAGAGCCTATCATTGTTGGAATTGATATCGGAACCACCAAAGTTTGTACCTTAATTGGACGAATTGAAGGGGATCATCGCATTCGCATACTTGGTGTTGGTATTGAACCAGCTCAGGGGATCAAAAAAGGATCGATCATCGACCTGGCTGCTGCGACCCAATCGGTTGCCCGCTCGGTAGAGAAAGCCCAGCGTTCCTGTGGTTTGGAAGTGTCTGAAGCCTTTGTTAGCCTGGCAGGATCGCAGGTTACGTCGGTCAATAATCGGGGTGTAGCTGCGGTGACAGGCGGTGTCATTGACCTGAATGATATGCAACGCGCGCTGGAAGCAGCCCAAGCAGTTAATATTCCTCACAATCGTGAAATTTTACATGTAATTCAACGTGGTTTCATCGTCGATGGCCAGGACGGCATTCGCTCCCCTATCGGAATGCATGGATATCGGCTGGAAGTGGAAGCCCATATCATTACAGCAGCGCAATCAACTGTGGAGAATATTCGCCAGGCTGTTGAAGGAACCGGGATTCACGTCAGTCAATTCATTCTTAACCCGCTTGCATCCGCTGAAGTTGTGCTCTCTGAAACAGAACGGAATATGGGCGTAATCGTATGTGATATTGGCGGTGGAACAACTGATTTGGCGATTTATATTGACGGAGATGTATGGCATACTATGGTTCTCGCTGTCGGCGGAAACCATATCACCTCAGATATCGCTCATGGATTACGCTTACCGATTGAGGAAGCCGAAAAAGTCAAAAAACAATATGGCCATGCCATTAAAGCCGAGGTAGGTGAAGATGAATCCTTCCGCGTACGCAGCTTTGGTGATGAACAGGCCACTCAAATCCCCAGGCGTGATCTCGCACACATCATCGAAGCACGCACAGAAGAGATTTTTGATCTCATTTTGGATGAAATTAAACGCTCTGGATACGACGGTTTATTACCGGCGGGAATGGTATTGACAGGTGGCAGTAGCCTGCTGCCTGGTATTCGCCCGCTGGCCAGTAAAATCTTAGGCTTGCCCGTCAGATTGGCAAAACCTGAGAACTTATTTGGGCTGGTTGATCAATTAAATTCACCAGCCTATGCAACCAGTGTTGGTTTGCTTTATTTTGCTTTGGCGATGAACGAATCGGTCATACCTGCGCGTGGTGGCGGTCGATTTGTATCGAAAGGAAGTGGTCCGGATTGGTTTGGAAAAATTGTAGAATTCCTTAAAAAGATTTCTCCATAATCTCAAAAAAATTCGACCATGTACGCAATCTCAGTTCGGGAGGAAGGAAAATGGAATTTCAATCAGAATCATTCGCAAGAATAAAAGTTGTTGGTGTTGGTGGTGGTGGTTGCAACGCTGTCAATCGCATGATCCTCGAAGGCATGTCTGGCGTTGAATTCATTGCCGTCAATACCGATGCACAGGCGTTACAGCTTTCTAATGCTGAAACAAGGGTGCGGATCGGTGACAAAACTACCCGTGGGTTAGGTTCGGGTGGTAATCCAGAAATTGGTCAAAAAGCTGCTGAAGAATCTGCTGAAGAGTTGTACGAAGTCTTACGTGGATCAGATATGGTCTTCGTAACCGCCGGTTTAGGCGGTGGAACTGGTACAGGCGCAGCGGCAATCGTAGGACAAATTGCTAAAGAAGTCGGAGCGTTAACCATCGGTGTAGTAACTCGACCTTTCACCTTTGAAGGGGCTCGACGAACGAAAGCAGCCGAAGGCGGTATTACCCGCTTAAAAGAACATGCAGACACCTTGATCGTTATCCCCAATGATCGCTTATTGCAAATTGTGGATAAACGAGCCAGTCTGCAGGACGCTTTTCGTATTGCAGACGATGTGTTACATCAAGGCATTCAAGGTATTTCTGAATTAATTACAGTACCCGGAATGATTAATCTTGATTTTGCTGATGTTCGGTCGATTATGAGTGAAGGTGGTGCAGCGTTAATGGCTGTCGGTCGTGCTTCTGGGGAAGATCGAGCCAGAATTGCTGCTGAAGCAGCCATTTCCAGTCAGCTTCTTGACATAACAATCGATGGAGCTCGCGGAATTCTGTTTAATGTCACCGGTGGACCTGACCTGACACTCTTTGAGGTCAACCAGGCTGCCGCCATTATCAAAGAAACCGCTCACCCGGATGTGAACCTCATCTTTGGGGCTGTCATCGATGAAAATATGGGCGATGATGTACGCATTACGGTCATTGCCACGGGTTTTGACCGTGCGGGTGTTCGTCAGAATCCTGCTTTTGAGGTGAAACCAGTGTTAAAGAGCGATGAGGCCAAACCTCGTCCTTCTACAACACCCAATCGACCAGAAAGAGCATCTGCGGCGCCCACTGAATTCCAATCTCACGTGATTAATACGGACGATCTTGACATTCCCGCTTTCTTACGCAATCGCACACAACGCTAAGCGGAAATCCTCCCATATTCCGACTGTTTTGAATTCTGAGCAGTTGGATTGAAACAGGGGGATGAGTCGCAGGAACTCGCTCCACATCATCGTTCAGTTTGTGATCCATTGGTCCTTCCACTTACTCCACTGATACCGCGCTTTGAAATAACTCCCACAATTTTTTCAAAACGCAACAAAAACACCGGAACGCGCACGGTGTTTTTTGATTCATACCTAGTCAAATTTTCATTTAATTTTAAATCTCCAGGATTCTTTAACATCACTATAAATTCTCTTCATTATCTTCCGAAGGCGAAACAGTACTACTGGGCTTTTTTAAATAATTTACACGTTATAGCCCTGTATATCTACGGCACATATGGGGGTGATTTGCAGAAATGAAATCAAAATAATTATAGAATATATTTTCTAATACTCTAAAAATTTTAAGTAATATTTTTCTTAAATGGCTTGCCCGTCCACTTTTCTTGTGCTAGAATGAAGACCGTAGATATATTCTTTTTTTATAAAACGACCCCCACATATAGGGGTTTTATTATCGTGTGGATTTATTAATTTTTTTGGTGATCATTTTATAGAGGGAGTTTAATTGAACTGTCCATATTGTCATAGTGATAAATCGAGGGTTGTTGACACGACTCATGACGCCAGAGGTGGCATCAGACGGCGTCGCGAATGTGAGAGCTGCTATCAACGTTTCAGCACTTATGAAAGACCGATTTTGGCCACCCCTTTAATTATCAAAAGAGATGGCACCCGTGAGGAATTTGATCGGGAAAAACTACATCGTGGAATTCAGATTGCCTGTGTCAAACGCCCAGTAACAGCTATACAAATCGACAATCTTGTATCCGGTATTGAATCCTCTCTCCAAAAAATGGGTCGCGCTGAAGTCTCCTCGCGTGTAGTGGGTGATATGGCCTTTAATGGTTTAAAAGAACTCGATTTAATCGCTTATATCCGTTACGCTATCGTCTACTTGCGGTTGGATGATCTCAACGCCATCAGATCTGAAATTGATCGCTTGTTAGAGTCATAATTCGGTTGGAGGTAAACAAGAATGGTTATATCAAATTCAAGTCCAAAAGTCCAAAAAAACGGTTTGCTGCCTACTCCCCCACTTCCTGATGGATTACCCGCCATTGAGTTAACCGATAACTCACGGCAGGTACTTATCAAACGTTACCTCCGCCGTGGAAATAACGGCAAGCCAGCTGAAACGATTGAGGAAATGTTCTGGCGGGTTGCTTACCATGTTGCCAAAGCAGAAGAAACCTGGAACGGAGATGTGATAAAGCGTGCTAAAGAGTTCTACCATATGTTAATCGACAAACGCTTCTTTCCCAACTCCCCTACTTTTACCGGAGCTGGAACTCCTCTCGGTCAATTGGCTGCCTGCTTTGTTTTACCGATCGAAGACGACATGGGCAAGACATCGGCTGGCATATTTCAGACTTTGCGGGATGCTGCCTTGATCCAACAGACTGGTGGCGGAAACGGTTTCAGTTTTTCTCGTTTACGACCAAAAAATACGATCGTAAAGTCCTCCGCTGGAAATGCTACCGGTCCGGTTGGTTTCCTGCGAGTGTATGATCATGCTTTTGGTGAAGTAGCCCAAGGTGGTACCCGGAGAGGCGCTAATATGGCTGTCCTGAGAATTGATCACCCAGATATCGAGGATTTCATTACTTGTAAAACCAATGAAAACGCCATCACCAATTTCAACATATCTGTCGGAATTACCGATGATTTCATGCGTGCAGTCGAAAATGATGACGATTGGCCATTGCGCTTTCCGGATGTCACCCATCCCGACCATAAGGATTTTCAGGGTACGATCGACCAGATTGAAGCCGATGGATATCCGATTCTGACTTATAAAACCGTCAAAGCGCGCGATCTGTTTGCAAAAATTGTTAAACAAGCCCACCATAATGGCGAACCTGGTATGCTCTTCTTAGATGCGGCCAATCGCTCCAACCCTGTACCACACCTCTACGACCTGGAGGCTACCAACCCATGTGGTGAACAGTGGTTAGGACCCTATGAAAATTGTTGCCTCGGTTCTCTTAATATCTCTCGCCACATTGATGATAATGGCGTAGTTGATTGGGAACAACTCCGCAAAGATGTTGAGCTGGCTACCATTTTCCTTGACAACGTGGTGGAAGCCAATGCGTATGTGCCTTCTGTGCCGCAACTACGAGAATCCGCCTTACGAGCCCGCCGGATCGGGCTGGGCATCATGGGGCTGGCGGATATGATGTATTACGCTGGTATTCGCTATGGTTCACCAGAAGGGCAGGATTTTGGCAGTCAGGTAATGGAGTTTATCCGCTATCATGCCATGCAAACCAGCATTAACCTGGCCAAGACCCGTGGTTCCTTTCCGGTTATCAAGGGTTCGATTTATGATCCGGAAAACCTGACCTGGCAACCACCAGTCAGTATCCTCGATTTTCAGGCTGATTTTGGTCGCCCCAAATTAGATTGGGATGGGATTTCCGATCAAATTCGAGCTCACGGTATTCGGAATGCAGCTCAAACAACAGTTGCACCAACTGGCACCATCTCCACAGTCGCCGGATGTGAAGGCTATGGCTGTGAACCAGTTTTTGCTCTGGCATATATTCGCCATGTCAATGACAATGGAAAGGATCTAAAACTTACCTATGCCAGCCCGGCTTTTGATAAAGCGCTGGAACGTCTGGGGATGAATAAAGAAAAAAGAGAAGAAGTTTTTCAAAAAGTGATGCAGGAAGGCACCTGCCAACATATCGATGAAATTCCAACTTTCGTGCGCAAAACTTTTGTGGTTTCTTCCGACATTACTGCTGAAGAACATGTGCGCATGCAGGCTGCTTTACAGGCCTTTGTGGATAATTCACTCTCTAAAACCATCAACTTCCCCAACTCGGCTACCGAAGAAGATGTAGCCACTGCTTACCAGCTAGCGTGGCAATTAGGGTGCAAAGGTATTACCGTATATGTGACCGGCTCACGCGAGACTGTAGTTCTTGAAACCCATGCCACCGCCAAAGAAAAAGAAAAAACATCTGCTGCAACAACAGAAATTCCAGCAACCTCCGCTATCCACAACGAACAGACAATCCTTTGGGCTGAGAGCAAAAAACCGCGACCTCGCTACCTGAATGGTTTCACCTATCAGATCGGCACTCCGCTTGGTAAAGCATTTGTAACCATTAACGAAAACGGCCAACACCAACCGTTCGAAGTCTTTATTAACTCCGCCAAAGCCGGGTCAGATACAGCCGCTGTTTCAGAAGCTATCGGAAGATTAATTTCTTACGTTTTACGGCTGACCTCTCCAGTGGAACCAAGTAAACGGATGCAGGACGTCATAAGCCAGATGAATGGGATTGGAGGCGGACGCCCACTCGGGTTCGGCCCCAATCGGGTACGCTCTCTTCCTGATGGATTAGCACAAATCCTTACCGACTACATCCAGAGCAGGGAAGAGCGTCTAAGCGGCATTTCTACTAATGAACAACCCAAAAATGGTGAAAAACCCTGGGTAGAAGTACCCGCCACCCAGCAGATGATGCAGATTGGTGATCTCTGCCCCGAGTGTGGCCAGGCTGCTTTTGTGAACGAAGAAGGCTGCCGTAAATGCTACGCCTGTGGTTATTCAGAATGTTAAAATCATAAGTGCGGTCTAAACCCCCACAATTCCCCCCTGCCTCGTAGGGGTGGGTTCAGAACCCACCCCTACCCTTCCACCATCAATTCTTTCAGCCCACGGATCACGAACCCATCCGAGAACTTCGGCTCACCTGCCAAACGCAACCCCGGCATACGTTCAAACATTATCCGAAAAACGGTTTTTAATTCTAAGCGAGCCAGTGGAGCACCAACACAATAATGCGTGCCCAGCCCAAAGGTTAAAAGCGGATTTTCCGTGCGGTTCAACTGTAATTGGTCCGGGTTTGGAAAAACAGCTTCATCCCGATTGCCAGAGATGTACATTAACGCCAATTCTTGACCATGTTTCAGTGGATAGCCCTTAAACTCCATATCTTCCAACACATACCGTTCAAACATAGGCGCTGGGGTATCATAGCGCAACAGTTCATCAACGCCGGTTTTTAACAAAGCGTCTCCTTTTTCATTATTGATTGCTTCTTTTATTTCGTGAAGTGCCCCTTCATTTCTTAGTAGTGCCAATAATCCCAAACAGGAAGCATTTACCGTAGCTTCATGCCCCGCATTTAATAGAAAGATACTGGTCGCAGCTAATTCCTGGTCTGTCAAACGGCTGCCGTCCAATTCGACGGTAGCAAGTTGACTGATCAGATCATCCTGGGGTTGGGCACGCTTTTCAGCCGCCAGCTCCAAAATTGTGTCTAAAAACTCATCCGCGGCTCGGTTGGCATTGGCAATATCTTCCTCAGAGTAATTCATTTCATACATTTTGACGATTGCAGCCGACCAGGGGCGCAAGTGCGGGCGAATTGGTTCTGGGATTCCCAGCAAATCCGCGATCATCGCTACGGGTAGTGGTTCTGCAATTTCACTGGCGAAGTTGAAGGGAGAATGCTTTGGGACAGCGTCGATCAGGGCATGGGTGGTCTGTTCCAGTTTTGTGCGTAACCGTTCCACCTGACGAGGAGTGAACACCTTCGAGACCAAACCTCTTAAGCGCGCATGTGCAGCCCCCTCCATATCCATAAAGACGTGATCCTGATATCGGCGGAAAGATGCCTGGCGTGGATCCGGTTCTGGCCATCCCATTTCTTCCCGGCTGTAAAGATGCAGCATCCCACGACCGAACCGTTTATCTCGCAGCACAGCGTTAATATCTGCATGCAGGTTAATGAAAATGCGATCATAACCCGGATCAAAGAAAATGGGTAAATCCCGTCGAATTTCAGTTAATTTTGGATATGGGTTGGCGATAAATTCCGGATCATTTAATGAAATTGAGTATTCAGGTATTTCTTTCATTTTTCCCTCGTGTATTTACTCGAATATATAAAGATATAACCGAAAATTTTCTCGATTATTTTCTTTTTATCATGCTCATTTGCCTTCAATAATTTTACCGGTAAAACCTCGAACAGACTCAAGGTGTAAAATGTCTTCATTTCTAACAAATTTGAAAGATAGCTTATAAAGGTTCAAAAATATACTAGAATCTAAAAAATGGTAAAACGATTCTTTTTCACCACACTTTTCTGCCTGATTCTTTCAGCCTGCACACAAACTGCCACAGTAGATCTCACTCAGCAAAACCTGAGTGCAACTGAGGTAGCTTTTGATATTAGTTTCACTCCTTCTCCTACAGATACACAAACCCAAACTATTACACCCACCAATACCCTTACCCAAACAAACACTTCAACGATCACTCCATCTCCTTCAATCACCCAGACAGCGACGATAACGGAAACCCCAACTGTCACACTTACCCCCACCTTCGTTTTTCCAGACGTTACCGTCCATACTCAGGCTCACTGCCGTTATGGCCCATCGACAGCATACCTACACGCAGCAGATTTATATCCCGGTGATACCGGTACCGTACGTGGACGGTTTCTCTATTCCAAATGGCTGCACGTTAAATTTGATAAACTGAATTATTGGTGCTGGGTAGCGCCTTCAGTGATCGATGTAACCGGCGACCTCAACACCGTTCGTTTCATCACACCCAATCTCCAATCCATCGGTTCGAATATGTACGGTCCTCCACAAAACGTTCGTGCAACCCGCAACGGCGACCAAGTAACCATTTCCTGGGATCAAATGTATATGACCGAAGACAAAGACCGCGGCTATTTCATCGAAGCCTGGGTTTGTCAAAATGGGGCTTATTTGTGGTGGACTGTCTCTTTTCCGAATCAATTCACAACCAGCTATACAGTGACGGATGAACCAGGCTGTCCTAATCCATCATCTGGTGAAATCTATACCGTAGAAAAGCATGGCTATTCTCAACCAGTCAAAATTAATTGGCCTTGATGATTAATCAATGATTGCAAACAAACACTTGAGATACTCCCCCTCCGGAAATCCTATCGGATGATCAATTGGATGCCCGCTGCGTTCAATTTCACGGATTTTTTGGCCACTTCTTTGAACAGCAGAATGAATTGCATTGAAAAAAGATGGAGGGTTAACCCGACTGGAACAGGAAGCTTGCACCAGAATTCCACCCGTATTGAGAACTGCTAACCCCAACTGAGTTAATTTTTGGTAATTTGCAATTGCTTGAGGCACCTGATTTTGTTTGTGAGCAAACATCGGCGGATCTAAAATCACCAAATCAAATTTGCGCTTATTCTGCTCCAAAGCAGCGAGGTATTTGAAAGCATCTTCAGCAACCATCTCATTTTGGCAAGTTTTTATCGCTGGATAATTCTGATTATATGAGAAATTCCTCGCAGCTGATTCCAATGCAAGAGGATTAAGATCGACGCTAATAATACTTTTCGCTCCGCCACGTGCTGCATAGAGTGAAAATCCGCCATTATAGGAAAACATATTCAATACCGCTTTTCCAGCAGAGAGGGCTTCTACCCGCGCCCGGTTTTCGCGCTGGTCTAAATAAAAACCAGTTTTATGTCCATTTATGGGGTCTGCTTCGAAAATTAACCCGTTTTCCGCGAATAAGGTTGGTTTATTTATTCTTTCTCCTGCCAGAAGAACGCCATCATTCAGCCCGAACTTATCTTTTGCTATTTGAGTGATATTGCGACTTAATCGGAGGACCAAAGATTCAAATTGATGCAAATACTTTAAACTTTCGATAAGCCAGGATAAATATGGAAACCAGGCGGCCGTATAGATTTTAATTACAAAAACATCAGCATAACGATCAATCACCAATCCAGGCAAGCCATCATTTTCTCCAAACACGAGCCGGTATCCGCTTGTATTTTGAGAACTAAAAACGCCTCTCTTATCAGCAGCCAATTGGATTTTCTGCACCAACCAGTCTTTATTAATTTCGACTGGTTTTCCATATTCAAGAACCCGAATACGGATAACTGAACCAGGATCAAACAGTCCTACTGCCAGGAAATTTCTTTTTGAATCAAAAATTACCGCCAAATCTCCAATATTTCCGGCATGGCTCTGATAGGTAATTGCTTGATCAAATACCCAGGGATGATTTTTACGGATCATTCCTTCAGCCTGCTTACTAACTCGGATTGCAATATTTTTTCCTGGAATTGGTTTAAGTTCAGTCATCAAATGGTAATCATAACCCACATTATTGATTAGAAATAATAAAAGAGCAAACAATTAAGATTGGATAAATATTTTTCTCTTTCATATTCTCTCCTATAATAAATACATCAAATCTCAGGAGGATACTATGCGATACTCAATTTCAGGAACAATTTTACAAAGTCTGGAGGTACAGCTCGATCCTGGAGAATCCATGTACACAGAATCAGGCGGAATGGCATGGATGAGCGATGGGATTGACATGGATACCAGCACCAAAGGTGGTCTCATGTCTGGGCTGGGAAGAGCTCTCGCAGGCGAATCACTTTTCATGACCACCTATACCAGTCGGGTACCTAATGGCATGGTCACCTTTACTCCCGAAGCACCTGGAAAAATCCTGCCGATGCAACTGGCACCCAACCAGGTAATTATCGCCCAGAAAGACGCTTTTATGTGCGCTCAGAGTTCTGTCAAAATGGAAATGCATTTTCGAAAGAAATTAGGAGCGGGGCTTTTTGGTGGAGAAGGTTTTATCTTACAAAAAATTACCGGTCCCGGTATGGCATTTCTGGAGATTCCTGGTGAGATCAAAGAGTACACGCTGGCAGCCGGCCAATTATTGAAAATCGATCCTGGACATATTGCTGCTTTTGATCCAACGGTAAACTACGATATTTCTATGGTAAAAGGTTTGAAAAATATCGTATTTGCTGGGGAAGGACTGTTTCTAGCAACTTTAACCGGTCCAGGCCGTATCTGGCTGCAAACGATGCCAATTTCAAATCTGGCTCAAAAGATTGCGAAGTATATTCCTTCCAAGAGTAGTTAACGACACAATAATTACTGCTTTTAAAACCTGAGAGTTCAACCTCCCCTTTGAACTCTCAGAAAAACAATTTAATTTTTTTCTCTCCCTTAATTTATCCCTGAAATTTCACAACATAAGGATGATAAAATGGCAAAACATCTGGTTCTTGTGGCTGGCAACATTGGTTCGGGTAAGACATCCTTGACCGAAAGGATCGGTTCGCGATTGCGTTGGCGAACTGCTTATGAATCTGTTTCAGACAACCCCTATCTGCCTGATTTTTATGCAGATATGGCTAAGTGGTCATTCCACCTACAAGTTTTTTTTCTTGGACATCGTGCTGAGCAACATGTTGAAATGGCGAATGATCCGCGTTCAGCAATTATTGATCGTAGCATTTATGAAGACGCCTATATCTTTGCCCGTGCACTGCATGATATGGGTAACATTTCAGAGCGCGATTACCGCACTTATCGAAAAATATTCGATCTGATTGTTAGCAAATTACCATCGCCTGCCCTCCTAGTTTTTCTGGATGCTCCCGTCCCGGTGCTGCTGGAACGTATCCGCAGACGCGGTCGTAATATTGAATCTGGAATCACCGCCGATTATCTGAAACGTCTGGAAACCTATTACCTGGAATGGTTACAATCTTTCGATCTTTGCCCAGTGCTCACCATTCGCACCAGTGATTTGGATTTTGTCCACCAACCTCAACATTTGGAACTGGTTGTTAACCGAATTAAAGATAAATTAACCGGCAAAGAAGAAATGGTGTTTGGAGAATAAACCATGCAGGATAAACCTAATTTAACGGTTCCAGGCAGAAAAAAACCTTATGTTATGGCACATCGCGGTAATCAGGTTCTATACCCGGAAAATACATTAATAGCGTTCAAACAAGCCTTTGCAGATGGGGCTGATATTCTTGAAACCGATCTACAACTCAGCAAAGACGAGCAGTTTATTTGCATCCATGATGACAGTCTTGATCGTACAACGGATGGCAAAGGGTTGGTCTCAGACTATACTGTTGAGGAATTAATGAATTTCTCAGCCAATTACGAGCGTGCTGATTTTACAGATGAAAGAATACCATTGTTAACTGAATTGGCTGCAATTCTCCCCAAAGATGTAGCTTTGGCGTTAGAGTTGAAATCTGATCGTTTCCTTGAAGATCAAATCTGCCGGCGTCTAATCGATTTGTTAACAGAAACAGGTATCCGCAATCGAACATTTGTCATCTCTTTTTCCAAGGAACGGGTTTTATGTGTTCATCGACTGGCGCCCGATATCCCGGCTGGTATTATCACAATGTCCGCCTTCACACCTGATCCTGAAATGCAAATCGTTGGTCCGTTCTGGCCGCTTGTTATCCTCAATCCGTTTTACATGCGGCAAATCCGCCGGAATAATCAAATCATCTGTCCATTGGATCCGTCTCCAGATAAACGGTTATGGCTCTATCAAAAAATGAAAGTGGATGCAGTTCTGACAGACAACCCACAAGAGACCTGTAAACTAATTAAAAAATCTGATTATTAATTTACTCAAGAATTTTTTAATAAGAATATTGCGAATTTGGGTATTAAAAGATCTTCGTTTAACTCCAATCGCGTAAGAAGAATTTAATGTCCTTGGGCGATAAAGTAATCATTTTGTCATCCATCAGAAATGTTCTTTCGTTGCGGGTAAAATTAAATGCAATCCGGTTATTCCCGCGTTGAATAACAATGACACCATCTGGTAAATCCAAAATTCCATCACAATGCACGCTGTTTAGAAGGTACTTCATAATAGATTTCAATTGCTCATGATTCGGGTAAAAACCCAAATAATAGACGCTTCCTGCTCCAAAATCGTGATCAGTTATTGCAGCGCGCCCAGAATAAGGACCACCCAAATAACGAGCCAGAATATTAACAATTTCATTATCGTCCGGATGAATCGATTCCGTCCAAAAGCCAACATCTCCGTATAATCCTGGAATCTCAGAACGAATAGAAAATTGAACATCCGATGGCAAAGATTGCCAATCATCAATTATCCCGCCGACCAGGGCTCTGAGTTGTCCTGGTAAGGGTTCGTCATCGAATGTATTTGTTTCATTTTTGCTTCCAGAGCGTGCTCCAAGCAATAACGATCCACCGCGAGCGACGTAAGCTTCTAAGCGTTCAATTGTTTCAGGTTTATTGATAAACAAGAGTGGAGCAATTACAAACCGATAATCACTTAGATCTGTTTGGGTTGAAACAATATCTGCACTAATTCCAAGTTCCGTAATCGCCCGATAATAAGCAAAAACAGTGCGTAAATAATCATAATCTTTACGATGCGGTTGAATTTTAATCGCCCAAAGATCATCAAAGCTTGTAAGAATAGCTACCTGAGAGTTTAATGGTTCATCGCGTAATTGCTGCAAAACCGGCGCTTCAGGTAAAATATTGGCAATTTCACGATAACCAATATCAGCGGAACCATCCTGTTTTAACAATCCGGCCTGATAGCTTTCCTGCGCGAATCGGGTCGCTCGCCAACGAGAATACACGACTGTATCAGCCCCACTAGCAACTGCATGCCAGGTCCATAAGCGTATCGTTCCTGGTCGGATTCCAGGGTTAATTTCAGCCCAGTTTGTTTGCCCTACCTGTTGTTGCATTACCCAAAAAGGATTGGCTTTCCCCCGGATTAGAGCGTGAAAGAATCCGGTTATATAAGGATCTCCTACATCATATGAAAAATCAGGTATCGGATCCCAGGGGGCATATAAACGTTGAGAAAATTTCTCTTCCAACCCGGTTGGAAAAGAGTTCAAAGAAAGGAAATCTACATTATTACGTAATTTGTGAATATCCAATTCAAAGTCAACCAGGTTAGGATTATGGGTGATAAATTGACCTTCCGTTTTTTCTTTCAGGATCTCTACTTGTATTTTATGAAAATTAACAAATGAATCCGAAGAAAAACGCTGATAATCCAAAATTTGGGTTGGGTTTGCTGGGGCTACAGTTTGATTGGGTGGGTAAATCTCTGCCCAATCCAGGTAAACCTGACTCCAAAAAACTGTTCCCCAGGAATCGTTTAAATTCTCGATCGTCTCATATCGTTTTTTCAGCCATTCTCGAAACTCAGCAATGCAACGATCACAATAACAGCGTACCGAATGGTGTGCGCCAAACTCATTATCAACCTGCCAACCAATTACTCCCGGGTTATTACCATACCTTTGTGCTAATTCAGTCACCATGTTACGAGTATATTCGTGGTAGGTGTAGTTATTAGGACAATAATGTCGAATAGAGCCGAAATTCTTGCGAACGCCATTCTCACCAATTGGGAGAATATCCGGATTCTCGAAAATCATCCAGGAAGGTGGAGCTGAAGTTGGTGTACACAAAACAACCTGCAAACCTTCATGATTTAGAATCTCAATAATTCGATCCAGCCAATCCAATTGATAATTACCTTTTTCAGGTTCCATTTTGAACCAGGCAAATTCCCCTATACGAACGATTCTCAAACCTAATTCGCTCATTGAATGAGCCTCAGTTTGCCAAAAATTTTCTGGTTTTTGTTCTGGATAATAGCAGACACCTAATTTCATTTGAATTTGCCCTTTTTTTGAGATCAGAAAATAAAGCGATCGCCAGTAAATTATTGAAGTTTGAAGTAGCAGAAACTTTGAATCAATGTAGTCAAAATGATCTCTCAAACCTAAATCAATAGGAAAGCTTCCATTATTTTATATGATTATATATCATTAAAAAGCATGGTTTCGATTTGAAATATATATTAGAGTTAGAAATTTTTGATCAAACATTTTTGTTTTTGATACTTTAATAGAAATATTTCGTAGATGAAAGTAAAGGAAAAACTAAACAACTGTGAATAGCATTGAACCTGATGTTTTACGGCAAGCTATAAATGGGAATGAATTAGCTTATGGGACGATTATTGAAAGTTTCCAAAAACCTGTATTTAACTTATGTTACCGTATGTTAGGAAACACCGAAGCAGCAGAAGATGCAGCCCAGGAAACATTTTGGAGGGCTTATCAATCACTCAAAAAATATAACCCTGAGCGACCTTTCGGCACCTGGTTGTTATCGATTGCCGCCCATTATTGCATCGATCAACATCGTAAAAAGAAGTTGCCGATGCTGGATATGGATGATTACGTCGCAGAAATTACACCAGATCATAACATGCCCAACCCTGAATTCATGGTTATGAAAAAAGATCATGAAATGCAAATCCAGAGTTTACTTAATGAACTATCTGAATTGGATCGAGCTTCCATCATATTAAGATATTGGCATGAATATTCCGAGGAAGAAATCAGTCAGGTGTTGGATATTACCATCAATGCAGTCAAAAGCCGTTTACACCGGGCTCGTAAAAAGCTCGCTGTCGCCTGGCAGGTACAGAACCCATCAGTTGCTACCACTGAAAGGATTAAAAATGGATCACCAGCCTTTTGAAGAATGGATTTTTAAAGAAAACGATATTACAGATCAAGAATACCTAAACCAACATCTGGCAACTTGTAAACAATGTACAGAGCTCCAGAAAGCCTGGGAACAGGTCGAATCTATTTTGTCTCAAAGCGAAATAGTATCTCCAGCACCGGGTTTTGCGAGTCGATTTGCTGAAAAAATGGCAATTGAGAAAGAACACCTCTTAAAAAGACAAACTATTCGCAGCCTGACTATCCTCGGCGTTTTGTTAATTGTTATTTCTTTACTTCTAGCAACTATTTTTGTTCTGTCATTCTCGGCTGGAGATATGATCGTTGGATTGGTCACAACCTATACCAGTTTAATTCAGGCATTTATCAATCTGAGGGGGATGGTATTCCAGGTAATCCACAACATATCTCCCATTCTTATCGCGTTTATCTGGCTTCTTCTCATGATTTGGGGAATGCTACTAACCCCGGTATGGGGCGTTACAGTTTGGAAATTATCAAAACGAGGAGTTAAACAAATATGAAACCAACCAAAAGAATTTTAATCTTTTTGATTTTCATGCTTTTTCTCATGGCTAATCTTGGGGTTGTTTCAGCCAACACAGTGATGGATCAGCCACCTCCCATTAATGGCGATAAAGTCGTCGTTGGTCAAATCTTCACCTTAAAAGAAGACCAAACCCTGAATGGCGATCTGGCTGTCATTGGAGGAACTGTTAATCTGGAAACTGGTTCAAGAGTAGTGGGTGATGTCGTAATCATCGGTAGCACCCTAGAGATGGATGGAACTGTTACAGGTAACATCATGGCATTAGGCGGATCAGTTTCTTTAGGATCGAATTCAGTTATTGAAGGCTCTTTTAATAATTATGGTTCTAAGCTGAATCAGGAAAATGGCGCCAGAATTGAAGGTTCACAGATTTCTAACGTGCCGTTTGAATTCAACTTTGATAAATTTAATTCACCTGAGATACCAGATACCCCCGTTAAAGCAGCCAGACAAACAGCTGGGTTTATGGCAAAAATGCTCTGGGCTGTCCTGCAAATTTTGGCAATGGGCGGATTAGCTATGTTAATCCTACTAATTGCCCCAAAACCGACCGAACGAATCGCAAATTCTATTAGAAAACAGCCATTCACGCATTGGGGAGTTGGATTATTGACTGCATTCGCTTTTCCAGCGATCATCGTCGTTTGCTTCATTACCATCATCTTTATTCCTCTGGGTTTGATCGGAATTATGGCAATGGTATTAGCTGTTTTCTATGCCTGGATTGCGATGGGTTACGAGGTTGGTCGCCGTTTATTTAACAATCAAGCCAACCTTTCCCAACCAGTGGTTGCTGGGTTAGGAACAGTTATCATTTCAGTTGTTGGCCGCATCTTGGGAGCTATCCCCTGTATTGGTTGGTTGCTGGTCAGCGCATTGAGTTTCTTCGGTTTGGGTGCGCTAATATTAACGCGGGTAGGCAGTAAAGATTATCCTGATATTATTCCCCATCAACCGATGAAAGATCAAATATTTATTCCATCAAATTCAGACATAATTCCATCTGATGAACAAAATGAAGAACAGTCGCAAGAACCTGATAAAAATTAATAAAAGAAAAATGAAGGTCGTATGAAACCAAAACTCTTTTTGATAGTTTCTTTCTTAGTAATCACCTCTCTGGCGTGCTCATTCAGTGTCAACCTGCCAAAAACAGCAGCCGGCCCTGAAAAAACCTTAGAAATCAAAGAAGCTATTCCAGAGGGAAAAGATTCTTCAAATCTGACAATTTCTATGGGAGCTGGGAATTTATTCATCTCCCCAGGAGGCGATCAATGGGTAACAGGAACAATTCACTATAATATCCCTCTTTGGAATCCCGAGGTGAAAAAAACGAGTTTAGGTATTCATATTCTTCAGGAAACCAAAAAACAGACTTCATTTTCAGATAAAAAAATTGTTAATGATTGGAATATAAAATTGGGCAATCATCCAACAAGTCTGGAAATAAATGCCGGCGCTTACCAAGGGGATCTAGACTTAAGTGGTATTCCGCTAACAAAATTAAGGGTGAACGATGGTGCCAGCCAGGCATCTCTTAAATTTTCAAGCTTAAATCCGGTAGAAATGTCTTTATTCCACTATTCTACCGGCGCATCCCAAATTGATTTAATCGGTCTGGCAAACATGAATGCCAATCAAATTATTTTTGATGCCGGGCCAGGTTCCTACACGCTCGATTTTTCAGGAGATTTACAAAAAGACACAGATGTTGAAATCAATTTTGGCCTTGGAGACGTCAAAATAATTATTCCAAAAGGAATGCCGGCTTTTGTCTATGTAACTGGTGGTTTGAATAACGTCAGGTTGAAAGGCACATGGAATGTAACCGGGAATGAATATACTCTGGAAGGGAAAGGTCCTCAGCTATTTATCAACGTAAAAGTGGGTCTAGGTAATCTGGAACTTGTTAATCAATAACCTACTTCTGAGTAATAACCTTTTTCCAATATCTTTTGATACACAACCGGAAGAATATAATAACGGAACGGTCTCCCCTGCCGAATTCTTCTACGAATTTGATGGGAAGCGATTTCTAAAAGTGGGGCTTCAACAAAAAACACTTTGGTACTGATGCCCGGCACCTGCGTTTCCAGCAGAGACATATCCACCTGGTCACCTGGTCGACGCATCACCCCCAGACCATCCAGTTCAGCCAATAATTCAGAAGGTTTATGCCAGTTTGGATAATCGTGCAACGAATCACCGCCAATTAAATAAAAAATCTCGGCATTGGGATACTCATTTTTAATCAACATAACTGTATCCAAGGTGTAATGAGGTCCTGGCCGGTCCAGATCGACACGGCTCATAACAAAAGATGGGTCATCCTTCAGGGATAACGCAACCAATTCATAACGAATATCAATGGGGGTTAATTGTTGATCTTGTTTATGTGGTGGATCAGGTGTTAACACCCACAACAAGAGATCTAATTTTAATTGAGACGTAGCCTCCGCAGCCAGAATAAGATGACCTAGATGCGGTGGGTCAAAGGTGCCACCAAATATACCAATTCGCATTTAATCCTGCCATTCCAGTTCATAATCAGCGATAAAGACACTCTGACCTTCTTCAATGCCCATTTCCCTTAAAGCCTTTTCAACCCCCAAGGTTTCTAATAACTTTTGGAAGCGTCTAATAGACCCTTCATGTTCCCAATACGTCATTTTTGCAGCCCGCTCAATTCCTTTTCCGATCACCCGGAAACCTTCCCCTTCTCTTTCGATCCGATAATCATTCGGATCTTCTTCAGGCCGATAAACCGGGATTTTTTCTACTACTTCCGGCTCGGGAGCATTTTGAACCAACTCAAGCGCTTTCCACAAAACAGGTTGTAAATCCTTTCGTAAAAAAGCAGAGATTGCCATGGGCTGGTAGCCTTTGGCAGTAAGTGTCTTTTTAATGCCGGGCCATTTTTCCTGAACCTCAGGTAAGTCCATTTTATTTAAAAGAACCAGTTGAGATTTTTTCTTTAATAATGGGTCAAACAAAGACATTTCAGCATTAATTTGTGAAAAATCTGCAATTGGATCTGTCGAAAGGCCATCAAGAATATGGATCAACACTTTTGTCCGTTGGATATGCTTCAAAAAAGCATCACCTAACCCTGCCCCCAAATGTGCGCCCTCAATCAGCCCGGGGATGTCTGCCAGCACAAGGGAATGTTCCATATCCAGATCGGCAACTCCCAGATTTGGCTCCAGCGTTGTAAATGGATAGTCAGCAATCTTCGGGGAAGCATTGGTTACCGCAGCCAGAAAACTTGATTTCCCAGCATTGGGAACACCAACAATTCCAACATCTGCAATCAGTTTCAACTCCAATCGCAGGCGTTTTTCCTCACCCGGTTCGCCTTTTTCACCGACCCGGGGAACCTGATGGCGGGCGCTGACAAAATGTACGTTTCCTCTCCCGCCACGCCCACCTTTGCAAATCAGCAATTCCTGATCTCGTTCTACCAAATCACCCAGCAATTCACCGGTGTCAGCATCATAAACAAGCGTTCCTGGGGGAACATCGATAAACAATGTGCTTGCGGATCGGCCTGTCATTTTCTGTTTCGCCCCATTTCCTCCCGGAGAAGCCAAAAATTTTTGGTTAAATTGAAAAGAGTGCAGGGTATTCATAGTATGTTTTACCCGTAAAACCACATCACCACCTTTACCGCCATCACCCCCATCGGGTCCTCCTCGCGGAACATATTTCTCTCGCCGAAAATGAACGGCACCATCTCCTCCTTTTCCTGAAGAGACGTAAATCAGGGCTTCATCAATAAACATTCAGACCTTTCTATAGCAGGGCTGAATGCGCATTCAGCCCTGCATTTTCTTTATTTTCCGAATTTTTCTTTTAAAATATCTTTCAAAGTTGGTTGGCCAATTTCTTGCAGTTCATAGCCAACTCTCTGCAATGGTTTGTTAATTTTTATTACGCGGTTCAGGTCAATGGGAGTACCTGAAATAACCAGATCTACATCTGCATGATTGATGGTTTCTTCCAAATCTTTCATTTGGTCTGCGCCATAGCCCATCGCCGGTAAAATGGTGCCAGTACCTGGATATTTTTCATAAGTTTCTTTGATCGAACGAACAGCAAATGGTCGTGGATCGACAATTTCTCCTGCGCCGAATCTTCGAGCTACTACATAAGCAGCACCAAATTTCATTCCACCATGGGTTAGGGTTGGGCCGTCCTCAACCACCAGTACTCGTTTTCCTCGGATTGCTTCTGGATTATCGACAAATAACGGTGAGGCAGCTTCAATTACCTGTGCATCAGGATTTAGGCGGTGGATATTTTCCCGTACTTTGATTACATTTTCCGGGTCTGCCGTGTCAACCTTATTAATTACAAAAACATCAGCATGAATCGTATTGGTCTCACCCGGGTAATAATGGATTTCATGACCCGGCCGATGCGGATCAACCACCACAATTGCCAGGTCTTCTTTATAGAATGAAAAGTCATTATTGCCACCATCCCACAAGACAATATCCACTTCTTTTTCAGCCTGTCGCAGGATAGCTTCATAATCCACTCCGGCATAAACAATCAGACCATTATCCAGATGGGGTTCGTATTCTTCTCGTTCTTCAATGGTGCAATCATGCTTATCCAGATCGCTATAATCAGCAAATCGTTGAACCTTTTGCTTGGCTAAATCACCATAAGGCATAGGATGGCGAATAGCAGCCACGCGATAGCCCATCTCTCGCAAAATCAAAGCTACTCTGCGGGTGGTTTGACTCTTACCAGAACCAGTTCGTACCGCTGTGACAGAAACAACTGGTTTCGTGGAAGTTAGTTGTGTGCTTTTCAATCCCATAATACGGAAATCAGCACCAGTTTCATTGACCAGAGCGGCTTTGTGCATCACATATTCATGTTCCACGTCGCTATAGGCGAAAACAACCTGGTCAACATTTAATTTCTTAATTAGATCACGTAATTCCGATTCTGGATAAATCGGAATTCCTTCAGGATAAAGTGAGCCTGCCAGTACAGCAGGGTATTTACGGCCTTCAATATTCGGGATTTGAGTAGCCGTAAAAGCCACAACTTCGTAACCACTGTTATCTCTAAAATACACATTGAAGTTGTGAAAATCGCGCCCAGCTGCGCCCATAATGAGGGTTCGAATGGTCATTTGTTTATATTTCTCCTTTTGTTTTTAGATTTTTTAACCATCGTTTCACATCGCTTCTGGAGCTGTGATGCCCAGCAAAGTCAGGCTATTTTTCAACACCTGACGGGTTGCCATAACTATATTCAATCGGGTGGTCTTTACAGGTTCGTCTGCTGAAAGAACTGGACAATGAGTGTAAAAATTATTAAAAGTTTTGGCTAATTCATAGGCATAATTAGCGATTTGAATACTACGATACTCGCTTCCGGCTCTTTCTACTTCTCTGGAAAATCTTGATAATAAGTCTATTAATTGTAACTCAGACGGGGTCAGGTCATGTGTAATTTGGGGGAGTTTGATTTTGTTGTCTCCAGTTTTTCTTAAAATGCTCCCGCAACGAACAAAAGCATATTGGATATAAGGAGCCGCCTGGCCATTGAAATCCAATGCTGATTCCCAATCAAAGGTAACTACCTTCGTGTTTTCTCTGGATTGCATCGGATACTTAATTGCACCAATGCCAACTGCTTTGGCGATATCCAATTTTTGATGATCTGCCAACTCTGGATTTTTTTCCTGGACAACCTCGTAAGCACGGGCAGTAGCTTCATTGATTAAATCCTCCAATAAAACCACTGTACCTTCCCGTGAAGCCATGACCACATTCCCGGGTAAACTAACCAACTCGTAAGGAATATGTTCACAATTCTTTGCCTGAGGGAAACCGGCAATTTCCATCGTCTTAAATATCTGGGTAAAGTGAAGTGATTGGCGTACATCCACTACATAAAGTGATTTCTCAAGATCTGGATAATCTGTGAATTTTTGTTTGACCAGAGCCAAATCTTCAGTTGCGTACAATGCAGTTCCATCTGAGCGAAGGACCACCAATACACGATATTTTTCTTTGTTAAGTCCTAATACTTCATCAATTTTGACAACCACAGCCCCCTCTGGCCGCTCATCGGTAGCAATATTTTTCTCAATTAATTCTTGAACAATTTGTTTACCAGGCTTTTCCATCTGACTATTGAAATAATACACGTCAAAATGAATATTGAGTGTTTCATAAATATCATAAAAGCCCATTAACGACCACTGGCGGGTTTCTTCCCATAATTTCACAACTTCTGAATCTCGTTCGTCCCAACGCTTATATAACTCACGAATTTCCAATTCAAATTCAGGGTTGGCTTCCAATTTACTGTTTGCTTCGGCGTAAATTTTCCCCATCCATTGTGTAATATTCTGATCCGGCTTTTCTCCCAGATGATATTTTCGATAGCACCACAGCCATTTGATGACATGTAAGCCCATATCACCAGGATAATTTGCACGGATGACATCAAACCCGGCAAAATCTAAAATTCGGGAAAGGGTATCTCCTAAGATTGCTGAACGCAAATGCCCCACATGAAAGGCTTTGTGAGTATTCGGTTGAGAAAATTCAACCATAATTTTTTGGTTTTTTCTTGGTAAGCGTCCAAAGTTCTCTTTTTCGATCAATATACTCTCAAGTACTTTTTTGGTATATTCTGTCTGAGAAAAATAGAGATTTAGATAACCGTTAACTGCTTCAATTTTTTCAAACCCTTCCGGATTTCCAAGAAATGAAACCAATTGGAGCGCCAACTCATTAGCCCTTTTAGAAACATTAATTTTGTTTTGGTTTTGACGTGCCTCAGCAGCGGCGAGAGAAAATAGGGAAGTCGAAATACCCCAATGACCGCTGAAAGGGATCCACGCCCAATTTAACCTGGTTTCAGGCAAATTATTTTGTTCAATAAATTTGCTTATGAGTTTTTCGATAATTTTTTGTTCTTGATCAAACATGTTTACCTGGATCTTAAAAATCCTCAAAGATTATAACATTAAGCGATCAATAAATAATCCTGAAACAAGACAGCCTCATTAATGACAATCGATTGAGGAAGTTAAGCAAAGTCATTAAAACCAAAAATGGGAGATTGGACTCCCACTTACGGTTTAGATTGAAAATAGAACTATTCTTATTCAGCTTGTGAATTTGCAAGCCGTTTCATGAGACGACTTTTTCGACGGGCAGCGTTATTCTTGTGGATAACCCCTTTTTGTGCAGCAACATCTAAAGCTTTTAATGCCTCAGAAATATTTGCTTTGACAACTTCTTCTGATTCCTTGTTGTCAATTACATTTCGTGCTTTTGAAACAAAAGTACGGGCACGTCCACGGAAGACACGATTACGAACACGTCGTTTTTCATTTTGCTTGTTGCGTTTGATCGCAGATTTAATATTAGCCAACTTATTTCCTCCAATTCACTTTTTTAGAAGATTTCTCTTCCTGAGAAGGGAACTGTTTGTCCAAAAAATTACTTACGAAGGGCAGCCCGCAAATTATACCAGAATTATTTTAATTGTGGGAATTAATTTACTTACGGAGTAAATTTTTTTTCAGCTTTTCCTGGATATATTTACATTTAATCAGTGATCTCTGCTTATTTATCCTGTAAAGCTGCTAACCCTGGCAATACTTTTCCTTCCAGCATCTCCAACGATGCCCCACCACCCGTCGAGATATGAGTGACGCGATCTGCAAGACCGGATTGGTTGATCGCTGAGACTGAATCACCGCCGCCAATCACCGAAATTGATTTAGAATTAGCAATTGCCTGGGCTATGCCAAAAGTTCCTTTCGAAAAATTCGACATTTCAAATAAACCCATGGGACCATTCCAGACAACCGTTCCAGCAGTTGCAATAACTTTAGAAAACTCTGCTACTGTTTCCGGACCGATATCCAAGACTCGCCAGCCAGCAGGCACATTTTCGATAGTGATTGTCTTCCTTTCCGCGGCATTATCGGCAGCATTCGCAATGACCATGTCGATTGGCAAATGAATTTTGTCACCGCCTTTAGCTAAAAGGCTTTTAGCTGTTTCTACTGCTTCGCCCTCAACCAGCGAATCGGCCATTTGGATTCCTTCTGCCTTGAGAAAAGTATTTGCCATACCACCACCGATTAAAATTGCATCAGCTTTCTGCAACAAATTGTCAATGACACCAATTTTGTCGCTAATTTTTGCTCCACCAAGAATAGCTACAAATGGTCGGGCTGGGTTAGCAATTGCTTCCCCAAGATAGCGAATTTCTTTTTCCATCAAGAAGCCCGCAACAGCCGGAAGGTAATGAGCCACTCCTTCAGTGGATGCATGCGCACGATGAGCGGATCCAAAGGCATCATTCACATAGATGTCGGCCAATTTGGCAAACTCTTGCGCCATACCAGGATCATTTTGCGTCTCTTCTTTATGGAAACGGGTATTTTCAAGCACGAGAACTTCGCCAGGTTTTAATCCAGCGGACGCATTTTCAGCGATTGGACCAACACAATCTGATGCAAACTTCACCCGGTTAGGAATCAAGGTAGCTAAATGACGGGCAACTGGTTCCATAGAAAACTGTGGGTCTGGTTCATCTTTTGGGCGGCCTAAATGAGAAAATAAAATAACTGCAGCACCATGATCCAGTAAGAAATTAATAGTCGGTAATGCAGCCGTCATCCGTGTATCATCTTTAATTTTGCCATCCTTTATGGGAACATTAAAATCTACCCGGACGAGTACTTTTTTTCCTTTCACATCGATATCGGTAATACTTTTTTTATTAAACATCTTAGTCCTACTTTTTTTAAATAAAAATCTTATTGTTTATAAAAAAATGCGTATTCCACCAAGCAAAAAATGTAGCAGAAATACGCATTATCTTTTTTCTATTATTTAGTGTTTAAAGTGACTTAGCCATCATCGCTGCCAAATCTGCTGTTCGGCAGGAATAACCCCATTCATTATCATACCAGGTCACCACTTTAACCAACGTGCCACCCATAACCATTGTGTTTTCAGCATCAATAATCGATGAGCGGGAATCACCTTTGAAATCGGTGGATACTAACGGTTCGGTGCAATATCCGAGAATGCCTTTTAATGGGCCTTCGGCAGCCGCTTTGAAAGCTGCATTTAATTCTTCAACGCTAGTTGGTTTTTCGACTTCAGCTACAAAGTCGACAATTGACACGGTTGGGGTTGGCACTCGTAAAGCATACCCATCAAATTTCCCCTTTAAGTCTGGGATAACCAGAGCAACTGCTTTGGCAGCTCCAGTTGTGGTTGGGATGATATTTAATGCAGCAGCACGTGCCCGGCGTGGGTCGCTGTGAGCCACATCGAGAATTCTCTGATCATTGGTATAGGCATGCACAGTGGTCATCATGCCGCGTTTGATTACCCAATTATCATGAACGATTTTGGCAGCTGGAGCCAGGCAATTTGTCGTACAGGAAGCATTTGAAATCACATGATGAACTGCTGGATCATATTTGTCATCGTTGACACCCAGTACGATCGTTAAATCCTCATTTTTTGCCGGTGCGGTTATGATTACTTTTTTCGCACCGCCTTTGGTGATATGAACATCGACACCTGGTTTTCCTTTTTCAGGATTGCCAATTTTGTCTCTAAAAACTCCGGTGGCTTCAATTACGATTTCAACCCCGAGTTCTTTCCAAGGAAGATTGCTGGGATCTTTTTCCGCAAACACTTTAATGGCTTTACCATTAATAACGATGTCTTTTCCGTCTACGGTAACCTGACCCGGGAAAATTCCATAGTTTGAGTCATATTTAAATAAATGCGCATTCGTCTCTGCATCAAATAAATCATTGATAGCGACCACTTCGAGGGTATCTAAATATGTTTCAAGGATCGCTTTCAATACCTGGCGACCGATTCGTCCAAATCCATTAATTCCTACTTTTACTGTCATAAAGACCTCCTATTTAACTATTCGGACAAATTTTACCACTTAATCCGAATAATGATCACAGATCAGAATTCAAATCACGGCCAATTGGTCCGGTTCTTTCATAATATAAATCCATAATTGCTGAAGCCAATTTTTGTGAATCATGCCGCCAGGGGGCTTCATCATCATTGAGATTTGCACTATAAATTGGAAACCTTTTTTCCAATTCTTCTTCATTGATGACATATTCAATATCATCTGGCAAACGACCGCTAAAACGATCATTACAGACAATTGCATCAAACAGTCCTTTCCCAAGAATCTCTTCTACGGACTTAATATGATCGCCGCATGTATAACCTTCGGTTTCTCCTGGTTGCGTGGCTACATTACAAACATAAAATTTTAAAGCCCGACTAACTCGTATGGCTTCTGAAATGTCAGGGACTAATAAGTTCGGAATAATACTGGTAAATAAGGAACCCGGTCCAATAATGATGATATCGGCATTTAAGATTGCCTGGATGGTCGGGGGATAAGCCAGCGGATTGTTCGGCTCCAGCCAGACTCTTTTCACCTTACGACCCTTTTTCGGAATTTCGCTTTCCCCACGAACTTTAACTTCTTTGTTTTCATCCGGCAAGTACACTTGAGCAACCAGGCGGACATCATGCAACGTTGATGGGAAAACTTTTCCCTGAACAGCCAACACCCGACCAGACTCGGCAACGGCTTCTTCAAAACTGCCAGTGATATCTGCCAACGCAGTAATTAAGAGATTTCCCAGCGAATGGCCATTCAAACCTGCTTCTTCACCAAACCTGTATTGAAATAATTGGGTAATCAACTCTTCATCATTAGAAAGTGCTGACAGACAATTACGAATATCTCCGGGTGGGAGTATTCCGATTCTTTTCCTTAACTCACCGGAAGAACCGCCATCATCTGCCACAGTCACAATAGCGGTAATATTGGAAGTGTATTTTTTAATTCCACGCAATAAGGATGACAATCCATGCCCACCACCAATTACAACAATTTTCTTACCTTTATCTAGCTTTTGATAAGTACTGATGGTGTCAACCAGATGCTTTCCCGGGCGTAAAAATGGCTTTAATAATGTTCGATTGATACCCCAAATACCTAAAACAATTAATATAATTCCGCCTAAACCAAAAATCACAGCCCTGATCGGTCGAGACAGAAAACGCAAAGACAAAAAAGCAACCACCGGCAAATACCAGGTATCGGGAGTATTACGATACAAATCTAAAACAATTACAGCAAAACCTAATCCAATTAACATCGTTCCAAGAATAACAAGTAGCCCCCAACGTTTGATTCCAATTCCAGGGACAAACCACCGAAAAAAACGAAGGATTTGGTATGAAATTCGTTTCAGGATTGATTGATGTCTGGCTTGCATTGAATTGATGATAATTCGGAATTTTCATTGAGTCAATAAACCCTTCCTCAGAAAATATTTTGCAATCGTTTGGGTATTTAAAGATAATCACAAAGAGAGCCTGAAGTGAAAAAATCGGCCTATGCTATAATTAATTTTTATGGATGTTTTTATTGTTTCCGATGTTGGCGGTACACAAATTCGCGTGGCAGCGTATGCAGTCGATTCATTAGAACTGGTCAATCAAAAAAAAATACCCACAAAATCTAAGAACCAATTGCCAATTGAACGATTGATCAGTTTAATAAAGGAAGTGAATGCTGATTCCTCAATAAAAGCAATAGCTTTGGCTGTTGCTGGTTATTTGGATTCAGATGCAGGCATCGTGATTGAAGCACCTAACATTCGTGGGTGGAATAATTATCCCCTAAAAGACCTTCTCAATAATGAGTTCTCTGTACCCATTTTTATGGGGAATGATGCAAATCTAGCTGCTCTGGCAGAATGGAAATTTGGAGCCGGGATTGGGCACTCAAACCTTCTGTATTTGACCGTCTCAACCGGGATAGGTGGCGGCGCCATTGTTAACAACCAACTGTTACTCGGAGCTAAAGGATTAGGAGGAGAATTCGGTCACACCACCGTTTTACCAGACGGTCCGCTTTGTGGTTGCGGAAAACATGGCCATATTGAAGCCATATCCTCCGGTACTGGAATTTTGAAATATGTCCAAGAACAAATTTCTCAGGGGAAATCCTCATCTCTTTCAGCTTTAGAAAAAATTTCGGGCAAAGATATCAGTCAAGCTGCCAGACAGGGAGACAGTTTAGCTATTGAAGTTTATCAGCGCGCCGGCTTTTTTTTGGGAATTGCTTTAGCAAATTTTGTTCATATCTTAAACCCTTCAATCATTATTTTTGGAGGAGGGGTAGCATCATCAGCTGGTGATTTAATCTTCGAATCAATGCGTAATTCACTCCAAAATTCGATTATCTCCCCTGCCTACCTGGATAATTTATCGATCACAAACTCCAGGTTGGGAGACGAGGTCGGGTTAAAGGGTGCCCTGGCATTATTGGTCACTCAATTCTCACCCAATTTGATTGAACAGATCTAATTTTTTTCTTTTATTGCAAACTTCATCTTTAAATAATGTTTTGATAGCACTCTGAGAGAAAGCTAGTAAAATAACTTTATGCTCCCAGATTATCGAGTCCGTCAAAGAGACTACTTGCTTGAGATTGCCAGAGTACTGGCTGAAGAATTAAACCTTGACAAGCTGCTTGAAAAAGTACTGAATATTTCAGTTGATATGTTAGCGGGTCAGGCTGGCTTTATTGCCTTAAAAACTGATATCCATGGATGGCATATTCGGGTTTGGCATGGTCTGCCCGTACAATTAGTAAAATATCTGGAACCATACCTGGCACAGATTACGGAAATCGGTGAAAAGCCAGATCAACTCGAATTAACTAAAATTAATCAAATTATCAATGAATTGGCCCGTTCAGGGAGTTTCGGCTTGCTGAATGGAGTCGGAATTCCGCTGGTCGCTCGTGGACTAGCGATCGGGGTAATCTATATCTTTAGAGGATACTCCGGATCATTTTCATCCAATGACCGAATTGTTCTAACCAGTTTTGCAAATCAGGCTGCGATAGCAGTACAGAATGCTCAGCTTTATACACAAGTAAATCAGGAACGCCAAAGGATGTCTGCTTTGTTAGATACTGTGGCTGATGGTATTATGATCTTATCTCCAACGCTTAAAATTGAACGGTACAACCCAGCATTTCAGCGCATGTTACAAATTTCTCCTGAGGAGATTCGAGATAAGGAGCATAATCAACTAATCCAATGGACACAACCGCCGGTTGGAATTACTTTAGAAGACGCTGTTGCGGGAGGTTGGCCATTAACCGCTCATGCTCATTTATATGTCGAGGGTGATTTAAGAATTGGAAACGCTAAAGTTAAATTACCCGTTGGAATTACTTACGCGCCGTTGGTTTCACCCGAAAATATATTGCTTAATATCATTGCCACTATCCGGGATATCTCCCGTTTCCGTCAGGCGGAGGAACTAAAAAGCACTTTTATTTCAATCATCAGCCATGAACTAAAAACCCCTGTAGCCCTGATCAAAGGCTATGTTGGCACGCTTCGGCGGGAAGATGCCAGTTGGGATCATTCTATCATTCAAGAAAGTTTGTCAGTCATAGAAGATGAAGCTGATCATTTAAGTGCGCTTATCGAAAACATGCTGGATGCATCCCGTTTGCAAGCCGGAGGGTTGTCAATCAAACGCTCAGATGTTTCCTTACCAGATCTCATCAGAGTATTGGCAGAAAGATTCCAAACCCAGTCATCCGTTCACAAAATCGTCGTTGATTTACCAGCAGATTTCCCCATCATTCTCGCCGACCAATCACGCCTCGAGCATGTGATCTCTAATTTAATCTCGAATGCAATCAAATATTCTCCGAAAGGAGAAATCCGCATTTCAGGTCAGGTAAGGTTTGATGTTGTGGTCATCTGCGTGAGCGATCAGGGTCCTGGGATCGCGGCAGAAGACATCCCGCATATTTTCGACCGTTTTTATCGTGCTCCGGATATGGCTCGCAATTCCAGAGGAGCAGGGTTGGGATTGTTCCTCACCCGTTCTATTATAGAAGCTCATGGGGGACAAATCTGGGTAAATCCTGAATCAGGGCAGGGCGCTCGCATTTGCTTTTCCTTACCACGTACAACCGACAACCTGCCACAAAAATTGTCAGTGGTATAATCTCAACCAGATAAATTACATTCAGAGAGGCCGTTTATGCCAAGAACTCAAATAAGTTGTCCCCGTTGCCATACTCCTATGACCGCTGAAATTCAACAATTATTCGATATGAATACCGATCCAGAAGCAAAACAAAAATTATTAAGTGGATCAGCCAATGTTATTCAATGCCCAACTTGCGGTTACCAGGGGCTTTATCCCACCCCCATCGTCTATCACGATCCTGAAAAAGAGATGTTATTAACTTATTTTCCTCCTGAGTTAGGTGTTTCAATTAATGAGCAGGAAAAAATGGTGGGACCACTTATTAAACGAGTTGTCGATGACTTGCCAATGGAAAAACGAAAAGCGTATCTTTTCCAGGCTCAGAATATGTTAACGTATCAAACAATGCTTGAGAAAATTTTAGAAGCGGATGGCATAACAAAAGACATGCTGGATGCCCAACAGAAAAAAATCCAGTTAATTCAACGGTTGATTTCAACACCTAATGCTGATTCCAGAAAAGAAATTATTAAACAAGAAGAAGCATTGATCGATGAAACATTCTTTGGTTTATTCAGCCGCCTCATGGAAGCTACCATGGCACAAGGAGATAAGCAATCCGCCCAACAATTGGCTCTTCTCCAGCAAGAATTGCTTCAGGAAACAAAAATTGGGCAGGAGATTCAGGAAAAAATGAAATCTTCTCAAAAAGCGATGGAAGATTTGCAGAATGCTGCCAAAAATGGATTAACCAGAGAAATACTCCTTGACCTTTTAATCAAATCACCGGATGAAATTTATACGAATACTTTGGTTGGGATGATACGTTCGGGATTAGATTATGAATTTTTCCAAACACTGACTCAAAAAATCGATGCTGAAACAAATGCCGATAAAAAAAATAAGTTGACCTCATTACGGGATTTTCTATTAGAAATCACCAAGGAAATGGATGCTCAAATTACAGAAGAGAAGAAAAAAGCCAGAGAAACTCTTCAAAAAATCCTATCCGAACAGAATATTGAAGCTGGCCTGCAGAAATATGGTAATGAACTGAATGAGTTCTTCGTAGAAGCTGTTCAGGAAAGTCTCCAGGAAGCCCGTAAATCAGCCGATCTGGACCGGATCTCTAAACTAGGGCAGCTCAATACCATGATTGAAGAAGCAAACAAACCCCCAGAAGAAATCAAATTTGTTGAGGAACTTCTGCAGGCATCGGACCCAGAAAAAGTTAAAAATCTTCTCAATGAAAACTCAGAGGTAGTCAACGATGAGTTTGTTCAACTGTTAACCAGCCTGGTCAGTCAGACTGAACAACAAGGGAATCAAGAACAACTGACTGCCAAACTAAAAGAAATTCAAAAAATCGCCACCAAGATGTTGATGGTTAAAAACCTCAATAGT
This sequence comes from Anaerolineaceae bacterium, assembly GCA_034429975.1. Lineage (GTDB taxonomy): Bacteria > Chloroflexota > Anaerolineae > Anaerolineales > Anaerolineaceae > UBA6170. Next base: position 139,806 of record DAOUFM010000076.1, on the reverse strand, counting down.
TAATATCATTTACAAGAGGTTGAGAAATCGACCTCTTTTTATAAATTTAACCAGCGAGCAGCTTTTTGTGGTAAATCTATAACCGGTCCCTGCACTAATTTACATGGGGGTAAAGAATCTACAAAATAGCGGCCATATTTTTTGCTCAGGATTCTGTGATCTAAAACAACAACAACCCCACGATCGAATTGAGTGCGAATCAAACGCCCAAAACCTTGCCGAAAGGTTAAAATTGCCTCTGGAATAGAATATTCATTAAAAGGATCATCAAATGTCTCCGATCTCGCTGCAACAATCGGATCGGTAGGAACAGCAAAAGGCAATTTGACAATTACCAATACGGACAAAGCTTCTCCAGGAATGTCAACCCCTTCCCAAAAGGCTTTTGTTCCCAACAAAACAGCCCGGTCAGTTTCCCTAAATATTTCCAGCAAGGTATTTGCAGAAGCACCTTCTCCCTGTTCAAAGACCTGAATTCCCGCAGTTGCCAGCCTGGGTGCAATTGCTTGGGATGTTTTTTTCAATTGCGCATACGATGTAAACAAAGCCATCAGTTTCCCTCCGGTAGCTTTGCTCAAATTAATCAATGTCAGTTCGACCATTCTCTGATAAGCTGCTGCCTGTGCTGGCTCTGGAATATCGTTAGGCAAGTACAACATAGTGGAACTTTCAAAATCGAACGGCGATCCAACAATAAGCTCGTCTGCTTCATCTGCATTTAATCGGCTTTTTAAGTATTGGAATTCACCATTTGTTGTTAATGTCGCTGATGTGAGAATAATGGATGCTTTTTCATGCCACAAATATTTTTCCATCAAATTGCCAACATGCAGAGGAGCGATTTGGAGAATCATTCCAGAGGAATCCGGCCGTTGCTCAATCCAATAGATATAATTTGCATCTGGACTCAGTAGCATATTTTCCAGAAAATGGGCTGCTTCTGTCATTCTCTGATTGTTAAAACTTAAACTTCCAATGGCCTCTTCTACATCTTCTGCAGAGTTCTCTGCTACATCTGCTAAATCTTTTAGAAATTCTTTAACCAAATTGTTGAGCAGATTAATGGTCTCGTTTGTTTGATCATACTGAATTTCAACCTTCGACCAGGCTGGGATGGTTCTGGTCTCCGGCAATATTCTGACTTGTTGAGCATACATCCCGATGGGTTGATACCCACGTTCGGATTCCAAAAACTCATTCAGAACATCAAAAAATGAATTCCAGTTTTGTTCTAATCGAAAAGCCAGATCGGTTACTCTTTGGCAAATTGACACAACACTGGCTAGTTCAGACGGTTTTAAAATTGCTTTAAAAGCTGTGACTAACCTACCTAAAATCCCGCTGGAGACACCCCCCAATTCCCGCAACATTCGCTGCAAATCTTTTTGAGTAATCCGGTAACTGAGTGTATTGGTACTGGCATCTTCCAAATGGTGACCTTCATCGATGATCAGGTAATCATATGCGGGCAAAACCCGGCTGCCAGTGACTACATCCGACAATAACAAGGCGTGATTGACAATCAGGATATGAGCACTTTCGGCTGCTTGATGAGCCTGATAAAAAGGGCAGATCCCTCCATTCCTGGACATACATTTCTCGGCTGAACAATTCTCGTCATCTGATGAAACTTTTTGCCAAATTTCACGTTCCACCGGGCTATTCACGTTCAATCGCGAACGATCTCCATCTCCACCTTGATACAACCAGACCAGGATTTTTGCCAGAACTCGGATCTCTTCTTTATTCTCCGGGCCACGAAATCGCAGCGCCTCAAATCGATGTGGACAGAGATAATTCGAACGACCTTTAAGGATGGCTGCTCGTAAAGGAATATTCAGGGCTGATCCTAAATCTGGTATATCTTTATTGATCAGTTGATCCTGCAAGGCAATTGTGTTGGTTGAGATAACTACCCGGCGATTATTGGTTAATGCCCAGAATGCAGCTGGTATCAGGTAAGCAAAGGATTTCCCTGTTCCGGTGCCTGCTTCCACCATCAGATGGTATCCCTGGTTGAATGCAGACGTGATGTGTTTCAACATTTCTACTTGTTGAGGGCGATATTCAAAATTTTTAAAATAATTTTGAAATTCCCCTCCATGTTCCAGGATTGAACTTAATTCGTCTTCATCCAGAGGTTTAATTTCCGAATTTGGTTTTAATGGTTGTCCTAGAATTTCTTCATCGAAATAAAATCCTTCAAAATAATTCTGGCTTTTTACATATCGAGGCTGAATTGGATTCCTTTTTATTTTAGTTTTCAGAATCTCCTGAAAAAACCAGAACCCATCCCATTCAATTGGCTCACCCATGCGTACAATTTCTGCCAAAAGTTCAACCGGTAACTCAATTGCCCGGTCATAAAGCTCGAGAAATAATTGATGAGTCATCTTTGCATCAGTCAATGCGCGGTGCGCCCCTAAATTTGGAATATTTAATTGTTGGCATAAACCTGAAAGATTGTATCTTGTTGCAACTGGCATTAATACCGCAGCAATTTCATAAGTATCTACCGCTTCAACCTCTTTGAGGATATTCGCTTGAAAGAGAAACCCAAGATCAAATTGAATATTGTGCCCTACCACCGGGCAATCACCCACAAAATCAACCAATTCCTGAAGTACTGCTGACAAAGGAGGTGCATTCCGCACCATCTCATTTGTTATGCCGGTCAATTGAGTAATTTCAGGAGGAATGACTCGCCCAGGGTTAATTAAGGTGGAAAATTCAGCTTCTACTCTAGAGGCACTAAAGCGAACGGCTCCAATTTCGATAATCGCATCTTTTCGCGCATCCAGCCCGGTCGTTTCAATGTCAATTGCTACCAGAAAAGCCATGACAGCATTATACCATTTTTTCAATTACAGAACATATATTCTAAGTTTGTTTGATATATTTTTCAACTATAATTTTGATATCTTATTAATGGAGATATTGATGAACTTGAACCAAATAACAACGCTTTTATTGATCGGGGATGACACAATCATAGCAAATTCTAAGCAAAGAGATGAAGTTATCCCCATTTCTGCCAGTTTTGGTTCTTTTACGCTCGTTGAGAAATCATTACAGGTATTATCAAGGGAATTTGAGATCGTATTTGTTTCTCAATCTAGGGGTTCAGCGGTGGAAGAGGTGGAAAAAAACCTCGAAAGACAGCGTTTGCTCCCCTTTTTCAACCATCTATTTACACTGAGGGACTTTAATATGGATCAAGTCCAACCAGAATTTTTCACCGCGATCCAAAAATATCTAAAATTATCTCCAGAAAATATTGTTGTTTGTGGAAAGGATTATCAGGAAGCTGCGCTAACTCCCAAATTAACCGGGTTAAAGGCAATTTGGCTCAACCCTGCCAGATTGCCAGCTCCTGGACTCTTTCCTCAACAGGATGGGGAAGTAAATAATATCCAACAGCTTTTGTCAATATTAAAAAAGCCTTTTCTACCGGATATGCAAACTTGCATCACCTGGTATACAGAATTGGGAGTCACTCATAATTTACTGGCTCACGTGACCAATGTGGCTGCCATCGCTTATCAAATTGCTCTCTGGATGGAAGAAAAAGGGCAGGCTCTCAACCCTTTATTAACTCATCGCGGGGGTATTACTCACGATCTGGCAAAACTGCAACCTCAAAATGAGAAAAATCATGCAGATTTAGCTGCAGAATTTCTGGAACAAAAAGGTCAACTTGAATTAGCCGAAATTGCCAGACGCCATTTAATCGGTGATTTGGCAGATGAAGAAACCAGACCTTTAACCTGGGAGCAAAAAATCGTCAACTATGCCGATAAGTTGTCTGAAGGAAGCCAATTGGTATCATTGGATGAAAGATTAACCGCCTTACAGAACAGATACCCGGATTTTGCCCAAAAAATACGCACAAATATCCCGCTAATTAAAGGGTTAGAGGTTGAAATTCTAAGTGTTTTAAGTATTTCACCTGAAACTTTAAATGCAAAATTAAAAAAAGCACTCAACAATAAATCAATTTATTGAGTGGCTAACGGAATGTTGTAATAGTTGTATACAGCGGATGATATTTGTGCCATTACATAGTTGGCATTGTCAAAAACAAGCTGGGTGGGATGATACATAAAAATCACCAAAACATAGTTCCCTCCGGAAGTGTAAACAATCCCGGCATCACTAATCGTATGAATCAACCCATCTGTTTCGGTAATCCAGCCATGCTTATGTGCAACTCTGGTTGCTTCCGGTACACCTGCCTGGATCAAGACACCAATACGGTTAAGGGCTAAATAGTTGATCATTTTCTGACATTCGTTTTGGGAAATCTTATCCTCAAAAACTGCTTTTAATGCGCCGCCATCAACTAATGAACACTGATAAATATCTCCTAAAAGCATTCCCATTTCCGTGGGGGTGGTCTGGTTATAAATATCAGGGCTGGTATTGACGTCCGTGCGGCTATTGTCGGGCGTTTGAATTCTTTTCAATAAAGGGGCACCGGGATAAAAGTATCCAGCAATAAAGGTGTTTTCAAACCCTAATTTATCCATATCCTCGGTTACCAGCAATGGCCCTAAGTTGCCCCCTAATGCTTTTTCCATTAACCGGTCTGCCGGGTCGTTTTCAGATCTTTCAATCATAAGCTCCATTTGGTTGAGAACATCGTCAGGGACCGGATCGCTGACCCGATTGAAAACGGAGATCATGATCGGGATTTTCATAGTGCTGGCAGCGGTAAAAGCAATATTCGGTCTGATCGATTGTCCTTGCCTGGATGCAAAATTAATTTCCTGATAATTTTGAAGATCCAGTAAATACACTTCCGTTAATCCATCAAACCCGGTACTTTCGAGCACCTGTTTTAATAAAACTTCTAAGTTTTGGAAGGAAGGCCGGGTGGGGTCAATTTGAGAATAGGTTAAATTAACCGTACGCTTAATCGGAGAAGCTAAAGCACCTTTAATAAGCTCTACAGCCCGATTAATATCCAATTTTGAACCTGGGTTTCCTGGTTGGAATTGGGTGCTTCCAGGTATAGGAACAGCGCCCGTCGCCGGTTGGTCGTATCGAACTGCAATTTCATCCTTTAAGTAAGTCTTCAGTCTCTGCTCTGACAAAGAATAACGCAATGGTATCGGGTCTGGTTTTGAGTATCTGCCCCATAAAAAATCCCAATAACCACTCCAAAACGGTTGATTAATTCGTTGCTGATCGGCTGCTGTTAACATACTTTCCAAATCCAGTTCAAAACCGATCGAAGAAGGCCTGATCTGAATGACAGCCTCGTTATAATGCACTTCGATCGGCACACTGAATGATTTTATCAATCGATTGGCTGCCTCTTGCCGGTCTAAGCCGCCTACTGGAACACCCCCAACCATCGACCCAATCGGTAAACTGGCTCGAATCCGGCTGAACACCACCAATTGCACAACTACAATAATTGTAGTGATCACAATCAGCAGAATGGATATGCCACGAACAATGGTGATACCTAAGTTTCTCATTTTCCATTTTTGATTTTACCAGAATCTAATCGGTAAATTAATTCAGTTGGGATATACTTAAAAAGTATGATCGATTACTCCAAAGAAATTCTTGAAATATTAACTAATATTCACTTTTTTGATTTGTTGAATGAAGAGCAATTATCACAAATCAGTGAGCAATTGATAACAGTATTTTTTAAAAATGATGAAACCATTTATTCAGAAGGCTCAGAAGCAGACGGAATTTATATTGTCGTCAGCGGCCGGGTTTCCCTCCAACAGGAAAGACAAAACGGTTTTAATGAAATAGCCATTTGCCAAAAAGGTGATTTTTTTGGTGAAGAGGGGTTATCTTCCGGTAACTTAAGGGCTGTTTCCGCAAAAACCTTGACCAACGTGGTCGCGATTCACTTTGACCAAAATAAGCTGGAAGAAATCTACGAAACTTTTCCGGAGATTATCCAATCAATCAATTTGACCATAAAAAGTTACAAGTTGAGCCTGAAACAGCGCTTCAAATGGTTAAGCCCCAGAGAAGCCGTCCACTTTTTAGCTAGAAAACATCCATTTATTCTCTGGTACAAATCTTTCCTTCCATTCATTCTTAGCTTACTTTCCATCTTTTTATTTATCAATTTCTATTTTTTTAGCTTCGATCCAAAACCCTGGTTATCTATTTTTTTTGGAGTTATTGCTCTTATCTCCTCTGGTTGGTTTATGTGGATTTGGGTGGATTGGACCAATGATTTTTCGATCGTTACAAATCGGCGAATTATTCTGCTTGATAAAGTAGCTTTATTCTATGAAAGTCGACAGGAAGCCCCAATAGATGCAATTCTTTCTGTTGAATTAAATTCTTCACAACTCGGACGCTGGATCGGGTATGGAGATGTAATCATTCGCACATTTACCGGGGTGATCATTTTTAAGCAGCTTGCCAAACCGGATCTGGTTATTCGTTTACTTAATGATGAAAAAGGTAAATCGCTCTACCAAAGAAATAAATTGCAAAGAATTACAAAGGAAGAATTACTTCGTCACCGGATTGGAATAAACTCTAATCAAATCCCAGAAAATGATCCGGATATGATCGATACGGATATAGAAGCAATTGAAGTTGCTCCAGAATTCGAATCTTCCGGGTTGATGGATAGCCTTGCCAGATTTTTTGGCTTACGTACACAAAAAAAAGATAGGATTATCTATCGAACCCACTGGTTCATTTTAATCAAAAAAGCTTTTTGGGCTGGGCTATCCTTGTTTTTATTATTTACAATTATGATTTATTCTATTATTAAGTTTTCTCCATCCGTTAACTTTGATGGTGTCATTATCATAGAAATTGGGATTGGGATCATTCTGGCGCTTTGGTGGCTATATCAATACTGGGATTGGCGTAATGATGAGTACATTGTCACCCCGGATCAGTTAATCGATGTATATAAAAAACCTTTTGGACAGGAAGTAAAACGCAGTAGTTTGATTCGAAATATCCAAACAGTAGAATTCAAACGCCTGGGCGTCATCAGCCTAATCTTAAATTTTGGAACTGTCTCCATTCGGGTTGGTGATACAACGCTGACTTTCGATTATGTTTATAACCCATCCAGGGTTCAACAAGATATTTTTGATCATTATCAACGCTACATTCAAAGCCAAAAACAAAAGGAACAGGAAGCACTCCGCGATGAAGTGGCAGATTGGATTGGGATTTATCACCAGGTTGTACAAAAAAATCCGGAAATTGAACAGCAGCAAACAGATGACGATGATTCGGGGTACAATATAGGGGAATTAGGGAATTAATGATATTTTCCAGATTGTTAGGAGAAGCATGGCTTTACGAGAAATTGTTGTCATTCCAGCGGAAGTTCTGCGTAAAAAAGCTCACAAGGTGAGCAACTTTAGCAAGGAGCTTGTTGCTCTGGTCGATGATATGTTTGACACATTGAGAAATGCCCCAGGAGTTGGGCTTGCAGCCCCTCAAATTGACATTTCTGAAAGAATTATTGTTGTTGAATATGCGGAAGAAGAAGGTGAGAAACCCCAATCATTCGCAGTGATTAATCCTGAAATTGTAAAAACATCAACAGAAACAGAGTTTGGTATTGAAGGCTGTTTATCCATACCGAAGATAGTTGGTGAGGTTGAAAGGTTTTCAGCCATTCAGGTCAAAGGCTTTAATAAATTTGGGAAGCCAATAAAAATTAAAGCTTCCGGGTGGCTCGCACGTATTTTTCAACATGAAATCGACCATTTGGATGGAATTCTTTTCACCGATAGAGCAACCCGAATTTGGCAGCCCTCTCAGGAGGAAACGGCCGAACTACCAGAATAGGAACCCCTGGATCGTTCATGTTCCTAACCCATCTCTCCCTTAGCAATTTTCGAACTTTTAGCCGCCTGGATATGGATATACCCCGGCGGATTCTTTTACTTCAGGGCAACAACGCTCAAGGAAAAACAAGTCTTTTAGAGGCGGTTTATTTTTTTTCTACATTTACATCTATTCAGACCAATGTTGACCGGCAAACCATCAATTTCCTGGCTTTGGATGAACCTATCCCGGTTTCTCGTTTAATCGCTGATTTTCAACGGGGAGATCAACATCATCAAATTGAAATCCGTTTAATTTTAGAAAAAAATGGATCACAGAATAGTCAACGATTTCGCAAAGAAATTTTAGTAGATGGCATTAAAAAGTCAGCCCATCAGGCGATCGGTATATTTAATGCCGTCATTTTCTTACCGAACATGACACGCATTATTGAAGATGGTCCAGAAGAACGCCGTCGTTATCTAAATCTTGCGCTCGCTCAGGTTGTACCCGGTTATGCAAAAGCATTAAGTGAATATACCCAGACCCTCGCCCAACGCAATGCATTATTAAAACAAATTTTTGAAAGAAACTCAGATAGTGGGCAACTTTCCTTTTGGGACAATCTTCTGGCTGAGAAAGGAGCATTGATCATTCATGAACGCACAAAGGCAATTCGCGAAATAGAAACACTTTCTACTCAAATACAACGATCGCTCTCGAAAGACCAGGAAATTCTGCAATTCAGCTATCAGCCCGCTCTGATGGATACGAAGAACCTAATAAATGGAAACGATTCTTTTCCAGATCCATCTGAAATCAAAGATTTGTTGTTAAAAGAATTAAAACTTAAACAAAAAGAGGAGATTCAACGTGGTGTAACGACCCTTGGGCCACATAGGGATGAGCTAAGATTTCTGGTGAATGATATTGATTTGGGCATTTATGGTTCCAGAGGGCAAATTCGCACAACCATGCTTTCTTTAAAATTAGGTGAGTTAGAATTCATGCAATCGCGTACCGGTGAAAAACCAGTTTTATTACTTGACGAAACTTTGGCAGAATTAGATACTCACCGGCGAGAACGTTTATTACATGCTATTCAAGATGGAGATCAAACAATCTTAACCACCACAGAGTTGGATTTATTCGACCAAGATTTCATTCGCCAGTCAACAATCTGGCATATCCAACAAGGTGTAATTCAAGCATAATTAAAACCTATACCAATGGATTTTTCGCAGGAATACCCGTTCTTCTGGGATAAATCGAGGGTGTTCGGGCGACTTTCTTAATCACAATTAAATATCGCTCTTCAACAACGCCAGGCACAGTCACCTTCAAAACCTGTTTCAAAGACCCCCCTAAAATATGTATGGAATTACTGGCTTTATGTGCTTCTACCGGACCACTCTCACCTTTTTGAGCGATCACTCCACCCCCCAAACGTACCAATGGGATCAGGAACTCGGATAAGACAGGTAAATTTGCCACTGCGCGGGCAACTGCCCAATCATACTTTTCACGGTGAGCCTGGTCCTGCCCCAAAACCTCAGCCCGCTCTTTTAATACCGTTACCTTTTCTAAATTTAAGGTTTCCACGATATGTTGGCAAAATTTTGTTTTTTTACCTACCGATTCAACCAGGGTTAATTGCAACCCAGGGCGGATGATTTTCAAAGGAATCCCCGGAAATCCAGCTCCCGTACCAATATCAATCATCGATTTCGGCCAGTTATCTCCCCAGGCGAGGACACAGGTAAGCGAATCCAGAAAATGTTTGTTGTGGATTTGTTCGCTATCCCGAATGGCAGTTAAATTAAATTTTTCGTTCCAGATTAATAATTGTTGTTCATAAATTTCAAAGGCTTTAATCTGACTTTCACTCAGGCGGATATTCAATAATTGTTGAGTTTTGGTAATAAAGTGTTCCATTGAAATCATTATATTGGAAAATGTTCCTCTCCCAATGTATTCTTCACGACTTTAGCAAAAGTAGATCCCAGGCGAACGAAAGGAGAGGAGTATTTTTCAAGTGGCTCCGATTGTTTGAATGCAGTTCGCAAGCTATCAGCATTCTGAAACGGTGGCAGAAGCTGGGTCGCCTTTCCAACTTCAGGCAGCGTGTGAGCATCTGAACCAACGGTTCCCAATAAATTATTTTTGTGTGCATATTCCCTGGCCAGATCGTTAATGGAACTGGTAAAGGTGCGGGCATTAAAAATCTCCACCGCATCGATAAACGGTGTGATTTCTTGCAAATCCTCCAGAGCCCAACCATGACGCAGACGGTCAAATGGGTGGGAGACACTAATAAACGCGCCTTGTTCCTTTAATCTTGCAATAGCATCCAGGGGAGTTAAGCCGGCTGGAATTTCCTCCTGCACAAAAAAAGATAACAATTCACCTTTTGTGGTTAAGATTTCCTCTCCAACGATGATCAATTCCGGATCAATCGTTTTAGCGAACAACGCGCCTCGGATGGTATTGTGATCGGTAATTGCTAATCGAGTCAGACCGCGTTTGTGGGCAGTCGCAATAAGATCTCTGATCTTCACCAGACTATCTTTGGAAGCGGCTGAATGACAATGCAACTCAACTTTCCACTTCTGCATATTTTTTCTCCTTAAAACCTAACATTTTCAATGAGAATGCCCAGCTAATTAATCCCAAAGAAATTCCAAACCACAAGGTTGCTAACCTGATAATCAAAGTGACAAAAGATGCCATCCCTGAATTCAATCCAAGGAGTAATGCCAACATGCCGGCGATGGATGCCTCTGCTGCCCCTATCCCGCCAGGTAAGGTTGATGCTGCTGCGATAACAGTAGAAAAAGCGAGTATAAAGACCGCGTTGGCAAAAGTATTGAGGTTTGCAGGTAACCCGATTTTTGTCAACAATAAATAGAAACCCACACCTTCAAAAAACCAGGAGACAGTTCCTAATCCCACCGCATATAATGTTGCTCGCGGTTGAAACACTAAAAAGCTGCCTTCATAGAAATTAAATAATTGGGGGCTAAACCGCTTAATGAATGGTATCTTTTTTGTCAAATTCAAACAGAAATAAGCCAGTGGTTTTATCTGTGAAGCAACAATTAATCCGATCAGGAGAAATAGAACCAAAAAGAAGGCAAGGCTATACTGTGGATAGGCGATGATCCCGAAAATGGACAAAAACAATACCGCCAGTCCATCGCTGATTCTTTCAGCGACAACTACCGAAACACCCCGTGAAATTGAAGTTCCGGTCAAATCTTTGAGCCAGACAGCTTTTAGGATTTCACCGGCTTTCCCAGGCGTCATGGCTAATGGGAAACCGGCGACAAACAATCGTAAACTTTGTATGGCCGGGAAGTTTTTAACCCCAATTTGCCCCAGATAGAAATGCCATTTAACAAATCGTAAAATATAGTTGATGAGCGTAAAGCCCATTAAAACCGGTAAGAAGCCCCAATTAAAATCCGTGGCTAACTCCCTAATTTGATGAACATCTCCCCATAATGTCAAGGCGAGTAAAATGAGAAATCCCGTCAAAATCCATGGGATCATTTTTTTGAGAATTGTTGCAGGTGTAATTGAAGTTTGCATAAATATTCTTTAATTTCTTAGCTACACGAAGCAGAAATATAAGCGGTCAGAAGTGACTATAACTTGTCAGCCTAGGATTTCCTTTAAAAAGCTTTTTCCAATCTCAGGCGGTGGAAGATTGAAGATTTCAGCAATCGTTGCGCCTACATCCGCAAAAGAACCCCGGACACCCAGATCTACATTCGGTTTAACCCTATCTCCAAAAATTAGTAGAGGACTAAACTCTCTTGAATGATCAGTGCTCGCAGTGGTTGGGTCAACTCCATGATCTGATACGATCATAACCAAATCATCAGTTCGCAGGTTATCAACGATTTGGGGAATAAATCCATCAAATTGCTCAAGAGCATCAGCATAACCCTGAGGATCATTTCGGTGTCCATAAATCTGATCGAATTCAATCAAATTTGCAAACAAGAGTCCTTTAAAATCTTTTCCCATAAAATCGATGGTCGCCAGAATTGAATCGTAATTGTTGGTCGTGTGATTAGAAAAACTAATACCCCGGTTGCCAAACAGGTCGTCAATTTTCCCGGTCGCATAAACCTCGTAACCAGAAGCGAGTAATTTATCCATTATCGTATCAGATTCCGGATAACGGGGATAATCATGCCTGCGACTGGTACGTGTGAATTCTCCAGCTTTATTACCGATAAATGGTCTGGCAATCACCCTTCCGACTCCATACTCCCCAACTAACATCTTTCTCGAAATCTGGCACAATTCATACAATCGATCAATGGGAATTATCTCTTCGTGCGCTGCAATTTGAAAAACGGAATCAGCAGAGGTATAAATAATCGGTTTCCCGGTACGCATATGCTCTTCGCCATATTCCTGAATGACGACCGTTCCGGAGGCTGGTTTGTTAGCTAATACTTCTAAACCGGTTAATTGGGTAAACCGCTCGATGACCGCCGGTGGGAAGCCATTTGGGAATACCGGAAAGGGTGATTGTAGATAAATACCCATCAATTCCCAATGGCCGGTTACCGAATCCTTTCCGGCTGATTTTGGAGTTAATTTTCCAAAAGCTCCTTCAGCCTGGTTAGTTGGGTTCACACCCTGCATAGGAGTAATCCGTCCAAACCCTAATGGTTCAAGATTTGGCATATTCAGCCCTCCTACAGCACGGGCTGTATTAGATAATGAATTACTTCCTAAATCACCATATAGATCAGCATCCGGAGCAGCTCCTGCTCCTACACCATCCAGGACAAAAACAATAACTCTATTAATATCCACCATATTTTCTCCATTTTCCGCAATGATAAAATTTTATCATTCCTTTTTAACAAATTAGAAATCACTAAAATTATGTCAAATATCATAAAAATCAAAACTTGAAAATAGAAAATGCTATAATTAATCAACATTTCCCCTTATTCACACAAACCAAATTTTTCTGGAGGAGAAAAATGAAAAAAACGCTTTTTATTTTGTTGTCGATCCTGGTGATTTCTAGTTTTCTGTTAAGCGCTTGCGCTCAACCTCAATCCCAGGAACCTGCTGATGCAAAAGAAGGTTACCCAATGGTTGAAGCACCTGCTCAAGCTCCAGCCGAACCCGGTTATCCAGCAGGAGCAGTCGTAAGAATTGCAACTGATGCAACTTTTCCACCTTTCGAAATGGTAGATGAAGCAACAAAAGAATTAATTGGATTTGATATTGACCTAATGAAAGCAGTTGCTGAGCAAGCTGGTATCCAGTATGAATTTGTCAATTTACCTTTTGATCCTATGTTAGCGGGTTTGTCAGAATGTCAATATGACATGGCAATTGCTGCCATTACCATTACCGATGAAAGGAAAAAGGAATTTCTTTTTAGTGATCCCTACGTAGACGCCGGGCAAATCATTACTGTGCGCACAGGAGACACGAGTATCAAAGGAAAAGACGACCTGGCGGGGAAAATAGTCGGCGCCCAATTAGGGACAACCGGGGAAATTGAAGCTCAAGCGATTACTGGTGTCACTTATAAACCATACGACACTTACGACCTTGCTTTCCTGGATTTAATGAACGGACAGATTGATGCTGTTATCGCTGATAACCCCACTGCTTTAGGTTTTATCGATAAAAATCCCAATAAATTAAATACTGTGGGAGAAGTATTTACAAACGAATATTATGGAATTGCTTTCTGCAAAAATCGGCAGGACTTATTAGACAAGATTAATCCTGCCTTAAAGAAAGTGATTGATTCCGGTTATGTGACCGAGCTGGCTGGCAAGTATTTAGCGGGACAATAATTTTATAAAAGCCTGGGATATTAATCCCAGGCTTTTTTTCACTGGAGTTTTAATGCAATCATCCCAAGCAAACAAAAATAAAAAAAATTATTATTTTGATCGCTGGTGGTTACTTTTATTCGCTGTAATTATCATCATATTGTTATTAATCTATTTCAAACCAGATCCTTTTAGAAGAATTTTGTTTTTTGTCTCTGATGGAATCAGTGTAACCATTTACACCACGCTTGTTTCGTTTATTCTGGTATTAGTATTTGGATTATTGGCTGGTTTGGGTAGGATTTCTAAAAACCGCATCCTTAATGGAGCAGCAACTATTTATGTAGAATTGGTGCGTGGAATCCCATTGCTGGTTCAATTGATGTTTTGGTATTTTGCCTTTCCTTCGGTAATTCAGGGTATCGGAAAGTTACTGTCCATCCAAAGTTTGTCAAATTATCGCGCGAATCCGATCTTAATGGCAATTATTGGGCTGACATTTTGCTATGCAGCCTACATGAGTGAAGTCTATCGCGCTGGAATTCAAAGTATTTCAAAGGGTCAGATGGAAGCAGCCCGTAGTTTAGGGATGAATTATTTTCAAGCCATGCGCTTTGTTATTCTTCCTCAAGCCATCCGCATAATTCTACCGCCGGTTGGAAATGAATTTATTACCTTGCTAAAAGATTCTTCACTGGTCAGTGTCGTTGCGGTTGCAGATATAACCCGGCGTGGACGAGAATTTATGGCTGCAAATTTTATTCCGGTTCAAACCTGGCTCATGGTCGCATTGTTGTACCTGGTATTAACGCTCTTCTCTGCCAGAATTGTGACCTGGATTGAGCGTAAAACAAAGTTGGAGCGTTAAGATGGAACCCATTATTCAGATCAATCAGGTTCACAAACATTTTGGGCATATTCACGCCTTACGTGGCGTAAGCCTAGATATTTTCAAAGGGGAAGTGGTAGTTGTCATTGGCCCCTCTGGATCAGGTAAGTCAACCTTATTACGCTGTATCAATCGCCTCGAAGAATTTGACAAAGGCAGTATCATGGTGGATGGAATCCCATTGGATAGTGCTGAAAATATTAATGCCGTCCGTACTGAAGTTGGCATGGTCTTTCAACAATTTAATTTATTTCCCCATCTCAGTGTTTTGGAAAATATCACCCTGGCACAAACGGTCGTACGGAAAAGAAACCTAGTGGATGCAAAAAAGAATGGAATGAAATTACTGGAAAAAGTCGGGATTCCGGATAAAGCACAGGCTTACCCACTGCAGCTCTCAGGCGGACAACAACAACGCGTTGCGATCGCACGTGCCCTCGCCATGAACCCTAAAATAATGTTATTCGATGAACCCACCAGTGCATTGGACCCCGAGATGATTCAGGAAGTTCTGGATGTTATGCTGGCATTGGCTCAGGAAGGTATGACCATGGTCGTCGTATCTCATGAAATGGGTTTCGCTAGAGCTGCTGCCAACCGTGCTATTCTGATGGATGAAGGCCAGATCGTCGAAGAAGCTCCTCCCAAGGTTCTATTTACTGACCCCAAAAATGAACGCACGAAGTTGTTCTTAAGCAAGGTGTTAATGTAAAACCAATTTGCAACGCTGAGAGCCTAATTTTATAATTTCTTATTTTTATTGCTTACTGTATAATCGTTTTATCTTATTTTTAATTTAAAACGAGGTTTCATGTTCAAACGGTTACCCCATTGGATGATCTGGCTGATTGCATTTTTATTACTTGCAATCTCTGCGCCCAATGTTCCAGCCGCCCCAAATACCTCTTCTTCCCTTAGTATGCTCAGCCCAAGCAACTGCCCTTTGGGTGGTTGTGCTGCCGGTCAAAGAATAAATTTTCGTACTTCATTTGACCTGAATAGTTATACCCCTTCAGTCAGTTCAAATGTGCAAATTTGCCTGTATACACCGGAAAACTGGAATGTCACCGAAGTGGGCTTTGATCCAATAGGAAAAATATCCGGTTTAACATACCAGGTTAATCAAACAAACTGTGGTCCTTCCCCTTCCGGTTATGAGTTGGTTGCTGCTGTTTCAGCACCCATTAATATTTCTATCTTCGGTGATACTTTGGATTTTTACCTACGACTGGGAAAAAATGCTTCCGCCAATGGCACCATATTAATCCGGGTATACGAAAACAACGGTCTTACCTGGTTGCAAACAGAACAATCTTTTAATTTTCTACAATTGGCTCCCATTTCCAATGTCGTATATGTCGCTGAGTCTGCCCAAAATTGTGCATCCAATAGCCCTTGTTTTATCAATTCAGCCGATGATCTTCCAAATGGAATCGGTACTGGATTAAAGGATGCTATTGATGCAGTAGGAAATGGGGCAACCATTAATGTTTTGGTGAACTATCCTATTCGCGGGAATACCGTGAAAGTTAATAAACCGGTCATCCTACAGGGTTTTCAAAATGCTTCTCTTACGACAAAATCTCTCAATTGTTCGCAACCGATGTTGTCTTTGGAATCTAATATTACTTTACAGAACCTTTCAATTGATGATGGACTTTGTTCACTTCAAAACAGAGATCTCCTGCTAATCAATAGCATCCAATCGATTAATATTATTTCTAATAACCTCACCAATGGTAAAGAAGCCATCAGTATTCAAAATAATCATGGAAGTCTTAATATTCGCTTCAATAACATCCTAAATAATTCCGGTTATGCCATTCTGAAACCCATAAATTCAGGAAATGGTCAGTTGATGGTGACAGCAAACAACATTTTTAATAATCGTATAGGTGCTCAAGTCCAATGTAGCGCTCAAGGACTAGGTATCGTTGATCACAACTTTTGGGGGATCGGTATTTTACCTGGAACAGCCGCTCCTGATTGTACTGCTCAAGCGAGTAAACGACTGGGGAGTGCAATTTCAAATCGAACCAACCAGCCTGGTGTTCTGGCAGAACTAGTTACAGTTACATCAAACAGGAAATCTTTCTTTGAGAACAGTATCGCAGTGCAACGACCTACAACCAACCCCGATACTTCAGATTTTGATATTTTCATCATCAACCATGGGAATAATCTATCCAACGCTCCGTTTTTAAACCCAGAGTCTTCATCAACATTGGTTCCTTGTGGCAATTATTATGATATTTTTCTCGCTCAGGGTTTTTCCAATATCCAGGAATTGGATATTTTCTTCCGGTACGACCTTAATCCAGCCTGTGTAGCGAACATCGAATCTACCACTTATTGTGGTCAGGCAAATGCCGCGCTGTACCCCTTATGGTGGTACGATCCCAATCAACAGGTTACCAACGGCTGGAATACTACCGGTCAATCTCCAAACGGACCATCTGCTGGAGGAGTAAGTGGCCAAACCACCACCTGTGATCTGGTCAATAAAGAAATCTCGGTCCAAATTGATTCATCTGGCCGCCCAGGGAGCAATAATGATTTATCCTATACGCCTTTTGTGGTTGGATTAATTGCTCAACCAGCTGCTACGGTCTTGAATAACTTTTCAGCATCCGCAGGAAATATGCAAATTACCATCAACTGGAAAACACTTAGCGAGCTTAATACGAGTGGTTTTTATGTGCAAAGAAGATTATCTGGAGAATCCACATTCGTCAGAGTGAGTCCCTTCATTGTTCGTACAGGAAGTGATACAACCGGTTCCAATTATTCGTTTGTGGACGGTAACGTAGTAAATTACAATTCTTACGAATACCGCCTAGAGATTATCGGAACGAACCTTCTTTCAGTTTATTCAAATATCATTACAGCCATCCCAATTCCTCCAACAATTACGCCAACCACCACGTTGACTTCTACGATCACTCTGACTGCTACCGTTACTCAAACTCCAACCATTACAGGCTCGACAACAATTACAGCTACCAACACTCCTACCATCACTTTAACGCCCACTATTACTTTCACCCCAACCCGAACCCGCGCTCAAACTGCAACCAATACACGCACCCCATTTATCATCCCTTATCGCAGCCC
This sequence comes from Anaerolineaceae bacterium, assembly GCA_034429975.1. GTDB lineage: Bacteria > Chloroflexota > Anaerolineae > Anaerolineales > Anaerolineaceae > UBA6170. The sequence goes on along the minus strand of DAOUFM010000076.1, from coordinate 122,196 downwards.
CACCAGAGCACCTACAATTCCAACTATTCCATTTTCAACCGGCTATCCTCCCCCACTAAACAACACTCAGGCTCCGGAGAGTGGCTACCCAAATCCACCGGGTGGTAATCCACCTGGTGGGGTAAATTCAACTGAAGGTAGTTATCCTGAACCAGAAAATACAAGGCTTACTCCTTCGATCGAAGGTTACCCAGGCCCTGAACTCGATGAAAATCAGGCTACAGTTGTTATGGTTTCAGGTACTCCAATCAAAAACCTAACAAAAATCTCTACTTCCATAACAAAGCCATCTCCGTCTGCTGAAGCTGAATCCAAGGACAATAAGGGGGATTGGGTTTACCCACTTTTGGGTAGCATAATTGGTCTTTGTTTGGTAATATTGGTCGGTTATTTTCTTTGGAAAAAAGGGCTGTTAGCATTGCCCTTTCTATCCAACCAAAACGATCAAAATAACAATCATACAGATGATCTTGAATAAGGATCATTTTTGACTTTTTAATTTGGTTATGCTATTCTTTTATATTGTGAAATTATTATCAACATCGATTTTGGAGAGCTAAATGCAGCGTGAACGCGTTTCTGAAAATGTTTATTGGTTTCAAAGCGAAATTTATGCACAGGTGACAGCCGGGGTAATCACCGGACCAAAATGGGCTGTCGTAATTGATACACTTCCGGTGCCGGAAGAGACTTTAGCAATGAAGACTTATATAGAAGAACATTTAGAAGTCCCTGTGCAATATATTATAAATACACATTTCCACGCTGATCATACCTGGGGGAATTGTTTTTTTCCGGGCGCAACCGTTATCAGCCATGAATTATGCCGAAAATTGCAATTAGAACAGGGTCAGTCATCTCTTACCAATTCCATTCAACAAAATCCTATCTTTAAGGGTGTTAAACTGATACTTCCTCACCTGACATTTGATCGTGGAAATATGTCCTTGCGAGTAGGAAAGAAAAACCTTGTTTTATTTCACACACCAGGACACAGTGAAGATGGAATATCCGTACTGATTGAAGAAGATCGGGTGTTATTTGCAGCTGATGCTTTTCTACCGGTACCCTATTTTGTTAAGGGCGACATTGATCAATTAATTGGGTCGTTGAAGTCGTTTGCAAATTTAGGACTGGAAAATATTATTCAGGGACACGGTGATATTATTTTGCGGGGAGAAATTGAAGAGAGTATTCATCAAAATATTCAATATTTAAATACTTTAAAGAAAAAAGTAAAAGAGGCTCTTAATAGCAAATACCCTTTACGTGCTGCTGCTGCCATTGATATTGAAAGTTGTGGAAAAAATCGGGTTTTATTAGGCGGATTAGGAGATTCTTTGCATGTTAATAATGTAAAGTGGTTATTAAACGAATATGCTCAAAAAGAAGGGATTGAACTAATTGATTCACCTTACGATGATTATGATGATGACATCATCGATGATTAAGAAACATTAATTTGTTTTTATTCTTGAAAAACTTTCTTTTTTAACCATTTCGCCCGCAAGCCAACAACTCTTTCAGTCCCTTCTTTCAGTCGTTTAATATTAGGCCGTAACGCCCATACTAAAACGATTAATGCAAAGACACCATAAATCACATAAGCCCAAGGCGAAAGCCCCATAATGGCTCGGATGATAAAAACAACCATCGCGATAAAAGCAATGCTCATGGTTGTCACTGAAGCATATCCAACAAACAAGTAAATTAAAACTACAATTGGGAGGATGATCAGGATAATCGGATTCCAAAGCGCAATCGCACCGCCTAAAGCTGTTGCCCCACCTGCTCCACCTCGCAATTTCCATTTTCCATCTTTTCTATGTAGCAAAAAGATTGAATAATTGTGCCCAATAATAGCCAACAAAGCTGCCCCTACCTGAACCCACGGATGATGAGGAGCCAGCCACGCAACCACCCATGCTGTTGCTGCGCCTTTTAGTACATCCAGAATTGCGGTTATTAATCCAGCTCCCCACCCTGCGGCCCGCATAGCATTCGTACCACCTGTTCTTCCTGATTCAACCAGACGAACGTCTCTGCCATTAATAATTTTAACAACAAAAAATCCAAAAGGAATTGACCCCATTAAATATGCAATTATTAAAACAAGCATTATATTTCCAAAACCAGCCATGGATTCCTCATTTTCTTTACTTTATAGAACAAACACTTTAATTTCTTTTCGGTTACGGAATTTATTTTATCAATAAATTGATTTCATGAAAATGGTTCTTTTCAATCATGAAAGATTTGATCTTCCAAATTTCTTTGTCCAAATAACAGATAAGCGTGGCTACCCCCGGGTACAAAAACTCCTTAATATCAGTTGTGGATGGAGTGTCCGGTCCGTCCGGGTGAGAATGAAAAATGGCAACTAAATCAAGATTCTGATTTTCAATTTTTTCCAGGGCTCTTAACAATTCAACCGGTTCCATATAAAACTTTACCGGGGAGTGTAAGCGGTTCGTGATTAGAAAAGCCTGGGTCACTCGATTCCCAATCCCAGCCAGTATTCCACAGGCTTCTTCAGGAAAATTAATTTGAACATGCCTCAAAATAATTTGATGGATTTCCTCGGGGATAATTATTTCATCCATTTGTAAAAAGTGCTAACAAAAATAAAAATGTAAATAGAGTCAACGGTTCAAGCAGAAGGGACCAACCATGCCGATTTTCTTTAAGCCCAGATACTAACAAAGTTGTTGGGTATGCAATAGCAACAAGTAGAAGACCAAAAGTTAATGGTTGAATTGGCAAATAATGAAGCCCAATTGCGATTTGTCCAACTAATAGACCAATCCCCAATGCCCAAAACCAGTTCCAATTTCCTAATGTCCGTAAAAATAAAGTACGGGCTACCAATAAAAACACTGTCATAACGATCGCAGGTAGTAACAGAAAGAGTCGTAACCCGGATGCCTGTAAAGCAATCGCTAAAACAAGAAATAAAGCAAAAGAAATGGCGGTTAACCCTAAACTTGCTGGCAAATGAAAGCCACTTTCACTATCTACAACCAGATATTCAGCCAAAAAGATAAATGCCAGCAGAATACCTCCCAGTCCTACGACCATCCACCATTCAAGACCAACATCAATAAATGCTAGAGGTACTCCAATTAACCAGGCTGTAAGTGCTGGGACAATTCCATGTTTTAATAGTGTATTCGTGCCTTTTTGAGGATGTGTTTGAATAAGCCAGTCGATACCAAATGCCGCTAAGAAGGCTACCAGAATTGAAACAATCGTATCAAAGTCGATATCATAATTGAAAACAGCCCATGGAAAGCGAATAATAATACTCTGCGCTGGTATTTTTACAAATGGTGTCAATCCATATGCAAGAATAATGGTGGCTGTAATAATACTTAATCGGCTGAAGACCGGAAATTTATAGGCTTTTTCCATAAAAAAAATTGTATCGAGTTTCTGTCTTTTTTTCCAGCGAAATTAGAACAAATTACCGAGAATCATTGGTTATGTGGTAAAATTGGTGGTTGAATGAATGCAAAAATTGAAAATCAAAAACTCCTACCCCCAAAACTAATTCCAACTATTTTGGCGGGATTTAATACCGTTGCCAATCATTTAGGTTTAATACTATTTCCCTTAGGGTTAGATTTGTTATTTTGGTTTGGACCTCAATTAAAATTGGAAAAGGTTTTAAAACCAATCTATGCCAGCGCTATTCAAACCCTAATCGCCTTAAACAAACCTGAAATGAAATCTGTCTTAACGACCACTCAGACAGAAATCGATAACATTTTAAACAGGATTAATTTAACCAACTTTTTGTCAACTTTCCCTTTAGGTGTTCCCAGTTTGTTATCAGGTCAGGGAATCAAGCAAACACCTCTAGGGGCACCTGCTATCATTGAACTTCCTTCTGTCGGGATCATTTTCCTGGTTTCAGTGCTGTTTATTTTGATAGGCCTGCTGTTTGGTAGTTTATATATGAGCGTCATCGCTCAAAGTACAACAAACAACAAATCTTCAATAAAAACTACAGGGAAGAATGTCCTCAATGGAGTAGGTCTGGCATTTGTATTGGTAATTATTTTCCTGATAATGTCTTTGCCTTTATTATTCATTGTTTCATTAATATCATTATTTAGTCCAGCAATTTCTCAAATCATTCTAATTATTTCTACATTCATTTTGCTATGGCTTTTAATCCCTTTAGTTTTTGCTCCTCATGGAATTTTTGCAAAAAATATGGGTATTTATCAATCTATTCGCCAATCTGTAAAAGTTGTTCGTTCTTACATGCCAGGGACAGGGATGTTCCTGTTGGTTGCAATTCTTCTGGCTCAAGGTCTGGATATCCTTTGGATCGTTGCCCCATCCCAATCCTGGCTGACATTGGTTGGAATAACCGGACACGCTTTCATTTATACCGCTTTAATTGCCTCCAGCTTCATTTATTACCAAAAAAGTGGAGAGTGGGTAAGCAACCTGTTGGAAAGAATAAATCAACTTAATCAAAACAAATCTGTATAGCGTTCTTATAACGCAGATACAGGAGGACATGTGACACAACCCACCAATTTACCAAATTCAAATTACGGAGCTAAAGATATTCAAGTTCTTGAGGGGCTTGAAGCAGTGCGCATGAGACCTGGAATGTATGTTGGTGGAACCGATGTCAAAGCTTTGCACCATCTGGTTTATGAAATTGTTGATAATTCAATCGACGAGGCATTAGCTGGTTATTGTGATCATATCAGTATCACAATTCATGCTGATAGCGCTATCACAATTAGAGATAATGGGCGTGGTATCCCGGTCGATATTCATCCAGAGAAAAAAGTATCTGCCCTTCAATTGGTCCATACAGTTCTGCATGCAGGTGGAAAGTTTGGCCACAGCAGTTATAAGGTGTCTGGTGGTCTTCATGGTGTCGGGGCATCGGCTGTGAATGCCCTCTCCGAATGGTTTAAAGTTACTGTTTACCAAAATGGAGAAGTACACCACCAGGAATATCGAAGAGGGATCCCGATTGCACCTGTGAGTGTCATTGGGAACTGTGATCCAAATATTTCCGGAACAGTGACCTCCTTTAAGTTTGATCGGGAAATTTTTAAAGATGAAATCGATTTCCGATTTGAAACGCTTTCACAAAGATTTCGTGAAATGGCTTTTGTTACTCGAAAGGTAAAGATTCAATTAACCGACGAAAGAAGCCATCGGGAAGCAACTTATTATTTTGATGGTGGCATTATCTCATTTGTTCGCTTCATTAACCACAATCGAACAACTTTGCATCCTGTATTTTTCGTTGAAAAAGAACTGGATATGGTCAGTGTTGAAACAGCTTTGCAATATACGGATGCCTACGCTGAATCCGTTTATTCTTTTGCCAATACGATCAATACAATTGATGGCGGCACTCATATGACCGGCTTGCGGACTGCTTTAACCCGGGTAATCAATGATTATGCTCGCAGAAACCAGTTAATTAAAGAAAGCGATCCTAATTTTTCGGGCGATGATACTCGCGAAGGGTTGACAGCAATCATCAGTGTTAAAGTGCCTGACCCGCAATTTGAATCACAAACCAAAGTGAAGCTGATGAATCCCGAAGTTCAGACGATTGTTCAGCAGGTGATTACAGAAGGATTTGCTGAATTCCTGGAAGAAAATCCGAATGCCGGAAAAGCAATTGTGCAAAAGTGTCTGACTTCCGCTCGCGCCAGGGATGCAGCTCGCAAAGCACGTGATCTGGTAATCCGCAAGTCAGCCCTTGAATCAATGACTTTGCCTGGAAAATTAGCTGATTGTTCTTCTCGTGATCCAAAACAATCCGAGATTTATATTGTCGAAGGTGATTCCGCCGGTGGATCTGCTAAACAAGGTCGTGACCGGCAATTTCAAGCAATCCTGCCATTACGTGGGAAAATCTTGAACACTGAACGGGCTCGTTTAGATAAAATACTTTCTAACGAGGAAATCAAAGCCATGATTTCAGCTCTTGGAGTGGGAATCGGCGATAATTTCGATATCAACAATTTGCGCTATCATCGGATTATCATCATGACAGATGCAGATGTTGATGGCAGCCACATCCGTACATTGTTACTTACTTTCTTCTTCCGTTATATGCCCCTGATTATTGAAAACGGCAATTTATTTATTGCTCAACCACCTCTTTACTTACTTTCCTATAAAAATCAAAAACGGTATGTCTATACTGAGGAACAAAAAGATAAAGTCATTCAAGAATATGGGGTAAGTGCGGATAAGATTGGCATTCAGCGCTATAAAGGTTTGGGCGAAATGAACCCGGAACAGTTATGGGAAACAACGATGAATCCAGAAAACAGAACGCTTCTGCAGGTATCCATTGAGGATGCAGCGCAAGCTGATTTGACGTTTGATATGTTGATGGGTCAGGCAGTCCCCCCCAGAACCAGATTTATTCAAACACACGCACTTACTGTCCACAATTTAGATGTTTAAATAACCTTTCGCTTAACTCTTTTCACTAAGGTATTAATTATTCGCCAACAGTCCTTGGTATCTGGTTGGTTAAACTATCCATCCAAAAAAATAATTATGCTAAACTGAAGAAAAAGAAAAAATGAGGTTAAAATGGCAAAAGCAATTATTTACCGTGCTGAGGATCTATTTGATTTCATGGTTCGATTTTTTGAAAAATTGGGAGTGCCAAAAGATCGGGCCGAAATTACTGCTGAGATCCTACAATCAGCTGATTTACGCGGGGTGAGTTCGCATGGTATTATCCGTTTACAAACCTATTACGGGAGTCGTCTGCAAAAAGGCTTAATAGATCCTTTAGCAAACAATGAGATTGTCAGAGAAAGCCCATCCTCCATTGGCATTGATGGAAAGAATGGTTTAGGGCAAATAGCTGCCCGCGATGCCATGCAGCGCTGCATTGACAAAGCCAGAAATTCCGGAGTGGCGATGGTGACAGTCCGAAACAGCAATCATTACGGCATCGCTGGTTATTATGCTATGATGGCGTTAGAACATGACATGATCGGAATCAGTTTCACCAACGCCCAACCTTTAGTAGCACCTACTTTTGGGCGAAAACGCTTACTAGGAACCAATCCCATTGCGGTTGCAGCGCCTGCCCACAATGAAAAACCATTCGTTCTGGATATGGCTACCAGCATTGTCCCTATCGGAAAGGTAACAGTTTTTGAAAAGGCAGGTGATAATTTGCCCGATGGTTGGGCCGTCGACTCAACCGGTCAGACTACCACCGATCCAAAATCCGTACTAAATGGCGGAGCTTTATTCCCCTTAGGTGGGCCTGAACTTCTGAGAGGATATAAAGGTTATGGATTGGCTCTCTGGGTGGATATTTTTTCCGGTGTTTTATCAGGAGCTGCCTTTGGACGAAATGTTGCTGACCCGGTTCACCTTTCCAATGCAAATGTTGGGCATTTCTTTGCAGCCATGCGTTTGGATGCTTTTCGCGATCCGGACGAGTTTAAACAAGATATGGATCGTTTATTCCAGCAATTAAAAACTGCAGAAAAAGCAATTGGACATGATCGTATTTATATTCATGGTGAAAAAGAATTTGAATTAACCGAAAAATACAAGATGGAAGGTATTCCCCTCTTGGAAGAAGTCGTTAAATCTCTGGTTGAAGCAGGGAAAAATATTAATGTACCCTTTGATCTGAGCTCATTGGGAGAAAAAAAAATTAATCCGGCTTATAGTGGAAACTAGCGTTAATCTTGAATTAAAACTAACGCTTCATTTTCCTCTAAAATAATTTTTCGATCCCTTATTTCAGGAAATTGATCTCTTTTATTGGAAATCCCTAAACGCCAATTTCCTTTTAATAATTGCGAACCTAAAACCAGCCCGGTTTTCCTTTTACTAAAGTTAAGAGCAACCAGGGAGGATTGTTCAGAAGTTTGCCGTAAATAAGCTAACAGTCGCTTGGGCTCGTAGGTAAGAGGTAAATACATTCCCCGTTGAAGTGATTCATTTGCCCGTCTCATTTTTAACAATTGTTTATAAAAATTCAGAAGCGAATTCCCATCTTGTTCCTGAGATTCAACATTTCTCCACTTATGGTTAGGGTGAACCGGTAACCAGGTTCTTGCAGTTGAAAAACCTGCATTCAGTTCACTGTTCCATTGCATTGGAGATCGACATCCGTCTCTACCCTTGAAAAACGGCCAAAAATAACGTCCGACCGGATCTAAAACATCAGATTTTTTTGAAATCAGAATATCACGCATCCCAATTTCTTCACCATAATACATAAAAGGCGTGCCCCGTAAGGTCAATAACAAGGTTGCCAATACTTTTAACCGCTGATCATCCTCACTTCTCGTGTATCGCGATGCCGAACGAACAACATCATGATTGTTAAGCACATAATTTGGCCATCCTTTTTGCTCAAGGATATTTTCCCAGCGGCTTATTCTTTTATTGAAAGTACTCGCTCGATAAGGACTCCGTAAAAAAGAGAATTCAAAAGCAGCATGTAAGGCTTTATCCCCAATATATTTTGCCGGGGTGGTGTAATTTCCCATAAAGGTTTCACCTACAGCATAACGTTCCGGATAAGAATCAAGCAATTCCCGGAACTCCCTTAAAAAAGTAAACATTTCTGGTTGGTCTGCATCATAAATATGTTGTAATTGGTCAAACTTAGTAATCCCTAATTGATAGGGATTATTCCTGAACTGTTCATCTTTAAAGAATGCATTAAATACATCCAACCTGAACCCATCTACACCTTTATCCAACCAAAATTTTATTTGATCCATCATCGCTTGAAAAACTTTAGGGTTTCGCCAGTTAAGATCAGGTTGTTGTTTGAAAAACATATGAAAGTAGTACTCCTGGGTATTGGCATCCCACTCCCAACCGCTACTACCAAATCTTGATTGCCAATTATTAGGTTTCTTACCATTCATCCCAGGGCTTTTCCAAATGTACCAATCTCGATAAGCATTATCTGTTGATGATTTTGATTGTTGAAACCAGACATGTTGATCAGAGGTGTGGTTCATCACCAAATCCATCATTACTTTGATTCCTTTTTCATGAGTAGTTTTGAGGAAAGCATCAAACGCTTTCATACCTCCAAATTTTGAATCAATGTCACAATAATCAGCCACATCGTACCCGAAATCTTTATCTGGACTGGGATAAACAGGAGATAACCAGATGGCGTTGATACCCAGATCTTCTAAATAGTCGAGTTTTTGAGTAATTCCAGGCAAATCGCCAATACCATCATTGTTCGAATCCATAAAAGAACGCGGATAAATCTGATAAATTACACCATCACGCCACCATAGAAAATCTGACATCTATTACCTCCAAAGAGAAATTCAGTTAACTTTGTATTCATTTTATAAGAGAATCATTAAAAATGATGCTTTTGGCTTAAAAAACCTTGATTAGTAAAAATGTATATGATAGAATATGGATTGCATTAATGAATTGAGTAGACCTCTACGAAAAGTGGGCAGCCCCCACTTTTCTTATTTAGAAAGTATTATTTGTGGGAGAAAAGTTAAGCAATGAGAAATGAATTTACCCTCGCATTCAACGAAGTGTTGGAAGAAAAAGGTCTTCCACGCGAAATAATTATAAAAGCGCTGGAATCAGCTATGGCCTCAGCTTACCGGCGATCTGTTAATGCGTCAACTGCACAAGTGATCGAAGCGAAGATTGACATGGATACCGGAAAAGTGACAATCTTCGCGGAAAAAGAGGTGGTTGATGAAGTTCAAGACGATCGCACCGAAGTAAGTTTGGAAACAGCCCGACTTTTTAATAGCCAGGCCGAAGTGGGCATGATGGTATCCGTTGATAGTACCCCAAGGAATTTCGGACGGGTAGCAGCTCAAACTGCCCGGCAGGTCATTCAGCAAAGAATTCGTGATGCGGAGCGGCAGGCACAACTTGATCATTATGCAGACCAAATTGGTGAAATCATTTCTGGCGTTGTTCAAGCCAGTAACGCCCAAGGACTAACAATCGGCCTGGAAATGAAAGCTGAAGGGACAATGTTGCGCAAAGATATGATCCCAGGCGAAAGGTTTCATGTTCATGATCGCGTTCGAGCTTTGGTAGCAGAAGTAAAAGACAGTAATCGTGGCCCACAAATCTTGCTTTCCCGTACTCATCGCAACTTCTTGCGACGATTACTCGAAACTGAAGTTCCAGAAATTTACCATGGAATTGTTGAAATTCGATCCATTACCCGAGAACCCGGACAGAGAGCAAAAGTAGCTGTTTCGGCAACTCAATCCGGCATTGACCCTGTAGGTGCTTGTGTTGGTTTACGGGGAGTTCGAATTCAAGCTATCGTGAGAGAGTTGCATGATGAAAAAATTGATGTTATTGAATGGCATCAGGATTCTTCTCAATTTATCGCCCGTGCAGTCAGCCCAGCGAAAGTAAGTGGTGTATATTTGAATGAATATTCTGAAGAAGGTAAAACTGCCACTGTTGTCGTCCCTGAGGATCAATTAAGTCTGGCAATTGGCCGCGATGGACAAAATGCCCGCCTGGCAGCGAAATTAACCGGATGGAGAATTGACATTAAAAGCATTCAGGAAGCATCCACCGATGCTCTTTATCGGCTACAAAAAGATCCTGCCCTGGCTGAAATGGCTGAAAATGAAAAAGACAATATGATAAAAGTGGAGGAATTGTTAGCCAAAAAATCTGCTGGAGGAATTCTCACTCAGGAAAATTATGATTTCCTGAATAAATTTGTTGAAAGAGTTGAGACCCGCACATTTATACGCAGTAAAGCTGAAGAAGAAGCTGAAAAACAAAGGATGAATTCCTTAAGATCCCAGATTCCATTAAGTTTCTTCGAAACAAATATTCTGGATTCATCTTTACCAGAACATGTTAATTATATTTTACAGGAGGCAGGATTTAACACCCTGGCTGAATTAACCATCAAAATGTTACAAACCCCGGATGATATCCTGCGATTAAATGGTATCGGTCCAAAAGCAATGAAATCTATTCAGGATCTCATGGAATCGTTACCGGATTTACGTGCAGCAGAATTAGAAGACACTCAAATTGAACCACTGGAAGAAAGAAATGTAGATCAAATTGCTGAAATTGAATCAAAACTAGAAACAAGTGAAGTTAAAGCAGAAACAGAACCGGACACAAAAACAGAATTAGAGTCTGCTCTGGTTACCGAAGAATTCTCTCCCGACTTTGAAAAAATCGATGCAGATTTACCAGTAGATGAAGATTTAGCCGAGGAACCTGAAGAGGAATTAGCAACTGTACCGGAAGAAGAAGGCTCGTTTGACGAGTTATTTGCCCTCGAAGCAACAAATTTGGACATCCCTTTTGTTGAAGAAGATGAAGAAGAACTTCCAGATGACAAGAAGGCAAAAAAGAAAAAAGATAAGAAAAAGAAACGTCATGTTCAAGTAGAATATGATGATGAAGAAGATGTATTAATTTACCGTAAACAGCATAAAAGAACTAAGGATCTTGATTGGGAACTATAGCTCATCAAAAGGCATGATATGGGAAAGAAGGCAAAAGCAAAGCGACCTAAACATGTACCCCAACGAACTTGTGTCGGATGCCATGAAATTCAGGCAAAACGAACATTAATCAGAGTGGTTCGCACTGACACAGGTATCGTTATTGACCCAACCAGCAAATTGGCAGGTCGAGGTGCTTACATTCACAATCTAAATTCATGCTGGCAAGCAGCAATTAAAGGAAAACTTGCTGGTGCATTAAAAACAGAAATTACTGATCAAGAACGAGAAATGTTAATAAATTATATGAAGGGTTTACCGGAACAAACAGAAAAAGAAGAGCATATTGGATCAACATTGTAGTTGTTTTGGCTGAGAAGTTATAAAACGAAGGCTCGAACAGCGCACAACAATCCTGAGCTCGAAAAGAGTTAAGCACAAGGTGCAAATAAGCGTTGGAGGTGCGAAATGAGCGAAAAACTTAAGACAATTGTTTTACCTGGAAGTATCACTGTTCGTGAATTGGCTCAACAAATGGAGACCAGCCCAATTCAGGTAATAAAAATATTAATGGCAAATGGCGTTATGGCAAACATCAATCAACAGGTTGATTTTGATACGGCAGCGATCGTCGCCTCTGAACTGGATTTCGAAGCCATAGCTGAATCGTATGAAGAAGAAGAGATAATTGAGGTTGGTGAAATCCCTGCCTGGCGGAAAATGATTATGAATGAGAACCCAAAAGAATTGGTTAACCGCCCACCAGTGGTAACTATTTTGGGACATGTAGACCACGGAAAAACAACCTTACTGGACGCAATTCGCCATACAAATGTTGCTGGCGGAGAAGCTGGGGGGATTACCCAACATATTGGAGCCTATCAGGTGGTTCATAAAGGACAATTGATTACCTTCCTGGATACACCTGGACACGCTGCTTTTACAGCCATGCGCTCAAGAGGAGCGCAAGGAGCTGATATTGTAATTCTGGTAGTCGCGGCTGATGACGGCGTTATGCCACAAACCAAAGAAGCTATTGCTCACGCAAAAGCGGCCCGTGTTCCCATTATTGTTGCATTAAATAAAATTGATCGTGCAGATGCAAACCCGGAATTCGTCAAACGACAATTATCCGAAAACGGATTGGTGCCTGACGATTGGGACGGTGATACGATGGTCGTGCCTTTGTCTGCCAAACAACGTGTTGGAATTGATGATTTGTTGGAAGCTATTTTACTCACCACCGAGGGAATGACCATTCAGGCTAACCCAAATGGAAAAAAAATGGGCACCGTAATTGAAGCAGAAGTGGATCGGACAAAAGGGGTCATGACAACTTTGCTGGTCCAAAACGGGACTGTCAATGCGGGCGATGTTATTGTTGCTGGTACCGCATACGGTCGCATCCGAGCCATGTTCGACTTTAAAAACAAACCCATCCGAAAAGCCGGGCCATCCACTCCAATCTTAATCATGGGTATGAACGATGTTCCAAATGCAGGGGATATATTTCAGGTTGTAAATTCAACAAAAGAAGCTCTGAATATTGTTACAGAACGAAAGCAAACCCAAAAAGAATCTCGATTTGCATCTCCCAAAGCGACTCTAGAGGAATTGTTCACGCGTGTCCAATCAGGAGAGGAAAAAGAATTGCGTTTGATTGTCAAAGCAGATGTTCAGGGCTCATTGGAACCAATTGTTAATTCGCTAAAAGAGTTACCCTCAAAAGATATCAATATCAATATTTTGTACGCGGAGACTGGAAATGTCGGTGAAAACGATGTCATGTTAGCCAGTGCTTCAAAAGCAATTATCGTGGGTTTTAATGTTATCGCGGATCCAGCTGCCAAACGCATGTCAGAAACAGAAGGGGTTTCGATTCGTCGTTATGAGATTATTTATCGTTTACTGGAAGACGTAGAAAAAGCGTTAAAAGGTATGTTAGAGCCTGAATACGTTGAAGTTATCCTGGGAAAAGCTGAAGTATTGAAGGTTTTTCGAATTCAGAAAGTAGGCGCAATTGCAGGTTGTCGTATTGTTTCAGGAGAATTCAGAAGAAATGCTCATGCCCGAGTAATTCGAGCAGATGAGGTGGTATTCGATGGCGAAATTAGTTCATTAAAACATGAAAAAGACGATGTTCGTGAAGTACGAACAGGATTTGAGTGTGGCATCGGGTTAAAAGGATTTAATGATTTTGCGGAAGGCGATACGATTCAATGCTACAAAAAAGAATTATCAACTGAGAGTTAGAAAGCGAGTATTGTTATGCCATCCAAACTAAGATTGACACGCATTGGTGATCGTATAAAACAAGAGATCTCCGAAATGCTTGTCATGCAACAAATCTCTGACCCCAGATTGTTTGGTGTCACAATTACAGATGTAAAAGTTGATCGCGAACTGGCATTTGCTTCCATTTATGTTTCGGCTCTGGAAGGAAGTGAAAGATCCAAAGAAATATTGGAAGGTTTCGAAAGTGCGAACAGCTACATTCGAAAATTATTAGCCAGCCGTATTCAAATCAGGTCATTCCCTCGTTTACGTTTCTACTGGGATCCCACTCCCGAACGGGCAGATCGTATTGAACAGATTCTGGCTTCAATAAAAAATGAAGAAAATAACCAATATCCAGAAAATGACCTGGAGAAAATGGAAGATGACGACATTATCAAACAGTAAAATCCGGGATCTCTTTGCCCAAGCTGATACCATTCTGCTTTCAGCCCATATTCGCCCTGATGGTGATGCAATTGGATCTTTGTTAGGGCTAGGATTAGCCCTGAGAAATGCCGGAAAAAAGGTCTTGATGGTATTAAGTGATGGGATTCCTGCTCAATATCATTACTTGTATGGATCAAATGAAGTTAAAAAGTCAGTCCCTGATAATTTACAATTTGACCTTTCTATTATCCTGGATACATCTGATTTAGAACGTACTGGTGGAATTTTTGGCAATCGGGAAATTACCATTAATATTGACCATCATACGACCAATACACTGTATGCCAAATACAATTTTATTGATCCTCAAGCAGTGGCTACTTGTTCTTTAATAGCAGAAAACATCGAAAATTGGGGATTAAAGATAGACGATAAAGTTGCCAGTTTACTCTTGACCGGTATTCTTACGGACACAATTGGTTTTCGTACCTCCAATATGGGAGCTAAGGACTTGCGGATTGCTGCTTATTTAATGGAATTTGGAGCTAATTTACCAGAATTGTATAAACAGGCTCTGGTTAATAAAAGCACAGATCAATTGATTTATTGGGGATTCGCATTAAAAAAATTAGAAAAAAAAGATCGTCTTTGCTGGACCTCTTTAACGCTTGATGATCGAAAAGATGCGGGTTACAATGGGAATGATGACGCCGACCTTAACACGATATTGTCTAGCAATACCGATTGTGATGTATCCATTCTGTTTGTTGAACAAAAAAATAACCATGTTAAGGTGTCCTGGCGCAGTAATCCGGGATTCAATGTCGCTAATTTAGCTCAATTTTTTGGCGGCGGTGGCCATCCGGCTGCATCCGGTGCTGATATAGAAGGAACGATGGTTGAAGTTCAAGCAAAAGTCTTCGATAAAACTCTTAATTTTTTGAAAGAAAAGAATTAATGAAACTTTACACATTAAAAAATAATGTCCATTCCTGGGAGGAAATTTATGGAAAACGATAATAAAAATGTTATTAGCGGAGTGATTGTTATAGACAAACCAATTGGCATGACTTCTCACGACGTTGTTCAGATTGTTCGCAAGGGCACAAATATTCGTCGCGCTGGTCATACCGGAACTTTAGACCCACGAGCATCTGGTGTACTGGTAGTGCTGGTTGGGCCGGCAGTGCGGTTAAGTGAATATGTATCTGCTTCGGATAAACGTTATCAGGCTGTGATTCAATTAGGTACAACCACTGACACCTACGATGCCGATGGAAGAGTTCTTTCTACCACATCGGTCGATATTTCAGAAAAACAATTTGATGATGTCCTCCAATCATTTGTGGGAGAAATAGAACAGGTTCCCCCACCCTATTCATCCGTTAAGGTGAAAGGCAGACACGCATACGATATGGCCCGTAACGGTGAAGAAGTGGATTTGGAGCCACGCATGATCAATGTATACAATCTCGATTTATTGGAATGGGCCCCTCCGGAAGCAGTTATTGATGTTTATTGTTCCTCCGGAACCTATGTTCGCTCGTTAGCCCACGATTTGGGTGAGAAATTAGGGTGTGGCGCTCATTTGATCGGGTTGCGTCGTACCAAATCTGGACGTTTTACATTACGGGATGCTGTACCTCTAAGAAAATTAAGAGAAGCATTCGAAAATGAGACCTGGCAAAAATTCATAATCCCGGCTGCCGAAGCGCTTTCAGACTGGCCAGCCATTCAACTCAATGCAGATCAATTGGATATTGTCCGCCATGGACGCAGAATTCCGGCTGAGGAAGGATCCGGAAAAATGGCACGGGCAATCAGCGAAAGTGGAGAGTTAATTGGTTTGCTCGAGTTGGTACCCGAGACAGATGAATGGCAACCCAAAAAAGTATTCTCTTCATAATTCAAGCCTGGAGAGAAGACAGAGAAAATGGAAGACAACGCAGCTACAAAGAATAATTTAAAACCTGTTGTTTATGCAACGATCGGAGCCTTTGACGGGATTCATGTAGGGCACCAGCAGCTCATCCGATCTATGGTACAGCAAGCTCAGACTGATCAGGTTGAAACCCTGGTAATTACTTTTCACCCTACCCCAATAGTTTTTCTTAAATCGATTCCAATGCCCTTTTACATCACCTCTCCCGAAGAAAAAGGAGATCTGTTGAGGGGGTTAGGAGTAAATCATATTTTAACTTTTGAATTCAACCAGTCTCTTTCATCCTTAAGTCCGGAAGCGTTTATTGATCTCGTTTTGAACCAATACGACGTTCAACAATTTTGGTTGGGTAACGACTTTGCCTTAGGTAAAAATCGGGCAGGCGATATCACCAAGCTGAAAGAGATAGGCCAACTTAAGGGATTTGATATCATTAATTTTCCTCATATAATGGGAAATGGAGGAAAGATATCTTCTTCTGAGATAAGGAAAAAGATAATTGCTGGAGATTTTCCAGAAGTAACCAAAGCTTTAAATCGCTACTATTCGATGGAAGGAGCTGTGATTCATGGAGACGCTCGTGGCAAAACACTAGGAATTCCAACAGCAAATTTGCAGATCTGGGAAGGAAAGCTACTTCCAGCTTCTGGCGTTTATGCAACCTGGATCTTAATTAATAAAACTTTTTATCCATCCGTTACTAATGTTGGTATGCGGCCAACCTTTGAGAGCCAACCCACCTCGCCCAGAGTTGAGGTTTTAATCCTCAATTTTAACGAAGATATCTATGAAAACCATGTACAATTATATTTCATTGAAAATATTCGACCTGAAATTAAATTTAGCACAGTCGATTCATTGTTAGCACAAATTGAAAAAGATAAAAGACGCGCAGAGGAGATTTTAAAAAATGTCACAAAACCGTCAAATTTATTTGCTTGATCCGCATAATTTATCCCCTGAAACTATCGCTGTCACTTTCGCAAAAACATCCCGATCTCCTCAGTCTTTTCAGGAAATTGCAGACGAGCTAACTGATGAGAAGTCTGCTGAGTTTCATGAAAAATGGGTAGTAGGTTACGGTCATGGCTCTGTTGCAGAACATGCAGTTCTCCATTTGGCAGTTGAAAATGTGTCCAGATTAGCAATTGAATGCCTGGAAAGCAACCGATTAGCCTCTTATACCGAAAAATCCACCCGTTATCAAAAATGGGATGAGGATAGCTTTTTCATTCCGGAAGAATTGGATGAAGAACCTGCCCTTAAACAAAAATATATTGACACTAATCGTTTTTTGTTCGAAACCTATAAAAAATCTCTTCCAGTCGTACGGGCAGAAATTTCTAGACACTCTCCACAAAAAGCAGGAGAGAGTGAAGCTGCTTTTGAGCG
Source organism: Anaerolineaceae bacterium (assembly GCA_034429975.1). Classification (GTDB taxonomy): domain Bacteria; phylum Chloroflexota; class Anaerolineae; order Anaerolineales; family Anaerolineaceae; genus UBA6170. The sequence goes on along the minus strand of DAOUFM010000076.1, from coordinate 104,721 downwards.
TCGCATCCGCTCTGACTACGTAGATGTCTGCCGGTTTCTATTGCCTTCTTCCGCCCTGGCAAATGTTGGTATGACCATTAATGCCCGGGCATTAGAACATGCTATCCGTAAAATGCTAACCCACCCATTACAAGAAGTGCAGAAAATGGGGTTGGAAATTAAGAAAGTATCCCAAAATAATGTTCCCACATTAGTAAAGTATGCGGATGAAGTCCCGCATTGGGCAAAGGTCGCCAATTCTTTCAGGGATATCAGCAAAGAAGTATCTTCCAATATATCCGATCAGGATTGGTGCCAACTAGTCCATTACGATATGGATGCCCACAAATTGATTCTGGCTGGTCTGCTTTACCGCTTTGGAACTCGAGGATTTCAGGACACACTTAATTATGTAAATCAATTAACGGATGCTGAAATAAAATCATTAACCGAAAGAGTTGTTTATGAATTAGGTGAACATGATATTCCACTCAGAGAATTAGAATACACTACATTCACTTTTGATTTAATGATGGATCAGGGCGCATATTTTGAAATTAAACGCCATCGCATGATGACTCAAACACCTCAAAGAATTTCGACTTTATTTGGATATGCTGTACCCAAAAGCATGGTCGCAGCAGATTTTGAAAATGAATATCATCAAGCGATGAGATTAGCCCATGAAACTTATCTGGACATCGCAAAATGGAATCCTGAGGTTGCCGGTTACATCGTCCCCAATGGGTATAATCGAAAACTTTTACTAAAGGCGAATTTACGTGGTCTGGAACACCTGATTAACTTGCGCAGTGCAGATAATGCCCATTTTTCAGTTCGCCGCGTCGTTCAAAGAATGGCTGATGAATTGAGCAACGCAAACCCACTTCTGGCTGTTTGGATTAGAAAAAACACAAATGAAACCTGGCAATCCATTGAAAAGGAATATTTTACTGAGACAGCTTGTCAGGCATAAAAATCATTTTTGTTAAGTAATTTAATCTTTTAGTAATATTTGAGTTACTTCTTTAATAGTTTCGGATTGTAAATTGGTATCGTACCAATTCCACATTTCATCTAAAAGTTTTTCATAAATTGGTTTCATTTCAACCCTTTTTTCTTCCTCAGAGAGAGCTGAATTTTTAATAATTTTCAGAAATTCAGGATTCCCTTGTTTCCAATCCAAAATTAATCGATCAGCAGATTTAGGTCTTTCAATCCAATACCCGATTAAATTTAATTTCTCATCTGTCACCCAACAAAGAGGGATACTACCGAGATCTTTTTCTTCAAAAAAGCGAGCTAACTCTGGAAATTTGCTCTTGTAATAATATTTAATTGAAACCATTGGAGAAGCTTCAGCAATTTTCGCTAATATGGGTAAATTCATTAAACTGTCACCGCACCATGATTCTGTGAAGATTAGCATTCGTCTTTTTTTAGTTATTTCCCTTAATTTGTTAAATTCGGAAGAAGTAATCCGAATTTCCTCCAACCTTTGCTTCATTTCTTTTTGAAAATGGTCCATTTTTTCGACATATTCTGGCAACGACAATCCACTCACCCACACATTTTCTGTAATCATTTTTCTATCCTCATAAATTAATGTTGAACAAAGTCTATTCGTGACCACCTTATGTGTCAAGCTGTCAGGTTATAAACTGGAATAAAAAATGTTGTTTCTCTTTAAGTTGACAAAATAATCTTTCAACTTATAATAATGGGAAACATAAAAAAATACGATGAAGAGGACGAGTAAATAATGCCTCGCCAGAACAGAGAGCAACGGAAAGTGAGAAGTTGCCTGAACAGCATTATCGAATGGACCTCGGAGTTGCAGGGTGAAACCAAAGGAGTAGCCTGAGCCGGAGTTGCCACCGTTATCAAGGTAAAGGGTATCGCATCAGGCTGTACCCGAAAGAGTGAGGCTGGCTTTTTTCCCTTTGTTTCACAAAGGGATTTTTGATTAAAGTCAACCTAATCGAGGTGGCACCACGGACACAGCGTTCGTCCTCATTCGGACGTTGTGTCTTTTTTAAGACATGCGTCTGCACAAAAAAATTTTTTGGAGGATCTCATGTCAACAACTACCCGTTTTTTATTAAGTGAAAATGATATACCCACTCATTTTTACAATATTGCTGCTGATAGCCCTTTCAGTCCAACCCCAGTGTTAAACCCACAAACCAAAGAGCCTGTTACCCCGGATTTTCTTCAGCAAATTTTTCCACTTCCAATTATTGAACAGGAAATAAGCACCGATCGTTACATCCAGATTCCGGAAGAGGTACGAGAGGTTTATAAATTATGGCGCCCTACCCCGTTGATCAGAGCTTATCGATTGGAAAAAGCATTAAATACACCAGCTCATATTTATTATAAATATGAGGGTGTTTCACCTTCCGGCAGTCATAAATCAAATACTGCTGTCGCTCAGGCTTATTACAACAAAATATCTGGTACAAAAGCGATTACAACCGAAACGGGCGCTGGCCAATGGGGATCTGCATTAAGTTTAGCCTGCAATTTTTACAATATTGATCTGGAAGTTTACATGGTTAAAGTATCTTATAATCAAAAACCATATCGTCGATATTTGATGGAAACATTTGGGGCGAAAGTTTTTTCCAGCCCCAGTCATCAGACCAAAACAGGCAGAGCTTTACTTAAAGAAAATCCCGATAACCCGGGTTCTTTAGGAATTGCAATCTCAGAAGCAGTCGAGTTGGCCGCCTTATCAGGCGGTCAGAAAAAGTACAGTTTAGGCTCAGTCCTCAATCATGTTCTACTTCACCAAACGGTCATCGGCGAAGAAGCGCTAAAACAAATGGATATGGCTAATGAATATCCGGATGTAGTCATTGGTTGTGTTGGGGGAGGTTCGAACTTTTCCGGAATTGCTTTTCCTTTTTTGAGAGAGAATTTAAAAAATGGGCAAAGAACCCGTTTGCTCGCTGTTGAACCAATATCAACGCCCTCTCTTACACAAGGAATTTACGACTTTGATTATGGAGATACAGCTCAAATGTCTCCAATTGTAAAGATGCACACTCTTGGGCACAATTTCATGCCTCCCTCTATTCACGCTGGGGGATTGAGATATCATGGAATGGCACCACAATTGAGCGCTTTATTCGATGCAGGCTATATTGAAGCCATTGCTTTAGGTCAATTGGAAATTTTTGAAGCTGCCACGATTTTCGCACAAACCGAAGGCATTTTACCTGCCCCAGAATCAGCCCATGCCATTCGGGCAGCAATGGATGAAGCCCTGGAAGCTAAAAAATTAGAAGAAAAACGCATAATTCTCTTCAACCTATCCGGACATGGTCATTTCGACCTATCCGCTTACAATGCATACAATCAGGGAAAATTAGCCAATGATCCCTTTCCGAAAGAAGATAAAGAGAAGATCAAAGAACGATTACCTAAAGTGAACCTTTCTCTTTGAAAATAATTAATACTGGGAAGAAAGAGCTTGGAGACAGGCTCTTTCTTTCTATTTTGCAAATGGTAATGTGATATGGAAGGTCGTCCCCTGCTGATATTTGCTTTCAAACCAGATTTGCCCTCCCTGCATTTCTACCAGACTGCGGGTGATATTTAATCCTAATCCGGTTCCGGATGAAGCTCGAATCCTGGGGTCTTCTGAACGGAAGAATTTCTGAAAAATCATCCCCATATCCTCTTCAGAAATCCCGGCGCCATTATCGCTTACCATTATATGAGCCCTGGCTTCTCTTGATAAGGGCACATCATTTGTTCTTTGAATCTCTGCCTTAATAAAAATCTCTCCTTTGGGCTGCGTATATTTAATTGCATTGCTCAAAAGATTTATTAATATTTGCTGTAGACGGTTTGGATCAGCAAAGATGGTTGGAAAATTCTCTGCTATCAAAACGTTGACATTTTGTTCTTTCTCCTCAATTTGTCCTTTAGCTGATCTCAGTAATTCCTGAATTATTTCATCCAGTTCTACGGGTTTTTGTTCTAGGCGGAGGTTTCCGGTTTCGATTTTCGAAAGGTCATTTAAATCAGAGACGAGCGTATTCATGCGTTCCGAATTCTTACGAATTGTTTTCAGGAAATTAGCCTGGTCTGAATTAATCGATCCAACAGTTCCAGAAGCCAATAGCTCTGTGTAGCCTTTGATCGAAGTCATGGGGTTCTTCAATTCATGTGCCACCAGGGAAACAAATTCACTTTTTGCCTGGTTTGCTGCCTGAACTTCCGCGTAAAGTTGACTGTTTATGATCGCAATTGAAGCGTGATCAGCTAATCGCATTAGGAAATTCACTTCATCTGGGTCCAGGTACTTTTCCTTACGACTCTCCAGAGAAATGATTGAAATTGTTTTTTCATTCCGACGAATTGGAAGGATAATTTTACTTTGAGAGTCCGGGTGAGTTTTTGACATTTCATTGGTAAAACTTTGCACCGGCATACCACTGATTAGTAAATCATGTAGTTCAGATTCCTTAAGAAACTCGTCTTTGAGCAAATGGTCGCCTAAGAGATCCTGCTCGTACCCAAAGGAAGAAACAACCTGAATGATATTCTCTTCATAAGTTCCTATCCAACCAAAATCAAATTTTGATTGGCGAAGCGCCCATGCAAGGGTTATTTCCATGACTTTTTGTAAATCAAGAGCTGTGTTTAAATCCCGATCGATTCTTTGCATAACCGACAATTCTTGAACTCTCTTCGCTAATTCCTGATCAGTACGTTGATAGAGGCGAGCATTTTCAATCGCAATGGCAGATTGGGCAGCCAGAGCTGAAACAAGCTCCAGATCGTTCTGTGTAAAGGGTAGGTTTCCTTTTCTATTGATTAACTCAATCAAGCCAATTAACTGATCTTTAACGACCAAAGGAATCACCACGATTGATTGGACAGGGAAATTGTATTCCGAATCCAATTCTAATTTTTTTGATAATTCGTTTAAGTTATTCTCTATCAGTGGCTCGTGAGAAATCAAAACTTTATTGATAATTTTTCCCGGGTTTATCACCCTTTCTTGTTTCAGAGTTAAGGAATGCTCTCCAAATACATCCTGATAAATCAGTTCGTGGCTTTTATCATCCACAATGACCAAACGGGCTTCTTCACAATTAACAAGGTCTACAGAATTTTTCAGGATGATTTTAAATAATTCATTTACATCAAGGGTTGAAGTCACTTTTCTGGCCAAATTGTTGAGGATTGCCAATTGTTTTGCATGTGTTTCTGATTCCGCTAATAATCTGGTTTTTTCAATGGCTCCAGCCACCAGATCAGCAATTGACTGAAAAATTACCAATTCAGCTTCTGTATACTGGGAATCCTTTTTCTCAGACCCAATTACAATGCATCCGATGGTTTTCGCACCCGTATTTAGAGGGACAATCATCAATCTTTGAATCCCGGGATAATAATTTGGAAAATTGTTCTTTTGACAATCTAATGGATAATCATTAGAAATCGAACCTAAACCACTATTAACTGCATTCGCTTCAAAAGAATCATTATTCGAAACAATCTGAGATTCTTTTTCAGAAATTCTTTCATCACCCTCTACGCAAAAAACATATTTCAGATTATTGGATTGATCACCTTGTAAAAGAATAAAAAAAACTTCCTGTGTAAAAATTTGTGATGTTTGTGCATAGATTAATTCATATATATCATCCAAACCCAAAGTGTAATTAACCCCCTGCACTACTCTATTCAGAATGTTTAAATTTTTTATCTGTTGTTGAATATCCATTTGTTGGTTAATCTCGTCTGACGTTACAGCCAGATCGAACAATAATTCTTCAAATAACCAGAATTCCTTTTCAAATGAAGATTTCGATAATTTCTGATCTTTAAAAGCTACCCATCCATATAACTTTTGATTGTAATTTACCGGCAGAAAAAAGTTAGCGCCGAGAAAATGTATTTTTTCTTTTTCAAGCAATAATTCATCCGGGAGGTCAGAGTCACCGTTAATCATCAATAATTGTGGTTTTTTTTCAAAATACTTAACTAGGTGAGATTCTGAAGAAAATTCAATACTGGTCGCACTACCTGTTGAGAATTGGAAAGGTAGATACTTTTTTGATGTGTCATCTTTTAAAAAGTAATGATAGGGATTACATAAATATTTTTCTTGAAATTGGTTTTTGAGCTTTTCAATCAGCGAGTTCCTTTTATCAATTAACATCTCAAAACGCGTTGAAAAAGTTAGTTGAGATGGTTTTATCGTCTTTGGATTCTCTTCAACTTTGATTGAAGCGTTCGATTTATTCTTTCGTAAATAAAAAAGCATCAACCCTGAGAAAACAACTGTCGTAAAACCAAGAAATAATGGGGGCACCTGAATTCTATCGAATTGATCAATATAAAGGAAATGAAGAAGAACCTGAATTATTCCAAAAAATAATACAGCGGTAAAAAATATATTGATTCTTTTTTGAAAATAAATATAATCCTGACCTAAACTTTTTTCTAAAATAAAAATCGCAATTAATATTGGGTATAGAATTAATTGCAATTCGATCCATGGATTGAAAAAAATAGTTGCCTGGTTGAGTTGAAGAAAAACCCAAATGATCAAAGGGGGAAAACTAAGTAGAAAACCTATGGTCAAAATTTGCCTATGGGTGTTTTTTTTATCATTTTTCATTCCAAAGAAATAGGATAATCCAAATAGAAAATCAATAGCTAACAACAAAACCGTGAATAGAAGCAGGATTTGCCTAATTGAAATTGAAAAAGAATTTCCAGAATAATAATTTTTAATAGACAAAATACAAAAATATAGAAAAATAACAATTAATATAAATAAAGGTCTAGAGATATTTTTTCCTAGTATTTGTATTTTTGTTGGAAATAAATAACAAAAAAAAGAAATTGACAAAAGCAATAAAGATAATATCCAGATTGAAAATAGAAAATTATCACGCATCAGAAGTGACAACGAAGACAATAAATTAACTGCAATCAATCCGGTAAGAATTGAATTATTGATTAAGCTTTTGGTTTTTACTTTAATAAAAAGAAACAAAGCTGCAAGAATAAAAACACCCCAGGCAAGCAACATATAAGCGATAGAATAAGTGATATCAGAACCACTCACTGAACTTTCAAGAGAATTGTTAAGATAATTTGTTTTAATTATCGTAATTTGAACAAAAAGAAAACTTACCAGAATAAGAGCTAAAAGAATTGTTCTTATGTTCAAATACCATTGCTTTTTTAGATCGAAATCCAACATCAGACACTTCCAGATTTATCTTTTTTCGTGCGTGTTTTCTTTTTTTTAATAAATGCAACTTCCATTTCAACCGGAATATATTGATTACTCAACATTCTCATTAATATCCTTACTCGATCTGATCCATCTAATTTTGTATCAAAAATACCTTCGTACCCTTCAAATGGTCCATATTGGATCGATATAGGTACACCAGCATTAAATTCTTCTTGTTGTTCAATGATCGAGGTCTCACCATCACCAACTTTCTGTTTCAACGCCTGGATCAATGCTTCAGGCACAATGGATGGTTCTCCTCCAAATGAAACGATCCCCTTTGAATGTGGCATCCATTTAATAGTAGAAGACTCAACTGTTTCAACTGCAGTTCTGATAAATAAATAACCAGGAAAATACGGGCGGATTTTTCTGGAGCGGGGGTTAACTGGTTTGACTCTAATTCTAGGAAAGAATATTTCAATATCGAGATTTTTAATTTGTTTATATAATAGCTGTTCTTTATTGGGATGACTTTGAATTACATACCAGAATGACATCTATTTTTTCCATCAAAATGATAGGGTAGATTTATTTCCATTATACCTGAAGCGCGATCTCCCTTATTCTCCTAAAGAAACTTGCTGTTGCTTCATCTGAGGTTTGTTTCTTAAAATCAAAAAACTAAAGAGAATAATCATAACGAAAAAAGAAATAAGGCTAACTGTTGGATTGTATTCCTGGATCGTAAAAATAGCAGGTGACGGAATGGATGAGCCAGAAAAAGTCACGATAGCCACCGCATAAAAATTATTCGCAAAATGTAAACCTAATGCGACTTCCAAACCTCGAAATTTAATCGACAACCATCCTAAAAGTAAACCGATTACGATATAAAATGGCATCGTTGAAAGCAAACCATAATTAGAGACCTCTGGGTTTGCTCCATGCAATAAGCCAAACAAGAGTCCCTGGATTCCAATCGCAATCCAGGGATATCGAAATAAACGAGTCAACCCGTGCATCAAATAACTGCGAAAAAATACCTCTTCCGCTGTTATTTGAAGAATGATTAAAACAAAAGCTAAAAGTATATAGGGGAGGAATGCTGAAAATGAAAAGGTCAAACGATAATTACCAGGCTGAAGAATCGCCAGGATGATGTCAGATAACCCTGACAATGAAAACCAGAGGATTGCAGATTTAATTAATAATTTCCAATTAAATGTTTGTTTTTGCGTAAAAATTGTCCTTACTTTTTGCTGATGAATAAGAGCAATTCCAATTAATAAAAAAGCCAACAAGACCGCAAAAGGTAACATCGTCACCCACAGGGCAGTCAAAGGGGGATAATTCAAAAAATCCATATTTCCCTCAATAATTGAAGCAATCAGAAGGAAAATGGTCTGTGAAATAAGTGTAATTACGATTACGATCAAAATCAGAAGTAAGTATCTCCAGAATTGAAACTTCCCTTTAGGAAGTTGAAAATCGACAGGTTGGTTAGATTCAATGTTCATTTTTCCTCAAATAGATCAGCCAATAAATTACATGGATAATCTTACCATGCAAGATTTCGTTTTATGGTTGTCTGGTTTTGATACTGATTTTCCGTATAGACAATTCGTTGTAAATTACTATACTTTAAATTGATGGACTTCGGCAAACCTCCTTTTTTTTCTGAAAAAATCAATCTTCCCCCGATGCTCTTGGATCGGTTTATTCCGCCATACCCTTACGGCACATTAACAGACATGCTTTCATATTGTGGGATTAAAGACGGCTGGATTCTGGACCCGATAGGTAACCAGCCAACCAGCATCATTGAATTGGCTCAATCTGGCTATCAGGTCTTTGTTGCCTGTAATAATCCAATTCTGGCGAGAATTTTGCAGGTAATGTGTTCTGGTTACAATGAAAGTCAATACAAAGCAGCAATTGCCGATTTAGGGGCTCTACGGCGGGGAGAAGAACGCCTGGAAAGCCAAATCAAGGCCTTATATAATTCTCCTTGCCCCGAGTGTTCATCTATCCAGACGGAAGTCAAATTTCATTGGAAAAAAAATCAAATCATTCCCTATGACCGGGAAATTGAGTGTCACAACTGTGGATTTTCTGGTGTAGTAAAAATATCGGACTTTGATTTAGAAACCCTGAAGAAAATTGGAAATTACAATCTGCATCGTAACCGGGCAATTCAAAGAGTTCTCCCTGGGAATATAGAAATTCCCGTTGCCGTAAAAGAAGTTATTGACTCTTATCTACCCAGGTCTTTGGCAGTTATTTCGACATTAATCAACAAGCTGGATAGTATGCAAACAACAGCTGATCGCAAAAATATCATTGAAGCTTTGTTAATTCATGCGTTTGATACAGGTAACATGCAATGGGGAATCAATACCGGCAGAACCAGACCGAGACAAATCACCATCCCGGCTGAATTTTACGAATTCAATTTGTGGAACAGCCTGGAAGAAGCAGTTACGAAATTAAGAATAGTAGAAAAACCAATTCCCATTACTTATTTCCCACAACTGCCATCTGAAAAAGGAGGTATCTGCTTCTATCAAGGTCGTATCAATTCTATTCGCAATAAAAATTTATTACCTTTTTTTGAAGCCATTGCCACAGTCTTACCCCGTCCGAACCAGGCTCTGTGGACATATAATGCTGTTTGGAGTGGTTGGTTATGGGGTCATCAAACCGCCCAAAAATTGAAGGGTGCTTTGGAAAGGCGCAGGTACGATTGGCTCTGGCATACGCAGGCTATCCGAACGGTTTTCGACTTTGCTTCCAAACTTAAAATTCCTTTTATTGCAACCGCTCCGGAATTAACAAATAGTTATATTCTTGCCTATCTTTCAGCAGCTTCATCCTCCAATTTTCATTTACAGAATGCAGCTTACCATTCTGAATTAAAAACTGGACAATTTTATTGGTTTCAAAATACGAGTAAGCCGCCCTCAATACCCATTATCAATGACTCCAAAAATCTTTCAGATTTTCTCACATTAAAATCAGAACCTGCAAATTACCAGGAATTGCTATCGATCTATTTAATTTCGAAAACAATTGATGAAAGCGAGATATTCAAAACCAACCTGACAGATAATACCTTATTGATGCAAACTCAAAAAAAGTTCGAAAAAAACCTGCTGAATTCCGATTTGTTTATTCAAGTGGATCAGGATCAATTAGAAAATGCAGATTTCTGGTTAACAAATCCTCCTAACGCTTATCAACCGATTAGTGATCAAATTGAAGGGTTGTTTATTCGATTTATCCAGAAAAAAACAAATTTCTCCGGAGAAGAAATCAACTATTCCATCAACCAAAATTTACCAGGGGTTTTACCTGCTTCTCCACTTTTTATTCAAAGATTACTGAATTCCTATTGCCAACTAGTTCCTAACCAACTTAATTACTGGATGTTATCACCACAAGAATATTTCTCAGAAAGAAAAAATGACCTCCAGCTAATGGTGAAACTTATTCATAAAATAGGCAGCAAGATCGGTTATCAAATAACTGGTACTAACCCGATCCAATGGATTTCAAATGAATCTAGAACCAATTTTCAGTTCTTCCTGACGGCTTCCAGTATCATTTCGCAATTTCCTTTTTCTCCAACCAAAAAAAATGTGGATACGGTGATTATTTTCCCCGGGAGCCGTGCTGAATTAATCAGTTATAAATTGAAAAATGATCTTGTTTATTCTCAGCATTATGGCAAGTTTCATTTTGTTAAGTTCAGACATTTAAGAACGATAAATGATAACCCAGGTTTGAATTATAAAACCTGGGTTCAAATCCTTGATTCCGATCCAGCAGTTTGGCATGAATCCAATCAGCCAGTTCTATTTTAATTTTTCATTTATGGCGTAGGTGTTGGGACAACCGGTGTCGGCAACAAAGATTCTAATGTTGGGGTCGCTGTTGGAGGAAGTGAAGTATTCGTCGGCGTGGGTGTTTCCGTTGGTGTGGGAGTAATTGTTGCTGTGGGAGTAATTGTTGGAGTTGGCGTAGCAACCTGAATCCGAATCACAATCTTCTTTTCAGCAGAACGGCCATCCTCCGTGGACTCAACAGTAATCTTTAACGTATAATCGCCAGGCTCTATATCATCTTCGAATAAATCCCAGGTGTAAATCAGGTCAACCTCTGGAATTTTATGGTCAAATTCAGCTAACAACTTCCAATCGGAAGGATCTGAACCGCGTCCATACTCCAACCTTACCTTTTTAAAATTATGGGTAGCGTCTGCTAAAGCATAAATATCAAATGGGTTCGTTGTGATGGTTTGCCCATCTGATAACCCGGCAAAAATAATTTTTACCTTTGGGTCATCAGCCTTACATTCTCTTTCCGGAACAAACAAAACAGGATTTGAGAAGCCCATATTCTCAGCCCAATTTCTTCCATCGGAAGAATCTTGGATCCATTTTATCGCCCACTTGTCTTTTACATTTAATACAAATTCTTCTTTCGTAAATTCATTGCATGCTGCCGAGGCTCGCAGGCCAGTCCAGGTATCTACATTTATTTTTTGCCAAAAATCGTCATTTTTAGATAAAGGTAATTGATCGTAAGCAAAAATTTCATTTCTTTGGCTCGGGCACCATTCGGAGGGTTCTGTACCAGAGACGGAGCAGATAATTTTATCCACAATACCAGATGGGCGGCTAAAATTGCTAAAATTACCTCCAACCAGCCTGTTTTCAGCAAACTGCATTGCTTCTGCCCAGATGGGAGCAGCTCCAGTAACGCCAGTCGTATCAATCATTGGTGAATAATCAGCATTTCCGACCCAAACCCCAATTGCGACATCTGGAGTATATCCAATCGTCCAGTTGTCTCTGAAATCATTGGTTGTTCCTGTTTTAACTGCCGCTGGGAAGGGAAGGTTCAATACCGAGTTAGTGCCGAACATCGGTGCTCTGGCCTGGCTATCGGATAATATAGAACTCATTAAATAAGCGTGTTCTTCTCGTAAAACACGTACCGGAGCAGGTTTTTCATATTCATAAACAAGATTTCCCAAATAATCGACTATTTTTGTGATGGCAACCGGAGGCAGTTTATTCCCATTATTTGCAAGGGCAGCGAAAGTATCCGTCATTTCTAACAAGGTTACCTCACCGCCACCCAATGAAAGCGACATGCCATAATCTTCTCTGGTAAGGGTACTTATCCCCATTCTTTTGGCAAAATTAACGAATCCATCGGGGTAAGATGTGAAAGGATCATCATAAATTCCGACAAACTCCAAAGCCTTTACAGCGGGAATATTATAGGAATTTGCCAGAGCACTTCGCACTGTTACCGGTCCATGAAAACGGCCATCATAATTCACCGGCTTATAAGGTTCGCGCGGATCATCCGGACGACCTGACGGAGAGAAATCCGTCGGAACATCCCAGATTAAAGTCGCCGGGGTCCACCCTTTTTCGAAAGCAGCTAAATAAACGAGAGGTTTTATGGAAGAGCCAGGTTGGCGAGGAGCCAGTGACATATTCACCTGTCCTGAGATACTTTCGTTATAAAAATCGGCAGAACCTACCATCGCCAATATTTCACCGGTCGTTGGTTGAATGACAATCGCAGCTCCGTTGGTTGCATTTTTATCGGCAATCGCTGCGACTTGCTCCTTTACAATTCCCTGCACCCGATTCTGAATCTCAGGATCGAGCGTGGTGTAAACGGTGAAGCCTGAACGATAAATCGTCTGAGGATCAAATTGGCTCTCTAATTGAGTGCGCACATAATTTACCCAATGCGGGAAAACCATGCTGTAATCACGTTGTTTAAACTCATAATTTTCAATTTCCTGGGCAGCATTGGCAATTTCATTGATACAGACGCGATCCAGCTTTGTACTAACATAAATACAGGATCTCTCTTGCGACAAATCGTACATAAGGATTAGAACCTGTTTTTGCCGGGCCAGCGTTGCATCTCGATTTGTATAAATATCATAAACAGCCGGAGCCTGAGGTAATCCAGCCAGGAATGAAGCCTGGCCTAGCGACAATTTCTCCGCTGAGGTTTCAAAATAAGTTTCAGCAGCCGCCTGAATACCGTATGCCAAGTTGCCATAATTATTCTCATTTAAGTAAATCTCAAGGATTTCCTCTTTAGAGTATTTCCTGGTAATTTCCGCGGCTAAGACAATTTCCCTCGTTTTTCTTTCATACGAGCGCTTATACCGTTCTGTATCATCCAATAAAATCATTCTGGCCAATTGTTGGGTTATTGTAGATGCCCCGGAAACGATATCCCCGGCAGTGTAATTTTGCCAGAATGCTCTAGCAACAGCAACCGGGTCAAATCCGGGGTGGTTGTAATACTCTTTATCTTCTGTGGCAATAGTGGCTGCAATCAGGTATGGAGAGATCTTATCCAACGGTACATAAGTTCTCCTCCCTGCATTCGGATCAATAATTTCGTAAATAGTATTACCATTTCGGTCTAAAATTCGAGTGGTTTCAAACTTAGCAGCTTTTTCTCTTAATTCTTCTACCGGCGGTAGCGATTGTGCAATTTTGTAATATTGATACACACCAAATGAGCCTGCCACAATCAAGCTGAAGACAATGATGAATAAGCCTATTAGGATCGTTTTGAAAAAACATCCCCAGGCTTGTTTCATGTCACTGTGGCTTTTCCCTTTAGGTGGTTTATTTTTTTTCTTTTTACGCCCTTCGACTGGCTTTATTGGTTGAGTTTGAGCGCTCACCGGTTGATAAGGATGTCTTTGTTGTACATTCTTGAATGCTGCTGGAGAAACACGGGTAGCCTGAGTATCATCAACATTTATCCGGGAAGGAAGAACTGGTTGAGTTGCCCCTGGAGGAGGTGTCACTCTTTTTTGTGTCACAGGGGGAATTCTGATCGGTCGTGGTGGCGTTTTTTCAATTTCTTCTTCTAATGGTGTAATAGGAACATCAAGAATATTCTTTCCCACCTCTGAAGCTGGGATTGCAGCAGTTTTTTCGTCTGGAGAAAAAAAACCATCATTTTGATTTTTTGTTATTGGTTGAAGTACCCTGGTTTCTGGATCTAGTGAATTTTCTGGCAGATTTTCCTCATCCACGGCACTCACATCTCCTGATTTATCGGTGTCATTGAGCGATTGCCCTGATTCCAATTTTGACAAGTCATCTGAAAACCAACCTGCTGTCTCTTCTGGATAACCGGTTGGGTGCTGGGCTTTTATTTGTCCTTCTTCATTTTCTTTTTTTGTTTCATTATTTAAATGGAAATCTTGAGAGGCTGAATCCATCTCGGAATCCTGGTTCTCCTCTTGTGAAGCCAGTAATTTTCTTAAGCGATCAATCGGATCCTCGGGATTAAATTCTATTTCGCTATTATTTTCATTCTGCTTATCATTCATTTTTTTACAATTTTCATTTCAATCGTTTTTGTAATTCTAGCATAATTCATTTGACCATGATTAATACACACTTTACAATCAAGTTATGACAGATTCAAAATTAACAATAAAAGATCCTTTCAGTCTCATTCTGGTTAATGATGCCCGGATTGCAAAAAACAATCACTTTTCTGACAATGTTTGGGAAATGCAATTGGATGCAGGAGAAATTGGCGGGTTATCTCTATATAGTACTTTAGGGATGCAGGCATTAGGCTTGCGAATAACGCCAATTTTTTCCAGTGTAACTGAAAACGTCACACGACTTTCTCAATTCCATGAAGAGCCACTGATCAATGATATTTATCCGAATTATTTAAGTATAGTAACACAACCATTTAAAAATTTATCTTCTACTTTAGATTATTGGGTATACGATTCTTCCTCTGTCCTGGGAAAAGTAGCTATTCAAAATAACCAGAGTACTCATTTCACTGGTTCTCTTTCTTTTTTGGTGAATTTGAAACCATTCATTGGAGGAGACCAGATGAGGGGAGAACAAATTAATCGAAATTTCTTCCTCAAAGGAAAAACAAAAAATCTCTTTCCCTTCTTTTTCATGAGTGGTATGACTCAGACTGGTAATTTTGGTCAATCTTCCATTCAAGGAAAAATTAATTTACCTCCCGGAGAAACTTATCAATTTTTCTGGGTTTTTTCGTTTCAAGAGCAAGAAAACGAAATTTTAAAAATAATCAATGAGTTTGAAAAAATTGAATTCGATAAAGAGGTTGCCCGCCTAGCATTAATCAACCAAAAAGATCGTTTTGTGATTCAAACTGGAAATCCGGATTGGGATAAAACTTTGCTCGCCAGTCAAACCGCTGCTGCTCAATTATATTATCAAGCCCCTGGGAATGAACGGCTTCCGGTACTAATCCAAAGCCGCCACCCTGGCAAGATTATTTCCCTGGCTGATCCAACCGATTCCCAATTTTCTGAAGGGATTTCCCCACTTCAATTATGGTATTTTCAACAAGCTTCGCCTGATCAAAATTCATTCATTAAATTGTTTTTTGATAATTTAATTAATCAGCAACATGAAAACGGTTTTATCCCTAACAATTCAAACCCGGCTGATTTTCATTCTCGATATCATTCTTTCCCAATCCTTGCAAACATAGCTAGAACCATCCTGAAAACAATCAATGATCATTCAATCGCAGAAATTTACATACATAAACTGATTGCATATATTAAATATTGGCTTAATGATCAATCTGCTTCAAAAAGACCTGTTTGGGAAAACCCAGCACAATCTTTATTTGAATCACTTCCGATCCATAATCTCTGGGATGAAAAAAGCCAGGGAATTCAAACACAATGGATCGATTCTCCATTTTTAATAAGCTTGATAATTCAGGAGTGGGAACATATTCAATCAATTTCCCAGCAATTCCAACTTAATTGCACTGAATTACTACAGGTGAAAAAGCAAGTTGAAACTCTTTATGAAAATTTATTAGGAGCCTGGAATAAGCGACTCAGCCTTTTCCCTTATCGAGATGTTCAAACTAAAAAAACACCGAGAGGTGTGTCAATTTTAAAAACAACTGGCTCAGGCAAACATGAAATTCATAAAGAGTTGAAATATCCACAACGAATAAAATTAAGCATCAAAACAAAAGCTGAATATACCAGAAACATTACCGTTGAAATCGATGGGTTCTATGAAAAGAACAATATTACCGAAATAATCAAACCAAGAAGTATCGAATGGTTTTTATCCAATGGAGTTTCTTCAACCAAACAGGTTTTTGATACGATAACGGAAATTCGAATCATCAACCTGCCTGAAAATAGTTCCATTGAATTTTCGACCTGCAAATTTGACCATTATGATCTAAGCTTATTTACCGCGATTGGCATTCAAAAACTGGATAATCAATATGTCGATAAAATGGTCGAAAATGTGCTCAAAATTAAATTTTCAAGCAGTTTTGGTTTCTCACTTCTTCCTTTGATTCAGAATGAGAAAACAATGAATCCTAATAACATTGATCTTCCTCTCAATACACTGATTTCATTTGCTTTATTGGATCATCATCAAATAGATCTTGTTCGCAATAACTTTGAACAGTTAATGGATGTAATAACTTCCAATTTGCAAGTTTCAAAAAAGTTTTATAAACTATATGATGCTCATGAAGGTACTTGCACAGGTGAATATAATATAATTAACGGATTGGTACCGCTGAGCCTATTTTTTAGATTAATTGGTATCAATTATTGGTCAGATAACCAAATCGAATTTTTTGGCGCTAACCAATTTAAAGACGATGTAACCGTTTTTTATCGCGGTTTAAAAGTTATCTGTACAAAAACCGGACACAAAATCATTACATCCGGTGGAAAAATGTTAGATCTCAACCAGAACGATAAACATAAAGTAACGATCCCAATCTAAAGGCAGAAAGGATCAATCATGGAGTCACAAATAAACAAAACTGATACCCTCTTAATGGCAGTAATTCAATCTCAGGATGTTGATCATGCTGAAAGTGCATTGGAAAAATTCGGCATTCATATTACTCGCCTGGCCAGTACAGGAGGTTTTTTAGGTCGTAGAAATGCTACCCTTTTTTTAGGGTTGCCCGCTGAAAAAGAGGAATTAATACTGCAAACTTTAAAGAAAACCTGCCGGCAGCGAGTAGAATATATTGCTGTCCCATTAGAAAGTGCGCCTTTGCCACTCCCGGCGCCTACCCCGATAACAATCGGAGGGGCTAATATTTTTGCACTTGATGTAGACTACTTTGAGGAGTTATAACTATGAAAATGATCATAGCAATTTTACGCGATAGGGATACGAATCCGGTATCAACAGCCCTTACCTCGGCGGAATTCAGGGTCACTCACATTGCCTCAACTGGCGGGTTCTTGCGCCGCGGAAATTCAACCTTATTTATCGGCTTAGAGGATGAGAAAGTTGAACAAGCTTTAGAAGTTATTCGCAATAATTTAGAACCACCTGACGAACCAGCCGAAAAACGTGCTACTATCTTTGTTCTTAATGTTAATCGCTTTACACATTTTTAATTTGTTTCATGTATAATCAAAAAATAGCGGCCTCATTGAATTACTGGTTTTGTTGGTAAATTTTTATTTTTTTTGATAAGGAGATGTAATTATGAAATTTGGAGATGCTTTTACTTTTGTTTTTCAAGACCCGGATTGGTTCAAGAAAATCATCATTCCTGGGTTAATTGGTCTTATCATCCCTGTCGTTGGTCAACTCTTTTTGCTGGGTTGGTCACTAAAAGTAGCCTTGAATGTAATTCGCAATAATCCCAACCCGCTTCCCAATATGGAATTTGGCGCTGATTTAGGACGTGGCTTTAAAGCCTGGGTGGTTGGACTCGTGTATGCAATCCCCATGCTTATTTTCTATTTACCGATCCTTATTCTTACTGCCATTGCCAGCAATAGTGACCAGCAATCAATGGGATTGGTTGTGGGTGTAGCCAGTGCCTGCTTTGGTTTTCTCATGTTTCTATACTCGATTGTTTTGGGTCTGTTAATGCCGGCAGCCTATGCCAGGGTTGCAGTACATGATTCTATCGGAGCAGGTTTGGCCTTCGGTGAAGTTTTCAAAATGGTTAAGAGCAATTTAGTGACCTACTTATTAATTCTTTTAGGAACAGCTCTCGCCAGTTTTATCGCTTCATTGGGTTCTATCGCCTGTGTGGTAGGTATTTTTGTTACAGCACCCTACGCTTTTGCGATTATGGGACATCTGTACGGTCAGGGTTATGTGGTTTCCAAGCAATTGACTGCTTAAAATACTTTTTGATTATAAAAAAACCCCTCTAAGAAAACTTATTGAGGGGTTTTTTTATTCATGAAATTCTTCCACCTGGTAGATGGCAACATCCAGGATCTTTTTTCTCCACAAGTCGGGATTAGCTCCCATTTTCATGCAAAGATGGTCCAAAAATTTCTCTGCGTCAGGTAGTTGCTCCCACACTTGAGGTAAGAAGGTAGCCTTATGAGAACCATTGCGAAGAATGACACCATCTATTTTACTTTTTAGCAGTTTGGGCAGATCGTTAGGTTTGGAATAATTAAGTGGGGTGGGAGTAGTTAACCTTGAAATTTCTATCTCTAAATCTTTGACTTCAGAAAGTGATACCGGAGAAAACCGGTAATCTTCCAAAGCAGCAGCAACCGCGTGAGCCTGAACATCCAATATTAACGGCTGATAAGCCGTTAAAGTTCCAATACAACCTCTCAACTTTCCATCACTTTTTTGGTGTAAAGTCACAAAAGAGGCTCCATCTTCTTGTAATTTTTTTGAATAATTGTTGAGATCAAGTACAGGTAGTTCTTTGTTTTGGACAGCGTTTATGATTGCCTCTCTGGCAATATTCAATAATATTTTCTTATCTGCATCATCTAATCCTGTCATTTCACTTTGTTCCCTAAATAATAATAACTCTGATAATGATACAACAAAGGCTCTCCAGAACCAATCTGAGTGTCTGTCACCTCAGCAATAAACAATGAGGAAGAACCAAGGTTTATTTCATTTATTACTTTACAACTCATCCAGGCCACCCCTCCCGAAATCATTGGCGAAGGTCCTGACATTGTAAAAACATCAACGCCATCAAAACGGTGTTCCCAATCACTAATTTTTCCGGCAAACCTGTCACTCAACTCTTTCTGGCGTGATGATAAAATGGTAATGCCAAATTCATTTGTTTTTTTTACAAACTCATAAGTCCGCGTGTTATTGGCTAATGTGACGGTGACCAGCGGTGGATCAATCGAGACAGATGTAAATGAGTTGATCGTCATCCCATGGATTATATTCTCATAACTGCTGGTGACAATTGCAACCCCACTGCACCAATTTCTCATGACCTGTTTTATTTCTTCAGCGGAAATACCCATATCCCATCCCTTTTTAAAAAGTTTTTGTTAAACTCATTATACTTTTTTCGTATATATTTATAATAGTTCATTGTTTATTTGTACAAGTTTGACTTACTTTTAAAAATTTCTGGCTTGTAATCAAAAGTTAAGGATGGTACTATCATTAAATGCTTAACAAGGATCGAAAGACATTAAATAATCAAAACGTAAAAATTAGTTTCAATGCTGGAAATGCTATTTTGAGCTTCATTGGAATAGCCATTCTGGCAGCTACTATTTTTACAATGTGGACTCCTTCCAACCTGTTTTCCAATCAAATGCAAAATATTTATGATATTTGGCAGTCTCAATCGGTTGGTACTTACCCGACTCCCACACAATTACCACCTGCAAGGATTGGAATCGTGGCAGGGCATTATGGCAATGATTCAGGTGCAGTCTGTTCTGATGGCTTTACTGAAATGGAAGCTAATTTAAAAATTGCTACTTTTGTTGTTCAAAAATTGAAAAATTTGGGCTTTACAGTTGATTTACTGGAGGAGTTCGATCCAAGACTGGCACAATATAACGGCATGGTTCTTGTATCCATTCACAATGATTCTTGTGATTATATCAATGATGAAGCAACCGGGTTTAAGGTTGCAGCCCCGGCCGATAGTCTTTACCAGGATCGATCAGAGAGATTAGAAAAATGTTTGATCTACCGCTATCACGAGGCCACCGGATTAAAGTTTCATGTTAATACGATTACCCCAGATATGACCAGCTATCATACATTCAGTGAAATTAACAAAGAAACCACTGCCGCAATCATCGAAACCGGGTTTTTAAATCTGGATGAGCAAATTATTCGCAACCAACCGGAATTGCTTGCTGATGGTATCGTTGCTGGAATTCAGTGTTTTATTAACAAAGAAAACATACCCGAGGATTATCTGTCTGAGATACCATAATGCCAACTAATTCAATGACTCCTTCACAGGCACTTCAAAAAGCCCGCGAATATTTACGCACCAAAAATTACCCCGAAACATACCATTGGGCGAAAATTCTGACGGAAATATCCCCTGAGATGGAAGATGGCTGGTTGATTCTGGCTGCCTGCACAAAACCAGAAGATAGTGTACGTTATCTGATTAAAGCCCTGGAAATAAACCCCGGGTCACAACGTGCCAGACAGGGTATGAATTGGGCAATTAAACGTTTGAGACAGGAAAAAGAGAAAGTTACTGCGTCCTCTGTTGCGTCTCCTAATTTACCAACGCAATCACCTCTCCAAAAAACACCGTCTGCAAACACCAAAAAGCCTTCCAGCCATAACTGGATGTGGCTAAAAATAAGCGCATTAGCAATTGTGTCAATTTTGGTTTTATTCGGTGTCTGGCTGTCTCTTCCAACCATCAAAATAGTTTTTGCCGAACAACCCATTGTTCAACGTCCTCAAGGAGTTATTCCAAAATTAACTATCACCCCTACCGCTACTGCGACTGCGACAGCCACCTCAACACCCACAGCGACACCAACTGCTACAGCCACCGCAACCAGTAAACCAACCGAAACGGCTACGCCAACTTTTACCCCTACCTTTACAGCGACAGCAACTCCCAGACCTACCATGCCATCGAATTATGGAGTCCAGATTCCGGATGAGGTCGATGAAAATACCCGCTGGATTGACGTTGATTTGAGCGATCAAATGGTCTATGCCTATGTCGGTGAAAATATCGTTAATTCGTTTCTGGTATCCACTGGTTTACCTCTCACGCCAACCGTAATCGGGCAGTTTCATATATGGGGTAAATATCGTTATGCCAACATGGTTGGACCTGGCTACAACTTGCCCAATGTGCCTTTTACAATGTATTTTTATAAAGGCTATGGACTGCATGGTACTTATTGGCACGATAATTTTGGCTACCCCATGAGCCATGGCTGCGTCAATATGCGTACTTCTGAAGCCGAATGGATTTACGATTTCGCATCCGTCGGTACCTTGGTTAATGTTCACGAGTAGGTAAGGGTAAATTGATGAATTTGTTTGGGAGTAAGAAGCCAATATCGCGACGAGAATTCATGAAAATCTCTTCCCAAAGCCTGTTTGGGTTGATGGTACTCCCCTACATAAATCATGACTTTTTCAGTCCTGCAAAGATTTCGTCAGCAGAATTTGTCCCTTCTCATGGCCGTGTCATTGCTTCTACGGTTGATGTTCATCAATCTCCATCAACGAAATCCAAATTAATCAGTACTTTATGGAAAGATCATGTTCACCCGATTCTCTCAGTCACTATCGGGGATGAAGAACCGGCTTACAACCGGATCTGGTATGAAATGGGCGATCCAGGTTTTGTTCATTCCGGGAATATTCAACCAGTTTGTATCTTGTCAAACCCTGAGGTTGAGGAAATATCGGAACAGGGCCGTTTGGGAGAGGTAACCGTCCCCTTCACCAACGCAGTCTGGCACCCAAATTCATTGCATTTAATTACCTACCGTTTATATTATGGCTCGGTTTTCTGGGTAAAAAGTGCGCTAAGGGATAGTAAACAAAAACTCTGGTATAAAATTTCGGATGATAAATGGAAAATCCATTATTATGTTGAAGCCACGCATATTCATTTAATTGAACCGGATGAGCTTACCCCGCTCTCTCCTGAAATTCCCCTGGAAAACAAATTAATTGAAATACATTTAGCAGATCAACTGGTGATAGCTTATGAAAACAATAAACCAGTTTTTTCGGCGAAAACTGCCACTGGCGGGCGTTTTATTGATGGAGATTATCGCACCCAGCCAGGAACTTATATAACCAATCGTAAAAGACCTTCTCGCCATATGGCTGCCGGAGATCCAGCGGCACCGAATAGTTATGATTTACCCGGAATTCCCTGGGTGACTTACCTGACAGAAAGTGGCGTATCTTTTCACGGTACTTACTGGCACAATGATTATGGGAAACCCCGCAGTCATGGATGCATAAATCTCTCTCCAACAGATGCGTTATGGATTTACCGCTGGTCATCTCCTGCTGTCCCATTTGGAGAGGAAACCTACCAGGAAAATAATGGCACCAGGGTTGAAATATTCTAACAAAGTTTTATTTGAATTCTTTTAGAATATTAATACATTCATGTTATCCTTTTAAAAGAGGAGAATTATGTTAAAACATGCATTATTTGCAGGTCTCGTCTTTGACGAAAACGACAACCCAGTTGACCATGTTTATATCGGTCAGGATTCCTGCTATGTGGTGGAGGATCATGGGTTTAAACGTCATATCCTCTCAGAGACAGTAGACCGGCAGGTTTTTGATCAAATGAAATCGATGATAGAGGGAAAAGAAGATTTCCTCACTCAACAAGCTGCCAAAATGATTGGTCAGGAAGATATTTTCACTTATGCAATGATCGCGAACCAGTTAAAAAACATGGATGATCAATTTGATAAATTATTGGAAACCGGTATTCCGCAGGAATCCAGGTCATACATGGGGATAATGGGTTTTAAAATAGTCATCAATGTTCATGGAGATGTGATTTCGATTAATCAACCTGGATTAAGCTCAAACGATGATGGGGAATCCTAATTTTCAGGAAAGCTTTGATACAATTAATGGATAAGAACTTCATCAAAGATGGAGCTGAGTAGATGACATCAGAATTTATTGTTAACGTTAATGAGACTGATTTTGAATATGAAGTGCTGGCTTATTCTCAGAATACGCCGGTAGTTGTTGATTTTTGGGCTACCTGGTGCCGTCCTTGCAAAACATTGAGCCCTCTCTTAGAAAACATCGCTTACGAGGCAATGGGTAGTTTCCGTCTAGCAAAAGTGGACGTTGATAGTAATCCGAATTTGGCGCTTCAATTCGGTGTGAGAACTGTTCCAACTGTCAAAGCTTTTAGTGGCGCTGATGTAGTTGGTGAATTTGTGGGGTTACAACCTGAGGAAAGAATTCGATCTTTTATTGCGAATATCACTCCGCCCAGTAGAGACAGCCTGACTCTGGAAAAAGGGATTAGTTTATTAGCCAATCATGAGTGGAAGGAAGCAGAAGATTGTTTTCTGGATTTGTTCGACCAATATCCGGATCGTCCAGAAGTTCTATTAGGATTGGCGAAAGCACAGCTTGGTCAGGGAGAACCTTTCGATGCTCTGTTAAACCTGAGAAACTTTCCCGCCAGCAAGCAATACCGTATCGCAGAAATCCTCATGCCTTATGCCGAATCTCTTGGTTATCTGAAACAAAACAACTTGCCGCTGAATAACGACCTGGACTCAGCTTTTTCAAATAGTATCCGGCTCGCATCCAGAAATAATATCCCGGCAGCATTGGACGGTTTATTGGATATCTTGAGACAAAATAAAAAATATCGGAATGGACTGGCCCAAAAAGTTATCCTCGCCTTGTTTGAATTATTAGGCGAGGATAACGAACTTACCAGAAATTATCGGGCTGAATTATCTTCAATTCTATTCTGAGATAAAATACTCAATCATCATTTAGCCAGCGTTAGAACAGTCCAGGTAGTCGGGTCAGTTAATGTGCGATTGGTTAAATTCGAGACCATGCTTTGTTGAACGTTTTGGCTGGGATCGTCATTATCAGAAATGGATAATCCAAAACCAAACTGCTGTCCTTTGGTTGGTGTAACCCCGAAAACGCTCCATGGGATTCCGATTTCTACCCGATAAACACCATCCCCGCCTGAAGATGCAATCAAAACATCGCTTAAATTACCTGCTTTTCCAGATGGATACCAGAGATAAGCTTCCTTGGGACCATCAGTTCCGCCTTTGCCAGGTGAAATACCAATCTGGTAGTCATCAGAACTCAAACTTTTTTCATTCAAATCACCATACAAGTTGGTGTCGAGTAAAATCTCAATACTATCGCCTTTATAAAGATCCTTGCCAGTTGAATTTTGAACGTATTTATCGTCAAGAACTTTGACGGCAATGTATAAATAAGTATCATTCCAACCCACCCGGAAGGAACCTTCCAAATCTTCAGAATTTTTCCAATTATCTTTTCCGTAAACAATATTCTTGGCGGGGTATTTAATCGCTTCCCACTCATCCCAAACCGAATCAAATACAGGGGGAGTAGGCATGTACTTTCCTGTAACCCAGGTTCCGGGACGGATGGGGGCTTCCGTACTAGTCATCGTTGGCGGTAAGGGAGTATTGGTTGGCGGTATCGCAGTCGGTGTGGGCGTATTCGTTGGCACTACCTGAGTAGGAACTTCAGTAGCCGGAACAATCGGATTCAAGGTTGGCAATTCAGGTTCTGTTGTATTCAGAGAAAAATCCGGCGGTGGATTGGTTGGTTTATTTTCATCCACTGTAAAAAGAGCAGTCATTGTATAGTTTGGCGTCGGGAAAAATGGTGTGGGATTCAGGTTTTTCGGTGATAAATTACATCCTGAAACACCCAATATCATCACAAGAATAAAAATGCTCGTTATTAATTTTCGCATTCTAGACCTCCTGTCTATCACATTCAATTATAGGAGTATTTTCTAAGAAAAACATTCCATTTAAAAAGACGAAGCTGGATGAATTTTCGTTCCCTATTATTTAATCCAAAAAAGAATAGCGGATTTAATTCTTCCACTATTCTTTATAATTGTAAAAATCTATTTTATCGAAATAGAAAAAAATTAAATCAATTATCCTTCCTCGGAATCATCATCAAATTTTTCAATCAGTTCAACAATTTCATCTGATTCGTCGTCTTCGTCATAGGTGAAGAAAAACGTGATCCGCCCTAAAACAAAAAGAACAACCGCATAAACAAAATATTGAGCTACGTTGGTCATATAGAAATTAATAATTTCATACTCACTGCCTTTGAAAACTAACCGGCCCTGTGCCATCATGTCGCCAATTGTTTTAGCTGAAAAACTTACCGACCAAAATGCATAAACCAGAAATAAGGCAGCCAAAACATATAAAACCGTGCTTAACCATGGAAACTTATTTTTACTCATCTTCTACACCTCTCATTTTATTATTTTGATATTGTGAAACCACATCCCCCATCAGATATTTATATGGAGTATCTACTCAAGCAATTATTTTATCACGATCAATTAACTGTACCAAACCCAAGTTTATTCGTAAAAAAATTTTCTGTATATTAAAAGCAAGCAATTTTCAGTCAAAAACAGCCCTTCACTCTCTGAAAATTGAGAAACGCTCATGCATCTTGGATGTTCCATTTTTATAAAAAAAGGAAATCTTTATCTCCTTTTAGAATTACATCTACGTCTGCATTAATCGCTGCATTTAAAAATAGGTTGATCTTTAATGTCTCTTATTGTTTTGTTAGTTTCATGCACAGAAGAACTTAACTCAAAAGAAAACTCACTCAAAAACTCACATAAATCTGACAATTTTTCCAGTTTTATTTTTAATGACTTCTTTTAATGCCAAAATTAAGTAATCATTTCTCTCATAAATTTAGGTGGATAAAGGCAATACAACCCATATCAGAATCTGTTGTAAACCCAAGAGATTTATAAAAAGATACTGTTTCTGGTTCATCATCTGTTAGCAGAACCTTTTGATAAACATCTTTATAGATCTTAAGGATAGCTTTGATCAACTCACTGCCAATCCCTCTGCGTTGATATTCCCTTAAAACAATAATATCCTGAATATAAACAATTGAGTGACCATCCCCTACCATGCGAATGATACCCACTAATTTTTCACGGTCATAGGCTCCCAGAATTTTCAGAGAATTTTGATATGCATGGGTTAACATTTCTAGATTATTAAAATAGTTACTCCAACCTGCATTGATGTATAAAGGTAAGAATTCGCTTAACTCGGGTTTTTTGATTTCTCTTATTTTTATTGTCATAAATAACTTCGCCACCGTCTTAAGCCGTAGGTCGCCTTGTTTGTTTGATTTTGACTGTCAACATATAAAATCTTTTATAAGCGATCACTTATTTTCGTTACGAACTTCTCCACACCTTCATCAATTATATCAATCAACGAGGATTGATCCTCAAAATTTGGTTTGGGTGATAATATGCATTCAATGATAGCATCTGGATTATTAGGATCATGAAAAACGTTCACATCACCAGAAATATTACTGTTAAGTAAAGATGCGTAACTTTTTGCAATGTCTCTATTCCGAGCAGAAAGCCAAACTTCAAAGCCTCCCTTATCATGTAAATACACAATGGCTATTTTCAAACCTTTATCCTTTAATGACTTCGTGTTCAAAGAAAAATATGACATATCCATGTAACCTTGATATATACTGCTCACATCGTAATGCGGGTATTTCTTAATAAACTCAGCTCTCAATTTCCCTAAAAAGTCTATTATTCCTTTGTATGCAATTTGTATTTCACCTTGCTGCAAATGATGCGTATACTCTTCAATTAGCTCATTCAGACTCTTCATATTTCGCCTCCTTGATTTTTACATCGTTTTGTCTAACATCCAACCTGACCACACGACCTCAAAAACATCCGAAAAAACATCTAACCTGACCACTCACTAAACACTGACATCTAAATCGCTCTGTCGCTGGGTTTAGTCCATGTCTCGATATGTTCCATTGAAGCGAAAAAATCACATTTTTCACGCTCAGATTTCGAATACAAAAATAAACTAATGTCTTGAATATAGGGCCTTCCAGAGCACGCTTTTTTATTTTCGTGACATCAATACCACCGTCTCAACGTGAAAAGTCTGTGGGAACATATCAATCGGTGTTAATTCTTCCAGCGTATAACCCTGTTCCAGAAGGATTTTCAAATCACGGGTTAAGGTAGCGATATCGCAAGACACATAAATTATTTTTGCAGCTTTTAGTTCAAGGATTGCATTCATTGTTTTTGGATCCACACCAGCTCTGGGAGGATCAACCAGGATCACATCAGGATGAATAGATAATTGTGGAACAATCTCATTAACCGGTCCGACATATAAATTAATATGATCAAATGAATCCAGGTTGATTGCAAAATCATCACAGGCAGAGGTCGATTCTTCCACTGCATAAATTTCTTCAAAACGATCGGCAAGAAAACGAGTAAACAATCCCACCCCGGAATAGAGTTCCAATAACTGCTTCCCTTTTTGGGGGACATATGGACGGACCAAATCAACCATTTTGTTGGCCTGTGAAGTATTTACCTGAAAGAAAGAATCAGCGGAAACGCGAAAAACCCGATCTTTCACCTGAATGAGCAAATGATCTTCACCCGCCAATACCAGGTTGCCAGCGTCACTGGAATGAATAACGGACAACGGCACCTCCAAATCCAGTATCGGTAACTCCTGATAATTTTTACTTTCTAAAATTAAAAGTGTTTCATCTGATATACCTGAACGGATATGAACTCTTGTCAAACCTGGGATCTGTTCCAAATCCAGTGAGTTACGTATTTGGGAAATTTGCTCATTCAGTAATAGGCATTCTTCAATTGGAATTATGTTATTTGAGCTAAAAGCTTGAAATCCTAATTTTCCTTGCGAGTCTATTGAAAAAATCACATTATTGCGATAGTGAAATATCTCTTCTGATGGAATAATATTCTTAATTACCTCTGAATCGATACCTTGAATGCGGGCAATCTGTTCTCTGACGATTTGATCTTTAATCGCTAATTGATCTGGATATGATAAATGTTGATAATGGCAACCGCCACATTTCGTGAAGTATTGGCATGGCGGTGGAATGCGCTTTGGACTGGGTTGTTGGATACTAATTGGAATTGCACGGGAATAACCCTTTTTATCCTGGACAATTCGAATACCGACCTGTTCATCAGGCAGCACATAGGGAATAAAAACCGGTTTCTTATCAGGTAACCTGCTTAAAAATAATCCACCAAAGACTGGTTTTTCAATTTTTACTGAAATCTGCTCTGATTTATTTTCCATAAACGATTTACTTCAAGAAAAATATATCTTTACCTTTTTGTTTTGTGGTAAAAACTTGACAGTGATTATAACAAAATAAAAAGTTCCAAAAAAGAATGAAAAAGAGCTTCATTGATGTAGAGAATTCATTAATCACATAAGATCGAATATAATATTCATCCAGATCATTAAAAGAATAAAAAGGTTAGTGGATGTCAACAACAACAATTTATCTCATTCGGCACGGGGAAACAGACTGGAATTTACAGCAAAGATATCAGGGGCAACAGGATATCCCCCTCAATCAAACCGGGTTTCGGCAAGCACAAGCAGCCGCTGATAACCTGGATGGCATAAAATTTTCTGCGCTTTACAGCAGCGATTTGATTCGCGCTGTTCAAACCGCCAATGAAGTTGGGAAGAAAGTGAATTTAGAAATTATCACCCACCCCGCCTTGCGTGAAATCAATCAGGGCGAATGGGAAGGACTTTTCATCAAGGATGTCCTTGCAACCAGAGGAGATGAGGTTCGGGCAGTTTACCAGAACCCATACTCAGCCCGCAAACCTGGTGGCGAAAGTATCGCCGAGGTAGCAGAAAGAATGTATGCCTATCTTGATCAATTGGCTGTGAAACATGATCAGGAGAGGATTATTGTTGTCTCCCACGGATTGGCTATTGCTACGGTATTATGTAAAGTAAGGGGTTATCCATTGGAATTGGCAATCAGAAATATTCCAGAGAACACTGCTATTGAAGTGGTTGA
Source organism: Anaerolineaceae bacterium (assembly GCA_034429975.1). GTDB lineage: Bacteria > Chloroflexota > Anaerolineae > Anaerolineales > Anaerolineaceae > UBA6170. The sequence goes on along the minus strand of DAOUFM010000076.1, from coordinate 75,558 downwards.
ATGGAAGATATAAGTTGAGAGTATAAAAAAAGTCACGAAAAAAATTTACCTATTCGTGACTTTCTTTTGGCGGAGAGGAAGGGATTCGAACCCTTGATACCTTGCGGTATACGCGCTCTCCAGGCGCGCGCGTTAGGCCAGACTACGCAACCTCTCCGTGCGATCCTTCAGGACGCGAAAGCAATTTTACCATTAACAATACGAAGCGGGAAGAAAATGGAATGAAATGGGTGATTTTCCTATTGCATTATCTTTTCAAGTAAATTATAATATCGCCACCCGGGCGGTTAGCTCAGTTGGTTAGAGCGTCGCGTTGACATCGCGGAGGTCGTAGGTTCGAGCCCTATACCGCCCACCACAATTATATAGAAAATGCGAAGAACAGAACGAGTAAGTGTTCTCATCTTTCAGAGAGAAAAAACCATTGGCTGAGAGTTTTTTCAAGAAATGAAACACCAAAAACCATCTGGGAGCAGAAACCTGAACAAAAGAGTAAGGCAACCGGCGCAACCGTTATCAGCAAATGGAGATACTCAAATTAATTGAGTAATCTGGGTGGAACCGCGAGACAAACTCTTGCCCCAGTGGCAAGTGTTTTTTTGTTTTAATTATATTTTGATGAAAGAGGAAGAAAATGGCAAAAAAAATTGATGCAAATTATGAAGGATCTCATTTATTTAAAGTCCGCCATTCAACTGCTCATGTGATGGCTCAAGCCGTTCTGGAGAAATTTCCAGATGCAAAATATGCTATTGGACCTGCAATTGAGAATGGTTTCTATTATGATTTTGATCTCCCTCGCACTTTAACCCCAGAAGATCTGGATGAAATTGAAAAACGAATGAAACAAATCGTTAAAGGGAATTTCACCTTTCAAAAGGAAGTGTTAAGTGCTGACGAAGCCTTAAAAATATTCAAAGAACAACCCTATAAAGTTGAACTAATTGAAGGTTTGGAAAAAGGCGGTACAGATGAACATGGTGAACCACTCCAAGAAAAACCTGAGATTTCGATTTATAAGCATGATACTTTTGTTGATCTTTGCCGTGGGCCACATGTGGTAAATACCAAAGAAATTAATCCAAAAGCGTTGAAATTGATCTCAGTTGCTGGTGCTTACTGGCGAGGGGATGAAAAACGCCCCATGTTGCAAAGGATTTACGGCACTGTCTTTGAAACTCCCGAAGAATTGAACGAGTATCTGTGGAAATTAGAAGAAGCCAAAAAACGTGATCATCGTAAACTTGGGAAAGATTTGGATTTGTTTTCCATTAATCCGGATGTTGGACCAGGTTTAATATTATGGCATCCCAATGGCGGTTTGATTCGACATCTGGTTGAGGATTATTGCAAAAAAGAACACCTGGAAAATGGTTATGATGTGGTCTATTCACCCCATGTTGGTAGAGCGCACTTGTGGGAAACCTCCGGCCACTTAGGGTTTTATCGCGAGAATATGTTCTCAGCAATGGAAGTGGAAGGGGATGATTATTATGTAAAACCCATGAACTGTCCCTTCCATATCATGATCTACAAAAACAAACTGCATTCATATCGTGATTTTCCAATCAGAATGGCCGAATGGGGAACTGTATATCGATATGAACGCTCTGGTGTTTTGCACGGCCTTTTACGTGTCCGTGGCTTTACCCAGGATGACGCTCATTTATTCTGTCGAGAAGATCAAATGCCAGAGGAGATCGATCGGGTTCTTAAGTTTTGTCTGCATATTCTGCGCCATTTCGGGATTAATGAATTCCACGCCTATTTGTCCACCCGCAACCCTGAAAAATCTGTTGGTGAGGAGAAAGATTGGCAAAATGCTCAGGAAGCGTTGCGTGAAGCGCTGGAGCGTGCAAATCTCAATTATGACCTGGATGAGGGCGGAGCAGCATTTTATGGCCCAAAAATTGATTTAAAAATGATTGACGCCCTGGGCCGGGAATGGCAATTAAGCACCATCCAGTTTGACTTTAACCACCCCGAACGCTTCGATATGACCTATATTGGCGAGGATGGACAACCCCATCGACCATTTATGATCCACCGGGCTTTATTAGGCTCGCTGGAGCGTTTTATGGGCGTTCTGATCGAGCATTATGGTGGAGCTTTCCCCATTTGGTTAATGCCTGTTCAGGCGAAAGTTATCCCAATTGCTGACCGTCACGTTGAATTTGCACTTCAGGTAGCTGACAAATTAAAAGCCAACGGAATTCGTGTAGATGTGGATGACAGTAACGACCGGATGAATGCAAAAATCCGGAATGCCCAATTACTAAAAATCCCATATATGCTGGTGATCGGAGATAAAGAACTGGAAGCCAATGCTGTAGCATTAAGATTGAGGAATGGCGAAAACCCCGGAGCCATGCCAGTCGATGACTTTATCCAATTGGCAAAGAATGAGATACAAAACCTGACTTAAGAATCAAGAGGGTTTTCGCGAAGAAGACCCTCTTTTTTTCTTTTTTAATTTAAAGATTATTTTTTAACTGGTATTATTGACGATCATCTTTAAGATATGGTATATTATACAAGTTCAATTTTTAATGTAATTATTAATTTTCAATATTTTCGAAAGGAGTAAAGCCATTAGTACATCAAATTATCGTGTGAATGAGGAAATAAAAGTAAAGGAAATTCGTTTAATTGGAGCAGAAGGAGAAAACGTCGGATTAGTCACCATACAAAAAGCGCTGGATTTAGCAAAAGAGGCAGAATTAGATCTAGTCGAAGTTGCTCCCGGTGCAGTCCCCCCAGTTTGTCGTATCATGAATTATGGGAAATTCCTTTACGAACGAACGAAAAAAGAGAGAGAAGCGCGCAAATCACAAACAAAAATAGAAATAAAAGAAATTCGTTTACGCCCTAAGACAAATGAACATCATCGGGGCTTTAAAACCCGGGACGCCAGACGTTGGTTAGAAGAAGGAATGAAGGTAAAAGTTACCGTTCGTTTCAGAGGACGAGAGATCACCTATCCGGAAATTGCCCTTGAAGATTTAAAAGAAATTGCCGAAGAATTAGCAGATATTGCCACTGTCGAACAAAAACCGAACCTGGAAGACAAAAATATGTCTATGCTCTTATCACCAACAAAAGGGATAGGAAAGAAAGCCAAACCAGCTCCAGTAAAAACATCCAAACAGAAAGTGAAAGCGGTTCCAGTGGAAGAAGATTTGGAAGAAATAGAAGAATAATTTTTTTCTTCAAAAAGAATCTGTCCAAATCTGAAAACCTATAGTATAATTCGCGGTCGCGTGTTAAAAGACCGTGAATTAATGATTTTTTTAGAAGAGGAGATTAAAAGTGCCTCGTAAAGCACCAACCGGAAAACTCAAAATGAAAACCCATAAAGCGACTTCAAAACGTTTTCGCTTGACTGGGTCGGGTATTTTGGTTCGCACCAAGGGTGGCAAAAGCCATTTGCGCCGCCGTACTGCTAAGCGTACCAAACGCTTGTTTACCGAGATGATTGAAGTCAAAGGTAGCAAGATTGCCCAGCGTATTCGTCGCCTTGTCCCCTATCTATAGGTAAAGGCTGTTCTTATTATTTTTTTAGTGCAACTGTTGAGTGTTTAACAGGGTAAAACCGGCGCTCAGGGGTTTGCAAAGGAGTAACAAATGGCTCGGGTAAAAAGAGGCCCAACCAACTATCGTCGTCACAAAAAAGTTTTAAAATTTACCAAAGGTCAATATGGAACAAAAAGTAAATTGTTCCGCCGTGCTAATGAAGCAATGTTAAAAAGTCTTTGGTATGCTTTCCGAGATCGTCGCAACCGTAAACGTGATTTGCGCAGACTTTGGATTGCCCGTATTAATGCCGGTGCCCGGCTAAATGGTGTCACTTACAGTCAATTAATTCATTCTATGCGAAAAGCCAATATCACCATCAATCGCAAAATGATGGCTGATTTAGCTGTTCGAGATCCAAAAGCTTTTAGTGCAGTGATCGCAAAAGCGAAAACAGCATAATCAATACGAAACCAAAAGATACACCGGCAGGATTAAGTCCTGCCGGTTTTATTTTCCAGTAAAATTAATTAAATGATCACTTCTTCTCAAAACCCTAAAATTCAGAGAATCATCCAGTTGCAGCAGCATTCCAGAGAAAGAAAACTGCATAACGCATTTATTGTGGATGGAGTTCGCCTGATTGAAGAGGCTGTTCAGGCAAAATGGGAAATTGAATATTTATTTTTTAGCAGTAATTTATCAGAACGCGGGCTGAAGCTCATAGATGTTCTCACAGGAAAATCGATCGTGACGGAAGAGATCCCCCTTTCATTAATGAAAAAGGTTTCCGAAACAGAAAATCCCCAGGGAATCATCGCGGTAGTGAAGCAAAACCAATTGCCATTACCCAACCATCTAGATTTTATTTTGATCTGTGACGGGATTAATGACCCTGGAAATTTAGGTACCATTCTACGTTCAGCCGATGCAGCCAGAACACAATTAGTTCTGGTTACATCCAATAGCGTCGATATCTTCAATCCAAAAGTCGTTCGGTCAGGTATGGGAGCTCATTTTCATCTTCCAATTTATCAACTCAACTGGGCAAAAATCAATCTCATTCTCAATAAAACACCCATTCCTATCAAGACTTTGGTTGCTAGTGCCGATGCAAACCTGAGTTGCTGGGATATTGATTTAACTCAGCCAATTGCATTAGTTGTTGGCAATGAAGCCCATGGTCCTGGTGAAGAAGCTTACCAGAGCGCTGACCAATTAATAAAAATTCCAATGCCCGGCAAAAGCGAATCGCTGAATGCAGCAATAGCAACCGGCATATTATTATTTGAAACCGTAAGGCAGAGACAGAAATGAAAATCCGATCAATTACATGTTTTTATGACCCTGGTTCTTTACAGGCAGATTACACCTTAGAAAAACTATCCCATCTGGCTCAGGAATGTAAACAAGCTTGTCTTGAGAATGAATACGAGGTACAAACTATTCGGCTAGCGACCACCCCCTTCTCAACTATTCACTCCAATCAGGATCTTGACCAGTTAGTCCATTTTGCCAAATTAATGGAAGCAAAAGCGAAATCTGCTGGTTTCGATTACCTTTCTCTTGGTCCAGCCCTCATCCACCACCCGGAGAGCTATCGGGTCATCCCTGAGCTATTGCGGCATACTCAAAACACTTTTTTTAGTGGCATCGTGGCTGACAAATTATCAGGGATTAGTTTGGAAGCTATTCACCTATGCGCAAGAGCAATTCAGGAGAATACCGAAATCGAAGCCAATGGATTTGGGAATCTACGTTTCAGCGCCTTAGCCAACGTAAAACCATTTGGTCCATTTTTCCCGGGCTCTTACCACCAACCTGGACAACCCCCTGCCCTTAGTCTGGCAATTGAAGGCGCAGATGAGGTTGTAAACGCCTTTCAAGCCGCAAAAAATCTTTCAGATGCACAAATTATTCTAATTAACAGCCTGGAAAATCATGCCAATCGGTTAGGACTTATTTTTTCCGAACTATTAGCCTTCAACCAGGTTGTTTTCCAGGGGTTTGATTTTTCTGTGGCTCCCTTTCCGCAAGACACCCATTCCTTAGGAGCAGCTTTAGAAAGTCTGGGAGTATCTGCGTTAGGGAAACATGGTTCACTGGCTGCAGCAGCATTTCTGACGAGCACCCTGGATCAGGGGAATTGGGATCGGTGTGGGTTTAATGGTCTGATGCTGCCTTTATTGGAAGATTCTCGTCTGTCTCAGCGATCAATCGATGATACCCTGACCATTAAAGATTTATTGATGTTCTCAGCGGTATGTGGTACTGGATTGGATACCATTCCAATTCCCGGAACAACCACCCCAGAACAAATTGAAGCCTTGCTATTGGATATCGCAGCACTTTCCAGCCGTTTAAATAAGCCATTAACTGCTCGATTATTGCCTGTTCCGGGTATGGAAGCTGGTGAAATTACGAATTTTGATTTTGAATATTTTTCAAATGGGAAAATATTGGCAATGGAGGCTGAGCCATTAACAAGATTTTTCAATGCCAAAGACCAAAAATTCTTTGTTCTTCCAAGAAATTAAATTTGTCAAATTTGGATCAGCGAATCTGTTTAAAATTAATAAGAATCAAGTTCTTATTACAATCTTCATATGTATCGAAATAAATTCGATCAGAGATCGGAATATTGGCTTGATCCAATAGCTGGATAAATAATTGGCCTTTACTATTGACTAACTCTTCCCCTAATGTAAACTCAAAGCCTGAAGGTCCATAAGGGGAGGATTCCAATGTAAGGCTCAATAAATCAATTCTTTTTCCGTTATACATCCCTCGTAGCCAAACCCGTACCCCCATCACCGGTCGTCCCTGTAAATCGAATACCTGTCCAGCAACCCCAATCCAATTACAACCATAATTTGGTTTAAATAAGGTGCTGTCGATGGCATTAATATCATTTTGTAAAACAAAAGCATAATAGCCACTAAAAGGAGTTTGTGTAGGTGGAATAGGTGTTGTTTCAACAACCGGAGTACCATCACTAAAGATGCCTATTTCAGTAGCTGTCGGTACAACAACCTCGGTTGCTGTCATAATGGCTGGAATGGTTGAGGTTGGTTGGTCATCAACAACAATCGCTGTAACGGTTGGTTTTTCAATAACTAGTTTCTCAGGTAATTGATAAGGCGGTAATGGGTTAAAGAAAATATTTGGATTTAAGAAAATTGATACCTGAACGATCACAATAAAGACTATTAATATAGTAATGATGGTTGTAAGAATATTGAGAATTCCATCTCTAATTTTATTTTTTGTCGTTTCCTGCTGCAATTCTTCCCTCGCAATGATTCTGATTTCTTAATTCAGAATAACTGAACTGGTTGATTTTCTTGTCTCTAACCATTCTTGCAATGCACTTTTTTGCTTTTGGATTAAGGCGTCCTGAGTAAGCGGCCGATCCAATTCCCTCTCCATCACCTGAACAATATGGTATCCATAAGTTGATTCAATAACCTCAGTATATTCACCCGGCTGTAAATTAAAAACCGCTTCTTCAATTTGAGGTAAAACCAAATAACCTCTAGGGAACCAACCTAACTCACCCCCAGCTAATTGATCATATCCCCAGGCATAATAATTGAAGTCCGCCCCAACCTCTAATTGATGATGAATATCTTCTGCGGTAGATTTACTATTAACCAGAATTTGCCGTGCCCGAATTTGCTCCTCCCGGGTAGGTACCTGAGAAATAATTTGGTCGCGCATCCAGGTCGCTTCGATTTGTAAGCGATACAGGCGTTCAAAACTATCCAAAGAGTAGGAATTATTTGCCAGCCACTCATTCATTTGGTTTTCACCGCCTGCATCAGTTACCAGTTGTTCATATTTCTTTTTGTATATTTCATCATCTAAAACAAAGCCTTTTTCCCTTGCACCTTGAGCCAGCAAGATCGTCTCTTCCATTGTGTTTAAAACCACTTCCTTGGCCTTTTCTTCATCTTTTGGAAGATTTAAATGATTGACAGCAAGGTTATAACGTTTCAATTCATCATTAAAATCACTTAAAAGAATGCCTTCCCCATTGATTATTGCAGCCATTGGTAAAGTAGGTGTCGGTTCAATGGTTGCTTCCTGGGTAAAATCCTGTGAGGGATTTGGAGTTTCCATCTCAGTGGTTGGACTATTAATATCATTCGTTGGAGTGATTGCTTGTGAATGATTACAACTCGTGATTGTTATACCAATAATTATCAGTAATAAAACAAGCAAGTTTTTACTATTCATTTTGTTGATTATAATCCAAAAAAAACAGGTCGAGAGTTTCTCGACCTGTTTGTCTCCAATAAAAATACTGGTTTAATATTCTGGCATTGGTGGTGCAACTGGAGCTTTGTTCTCTTCAGGAACATCGGTTATTAATGCTTCGGTTGTCAGGATCATGGCTGCGATTGATGCAGCATTTTCCAGGGCTCCACGGGTCACTTTGGCGGGATCAATAACGCCACCCTTTACCATATCAACATATTCGCCGGTCAATACATCGTAACCGATACGGGTATTCTTGCTGTCTTTTTGAGCTTTGCGAACATTTTCAAGGATGACAGAACCTTCCTGTCCAGCGTTCTCGGTAATCTTGCGCATGGGAACTTCCAAAGCTTTGCGAACAATATTGACGCCAATTTGTTCGTCATCGTTTGCCATTTTTAGTCCTTCAAGTACATGCACAGCATTGATCAGAGCAACACCACCACCAGGAACAATTCCTTCTTCCACAGCAGCGCGAGTGGCTGAAAGGGCGTCTTCCACGCGATGTTTCTTTTCTTTCAATTCAGTTTCGGTTGCAGCACCAACACGAATAATCGCCACGCCGCCAGCTAATTTGGCCAGGCGTTCCTGTAATTTCTCACGATCATAATCGCTGGTGGTTTTGTCGATCTCAACTTTGATTTGATCGATGCGACCTTTAATGCCAGCTTCATCGCCTTTACCGCCAACGATGGTGGTATTGTCTTTATCAGCGACAACTTTTTCAGCGCGGCCAAGATCAGCAACGGTTGTTGTTTCTAATTTGCGGCCAGTTTCTTCAGAAATGACCTGAGCACCTGTTAAGGTTGCGATATCCTGCAGCATTGCTTTGCGTCGATCACCAAACCCAGGGGCTTTGACGGCTAAAACATTGATCATGCCGCGAATTTTGTTTAATACGAGGGTAGCCAGAGCTTCGCCATCGATGTCTTCAGAGATAATCACCAAATCGCGTTTGCCCACCTGAACCATTTTTTCCAAAACCGGGACAATATCTGCAGCGGCAGAGATCTTCTTGTCATGGATCAAAATATAAGGATCGCTGATGACAGCTTCCATGTGTTCGGCATCAGTAACGAAATAAGGTGAAATATAGCCACGATCAAATTGCATACCTTCAACGTATTCCTGTTCGAATTCCAAACCTTTGGATTCTTCAACAGTAATGACGCCATCTTTACCAACTTTGTCCATTACATCAGCGATTAATTCACCAATGGAACGGTCCTGGGCTGAAATTGTGGCAACGTTGGCAATTTCATTCTTTTCGCGGATTTCAATTGCCTGTGATTTGATTTCTTCAGCAACCATTTTAGAAGCGGCTTCAATTCCTTTTTTGAGTAACATGGGGTTAGCGCCAGCAGCCAAAGTCTTCAAACCTTCGGTAACGATAGCATGGGCTAACACGGTTGAAGTTGTGGTGCCATCACCGGCAATATCATTTGTCTTGGTGGCTGCTTCCTTAAGCAACTGGGCACCCATATTTTCGAATGGATCTTCTAATTCAATTTCTTTTGCGACGGTCACACCATCATGAGTAATGGTTGGTGAACCGAATTTTCGATCTAACGCAATATTGCGTCCTTTTGGGCCTAAGGTGGTTGCTACAGCATTAGTAACCACATCAATCCCATTACGTAACTTACGACGTGCTTCTTCTCCAAAAACCAATTGTTTTGCTGCCATTATTTAAACTCCTATCCTTATTAATTACTCTTCAACAATTGCTAAAAGGTCGCTTTCGCGTAAAATGAGCAATTTTTTGCCTTCAACTTTAATTTCGGTACCGGCATATTTCGCGAATAAAACGGTATTTCCAGCGGCAACATCCATCTGAACTCGATCGCCTTTTTCGTTGCGGTCACCAGGACCAACTGACAAAACTTTGCCCTTTTGGGGTTTTTCTTTTGCGGTTTCCGGTAGAACGATGCCACCAGCGGTGACTTCTTCGACGTCGATCGGTTCGACTACTACCCGACTACCTAACGGTTTTAATTTCATTTGTACTTCCTCCAGCTTTTGCAAAAAGGTTAAATTTTTGGTATTTTAGCACTCTATTAACTTGAGTGCTAAAACCGCTTCAAATATTACCTGCCTTTATATTGAAAGTCAAGAGGTAAATTTAACTTCTTATAAATTTCTGATAAAAGTTGTAGAAGTAAAAATTTAGCGGGTTATCCCGTAGGAAGCGCAAATTTCTTCACCTGTTCGAACAATATTCATCACGCCCTCATTGATAGAATACTCTTTCCGAACCGTATTAAAAACCTTCAAAGCTCGCTCACAATAACCCGTCCCTTCGCGATGCATCGCTGAAAGCACCGAACCATACGAATAATAGTACACCACGGTACTTTCTGACAAAGGCAGCCCAACAATCGGAAAATCTGGCGCTTCTTCAGGCGGTGCATCCTCCGTACAATCCTGTCGGACGATACAACTCTCCAGCGCAGTACAGCCATCTACCGCGCAGGCAAAAGCAGGAATTGAGCCTTCATAATTCCTGGCCCGGAAATAAACAAGACCGAGCTGAGCATAAACGGTCGGGTCCTGTGGAGTAATTTCCAGGGCTTTCATTACATTTCTGCCCGCACTAAAGAATTCACCCATTTGGCTATATGTTTTTGCAATAGCTAAATATGGAATAGGGTCCTTCACCTCATTCTTTTCATTTATTTTCGCCGCCAGGGCAAAGTAGTCCAGAGCTTCATCATTTTGCTCTAATTGGCGGTAATTAACACCGATTGATAAATACAAAAACGTAAGATTAGGATTAATTTCTGCAGCTTTTTTATAAGCTTCGATGGCTTCTCCGTACCGTCCACCTTGAGATTCCAACACAAAACCATAAACCCGGTAGGCATCTAGAGAGGTATTGTCCATGGCGACTGCTCTTTCAGCAAAATCCAAAGCATCTTTATAGCGCAATTGGCGCATATAAATTTCAGCCCGGAAAGCCACAGCCAGAACATTATTACTATCCAGTTGTAATGCTTTGGCAGATGCTTGTTCGGCTTTAAACACATAATTATCAGATTCCGCTCCGGAATATAATGGGCTGGAATACCAATCATAAACTAAAGATAATATTGCCTGAGCAGTGCTGTCCTCCGGATTAAGTTCTACCGCTTTTTCAGCAGATTGGATTGCCTCTTCTAAACGTTGTTTTTTTTGCGCATCGGTCGTTAATAAATCCGACGAATAGGTTTGAATGCGCGCTAATTCTGCCAGAATAGTAGAGTTACCTGGCTCTAATTCAGCCGCTTTTCTATAAGCATCAACCGAAGCCTGAATTTTTCCAGCCTGGAACTGAGTTTCTCCTTCCATAGCAAAAGAATTAGCCGTGCGGGTAGAAGTTGGGGTGGGCAGAAAAGGCTTTTGTATAAACCCGGCATTAATACCTCGTAAAATAAAAGCCCCAACTAAAATTAACATCAACAAAAAATATATCCGGATTGGATGGCTGCTCTTTGGAGCTTTAAACAAATGATCATCATCCGGAAGTTTTATTCCCATTTTTTTAATTACCTTGCTAAATTAAATAGATTTAGCTATTTCTCAATTATCAGAACTTACACCGGTGCAGATATTAACCATCTCGCCTGCATTGTAGACAATAATATCATCGTTACCTACATTTTTTAGTAAAGCTTCTGATATTTGCATAGCCTCCGGGCATTCCCCTGATCGAGCCAAAGCTAATCCATAAATCTGATAGTATTGCGCAATTGTTCCATAATCCAGAGGCAGAGCTGCGACCGTAGTGCCATCTTCTGTAGTTCCTCCTCGAATAATTAAACGCAAATTCTGAATCGCTTTCGAGTATTCATAATTACGATAATACAAAACACCTAAGTTACCATAATAATAAGGATTCGTCGGATCGTCCACAACGGCTTTTTCAGCATACTGAATGGCTGTTGGGTAGGAACCTTGAGTTTGGTATACCTTGGATAAATATACATCAGGTAAAGGATTGGAAGGGTTTAAAAGATCAGCTTCGCGAAATGCTTCAACCGCCAAGTCATATTCAGCCACATCCGGATAATAATAAACTCTTCCCAACATTAAAAATAAATCTGGGATATATTTGTTAATATTAATTGCCGCAGCATATTCCTGGACTGCTTCCCCATAACTTCCAACCAATTCCTGCACATACCCTCTGGCTCGATGTGTTTCCAGTGTGTTTGCGTTAATGTCTCTGGCTTTCTGAGAATTAGAAATTGCATTATCAATTACTCCAATAATGGCAGGGTTATTTTCATATTGCAACCCATAAACTTCAGAGATATATGCGTAAGGCACATAATTGTTTGGATCTAATTCAATAGCTCTTTTTAGTGAAGCAGTTCCATTCAGAAAATCTCCACTTAATCCCTGCGCCCACCCTCTCAAAGCATAAGCCATTGCGTTGTTATCATTGATCAATAATGCATTACTAGCTGCTTCAATCGCTTCTTCATAACGGTTTAAGTAAACCAACAGTCTAGATAGAGAGATATAATTTCCAGAATTCTTGGCGTCGACCTGAATAGCTTGACGATACGCATCAATAGCTTGAGACAGCTTACCTTCATTCTCAAGTTTTTGTGCGTCAGTCACATAGGATTCAGGTGCTCTGGTTGGGGTTGGGGTAGGCAGAAATAAAGGAGGGACGTCTGCAATCACAACCTGGTTAACATAGATCCCAACACCAATTAAAATTACTAGAATAAATATCCGAATGGGGTTGCCTTTTCTTTTACGCTTGTTGATATTTATTCTTTTGTTACTGAGGTACATAGTATCATCTTACCATTATCAATTTTCACTCGTCAAGATGGATTTTTTCGGGTTTCATTCATTATAAAGGTTTCTGTATTTATTTTTAATTACTTCAAGTTATTTCATTATTTTTTGCCTTATTACTTGCTTAAGATTCTGCCTGATACTACAATCAACACATGAAATTTGATATTTTTAGTTTATTCCCTGCATTCTTCCAATCCTATTTTGAAATTTCAATTCTGCAAAAAGCAATTGAAAAAAACTTATTGGAAATCGATGTTCATAACATTCGTGATTGGACTTTTGATAAACACCATGTCACCGATGATACCCCTTACGGCGGCGGAGGTGGCATGGTCATGAAAGCTGAGCCGATTTTTCAGGCAGTTGAAGATGTGCTTGGAAAAAACAACCAACAACCCATTCTCTTGATGTCTCCCCAGGGTCGACCATTTAACTCGAAAATAGCTCAGGAATTATCACAACATCCTAAAATCGCCATTATTTGTGGTCGATATGAAGGAGTTGACGAAAGAGTTATTGAACACCTGGTAACCGACCAAATTTCAATCGGCGATTTCGTGGTTACTGGCGGAGAATTACCAGCATTAATCATTATCGATACCATTGCCAGATTCATTCCCGGCGTTTTAGGGGACCCGCAAGGTGCCTTACAGGATAGTTTTAGCAATGGCTTGCTTGAATACCCCCAATACACGCGTCCTGAAATTTTTCGGGGTTACAGGGTTCCTGAAATTTTATTATCCGGGCACCATGCCAATATTGAAAAATGGAAAAGAGAACAATCTCTCATCCGTACATATTTTTTACGACCAGACTTGTTATTAACGGAGAATTTAAATGCTGAAGATAAAAAATTTTTGGTTTTTTTGGAGGAAAAAGAAAAATTAGGTCATTTTAAATTTTAGTTTTTTATCATTTTCACCACAGGAGAGCAACTATGCAACAAAAATTGAGTTACCCAAAAACATTTTTACTCGGATTTGGCTTTTTTGGCGTCAGTGTCATTTGGTCAGTCTACAATGCCTTTGTACCCTTATTTCTGGATGGTAAGTTTGGCCTGAGTGCAGCCTGGATTGGTTTTTTCATGACGCTTGACAATATCGCCGCGTTCCTTATCCAGCCTTCCGTCGGGGCCTGGTCAGATCGTTTGCGGACACCGATCGGCAGACGTATGCCCTTCATTCTAATTGGAGCCCCCATTGCAGCAATTGCTTTTGGTTTAATTCCCATTGCATCAGTGTTACCTTTATTTGTCCTTTGCACCAGCACCTTGTTAATTAGCATGGCATTTTGGCGTACGCCGGTTGTGGCGCTCATGCCAGATATCACCCCATCCCGATTTCGCTCCCAGGCTAATGGAGTTATTAATTTCATGGGAGGTTTCGGGGCGATTATTGCGTTTTTAGTAGGCGCCTCTTTATATGAAAAGAATCCCAATTACCCATTCTTGTTGGGTTCTGCGTTGGTAATAATCAGTTCATTACTTGTTCTTATTTTTATTCGAGAACCCAAAGATATTGTCCTCGCCCCTGAGGAGAAAAAGTCCAGCTTATTCCACGCACTGGGAGAATTGATAAAGGAAAAAGAGAAAAGCCCGATAAGGATTTTAGCAGCCATTTTCTTCTGGTTTGTGGCCTATAATGCCATCGAAGCGTTTTTCACTTTATACGCTGTGAAACATCTTTTATTGCCAGAAGCAGATGGCGCCAGATTATTAGGCCAATTATCTCTGATTTTCGTTTTAACGGCTTTGCCAGCAGGGTATATTGGCGGCAAGTTTGGACGTAAAAAAACCATCATGGCTGGAATTTTCTTTATGGGAACAGCAATTTTATCTATGTATGTTTTACCAATCGATAAATTAACAGTTCTGATAACAAAGATCCCTGTTATTGGAAATTTCTATTCAGTCAGCATTGTTTTAATGATCGCCGGTTTTTCATGGGCTTTAATAAATATTAACTCTCTGCCTATGGTTGTTGATATGACCTCTGATAGTCATATAGGTACCTTTACTGGCCTTTACTATCTGGCATCGACAATGGCAGCCATTATTGGACCTAACTTAAATGGTTGGATCGTTCAATTAAGTGGCAATAACTATAGTTTAATGATGCTTTTTTCACCCATTTTCATGCTGGCAGCCTTTGTTATGATGGCAGGCGTGAAACGTGGAGAAGCAAAAAAAGAATAATTTCTAAATAAAAATAACTGTTTTTTTTCATGATCAATTGAATCAAAAAATCTCTTGTATTTAGATTTGAGTAAGTGATATACTAAAGTAGATACGTCGGACGCGTGTCAAAAAAACCTAACTACTTATTCGGAGGAGAATAAAAATGTCTAAAAAAGTGTCAATTTTGGTAGCAATTCTTGTTCTGGCTTCTATGCTTCTTGCAGCATGTAAACCAGCAGCACCTGCTCCCGAAGCACCAGCTGCACCAAAGTTCAAGGCTTGCCAAGTTACCGATACAGGCGGTATTGATGACAAATCATTCAATGCTACTGCGTGGCTTGGTATGCAAAGAGCACAAAAAGATTTGGGCGTTGAAGTTCAATACTTAGAATCACAGCAGCAATCAGACTACGAAGTCAACATCAATACCTTCCTCGAAGCTGATTGCGACATTATCATCCCGGTTGGTTTCTTAATTGCAGACGCAACTGCAGCCGCCGCTGAAGCAAACCCTGATCAGAAATTCGCAATCGTTGACGTTGATTACCTGCCACAATCCAATGTCCTTGGAAACGCATCAAAAATTGATCAGGCTACCTTCCTGTCTGGTTACCTTGCAGCCGGTATGACAAAAACTGGCAAAGTTGGTACCTATGTTGGGATACTCTTCCCCGCTACTCAGGCATTCATGGATGGTTATGCAATGGGCGTTGCAAAATACAATGAAGTACATGGCACCAATGTTCAGGTTCTGGGATGGGACATGGCTTCTCAAAAAGGTCTCGAAGTTGGAAACTTTGAAAGCCTGGATGATGGCCGTGCTTTAGGTGAACAATTACTTGACGAAGGCGCTGATGTCATTATGCCAGTTGCTGGTCCCGTGGGGCTTGGAACATTAGCTGTTCTTCAGGAACGTGGTACCGGACTGTTAATCGGTGTTGATAACGATTGGTCTGCTGCAAACCCTGACAAAGCTGATTTTATTTTAGGCAGTGCACTCAAGAAAATCGATGTATTCGTTTACGAAGCAATCAAAGAAGCCATGGATGGCACCTTCAAAGGTGGCGTTCCTTATATGCTCACTCTTGAGAACAATGGCGTTGGTTTAGCCTACGGTTCCGCCTGGGCTGATAAAGTTCCAGCAGATTTGAAAGCTGAAGTTGAAGGACTAATCCCAGGAATTATTTCTGGTTCAATCCCCACAATGCCCGCTCGCTAAGAATAATAAATCAAACAGAAAAGGAGTCAGGTTCACACCCGACTCCTTTTTTTCAATATTTAGCCTCATTTCAATATGATACAATAAGCAATAATTTCCATTAACCGAATTCATAAAGAGGGATAAATGGCGCCTGTTCTTGAACTTCGTGGCATTACCAAAAGATTTCCCGGGGTATTAGCCAACGATCATATAAATCTTACTATTGAAAAAGGTGAAATTCATGCTTTGTTAGGTGAAAACGGAGCAGGAAAAACAACCTTGATGAACATCCTATACGGGTTATATAACCCGGATGAGGGTGAAATCTTCGTCAATGGCGAAAAACTCAATGTTAGCTCCCCAATTGATGCAATCAAAGCTGGTGTCGGGATGATCCACCAACATTTTATGCTGGTGCCTGTTTTTACAGTCACAGACAATGTGATGCTCGGAGAAGAGTACGTAAAAGCCGGTGGAGTATTAGATCGTGTCAAAGCTGCCAATAAGATTCGCGAAATCTCCAATATTTATAAGTTAGATATCAATCCAGATGCCTATATCAGCGACATACCAGTCGGTATGCAACAAAGAGTCGAGATCATCAAATTGCTATTTCGCGAAGCGAATATCATCATCATGGATGAGCCGACAGCCGTCCTCACTCCCCAGGAAGTTGAGGAGCTTTTTAAAATTATGCATACCATGGTTGAACAAGGAAAATCTATAATCTTCATCACCCATAAGCTGGGCGAAGTAATGGACATTGCTGACCGAATTACTGTAATCCGATCCGGAAAGGTGGTCGGGAGTACCACTCCAGCCGAATCATCCTTAAATGATTTGGCCAGTATGATGGTCGGACGTGAAGTCAGTCTGGAAGTCGAAAAAACTGAAGCCAAACCCGGTGAAGTTATTTTCTCGATTCAAGATTTAAAAGTGCTTGACCCTTTGGGAGCAGTTGCCGTTGATGATATGTCTTTTCAAGTCCATGCCGGTGAAGTTCTGGGAATCGCCGGCGTCCAGGGAAATGGTCAAACCGAACTTGTCCGGGCGATCACAGGCCTCGAACATGCCATTGAAGGAGAAGTTCGATTTTTGGGAAAGAATATAACAAAATTGTCTCCCCGGAAAATAACGGAAATTGGTTCTGCGCATATTCCTGAAGATCGTCAAAAAGATGGTCTGGTATTAAGCTTCCCAATCTCAGACAATCTGGTGTTGAACACTTATTATTTGGCACCCAATGCAAAAGCATTCTGGATGGATTACAAGCAGATCCTCGATAATGGGAAAAATCTGGTTGAAAATTTCGACATCCGCACCCCCAGCCCAATGATCCCGGTTAGTAATTTGTCCGGCGGCAACCAGCAAAAAGTAATCGTTGCCCGGGAATTCTCACGTCCGATTAAATTCCTGGTTGCTTCACAGCCTACCCGCGGTTTAGATGTTGGCTCAATCGAATATATTCACAAGCAATTAATCCAAAAAAGAGATGAGGGATGTGCCATTTTACTCGTTTCCACTGAATTAGACGAAGTGATGCAATTATCAGATCGAATTGCAGTGGTTTATCGAGGAAAGGTGTTGGATATTTTGGATGCAAAAAGTGCTTCTAAAGAACTGGTAGGGTTATTAATGGCTGGCATTATCCCAAGTGAAGAAGAAAAGAAGAAAATGGTCAGCAAGAAAAAACAAATTTTGATGACATAAGGGATCCAATCATATGGAAAATAATAATGAGAAGAAACATAATTCACTTTCAGTATTTTGGGATGAGTTTTCCAGAAGTAATATTCTGGTAATCATTTTAGCTATTTTTACCGGAATCATTTTAGGTGGGGTTTTGGTAGCTTTCACAACGAATGAAGTTTATGATGCTTTCAGAGTATCTTTATGGTCAGGAATAGAGGCTGCTTTGAAAACAGCCTGGAACACATATGTTTCATTGTTCAATGGCTCTGTAGGGAATCCCGAAAAAATTCGCCTAGCTTTTGAAAGCGGAAACGATCTGGCAATCCGCAGAGCCATCAACCCCTTTTTTGAAAGCCTGGTTCAATCCACCCCTTACATCTTTGGAGGGTTGGCAGTCGCACTCGGTTTCCGAGCTGGGCTTTTCAATATCGGTGTGGAAGGTCAGATTTTTATCGGTGCAGTAACCGGTGTGTGGGCTGGCTACGCGATTACCGGGCTCCCTGCAATCATTCATATTCCGTTGGCGATGCTATTTGGGGCATTGGGAGGAGGCATCTGGGGATTTGTTCCTGGTTTCCTTAAAGCCAAAACAGGAGCGCATGAAGTTATTGTCACGATTATGATGAATTACATAGCATTTCGGTTGGTTGACTGGCTTTTAAAATTCCCCATGTATGACCCCAACGAAGTGACGCCCAAAACACCCTGGATTTTGGAAACAGCAAAATTACCACGTTTATTCGAGAATCCGGTTCGATTTCACATCGGCTTTTTCATCGCAATACTCATGGCTGTTTTAGTTTATTTGTTACTTTTTAAGACCACTCTGGGATTCGAATTAAGAATGGTTGGTTCAAACCCTAATGCTGCCAAATACGCTGGTGTAAAAATCACCAAAATAACAATTCTGGCAATGGTACTTTCGGGGGCATTAGCAGGCATGGCTGGCGCCAACGAAATTCTGGGAGTAAATTACCGCTTGTTACCTGCCTTTTCAAGTGGGTATGGATTTGACAGTATTGCTCTGGCCTTGTTAGGAAAAACGCATCCACTGGGCGTGATTTTATCCTCTTTATTGTTTGGTTTCTTAAGAAACGGAGCCAGATCAATGCAGTTGGCTGTCGGTGTTCCCGTCGATATCGTTTCAATTTTACAGGCTTTAATATTAGCTTTTATTGCAGCACCAGCTATTATCAGAACCATTTATCGCCTGAAAGAACCAAAACACGAAGAAACGCTCGTCACATTGCGCAGTTGGAAAGGATAGAAAATATGGCAACTTCTTCAAATGCTCAAGATCTCCATATTGGCAAAGGTTTGTTATTAATTGAAAGACGGCGCCGAATTATCATGGGTGTTTTATTTGTCATTGCAGCTATTTTTATCTGGTTGGTTTTTGCAGCAAATGTAGAACCTGAAATGATGACCAGTTTTGTGATGACCCCAGGCGGAAGTTTAGCGATTGCACCAGATTGGGTTTTCCCCTCTTTGCAATATCTAAATATCATCGCTGGAATTTGTACAATTTTAGGTGCATATCAAATCATCCGTGGTTTTGGTAAATTTACCTACGGTGTTCTGGCAATAGTGGCAATTTTATTTATTTTTAGCTTTCTAACCTGGGCAACGGCCGGTGGTCAAACCAACCTTGCCGGTCTATTAAGGGTCATGGTCGTAAGAGCAGTTCCTTTAACACTTGGGGCCATGTCCGGGATTTTATGCGAACGAGCTGGGATTATCAATATTGCCATCGAAGGTATGATGTTAACTTCTGCATTCGTTAGTACCGTGTTCGCTTCTCTTTCTCACAATTTATTGGTTGGTCTACTTGCTGGCATTCTGGCAGGCGGGTTAATGGGGTTAATTCATGGTTGGTTATCCATTAAGTACAAAATTAATCAAATTATCTCCGGTACTGTTATCAATATTTTTGCCACCGGAATCACTTCATATTTATCTTCGAAGTATATTCAAAAGGTTGCCTACCAATATTTAAATGAGCCCGGCATGTTCCCACAAATTAATGTTCCGGTTCTCTCAAAAATTCCATTTATTGGTCCTATTCTTTTCAGCCACAACATGTACGTCTTTGCGATGTTCTTCTTTGTTTTTTTGTTGACATTCATGCTCTTTAAAACCCGTTGGGGTTTACGTCATCGAGCCGTCGGTGAACACCCAAAAGCAGCCGACACGCTGGGGATCAACGTCCATAGAACACAATATATCGCTGTCATCCTGGGTGGTATGATGGCTGGCTTTGGAGGTACCTACTTCTCACTCGGTTCTTCAGGCCGATTTGATGAAGTTATGACAGCGGGGCGCGGGTTTATTGGGTTGGCTGCCATGATTTTTGGAAACTGGCATCCAGTTGGCTCTATGGGGGCTGGGCTTTTATTTGGTTTCTTTGACTCTCTCTCAGCTAAAGCATCCTTATTACAAGTGCCATTACCCAGCGAATTCATTGGTATGGCACCGTATCTGGCAACGATCATCGTTCTTGCAGGCGTGATTGGGCGTGGGCATGCTCCGGCAGCCGAAGGCGAACCTTACGAAAAAGAATAAAAATTACGAAGTCAAAAAAGGACCCCGGCGGGGTCCTTTTTTTATTTATTTAATGGATAATATCCATACTCTTCAACCGCATCCACCATTGCGAGTACATTCTCTGCAGGTACTTCATTCATCACAGTGTGAACCGAAGCCACCATATATCCCCCACCTTCTCCTAATATGTTCATCACCCTTCTAACTTCCTGTTTAACTTCCTCAGGAGTTCCATGCGGTAACACATCCTGGGTATCGATGGCGCCACAAAATACTATCCGTTTATTGTATTGTTTTTTTAATTCTTCAAGGTTTGACATTCTTCCAGCAGAAGTTTGTATAGGATTTAGAATGTCAACCCCAATTTCAATAAAATCCTCGATTAAATTAAAAACATCACCATCGGTATGAAAAAATACTTTAGCCTTAGTTTTTTGTTTGATCAGAGAAATCAATTCGGCATGTAAAGGTTTCAACATTTTTCTGTACATCCGGGGTGAAATCATTAGATTTTCCTGCGTTCCAAGATCATCTCCAATTTTTATGATATCAATCACATCACCACATTGATCCAGAAAATGCCCCATATTCTTTAAGCAAAGCTGGGTTATACGATTGAGAAGTTCCTGAGCAAAATCCGGTTCCATCGCCATGTTAGCCAGAAATGTTTCCATGCCTTGCATACCAATTGCGCGTTCAAAGGGGAACATGAGCCAGGGAGTAGCCAAAATCGCATATTGATTTTCTTCGTTTAACTTCAAAGCTTGTTCTCTTACATGAGAGGTGCGATAAGGATCATCCATATCCGGCCAGGGGTAACTGTTTATATCAGCACTGGTCTTTGCGTCTCTCATCGGATGTATACCCGGGTACCAGTTATCCGGTCCAATTTCAACCTGCCCACCTCCCCAATCATCAATAAATGGTGAGTGAGGATCCCTGGACTTGTTTCGTTCGTAAACAGCCTTAGGGAAACGATCCAGAACTCCGCGGGCATCGCTTCTCAACCTCACTAAAACTTTTTCATCAGGCAAGGCAGTTCCTAACTCAGGCCAATCATAAATATATTGATCTTCACCTTTAATCCCTAATATGTCTTTAATTGCCCGGTACGGTCGAATTTTTATCCCTGTTGCATTACTGACGCCTATAATGATAGGAACTCGATCCGGTACCTCATAGTGAAGAACCGCCTGCACTCTTTCTCTTGAAGTCATTGCCATATTTATGCTCCTAACTCGATAACGATTATTTGTGTTAATTCATCTGTTTCTTTCAAGCCATTAAACCATACAAAAAAATAGATTATTTCTGAACTTATGGGTAGGATTTGAAAGATCAAAATATGTTACACTTTTATCGGCATATTGTTTTATACCAGTTTTTAATAATTATAGTCAATTAAGTATCATAGACACGGTAAGTGAATCATTTTAATTGCAAAGAAGTGAGAAATAATATGAACACAATTGAAGTACGTAATATCTCAAAAAGTTTTGGTCCTCAAAAAGCATTAAAAGATGTTTCTTTTGATGTGAAGCCAGGAGAAATTTTTGGTTTGTTAGGTCCAAATGGGGCGGGGAAGACAACCAGTATTCGTATTATTCTGGATATTTTTAAACCTGATTCCGGGGTTGTAAACGTTTTTGGAGGGGAAATAAACGAAAATAAAAAAGACTTGATCGGTTATTTGCCAGAGGAACGGGGATTGTATCAGGATATTCCTCTGGAGGAATGTCTGAATTACCTGGCTTCTTTAAAAGGTCTATCCGTTACTGAAAGTAAGAATAGAATCAACGATTTCCTGATTAAATTCAATCTTGAAGAGCATAAAAAGAAAAAGGTTAAGGAATTAAGCAAAGGCATGCAGCAAAAAGCACAATTAATTTCAACACTGGTTCATGATCCCCAATTAATCATAATTGATGAACCTTTTACTGCCTTGGACCCAGTTAACACACAAATGGTTAAAGATATCCTCCGCGAACAACGTGATTTAGGAAAAACCATTATTATGTCCACCCATCAAATGCATCAGGTAGAAGAATTAAGTGATCGGATTGTTTTGATTAATCAGGGCGAATCGGTTTTATATGGTAATTTGGTGGAAGTTCAGAAAAAATATGCCGGTCATGCAATTCATATTCGTACTGAATCCCATATTCCGGAAACTTTTTCGGGCATTAAACAAATAAAAAAAATGGAAAATCAAAGCCGCTTTTGGATCGATTTGGAACCAGAAGTCTCATTCCAGGAATTTCTTAAATCATTGATGGCAGCCAATATTGTATTTGATCAATTTGAGATTGCAACACCAACCCTGGATGAAATTTTTATTCAGGTTGTTTCGCAAACAGGAACGAATTATGAATAAAATCTGGCTGGTCATAAAACATGAATATTTAAAGCACGTTCGGAAAAGACGCTTTATTCTGGCGATTCTTTCATTACCGATATTTATAATTTTCATGATTGGGATAGGATTTATTTCAGGAATATCTCAGTATAACTCAGCACCAGTTGGCTTTATTGATCATTCAAAGCTTTTATCCGGTGCAACGGAATACAATGCTAAACCTCCCATCAGCTTTCTAAAGCCGATTGTTTTTAAAGCATTTTCTGATGAGAATGACGCGAAAATAGCACTTAACCAAAATGAAATTCAAGCCTATTACGTTCTCGAAGAAGATTATTTTCAGACACAGAAAATTCAGGTCGTCGCCAACAAAAAACCGGACTCAGACGTTAATAAAGCATTTTTAACATTTTTAGAGACCAGTGTTCTCAAGGATGTTCCAGCAAAAATATCTAGCCGGATCATTGAAGGCGCCTCTTTTGAATTCAAGTCCACAAAAGAGAATAAACAAACGAATGAGGACAATATATTGGATTTTATATTGCCTTTTATTTCCGGATTTCTTTTTATCATGGCAGTCAATATAAGTGGGAGTTACCTGCTGCAAGCGGTTGTGGAAGAAAAAGAGAACCGTACCATGGAAATTATGGTTACATCCACATCACCAACCCAATTAATGACTGGGAAAATCATTGGAAATTTAAGTGTTGGGTTAACTCAATTAATCGTCTGGATTCTTTTTGGAATTTTGGGAATTGCCATTCTTTTCCAATTATTCCCAGATCTACAAAAAACACATATCGATTTATCATTTTTAATATTAACGATCGCTGTTTTCTTGCCCGCCTTTGTAATGATTTCAGCTATGATGGCAACTTTAGGTGCAACCATGACGGAAGAACGGGAAGCTCAGCAGATGGCAGGGATATTTTCTTTGCCGATGGTGATTCCATTCTGGTTTATTCAAGTGTTAATGGAAAAACCAAACAGCCCCCTTTCAATTTTCTTGAGCATCTTTCCTTTTACTGCCCCAATCAGCCTCCCAGTTCGGGCAACCTTTGCAAATATTCCTTTATGGCAAATCCTTTTAACCATTTTGATATTGATTTTGTTAACAATCGCATCTTTGTGGTTAGCAGGTAAGTCTTTCCGATTAGGAATGTTGCGTTATGGGAAAAAATTGTCTCTAAAAGAAATATTTACTCAAAGGCCGTAAGATGAAAAAAACTCTCCTTGTTTTGATAAATGAGTTAAAAACTACTGTTCTCAGAAAGTCATTTATTATTACTTTGCTTTTATTTCCTGCAATCGGATTAATTTTGACTTTATTAATCGGGAATAAAAATCAAACTTCAGGGATCACCTCTCTTCTATCAGAAATGGTTGCGCCTGAAAAAAAGGCAGCAATCATTGGAATATCTGATCAAGCGGGAATAATTAACGCCATTCCTGAGGAATTCAAAGATGAAGTCTTTCTGGCAAATTCAGAAGACAAAGGGCTTCAGGAACTCAACGCAAACAAAATTAGCGCCCTGTACAGCATCCCTTCCAATTATATTGAAAATGGAGAAATAACAGTATATCAATCAGATTTTAATCCATTAAGCGCCAGCAATGATAATCATCTGGTTGAAACAATCATAAATTTATCCTTATTGTCCAATCACCCGGATATTCAAAAATTGGTAATATCATATCCAGAGTTTGCATATCAAATATTGGCTCCCGAACCCCAAAGAGATCCAGGCAGCCAGCTAACTTTCTTTATTCCTTATATTGTTACTTTTCTTTTCTATATCATTATTTTAACCAGTGCCAGCTTAATGCTAAATAGTGTCACCAAAGAAAAATCAAACCGCGTAATAGAAATTCTGCTCACATCCATTTCTCCTGAGCAGTTATTAAGTGGAAAAATTGTTGCTTTAGGACTGGTAGGTCTTTTACAAACCATTGTCTGGACTGGTTCAGGGTATTTTATTTTACAAATGAGTGGAAAAAGTTTTTCATTACCATCAGTGTTTTTGTTACCACCATCTTTTTTGATCTGGGGGATTATTTTTTTCATTTGTGGTTATTTGTTATATGCCAGTTTTATGGCCGGGGTGGGAGCTTTGGTAGCAAATATTCGGGAAGCCTCACAGGCAACTATCCTGATTGTGATTCCAATGGTGATACCGTTAGCCTTAATCGCTCCAATCATCGAAAGCCCAAATGGAAATCTTGCCACAATCCTCAGTATTTTTCCTCTAACTGCCCCGGTTACAATGATGACCCGCTTGGCAGCCGGACCAGTCCCTTTCTGGGAAATTATCCTGGCAATTATTTTGCTCTTTATATCCATTTTTTGGGCCACTCGTTCAATTTCGCGACTCTTCCGAGCGCAATACCTTTTGTCTGGAAAGGAATTTAAAATTAAGTTTCTTTTTAACGCATTGTTTGGAAGAAACTGAATGTGAATAGAAAATCACACATTAGTCAAATAAAAAAGATCACCAATATTGTAGGATGTTTGTATTAATTGCTCCTTGCAGGCAAATTTTCAACATGATATAATCTTTACATTCAATAAATCAAAGTGAAAAAATAAATCCCCAATAATTTAGAGCATGTGGTTTTTTTTCTTCTTGAAAGATTCATCTTTGCACGAATACTATTTACCTGTTTATATACATAATTAAAAAATTAACCTTCGAAAAAGGATTTTTATATGCTTACTGTACCTGAATTAGAAAATTCTTCCCTGCTTGATTTAAGAAAAATTGCAAAAGATTTAAACGTCAATCACGCAAATCGCTTGAAACGGGAAAATTTGATTGTCCGTATTGCCCAACATTCAACGGAAGCAAATGAAGAAGGAGAAGAAGTTCGTGGGGGCATCTTGGAAATCATGCCGGAAGGAATCGGATTCTTAAGACAAAACTATAAGCTCGGAAAGGATGATGTTTATGTATCCCAGGCTCAAATCCGGCGTTATAACCTCCGCAGCGGTGACATGGTGGTGGGACTGGCCCGCCCTCCAAGAGAATCGGAAAGACATTTTGGCCTCGTAAAAGTAGATTTTATCAATGGATTCGATGCTGAAAACTTACGAGAACGACCATTTTTTGAAAATTTAACCCCTATCTTTCCTGATAAAAGATTTGATTTGGAATCAAGTTCAAATATTCTCTCTACCCGGCTGATTGATTTAATTGCGCCGATTGGGCGAGGTCAACGAGCAATGATTGTTTCACCCCCCAAAGCGGGAAAAACAACCATCATCAAAGAACTGTGCAACGCAATTACATTAAACAGTCCGGAAACTTATGTCATTTTAGTATTAATTGGAGAAAGACCAGAGGAAGTGACCGATATGGATCGCTCTGTTGATGCAGAAGTGGTTGCCTCAACTTTCGACGAACCGGTTACAGCACATGTTCGCACGGCTGAAATAGCCTTGAGCCGGGCCAAGCGCCTGGTTGAAATCGGCAAAGACGTCGTCATCCTAATGGATTCATTAACCCGTTTGGCGCGTGCCTATAACATGTCCGTTACGCCATCCGGCAGAACTTTATCCGGAGGAATGGATCCTTCGGCACTTTACCCTCCCAAACGTTTTTATGGGGCAGCCCGTAATATTGAAGAAGGTGGTTCTTTAACCATTATTGCCACAGCGCTGGTTGATACCGGCTCCAGATTAGATGATGTCGTTTATGAAGAGTTTAAAGGTACCGGCAATATGGAGTTACACCTATCCAGGCGGCTGCAGGAAAGAAGAATATTTCCATCAATTGATATTGAAAAATCATCCACCAGACGTGAAGATCTACTGTTGAGCCCTGATGTTTTACAAAGAGCCTGGTTAATGCGCCGGATGTATATTCAAATGATTTCCAATCCACCTGCTGGTGCAGGGATGGATACATCTGTAGCTTCTGAAGCAATTCTACAACGCTTGTCAAAAACAAAAAATAATGTAGAATTCTTGGAGAGTCTTACAGAGGTCATGTGAAAGTAGTTCGAAAACCGGAAGAAACAAAACAAAACAATCCCTGCAGTTTAATAGTATCCATTATTTTTTGGATAATCGCGTCCCTCATGGTTGCCTTATTGATTTTTGTTGGGGTTCAATTCTTTAAACCGACGCAAACAACCTGGTCTCCAGAGATCAGTTCAGCCTCACTCGAGAATAACCCGTCGGTTCCTGCAAACCTGCCCAATTACGAATCAGGAAACAATGGCGGGACATTAATTCGCTATGCAAACCCAATTACCATTATTCCAACCCGTTCCAGAACAGAAGCAACTACCTATACCATTGAACCCGGTGATTCAGTTTTTGGGATCGCACAGTTCTATAACATCACCCCGGAAACGATCCTTTGGGCGAATAAAGATACCCTGAATGATGATCCCCACATGATTTCTGTCGGTAACGAGTTGCGTATTCCCCCCACCGATGGGGTCTTTTATAAATGGCAAAAAGGGGATACCCTGGAAAAAGTTGCCAGTCAATTCAAAGTAGATGTGGAAGACATTTTAGATTGGACTCCCAATAAAATTGACCGAACCAACCCTGTGATTGAACCAGACACCTACGTAATGGTTCCTGGTGGACAGCGCGAATTCCAACAATGGGTTGTTCCTACCATTCCGAGAGGTCCTGCCGGGGTTAACAGCACGATACCCGGCGCATGTGATACCTCCGCAGGCGGCGCTTACGGTACAGGTACGTTTATTTGGCCGACCGTTAATCGTGCTATATCCGGAAACCAATACTGGTCAGGGCATCTGGCGATTGATATTGGCGCTATGACCGGCGATAATGTCTTTGCCTCGGATAGCGGCGTGATTGTTTATGCTGGCGGTATCAGTGGCGGTTATGGAAACATGGTAATGATTGATCATGGTAATGGTTATCAAACCCTTTACGCTCACTTAAGTGCTGTCAAAGTTCGCTGCGGACAAAGCGTCTATCAAGGCAATGTCATTGGCCTGGCTGGAAGTACAGGTAATTCTACCGGACCCCATCTTCACTTTGAGGTTCGGTTCATGGGTGGTTTTCTCAATCCGCTTTACGTTTTACCGTAAAAATTTCATAAAATAACCCGCTGTTTATGGCTATTTTTTCCTATAAACGTTTTTTATAACAAGGATATTGGATCCACAGTGATGATTGCATTTTCCAGATTCCTGTTATCAAGTACTTCGGCTGGTTTTGGACCGCGAAGTATTATTTGCCAGCGATAAATGGTATTAATGCGCGCAAAAAAGCAGGGTACCGGTCCGATCAATTCAGTTTGTTTATAATTTCCGGAAACAATCCAGGAAGATATTTTCTCGAACATCGCTGTGGCCATTGCTCGCGCCTCGATTTCCTGTGAGTGTTGAAATTCCAGCCGAATCAACCGGGAAAAAGGTGGATACCCTAATTTGGATCGATATTTAAGTTCATACTTGTAAAAAGCGTCAAAATCATGTTTTGCCGCCATCCTGATGGGATATTCATCGGGTTGATAAGTTTGGAAAATTACTTTCCCGCCTAATGGGCTTCTCCCTGCCCGCCCGGCTACCTGGGTCAACAATTGAAATGTCCTCTCAGCAGCCCGAAAATCAGGCATTGACAAACCAACATCGGCAAGTATCACCCCTACCAGAGTCACGTAGGGAAAATCAATCCCTTTGGCTAACATTTGGGTGCCCACCAAAATATCTGCCTTTCTGTCAGCAAACTGCTGTAGAAGTACTTCATGAATCCCTTTTTGTTTGGATATCCCGGAATCTAATCGCAGGACTCGCGCAGGTGGATATAATTTTGAGATCTCCTGTTCCACTCTTTCTGTTCCAGTCCCAAATTGACGGATGTACGTGCTCCCACAAACAGGACATTGGCTGGGCATCTTGCGGGTATATCCGCAATGATGACACAACAAGAGATTTTGGTCTGCGTGAAAAGTCAGTGGAATATCACATTTCGGGCAGACAACCCGGTATCCACAACTTCGACAAAAAACAAATGTTGCAGTTCCCCGGCGATTTAAAAATAGAATAGCTTGTTGTTTTGCATGTATGGTTTTATCAAGCTGTTGCTTCAAAGCCCGGCTGAATATCGAACGATTCTCTTCTTTCAATTCTCGCCGCATATCTACGATGTCCACTTCCGGCAAAGGTAAAGAAGAAATATCTTCCGAACCTGAAGAACGGTTTTCCATCACATGTGCATGGGCAAATACTCTCAATGGCATGACCAGGATTGGCCATTTTTGTTGTTGAGCCTGGTACATCATTTCTATATTGGGTGTAGCACTTCCAAACACAATCAAAGCATTACTAATCCCCGCTAATTTTTTCGCTGCCTGTATAGCACTGTATCTCGGGCTTTCATCCTGAAAATATGAATCATCATGCGCTTCATCCACAATAATCAAGCCCAGGTCATCCATTGGTGAAAACAATGCAGACCTGGGGCCAACAACCACTTTAATTTCACCCCTACGTAACCTTCGCCAGGTATCAAACCGGGCTCCTTCAGAAATTTGTGAATGAATAATGCCAACCATTCCGGGAAACCTGGCCTGAAAACGCTTTACAGTTTGGGGAGTCAGGCTAATTTCCGGAACCAAAACAATCGCTGTTTTTGATTGTTCCAGAAATTCAGCAACCAGTCGTAAATATAACTCTGTTTTTCCGGAACCAGTCACGCCATGCAACAAAACAGGTTTTTGGAAGCGCTTATTGACAATCAGTTCCTTCAAGATATTCCAGTTATTTTGCTGGTCATTCGTCAGGTCTGGTGAGTCATGACGAATGGGCTCATAATCCTGTAACGGGTCGCGAATACTCTCGACTTCACCAAAATAAATAATTTGAGCTTCAGCTAAACGGCTTAAGTCAGCAGAAGTAGCACCGGTAGCCATTGTAATCATGGCGGTTTCAATCCCCTGCGGTTGGCTGGCTAATAATCTTAACGCCTCTAACCTGCGATCAAAAGCTTTTCCTTTCTTAGAAATTTCCAGTAATTTAGTTTCCATTTCATCAACGGAAATTTTAAGGTGAGCCGTTCTGACCATTTTTGTTTGTACTCTGGGAGGAGGAAGATAAGCTTCTGATTGGAGAATTCCGACATGAATAAGCCTACGAATGGCTGGTTTCCAATTCACTTTGGAAAAGGCGCGATTAAGTTGCGCACCTCTTAAGGGTCCTCTTTCTTGTAACAATCCGACTATCCTTCTTTGGATTGGAGACAAAGGAATTTGCGGAAAATCCTTATTTAACCGGAACAAACTATCCACCTCCTGGCTTAAACCAGGAGGGAGCATCAATTTATAACAGGCAGAGAGCGGTGAGAAAGTTTCTTTTGCCATCCACTCAGCCAGTTCTTGTTGTGCAGGTGTGATTACTGGTATGCGATCAATTACTGAATCGATTGGTTTTGTTTTTGGGACTTGAGGAATTGGGACAATTGCCTTGATGATTCCCTGAGCAATCTGTCGCCCAAAAGGTACCAGAACCAATGCTCCAACAGCTATCTCTTTTTGATATTCTTCCGGAACATGGTAATCAAATACACCTTCAATCCCCGGAACATTTACGATTACCTGAACAAAAACCTGCATTAATTCTCGCTAACATCGGGGGCTAATTTAATAAAAACACCGCTACCATAACCTACTACTGAAGAAAAATCCCCGGTTTCATTTCCGGAGGTGGAATGGTTTAAAATTTCAATTTTGTCGGCCCCTAGTTTCTTGCACAAAGCCATTCCTACCATCACAGCACCCAATCCACATGCAAATCCTTTTCCCTGCAATTCTGTCTGATAAACGTTTTTAGTAGAAAATGATTGAATTTGACTCAACATTTCTCTATCTAATACTTCTGCTTCTGTCTGCGAATAAAAATGGGACAGGTCGGTTGAAACAACCACCAGAACTTTTTTCTGTTCGCTAAGATTAACGATACATTCTGCGATAAAGTCGGCCTGATCCGGATCAATTTGCCGGATCATTAATGGTAAGATTTCGAAGGGTTTTTCAATCACAGCCTGCAAAAACGGCAGTTCAATTTCCAAAGAATGTTCCCGATCTTGCGCAACTGAAACCATAGTCATGGTTGGGCTAATATTTATTCTTTCCATCAATGAAGCAACCAAAATCTGATTAACCGCAACATTTCCCAATGGTGTTTGATAATAATGATGCGAACTACTTAATATTGCTGCCGGATGATAAGCATGATAGGGAGATAAAAGGATGACCATATCATAGTTCTGTCCAACAATTGTTTTAAACGCATAAGCTGCAGTTTGTCCGGAATACCGGTAACCAGCATGAGGTACGAACAATCCAATAATCCGGCCATGGAGTTGATGATTTTTTACTCTTTTTAAGAAAGTATCGATTTCTGCTCTCAGCGCAGTTGAATTTCCGCTATACCAATGTCCTGCAATTGGCGATGGTCGAATTTCCATTGAACGCATCATTATTTCCTTTCAAATCTATTATACAATTTCATATAAAAAAAGACCGCCTTTGAGGTTAACTGCGGTCTTTTTTCCTTTATTTCTATGTTACTGCAGGAATAATTTCGGATTTACCCGGCCGTAAGTATCACTGCGCATTTCAAAATGAAGATGGGGCCCCGATGAGTTGCCAGTGCTACCCATTAATCCGATGACATCCCCCTGGTACACTGATTGACCACAACCAACATAAATTTCACTCATATGAGCATAAAGCGTTTGCCATCCGCCACCATGATCAATCACTACCATGTTTCCATAGCCATAATCATTCCAGCCAGAATAAACGATGACGCCGTTGTCAGACGCATACAAGGGATCGCCCAAATATCCGCCGATATCAATCCCAAAATGGTTCGTGTCGGGTGAATAATCATAACCTGAAATATATCTTTGTGGAGCCGGCCAAATAAAGGTACCAATCCCCACGGCTCCATCCATAATAACCCCACAGGACCCCGGGCCAATATTTTTTGCCACAGCCGGATTGTCTCTGGTAATTCTGGGGGCACTCCAGGTGATAAACTCACGTTTTCCACCCGGCACAAACAACTCGGTGCCTGGTTCAATATTGGGAGCCGCATAATCTCCGAGGGCAGCTGCATCCAGATTATTTCCTGGCCAATTGATAATATCTTCTGGGGTTACGCCATAATAGCGACTGACCCCATTCAACCCCTCGCCAGCGCTCCATTTATGCAGTACACCGTTCTTTGGAAGGATATTTAACTCAATGCCTGGAAACAAGCGGTGTGGATCATCTCCCAATGTGTACAGGTTTCCCCACAGAATTGTCGAAGGATCCAAATTAAATTTGTCTGCAATTCCGAAAATTGTATCTCCGTTGACAACCGTATACTTTTGAATATCGTAGCGGGGTTTTTCGGGCAGAGTGGTATCCATATTGGCTACTCGTTCCAGAGACACAGTGGAAACCTCAGGGTCTGGGATTATGAAATCAGGCAGGATCGCAATTGCTGTTACTGTAGGAAGATTCGCATTAGTTGCAGATACTTGTGATTCGTGCATTTCTCCTTTCAGGTAGAAACGCCCCATCACCCAAACAACCAGTAGAACCAGGGCAATAGAAGCTATCACAGTTCCTGCGCGTAAGCTTACTTCTCTTAATCCGAAATTAACTATGTTTTCCCAAATTGAGTGAATATTCTTTTTGGGCGACTTTTGATCAGAAGAAGACCTGGAGGGATCTTCATTTTCATTCATTATTGTCATTTTTACCTCATCCGAGATCATAACAAAGGAAAAATAGAGTGTCAAGCTTATCTAAATGTGGATAAAACTATTTTTTATTGTTACGTTTTAATCATTTATCTTTTTTGTTTTGTTTTAAATGGAACCATAAAAAGAAACCCAATCGCAATGATGGCTTCACCGATTTCAACACCTCTTGTTTGCCAACCACCAAAATACGGGATATCCGGTAAAGGGTGACTTCCAAATCCAAATACATCCGCCATCCCAGCAAAAACAGCTACCACAAAACCTGTAGCAACCAACCTCAATCCGATATCTGCTAAAATACTGGGGGTTTCCTTTTTCCACAATGCCATCATACTGATATATCCGCCACCACACATAATTGCCAGACCGATTAAAAACATACCGATCTGAACAAATCCAATGACAGGGCTTCGATCTAACCCAAAAATGGATGGCCGTGCTCCTAATAGGAAAATTAAAAAGCCCAGGATTGTTGTAATTAATCCAATCCTTATTCTGATAAAAGGAACGCCTCTTGTATTCGTTTTTCCGTTTTCTTTTAAATTATTCTCTTCTGATAAACTCATCAGGAAATACGCCTTAATTTTAATTATCTCAAATTATGGTTCAATTCAAAAATTTACTTTTCTATTATAACCATGTCAGATTTTTTTTGCATCCTTTAAAGAAAAAACGCACCTTTCGGTGCGTATCATCCTTGTTTCACTTTTTTTATTCAGATGACTCTTCTTCACTATTATTTTCTACAGCACTTTCGTCACTTTTAGTGTTTTCTTCTGATGAGTCATCATCCATTTCAACTTCATCGAGAAGGATATCTTCTAAAGTTTTCCAATCCATTTCAGCATACGCCATAGAGTCTACCCGTCGAATACTTAATCCAATCCGATGGTTTTCCGGGTCAATCTTAATTACCCGTAAGGTGATGGTCTCGCCTTCTTTTAGAACCTCTTTTGGATGTTCAATTCTTCGTTCGCTGATCTCACTGATGTGAATGAGTCCTTCAAGATCATCCTCGATGCGAGCAAAAGCCCCAAATTTGGTAAGTCGGGTAATAGTTCCTTCTAATAATTGTCCTTGTTCATATTTGGAAATTCGGCTAACCCAGGGGTCATCCTGTAATTGGCGAATAGAAAGGCCAATTCTCTTTTTCTCGCGATCAATATTAATGATTTTTACTTTAACTTCTTGCCCTACCTTTAAGGCTTCGGAAGGATGTTGGATACGGTCCCAGGAGATCTCTGAAAGATGAACCAAACCATCGGCGCCATTCAGGTTAACAAAAGCCCCAAACTCAGCCAGGCTGGTTACTTTACCAGTCCGTACATCACCTTCCTTTAATTCGCTAAGAATCTTGTCCTTGATTGATTCCCGTGTTTCTGTGCTGGCAGCTCGTTCTGACAGAATCAGTCGCCGGCGTTCACGATCAACCTCAATCACACAAACATCAATTTCCTCACCCACCATCGGGCTCCAGCGTTTTTCTGGTGTGTCGCCGGTTAAAACCGCCCGCCGGGAAAGACTGATTTGTGACGCAGGGACAAATCCGTTTAATCCTTCAACTGGAACAATTAAGCCGCCCTTATTGAAACCACGTATAACGCTGCTATAAGCTTCTTTTGATTTCAACAGTTCTTCAGCTTTTAACCATGATTTTTCTTCTAAAGCTCTCATTAATGAAAGCAAGAGATTCCCATGAGAATCTTCAGGGGTCACAACATAAACCCAAATTTGCTGTCCAACAGCCAATTTTTCTAATTCTTCATTAGGAATTGCATCAAATTCTCGCCCTGTAATAATTCCTTCTGACTTTGCGCCAACGCTCACCAGAATTTGATTCCCAGACATACTGGCTATAATACCTTGCCTGATTTCCCCGGCCTGTGGAAAATCTATTTCCATTCCTTCTTGTTCGAGCAAAGAAGCCATATTATCTTCTGTGGAATTTTCTGGTTTAACCTGCTCGAGGTTGGTGTCATTCTGCTCCATACGATCTACATTCTCCGATATAAAAGATTTTCAAATTATATGAAAGATTTTCATTCTTGGCAAGCTTTCGGGTAATTCATGTAAATTTATTGACATTTTCGCCAATTTTTAGTGACGGCGCCGCTTTCTTTTACTTTTCTGGGACTCTGCAGGTTTTAGTTCTGGCAACTTGTTTTCTTCAATAGTTGCTGGAATCCGATCTCGATCAATCGTACTATTAACATTTTGCGATGGACGATGGGTGAACATTCGATTTACCAAACCTGAACGAATATCCTCCAGTAAAGTCTTAAATAATTCCGATGCTTTGGATTTGTATTCAACCAATGGATCACGTTGACCATAGGCTTCCAAACCAATCGAAACTCTTAACGCCTCAACCTTGGTCAAATATTCCACCCACATTTGAGAAATAATTGAAAGAAGTAACTCACGGTAAATCTCATTTCTGATTCTTTTTCCGAGCACCTCAATCACTTTTTCCCGCTCATCAGGATTGTATTCCGGAATAATTTTCTCTTTAAGCACATCAAATTCTTGTTCTCCTAATTCATTGATAACAAGGTTTTGAGTTTTTTCATCCAGATTTACTAATGAAACCTGATTTTGTTGAAAACGATTCAACTCAAAGGTACCCCACACCTCCTGCATAACCACCAATGCATCCTCCACATGTTCTAAAACTGCTTCTGTTAATTGAGGAACATCCATTTTTTGAATGATTTGAGCAGCGAAGTAAACATAATTCAGCCGGTTATATTGTTGTCTGATTTGTCGATGGGTCTTCCGATCGAAAGCAAGCCGGCTGCCCTGTACCAATGCCAACATCATTCTGAAGAGATCATCTTCAGAGACCTCATCTCTTTCGATTTGTTTTAACCAACTATCGATATCGATGGCGAGTTGACCTTGTTCTCCTAATAATGTTGACTTCTGTTTGGCAAAGGCGTCATCGACCGAATCTAACAAAAGATCAACCACCTCATCCCAATCTTTTCCTTGAAAATCACCAGGTTTGACGTCCAGATTATTAAAGCGAACAATAAAAGTTCCCAGAATTCTAGCGATATTGATGTTAAGCAAAAAATGTTCGATTTGACCACGAATTTCCGCTTCTACCTCACGAGAACCTTCGATCAATTCCTGAATTTGTTTTGGGCTTATCTGAATCGGAGTATGTACAGTATTCGATAGCTCCTGATTTATTTGCTGAGGTTTTTTAGGTTCTAAGGCTTGAGAATCTTCCAATCCATCTAAAAAGGAATCAAAAGCTTCCAGTCGTTCCTGCTTTTGGGTCTCAATTGCTTCTTCAACCCTGTTTAGGAATTTTTGTGAGGAGGCAATCGCATGGGTTATTTCTGCATTCAAGCTTTCTTCAGCAATTTTCAGTAAGAACGCCCTGGCTCTTTCTTTTTTAAAGGGAAACTCTCCCAAATTTTTTTCTTCTGCATCGACTAATACCTTCAAATGGAAGGATGGAAAAAATATTTGATCATAATCGATAGATGGTTGAACATCAGCGAGATATGCGATTAATTTCCACGGGCCTTCTTCATCATGTATGGATGTGGATACACGCTGTTCTACCTCCAGTCGCACCATTTCCATGACATCATCGGTTAAATCTTCTTTGGTGAATACTCGATCCCGCTGAGAATAGATCCGTTTTCTTTGCATATTGAGCACGTCGTCATACTCAAGCAAATGTTTACGAACATCAAAATTTGAGCCTTCCACCCTTTGTTGTGACTGTTCTACCAGACGCCCAACCAACCCTGATTCAATCGGAACGTTTTCATCCACATTGAATCTCCGCATCAAGCCATCCACCTGCTGACCACCGAATAAACGCATCAATTCATCTTCCAGTGAGAGATAAAACCTTGACGAACCCGGGTCACCTTGTCTGGCTGCCCGCCCGCGTAATTGGTTGTCAATTCGCCGGGCTTCATGCCTTTCTGACCCGATGACATGCAGCCCTCCTAAAGCTCTAACGGCTTCCATTTCGTCCATAGATTGCAAAAATTCATTTACAGTTTCAACATAGATCCCAAATTGATCCGGTTCCATTTTTTTCAACAACTGTCTTTTTTCTTCATCTCTCAGATCATAAGGGTCGATTTGATTTTTTCGCAACACCCTGGCGATATCTGCCTGCATTTCTTCATTGATTTCTCCCCCCAATTTAATATCGACACCACGGCCAGCCATGTTGGTTGCAATAGTAACTGCTCCAAATGAGCCAGCTTTACTGATAATAAACGCTTCTTCATCATGTTTTCTGGCATTCAATACCCGATGAGGAATCCCGGCTTGCAATACTTCATTGAGTTTAGAACTGTATTCACCTGGCAAGCCAAGAATTTCTAAAATTCGCACCAAATTTTCTGGATCCTGTGGGTTGATGGATTCCAAACCAACTTCGCGTGCATATTTCCGCATTTGCGCCACATTTAATTGAGCCAGTCCTTCATTCAGAAATTCCAAATCAGGAACTTTCTGATCAATCATCTCCCGATTATTTTTCTTCATCCAGGCATTCCGAATGAGTAGTGTCTGGGTTAAACGGCGGATTAACTCTACTGATAAACGATCGGATAATCGATCAGAAAGTTCTACGGATGTTGTTCCCAGCAACTGAGGTCGACCAATTAAGTGATAACAAAGCACCTCTTGAGCAATCGCTCGCAGTTTGGCTTCTTCAGTTCGAAAAACAATATCCGGGTAGTCTTTTCTTTTATAAAAAACTGGTTTCTTGTTTCCGTCATTTTTATAAGCATAATAGGTGAACTTGTAGCCTTCTTCATCCTTTCCTTCAACTGATATCATAGGCGCATCTTTTCCAAATGCCTGAAATTCCAGGTTGGTGGGGATTGGGAGGACATCCAGTTTGTATATTTTGTGAAATTCTTCAGATTCTGTTTCAGCAGTACCGGTCATTCCGGCTAATTTTTCATACATCCTGAAATAGTTCTGTATGGTGATGGTTGCATAAGTAACATTCTCAGGCTCAACTTTTACTCCTTCCTTGGCTTCAACCGCCTGATGCAAACCTTCTGACCATCTTCTCCCGGGCATTAATCGTCCGGTAAATTCATCTACGATAACCACTTTTCCGCTTTGTACCAGGTAATCTTTATTACGTTTAAACAAATGCTGCGCTTTTAGGGCTTGTTCCAGATATCCTAAGATCCTGGCTTGTTCAGGCGTGATATCTTCTGGTCTTTCCGGATCACGCAAAGACATTTGCAGTAATTCTTCAATATGCGCTTCCCCTAATTCAGTGAGAGCCACAAAACGATCTTTCTCACTAATTTCATAATCTTCCGGGTTTAACTGACGAACAATTTGCGCCATACGAACATACCACTCCGTTTCATCCGAAGCTGGTCCGGAGATAATGAGAGGTGTTCTGGCCTCATCAATGAGAATATTGTCGATTTCATCAATGATTGCATAATAGTGGCCTCTTTGGACGCGGTCCTGAAGCCGGTTGGTCAAATTATCGCGCAGGTAATCAAAACCAAATTCACTGTTGGTTCCGTAAACGACATCGGCGAGGTAAGCCTCCTGGCGATCCACTAAAACCAATTGGTGTTGATCTTCAAAAGAAGACTCCTTCTCGAGATCAACAAGAAATGCCTTTTGACCATTTTCAGTGCGACTAGCCATTTGAAGCACTCCTACGGATAATCCCAAAAAAGTGTAAATTGGAGCCATCCAGCGTGCATCTCGTCTGGCCAGATAGTCATTAACGGTAACAACATGAACTCCGCCACCAGTAATTGCATTCAAGTACACCGGCAAAGTGGCAACCAGAGTTTTTCCTTCACCAGTGCGCATTTCAGCAATCTTGCCGCGATGCAAGGTCACTCCTCCAATCATCTGGACATCGAAATGCCGGAGTCCTATCGTCCGTTTACTGACCTCTCGGACAGTGGCATAGGCTTCAATCAATAAGTCATCCAGTGTTTCTCCATCCTGGTAGCGGCTTTTAAATTCTTCGGTTTTGTTAGCCAACTCCTCATCGGACATTTTCTCAAACCGGGGTTCGAGAGCAGTAATTTCGCTGGCAATTTCCGCTGCCTCTTCAACCTCTTTTTTCTGTGGATCATACCCAAAAACTTTAGCAATTTTGTTAAGCATTTATTTCCCTTTTTTACTCATTCTTCGTTCAAATGAAGATTACATTCTATCTCGATTTTCTGGTCAAAAATTATAGCATAAGCGCTTCTGAACGTCTGAAAATAAAAAAAAAGCTCTGCATTGGTCACAGAGCTTTAAGATTTTCGGTAAAAAATTTTTTAGATATGAATTGCTTCCCCAACAACCGCATGGGCTGCTTCCATAATTACTTCACTCAAGGTTGGATGGGCATGGACATTCCTGGCAATTTCTTCGGCTGTTAATTCCATAGATTGAGCCAATGTGAGTTCCGGCAATAATTCGGAGACTTCAGGACCAATTAAATGGGCTCCTAAAATCTCACCATATTTAACGTCGGTAACAATCTTGATAAAACCAGTTGATTCCCCTAGGCCAAGAGATTTTCCGTTCGCCTGAAAAGGAAATCGTCCAACCTTAACCTCATATCCTTCTTCTTTAGCCTGGGCTTCTGTTAAGCCAAAGGAAGCTACCTGCGGGTGGCAGTAAGTTGCTCTGGGCATCATGCGATAATCTAATTTGACGGTTGGGTGTCCGGCGATATTCTCCGCACAAACAATCCCCTGCGCACTGGCAACATGCGCTAATAACAATTTTCCGGTAACATCTCCAATCGCCCAGATACCGGGTACATTCGTTGACATACGATCATCAATTTGGACAAAACCACGTTTGTCTACTTCGACACCCAAATCTTCCAGACCAAGATTTGCACTGTTAGGTTTGAAACCAATTGCAACCAAAGCCTGGTCTGCTTCGATTACTTTTTGAGTCCCATCCTGAGAGACAGTTACTCTTACACCAGTTTCTGTCTTTTCAACTTTTTCAACCCGATGCCCGGTCAATGATTTAATGCCAGCTTTCTTAAAAGACTTCTCTAGTTCAAGCCCAATTTCTTCGTCTTCCAAAGGAACCAGACGAGGAAGCATTTCGACAATGGTGACATCTGTTCCGTAGCCATTCCAAATTGTCGCGAATTCAACCCCGATAGCACCGGCACCGATAATGACCACTGATTGAGGTTGCCTGGTCTGGAGAATAGCTTCTGAATATGATACGATTTTTTCTCCATCGATATCCATACCTGGAATTTGGGCTGAACGTGCACCAGTTGCTAAAATTATATTTTTTGCAATTACTTCCTGTGAGCTACCATCTTCTAAAGTCACACTGACTTTATTTGCTGAAACCAATTTACCAGTTCCCATAATAACGTCAATATTGTGCTTCTTCATCAGAAAACCAACCCCTTTTACTAAACGATTGGACACTTGACGACTTCTTTTTACTGCCACAGAATAGTCTAATTTAAGATTATCAAATGAAAAGCCGAATTCCCTTGCTCCGGTTCTCAGGGTGTTGGCAACATCAGCATTTTTCAATAATGCTTTAGATGGAATACAACCAACATTTAAACATACTCCACCCAGCCATTGTTTGTCAATTATCCCTGTTTTTAATCCAAGTTGGGATGCCCGAATAGCAGCCACATATCCCCCCGGACCGGCCCCTAAAACTAAAACGTCATATTCACTCATGATACTCCTCAAATGATTTTCAAAAATTTCAAAAATTCCCAGAGCCAATTATAACAAGAGAATTCTTGAAACCACCTGTCATCGAAGGTTTATTATTGCCAATTCTCAAGTTTCTGCACAACATTTGCCAGGAAATTGTCCGCTGTGGAGCCATCCAGAATACGATGATCAAAGGCAAAAGACAGGTAAACCATTGGTCGAATAGCAATTGCATCCTCAATCACGACTACTCTCTTTTTAATCATTCCTATGCCCAGAATGCCCGCCTGAGGTTGATTAATGACTGGAGTGGCAAACAATGAACCGGCTGTACCATGGTTGGTGATTGAAAAAGTACCGCCCTGAACATCATCTGGTTTTAATTGATGATTTCGAGCTTTAGATACCAGATCGCCAATAATTCCAGCTAAACCAGACAAAGAGTAACTGTCTGCAGCTTTGATGACCGGAACGATTAACCCCTCTTCTTCGAGCGATGTTGCCAAACCAATATTTACCATACTTTTTAATAGAAGTCCTTCATCCGTCCAGCTTGAATTAACCAAAGGGAATTCACGCAATGCACTGGCAGTTGCTGCGACAAAATAAGTGGTATAAGTTAAGCGCACACCTTGCCTGGCAAACAATTCCTTATTTTTTGATAAGTGATCACTTACCGATTTCATGTCCGCTTCCATAACGGAGGTAACATGTGGGGAAGTTTGTTTGCTCAGAACCATATGAGCCGCTATCGCTTTTCTCATTTTAGAAAGTGGTAAGATCTGATCGCCTCTTTCCGATTGCACCGTTTTATTTATATGAGTTTCTGGTTCTTTTTTCCTTTGAATATCCGGATAATCCGATTTGAAACGTTCCGGAAATTGCAATTCGGTGGGTCGGAATAGATCTCCCTCGCCAGGAGTTTCCCAGGCTGCCAATTCTGGTTCTGTCTTCCCTTTTTGATTAACAAATTCCAAAACGTCATTCTTGGTTATGCGATTGTTATTTCCCGTTCCCTTTACAAGCGATAAATCGACATGATGTTCCCGCGCTAATTTTGCTACTACCGGTGAAATAAATCCAAGGTCTTTTTGTTGAACAGCAGTATTTTCTGTCGTTTCCAGATCTATTTTTATCGGACTTTCATGTACTTGATCAACTGATGGTTCATGTCCTTTTCCAGAAGATCCCTTAGGTATTTTTTCTCCCGGATCACCAATCCAGCCAAGAGTTTTTCCAGCCTGGACAGTCGTACCTTCTTCAACCAGAATTTTTAACAGGGTGCCTGTTGCCGGGCTAGGAAGTTCAGTATTCACTTTTGCGGATTCAACTTCCATAAGGGAGTCAAATTCTTCCACATGATCACCTTCCTTAACCAACCAGCGAACAAGGGTGCCTTCTACAACTGATTCGCCTAATCGCGGCATTATTATTTCTACCGCCATAATTTAACTCCTATTAATAACGTGCCAAATCTAAAGCCGATTTAAAAATCTTCTCGGTGTTGACCATAAACCATTCCTGCATTGGGTGGCTGAATGGGACCGCAGGTACATCCGGTCCTGCCAATCGCCGGACAGGGGCATCCAAATCCGTAAAAGCCTGTTCAGCGATAATGGCAGCAATCTCAGCCCCATACCCGCCGGTCAGGTTATCTTCATGGACAATCAACGCCTTTCCAGTCTTTTTCACAGAAGAAAGAATTGTTTGTTGATCAACTGGATACAACGTCCGCAAATCCACAACCTCTGCGGATACACCTTCTTTTTCAAGTTGATCTGCCGCCTGGATAGCATAATAATGCATCATGCCATACGCAAAAATTGTCAAATCGTTACCTGGTTTGGTAACTTTAGCGGGGCCAATCGGAACGACATAATCCTCATCCGGCACCTCGCCCTTGATCAGACGATATCCCTTCTTTGGCTCAAGAAATATCACCGGGTTGGGATCTCGAACGGCTGATTTCAATAAGCCCTTAGCATCATACGGATTCGATGGAATCACAACCTTCAATCCAGGTACATGTGTGAAAAAGGCTTCCACACTTTGCGAATGATATAATCCACCCCCAATTCCGCCACCATACGGAGCCCTAATTACCATAGGAACATTCCAGGCACCACCTGACCGGTACAACATTTTCGCGGCTTCACTAACAATTTGATTAAAAGCCGGATAAATAAAATCGGCAAATTGAATTTCGCAAATTGGCTTCATCCCATAGAGAGCCGCTCCAATTCCTACACCAACAATGGATAATTCTGCCAGAGGTGAATCGATCACTCGATCCGGTCCATATTTATCAAACAAACCAACCGTTGCCCGGAAGACCCCCCCGCGTTGACCAACATCTTCACCCACAATAAAAACATTTTCATCTCGGGCCATCTCTTCGTCCATTGCATCGCGGATCGCCTCCACCATTATTTTTTCAGGCATGAGGTACCTCCTCTGCGTAAACGGGATAACTTGCTTCCTCTGCTGAAGGATAAGGCGCATCCTCTGCGTATTTAATTGCCTCTGTAACCTCGAGCTTGGCTTTTTGATCCAATTCTTCCAAATCTTTTTCTTGATACAACCCTTCAGCAATCATCCTTTTTTGAATCAATAACACCGGATCATGCTTTTTATGATCTTCTACTTCTTCCCTGGAACGGTATGTGCGGTCATCATCATCAGATGAATGGGGTGTGATGCGATACATTTTTGTTTCGATCAGCGCTGGACCTTCCCCATTTCTGGCAGCTTCCACTGCTTCCGAAATCACCTGATAAACTCCAAATACGTCTGTCCCATCCACCGTTTGTCCCGGAAGTCCCAATCCGCAAGCCTTATCAGCGGAACTTTTTACCGCCATCTGCATTTCCGGAGGTACTGAAATGGCGTATTGGTTGTTTTGAACAATAAAGATCACCGGAAGTTGATGAACTGCCGCCCAATTGACAGCCTCATACCATTCACCCTGGGAAGTTGATCCTTCGCCAATGGTGGTCAGCACAACCTTTTTTTCTTTTTTGAGTTTGATAGCCAATCCGATGCCAGCAGCGTGAACCGCCTGGGTGGCAACTGGCGCCGAATGGCTGACAGCATTGACACTCTTCATACTGAAATGACTGGGCATTTGCCTCGCTCCAGAGCTTGGCTCTCCAGCCTTTCCCATTAAGCTGAGTGCAAACTCTTTCGGGGTTAACCCCAGGCTGAGCATCAAGGCTAAATCACGATAATATGGTGTGACCCAATCGAAACCGCGTTTGATAGCAAAGGCTGCTCCTACTTGAGCTGCTTCGTGACCAATTCCTGAAATGTGGAAAGCGATTTTCCCTTGTCGATGGAGAACCCAGGCGCGCTCATCCAAACGGCGGGAAAGTAACATCATCCAGTACATCTCTTTTTTAAGTTCACTGGATAATTCCATTAATTTTCCTCCTGAAGGCAGACATCTGGTTTGGAAAATTCTAAAACCAGATGTGTAAATTTTAAAAACAGTGTAACAAAAACCCCCATTGGTTTCAAATTTGACTATTTACAGAAGTTATCGCTTTAGTATTATTTGGGTTGTTTTACCAGAGCGCGGTTATGTTCTATGATTTCTAACATTTCTTCATTCGAGGTAAATTTATAACTCGGGATTCCATTTTCTACCGCTATCCTGGCTTCTTCCAATAAAAGAGAATTCAAATCTTCTTTTGTAATCATTTTTTTAATTTTATTTAGAATCTTGTTTTCAACCGTCTTCTGGTCATATGCGGAAAGATTATTTAATGTCTGAAAATACATATCCATTGCTTGAGCTGCATTTTCACCATCTTTTCTGGCATTTCCGACCAAACCATCACTTGATTTTCTCGCCCATCCTCCCAAAAATACATCCGGCACAACTTCCTGTGAAATGGGATTATAACTTTCATAGGAAATACCATGAATCGGGAAACGAGGTTGTGGATTGGTTATATATTCATTTTTATGGTAATGAAGACCAAAACTCTGGTCAATTGCGTCGCCTACAGCAAAAATGACTGTATCAACATCCAAAAAAGTAATATTCCCAGT
Source organism: Anaerolineaceae bacterium (assembly GCA_034429975.1). Taxonomy (GTDB): domain Bacteria; phylum Chloroflexota; class Anaerolineae; order Anaerolineales; family Anaerolineaceae; genus UBA6170. The sequence goes on along the minus strand of DAOUFM010000076.1, from coordinate 31,557 downwards.
CCCTCTGGCTTTAATATTTCCGTTACTATTGATCAGAGTATTTCCTTCCAATTCCATACCAATAACATGGTTATTTTCATCCCCTATTAACCGAACTGGAGAAGCTAAAAATTTTATCCGGAAAATTGTGGGTGATCCGGTATCCTCCCCATTTGGATAAGCTGCCCGAATAAATTTTACGGATTCTAATGGGTCCTGTCCTAAATCATTCATCAGCGGAGTAGCATGCTCAATCTCCACCAGATAGTCATCCATATCCAGGTTTTTTACAATATACTCTAATTCTTTTTTAGTAAATTTCACTTCAGCCGGGCCACGACGAGCGATTGCTGTAACTACATCAACTTTTTTATCAGTAATCAAATAATGGGCAATATCCATCATCACATTTCCAACACCAATGATGGCGACTTTTTTTCCAATATGATATTTACCTGTACTAAAAGGTGGCAACTGGTTGTAATGATAAACAATATTTTTTGCATGATAAGAGCCAATCAGATCTTCCCCTGGAATCCCCAACCAATTCGTGCCTTGAGCGCCAATAGTAACCAGGGTTGCATCAAACCCCAGACTTCGCACCTCATCAATAGTTAAATCTGCTGATTCTCCAATGGTAACATTTCCAAAGTAACTGACTTTCTCATTTGCGATGATGGCATAAAATTGTTTTCTCAGGCCATCTTTCATTTTGTGTTTGGTAGGGTAAATTCCATATTCTGCCAAGCCACCAGGTTTAATATCCCGATTAAATAATGTTACATTATGACCCTTACTAATTAATTCCTTCGCTGCAAAAATTCCAGCCGGTCCTGCCCCTATAATGGCAACATTACGAGATGAATAATTATTCATTTTTTAATCCCTCGAATTCAAAATTCAATTGACTATTATAATAATTATAATCTGAATAAGTAAGGTAAATACCTTATATATTCTATAATGAATTTTAAAAAATCTTCAAGAAAAGTTATTTACAAATTTATTTTGATCAAAACAATTATTTAAAGGACGATTTTGGACCTTCTATCAATTGAAACTCCAACCAAGGTAGAACTGGCTAATGGATTAACGATTATATTAAAAGAAATCCACTCTAATCCCATTGTAAGTTTTTGGACATGGTATCGGGTTGGAATGAGAAATGAAAAACCTGGCTATACAGGCATTTCACATTGGGTTGAGCATATGCAATTCAAAGGGACTGGGAAGTTTTCAGCTAATCAGATGGATCGGGTAATCTCCAGGGAAGGAGGAGTTTTTAATGCTTACACCTCTTTAGATTGGACTTCTTACTTCGCGACCATGCCGGCCAACAAAATCGATATCGCTCTTGAAATCGAAGCTGATCGCATGACTAATAGTTTATTTGATCCTTCTGAAGTTGAATCTGAACGCGGTGTCATTATTGCCGAAAAAGAAGGAAAAGAAAATGAGCCTTTTTTACGTCTCGATGCAGCCGTTAATTTTGCATCCTTTATTCATCATCCATACAGAAATGAAATCGTGGGCAGATTGGAGGACTTGAATTCTCTTCAGCGAGATGATCTTTATCAATATTATCAGACCTATTATCAACCATCCAATGCACTGATTACGATTGCCGGTGATTTTGAGACGAAGAAAATGATTAAAAAATTAGGGGATTTATTTTCCATACCAACTCAACCAAAACCAGAAATTTCTTTCATTAAGCCTGAATACAGCATTAATGGCTTGAAAGAGATTAATATGTCTGGACCAGGCGAAGTAATTTTTATTCAAATCCTTTATCGCGCTCCAGGAGCATCCGACCCTGATTTCTTTGCTTATACCATCCTAGATAGCTTATTGTCCGGTCCTGCCAGCATCAATATGTTCGGTGTTGGTGGAATTTCAAATAAAACCAGTATGTTATACAGAAAATTAGTTGATAAACGCCTGGCTGTCAGTGTGGGTGGTGGATTACAAGCCACGATTGACCCATATAACTATGAAATTTCACTTACCTTACATGCTGCTCAAAACCCAGATGAGGCAATAAAAACTGTAAGCCATCAAATCGAGCAGTTAATTGAAAGAAAAATTAAAAGGAAAGATTTAGAAAGAGCCGTCAAGCAAGCTAAAGCTTTATTTGCATATGGCATGGAAAATATAACAAACCAAGCTTTTTGGTTAGGCGCTTCTGAAATGTTTGCAGACTATTCGTGGTACACCCATTATTTAATGCGATTGAATGAAATCACTCCCAGTGATATTCAAAAAGTGGCTGAAAAATATCTGAGACCTGATCAAAGGGTGATCGGCATTTATCTACCTGAAGAAAATAGAAGTGTTCAAACCGAATGATCCTGAATAATTATTGGAACCACCTGCCCGGAGAAGATAATATCAATCGGTTTGTACTTCCGAATGGTATTATTGTTTTAACGAAATCCGATTTTAATAGTCCGTCAGTTGTGATAAGTGGCTATTTATTAGGCGGTTCACTTCAAGACCCGGCTAACAAACAAGGCCTTAGTTTAATCACCTCCTATGCGCTCATGCGTGGTTCAAAAGACTTCGGTTATAAAAGAATATTTCAGGAACTGGAAACCGCAGGAGCTTCGATTGGTTTCGGTAGTAGTATCCAAACGATTGGCTTTGGAGGTAAATCTCTGTCAGAAGATTTACCTCTTTTAATCAAAACATTATCTCATGCTGTGCGCAAACCTATTTTTCCTCCAGCTCAATTAAAAATCTTGTTATCCCAAGTTGATACTGCGTTACAAATGAGAGAACAGGATACTGCTGACCGAGCTTCCTTCAGGTTTGATGAAATTCTATTCCCAAACCATCCATATGGTAGTTCTGAGGAAGGCACACTTGAAACTATTCGCCAAATTAAAAGATCAGATCTTATCAAATTCCATCACAATTATTACGGTCCGAGAGGAATGGTAATCGTAATTGTTGGTGCGGTGGACCATCTTAAGGTCGTCGAGTTAATTAATCAAGAACTTGGAGATTGGGATAATCCAAACTGGATCGCTCCATCGCCGATACAACCAGTTCCACTTAATAAAATTGCTTACCGGGAACATATTTCAATTTCAGACAAACCTCAAACTGACCTGATTATGGGCAGTTACGGACCTTCCAGAACTTCTCCGGATTTTATGGCTGTTTCAGTTGGTAATAATATTTTAGGTCAATTTGGGATGATGGGAAGAATTGGAGATGCGGTTCGGGCAAAATCTGGCTTGGCATATTATGCGTCAACATCGCTGAATGCCTGGCAAAGCGCCGGTACATGGGAAATCTCAGCGGGGGTTCATCCTGGAAATTTAGAACAGACAATTAATCTGATAATTAATGAAATCGAAAAGTTTGTAACAGAATTCGTCACTCAACAGGAACTGGAGGATTCCAAAGCAAATATCATAGGATTAATTCCTCTTTCGATCGAATCAAATATCGGGGTAGCCAATGCCATCGTACGAATGGAACGCTACCAATTAGGCTTGAATCATCTTAGAGAATTTCCTCTGGCAATCTCCAAAATTTCAAGAGAACACATTTTAGAGGTGTCTAAAAAATATCTTGACCCACAAAACCTGGTAATTATCAGTGCAGGAACTTAAAAATGATGAGAAATGGTGTTGACATAATAGAAATTGATCGATTAGCCAAAATTGATCCTAAAATTAGAGAGCGTTTTATTCAGCGGGTCTTCACAAAAGCAGAACAAACCCTTTGCGACAGCAATAATACTTGCCTGGCCGGTCGATTTGCTGCCAAAGAGGCAGTAGCAAAAGCACTTGGTACTGGAATTGGCGCGATTCGTTGGAAGGATATTGAGATTTTGAGAGGTGAAGAGGGTCAACCTGTTCTATTCCTGCATGGGAATGCAAAAAATAAAGAAGCAGAATTAAAAATTACCCAATGGGCGCTTAGCATTTCACATAACAAAACGTTGGCGATTGCCTTTGTGATCGCATCGTGAATGCTATTTTTTGCTTAATATTTTTATCAATTAAATATTTACGGGGTTAGCAGGTAAAATTAATAGGATGAAAATACTTGCAGTGAGCGATGTTGAGTTAGGATTCCTGTACCACCCTCAAATAGCCGATCGGTTTTCGAATGTTGACCTCATCATCAGTTGCGGTGATTTACCCTATTACTATTTGGAATATATGATCTCAATGCTTAATATTCCCCTTTACTATGTAAATGGAAATCACGCCAAAAAAATTGAATTTACTTCTGCAGGTGAACGTAATTTTCCGTGGGGCGCTAAAAATATTCATAAACATGGAGTAACCGACGATACTGGTGTATTACTAGCTGGTATTGAAGGTTCATTGCGTTACAATCTGGGCGCATTTCAATATACCCAATCTGAAATGTGGGCATTCGTTTTTCGTCTTATTCCCCGTTTTATCTACAACAAGCTGCGCTACGGCCGGTTTCTTGATATTTTTATTTCCCACGCCCCACCCTGGAAAATTCACGATCAGGATGACTTACCTCATCAAGGGATTAAAGCATTTCTCTGGCTTCTGAAGGTCTTTAAACCGGTTTATCATTTACATGGTCATATTCATGTTTATCGAAATGATGCTATCACTTCATCACTCTATCATCATACTCAAATTGTCAATTGTTATGGTTATAAAGAATTAAACCTGGATATGACAAATATCATTAAAAGAAAATAGCTCAAAGATGATTTTATTACTTGATGCCCACCCATATTTGATTAGGAGATAATCCCTGGTTGAATTCGATCTTAACTTCCATATTATTTGCGAAAGTGATATCTTTAAAATTAGGATGAAGAAAACAAAGCGTTGGTTCATTTCCAAATTTTTGAAAATAAAACCGGGTTGCTAATTGAATTTTTTCATTAATATTTCTTTTTGGGTCATTATCAGACCAAATCATTCCTAAAACCATAATCCTCCAACTGTTTTTATCCTTGCAATTTCGGTGCCCAGAACCTTAACCAATTTGAACTGATTTTCGTAACAAAATTTCTCTCTGGTTTTAAATTTTTTACAATCTCAAATGGAATTAAATCCATCGATTTTGCCGAGAGCTGCTCATCGATATGACCATATATTTTGGTTTGAAATGTCCTTAACGGATGAATATTCACATTGTTTTGGTTGATTTCTATGCCAGAAATAACCCAGATCTTCACCTGAGCTCCATATTTAATTAACCATTCAAAATTAAGCCGTATTCTGACATCCATTTGATTTAATAAATCGGCATTATCAAGAAAGACGATAACCGCGGGTCCGGTATTTCTTCCATGCACGCGATCATCTGCTTTTTTTGCCAGGAACAATATCCAATCCTCCGTGCTTTTTTCATAATCTCCCGCTACCCCGGCACAATATAAAAATTGTGAATCAAACTTTTGGATGTTTTCAATCCACTTTTCCGGGTAATGACTGATCGTAATAAATTGAAAATTGGATGAACTGGAATTTGTCACGAGTGATTTCATCATGATAGTCATTAATTTTCTCGCTGCTGGCAAATGATCATTTGCGATGATTATTGAACCAGGTCTGGGATCTTCTAAGTCAAAAAGGACTGGCATACTGCCTGCTTTTCCTAAAAGAGCGGTAACTTCAGGTAAAAAAGGAACCATTGTTTGCAAATCTTCAAAAGTAAATTTTTCTTCGTTTAATTGAGAAATGTCACTGTTACTGTAACTCTTATGGTAAATTTTTTGATTGATCGTGTTTGAATGAGAAAATGTTGTGTTCATTGCATCCTCCAGAAATTATGTTCTAAATATAGAACATTTATTCTGATTTGTCAATAAGGAATATTTTTTAACTGTCTCTTTTGTTTGAAAATTTTTGATTTTAATGTATCCTTTAACAGTAAAATATCTTTTTGACGGTTGTGTTTCTTTGGCAACAAAAAAAATGGAAAATTCACAGTATGGATGCAAACGCATTTCGACATCTTTACGAGTATCACTTCAGCGAGAATTGCAAGATATGGGATCGTTATATCGTTTCACTGCCCTATGAAAATTTCATACAAATGGTACTGACCATCGGGCGCAACTTCTCAGATTGCTATACGATTTCGGAGTGAGGACAGAAGCGCAAGATTACATTTTTTATGTGTATGATCATTTATAATAATATTTTCGAGTTTTATATACACCCGTCCTACCGCAAGTAATGGTATCCTTTATTTGAAACACTCAAAACACAAAATACGTTAAAATTAAGCAATATTTTTATCAATACAATTTGTCAGGAGGAAACCGTGATTAGAGAAACAATCAAAGACGCTGAAGCTCGAATGAAAGGAGCAATAATCAGTCTTGAAGAAGATCTAAATGGAATTCGGACTGGTCGGGCACATCCAGCATTAATTGATAAACTTTTGGTTGAATATTACGGTGCCCCAACCCAATTAAACCAATTGGCAACGATCAGTGTTCCTGAACCCCGGCAGCTAATGATCCGACCTTTCGATGCTTCTTCAATAAAAACAATTGAACGGGCTATCATTGCATCCGATCTTGGGTTAACACCCAATAATGATGGGAAGGTTATTCGATTAAACCTGCCATTTTTAACCGAAGAGCGGAGGCGCGAACTGGTAAAAGTAACCAATAATCGTCTTGAAGACGCTCGGGTCGCATGTAGAAATGTTAGGCGTGATATTATCAAGGAATTGCGCGAGTTTGAAAAAGAAAAGTTAATTTCAGAAGATGAATTAAAAAAAGCTGAGGAAGAATTACAGAAAGTGATCGACCGCTTCGTTAGCGAAATTGACCAAATCGGCGATAGAAAAACTGAAGAAATAATGGAAGTCTAAAACTTAGATGAAGGCAAAATCCAACTCCTCACAGGAAATACAAACCAAAGTACCCACCCATGTCGCCATTATCATGGATGGAAATGGCCGGTGGGCGAAAAAACGCGGGTTACCTCGCCTGGCAGGTCATCGTGCCGGAACAGAAAATCTGCGGGAAATTATTAAAGCCTGTGTGGAGTTTGGTGTTCACTACCTGACCATTTATGCTTTTTCAACCGAAAATTGGGGGCGTCCAGCCGATGAGGTCGATGGGTTAATGCACATTCTCGAGGATGTTATCGATAAAGAACTGAAAGAGTTACATCAACAGGGAGTGAAGTTAGTTCATATTGGCAGATTGGAAAGATTAGAACCAAGTTTGCAGGAAAAAGTAAAACGCTCAATTGAATTAACCAAAAATAATAATAAATTAACGGTTTGTATTGCCTGGAATTATGGCGGAAGAGACGAAATTGTTTGTGCCATAAAACGAATAATTGAAGAAGGGGTAAAACCTGAAGAAATAAATGACGAAGTCGTCAGTCAGCATTTATTTACCGCTGGAATTCCAGATCCCGATTTGATTATAAGAACTTCCGGAGAGATGCGTATCAGTAACTTTTTAATCTGGCAATCTGCTTATTCGGAATGGTTTGTTACATCCATTTTATGGCCAGACTTTAAACGGGAAGAATTTAAAAAAGCGCTGATAGAATTTGGTCAAAGAGAACGCCGTTATGGGCTTTTATCGGACTGCTGAGAAGAACAAATTAAATGATATTAACTCGAATAAAAACAGCGATTATCTTACTAACAATAGGATTGACCGCCACTTTCCTTGGGGGATGGTTTTATTTCGCATTTATCGCTTTTCTTTTATTACAAGCCTCACGAGAATTTTCTGAGATCTATAAGAAGGGTGGCTTCAACCCAAATTCCGTAATTCTGATTTTTTCAGTTTTTGTTTTAGTATTATTTAGACACTTTTTTGAATTTAAATATAGCGATTTGCTTTTAGCGTTAATTTTTCTGGTTTCAATGGCAGCTTTCACAATTAAATATGAAACCAGCCAACAACAATCTCCTATTGATCTGGCCATTACTTTGTTTGGAGTTTTGTACTTTGGCTGGGTTGGAAGTTATTTTATTTCTGTTATGAGCTTAGATGGGGGAAAATGGTGGTTGTTACTTTGCATGGTAATCATTGCGATTGCTGATAGCGGGGCGTATTTCGTCGGCAGAAAAATTGGAAAACATAAAATGTCTCCCAAAACCAGCCCTAAAAAAACATGGGAAGGTTATTTTGGAGGTGTTTTAGTGGGGATAGTCGGAGGTTTGTTGATTGGCTTATTGTTTCATCAATTCAACCCAAACATTAACGTTTTCAATAGTCTTTCATTAGGTGCTGTTTTGAGTATCATCACTCCTCTGGGGGATTTGGGGGAAAGCATGATTAAGCGACATCTAAATGTTAAAGATACAGGCAACTTGCTACCAGGTCATGGTGGTGTGATGGATCGAATCGATACCTGGGTTTGGGCAGTTTGTATCGGTTATTATTTTATTACCTTATTCTTTCTGAAATAAAAAAGAGGCCGGAAACCACCGACCTCTTTTTGTTCAATTTTCTCTCATTTCAGAAAATAAGTGAGATTTGCGTCTGCAGTGATTAACAATTGTCCGGAGGATATCGGCGTGTTGGTTGTAGGTGCCATGTAACCACCACCTTTATCAAAAGAGGGCAGTGCACTCCCGTTTGAATAAACACTTACATTCTGGATTTTTCCTAACTGGACGCCTGCTAAATCAGCTAATTCTTTCGCCTTTTCGGTTGCATCCTGCATAGCCAGTTTACGAGCCTCTGCTTCAGCGTTAGTGTGATTTTCAACATCGAAAGTAATTCCATTAATTTGGTTTGCCCCATTACGAACTACAACATCCAGAATCTCTCCCAAGCGACTTAATTCCCGAACCTTTACATTTACGGTGTTTTCTACCACATATTTCATATCAGATGGCGTTCCATCCGGGTTATAGTTTTGGTAAGGGTAAACATTGAACGCTGCTGTTTGAATATCAAGAGGGTCAATTCCTTTTTCTTTTAAGACGGCAGTTATCGACTGAGCTTGTTTGTTGTTATCAGCCAATGCTGCCGCCACATCTGTTGCTTCACTTCTTGTGCCGATATTAATGGTCGCAATATCCGGAACGAGATAAATCTCACCATGACCAGAAACAACTAATGTGCTTTCATTTTTATTCGCAGAAGGCGCTCCTGAGCATGAACTTATGGCAATAGCTAGTAAAACAAAGGATATAACAAATATTATTCTTCTTTTCATTTGAACTCCAAATCACTAAAATGGTTATTTTGTTCTTAAGACGAATGACCTTCTAAATTGTTCCCAAAATAAAATTGCCCGGACTTTCCAGGCAATTTCAATCAAAAAAAATTTTTATTACTTCTCAGGGGTTCTTGACTTTCAAGGAACCCATTGGCAGTTTAACGAGCAATAAGGAATCACTACTCGTACGACTTGCCTCAGGAGAATAAATCGTATCTCCAATCCGTGTGAATCCTTCAGCCAAACTTACTCCTGTCATTCCAGAATCCAGTTGAATTTGGAGTGGCATATCTTTTGGAACAATAATTGTCATTTCTCCGATAATACATTCAAGCTTCCCTGCATTTTCTAGCTTCTCAGGTAAAAAAATCTCCATCGTACCAATCATTAACCTGGAATTGAGTTTATTCAAAACTAAATCATCTAAAAACAGCTTTTGTTTGCCGACATTTTGCTCAATATCCAAAGCAACAGGAAAATCCGAATTCAATGTCAAGTTCCAGGGGTATCCATTCTTGATATTTCTGGATGGGAGGTACACAATCCCTTCAGAAGATAATTCGATGGTTTGTTCCGATCCTGTCAATTCTGATAAGACTTTTAATTGTTCGTTATGGGCTGTGACGATTTCTCCTGATAAAAATTGTTTTTGATCTTTTTCGGTTTTTAATTGAAAATTGGCTGCTAGGGGGTTTAAAGTCAATTTAACTTCATCAACTTCTACCTGATCTATCGAAATTGGAGTTGGGGTACCATCCTTGATTATGGGGCTTTGCCAGGCAAACCAAAACATCCCAACAATGACCAGGAGAGAAACCCCAACGCCAAATAAAATACTGGTCACTGACCGATCGCGCAATAATATTTCCATACCGATGGCAATAATTACCACTGGCCAAAAATTAAGAATAATTTGCCAGGTACTCATTGCAAAGAAACCAAAATTCGCGAGAAGTAAAATGCTTCCAATTCCATAATTAAATACAGTGCTCGTCCATTTTCGATTGAAAAGATCCTCTACTCCGCTCAATAAAAAAACGATTGGCCAAAAACGAAGGAGAAGGCTCCATGCATCTGGAATAATGTGTAAATTTGAAAGTAAAAGCACAATTCCAACAAATATGATTAGCAAAGGAAAAAATAAACCAACCCGATATTTTTCACGTCCTGTTTCTTCAGACATTTTTAGCCCTCCAGTTTATTTCTTTGGATGAGTGATCGAACGACCAAAAAAACACCGAGTAAGATGAGAAGAACAGCCCAAACCAGACTTGGTAAATTAAATTCTGAAATCAAAGCTATCATACTGACTAAAAATAATACCCCGGCCGGAATCAACGGCCAGCGTCGGTTACCCCCCAATCCAGGTAATACAGTCAATAATGCAAAAGTCAAAGCCATTCCCAATAAAAATATTCCGCCACCATCAAATTTTGTAAATTGATCAATTAAAATGGTTACAGCCAGGGATGCCATTACCCCACCAGGAATAACCGCCCACCAATTTTTATTATTCATAAAATAGACCAACCAGAAAGCCAGGCTGATTGCTCCCATAAAAATAAACCCACCAAAGGCATCTTCCAAGTTTGGAAATAAAGAAGAAATAAATATTACAGCACCCAAACCCATTAGGATTACACCGGGAATAATAGCCCACCAGGCTTCATGGTTTTGCAGCAAATACACAATAAATGCCACACCACCCAGAGCAAATAAAACTCCCCACAGAAATCCGCCAAACGGAATGATATTCAACGTTTGAAGCAGTGAGGCAATACCAATTAGTACCAACAGTCCCCCTAACAAAAGACGCCAATTACTTTTTTTAATCATTGTGAACTCTCTCTTTCTACAATCCGAAGATCTTATTCATAGCAGATTAATCCATTATTAACTACGTATGAAATGATAATTGGTTGCATCGCTCATCTCATAAATTATACGACGTCAAATCTTTTTCTTGACACGTTCTTTTTTAAATATATAATGTGAGTTAGTTAGTCAAATTTGGAGATTTATGAGTAAATATTGCATGTGTCAAAGGCGGGGCTCTACATAGCCGAAGCCTGAAATAAATGAGACAACCGACAGTCATCTGGTTCAGGCAGCGGAATTTAGCCCCGCTTTTTTATAAATAAACCTGAGAATCGGATGGCTGTATTTTTTTAACTAAAAGGAGATTATTTGAAATGCGAATCGCAAATGATGTGACAGAATTAATTGGAAATACGCCTTTGGTCAGAATTAATCGTTTGACTCAAGGTTTGAACGTAGAAGTTCTTGTAAAGTTAGAGTACTATAACCCCGCTCATTCTGTAAAAGATCGGATTGGCGTTGCCATGATCGAAGCAGGTGAAAATGCAGGAAAGATCACAAAAGATACGGTGATCGTTGAACCAACCAGCGGAAACACTGGTATTGCCTTAGCTTTTGTCTGTGCCGCAAAAGGCTATGCCTGCAAAATTATCATGCCTGATACGATGTCAATTGAACGAAGAATGTTAATGCGCGCTTTCGGCGCTGAATTAATACTTACTCCTGGCGCTGAAGGCATGCCAGGTGCAATTGCTAAGGCAATTGAGTTAGCCGCTCAAGACCCGCATGTCTTTATCCCCCAGCAATTTAAGAATCCTGCCAACCCCGAGATTCATCGAAAAACAACTGCGATTGAAATATTGAAAGACACGGACGGAAAACTGGATTACTTTGTCGCTGGGATCGGTACCGGCGGGACCATAACTGGAGTCGGTGAAGTATTAAAACAATATAACCCTGCAATTAAAGTGGTTGCTGTCGAGCCTTCTGATTCTCCAGTCCTCTCAGGAGGGCAAAAAGGGAAACACCCGCTTATGGGCCTTGGACCGGGTTTCATACCGGAGATCCTCAACACTGAGATTTACGATGAAATTATCCAGGTGACTGGAAAAAATGGGTTCGAAACAGCTCGCAAACTGGCAAATCAGGAAGGATTGTTAGTTGGTATTTCCAGCGGTGCAGCCACATGGGCTGCATTACAAATTGCACAAAGACCGGAAGCAAGAGGAAAAAGAATTGTAGCCATTATTCCAGATTTTGGTGAGCGCTATTTAAGCACCACATTGTATGAAGATTTGAAAGACTAAGTTGAGATTTGAAAATGGGACTATTTAAGACATTAAAAGCAGATTTAGATGCGGCCTTAAGTCGCGATCCCGCTGCAAGAAATAAATTCGAAGTAGCATTTCTTTATTCAGGGTTACACGCCATTTGGGCACATCGAATTGCCCATTGGTTTTGGACACATAAACTTCTTTTCATCGCCAGATCAATATCACAATTATCCAGGTTTATTACAGGGATCGAAATTCATCCCGGGGCAAAAATTGGGACTGGTTTTTTTATCGATCATGGCATGGGCGTAGTTATTGGTGAAACCACCGAAGTTGGCGAAAATGTGACTTTGTATCACGGAGTAACCCTGGGAGGTGTCAGCACTGAAAAAGGGAAACGTCACCCAACCATCCACAACAATGTCGTTGTAGGAGCTGGCGCAAAAATATTAGGCGCAATTGAAATTGGTGAAAGCAGCCGCGTAGGCGCAAATGCCGTGGTGGTGAACCCTGTTCCGGAGAATTCGGTCGTTGTCGGAGTACCAGGTCAAATTGTTCGACGTTCTCACCAAATTGCTCCATCAATTCCTGACCTGCATCATGAATTACTACCAGATATGATCGGAAAAACTTTGGAGGAAATTATCTTACAAATGGAGAAAATGGAAACAAGGATGGAACTACTTTCGCAGTCTCAACTGATGCTGGCGACACCTGAGAATGGAAATGGCAAAGAGAAAATTAAGGTACATCATCCAGTTGATGGTGTATGGCAGGGTGAAGATTTCTCTATCTAAAGGAGGTTTATTTTTTTATAAACCCTTTAATCACGACGATCAATAGCCCGATCAGGCAAATGATTGCCATGCCTATCCCGATGGGTAAACGTTGACTTCGTTCCATTCCATATATAGAAAAAGGTGGTTCAGGTGTAGCTGAGGGCGTTGGAGTAATAGTTATGGTTGGTTTTGGCGTAATTGGCGTAATGCTGGGCTTGATGGTACGAGTAGCCGGTATCGGTGTATTTGTGATGGTGGGTGAAAGGGTAGGTGTCGGCGCCAACTGTACAATCAATCGCTCCCCTACTTTGATGACGGGAGTAGGCAACAGGTTATTCCATTGAATAATTTCATTAATGGTGACATTGTAGGCAATCGCAATGGCCCACAATGATTGTCCATCTTTTACTTCATGGATAATAGAACCATCCAATTGAGGAGTTGCTGTCATGACATCACTAATTAAATTAGGGTCTGCAGTAATCTGATAATTGACAGTTGGTTGAGCTGCCATTCCCGTTTGGGTTTGCTTTACCACCAACACATAATAAACATTTCCATTTTTTTCAGCAACCCCAGCGCCAACTTTTCCAAAAGGGAAACCGACCATTGTGTTCCATTGATCCGGGCCAGTCCATAATGAATACAGAACAACCTGAACATTTAAATTGGCTCCTCCGGCAATGTTTTCAAGAAAGCCCAGAGTTTTAGGTGTTGAACCATCCGCCCTTGCATGAGTAATTTGACCTACAGCAGCCATATATTCAGCATGAGATTGAGCAATTGCCATTAAATCGTTGTCAATCTCCAATGCTGCTAAAGAGTTATTAGCTCTTAAGTTATTTACTCCGGTAATTAAGTCAGTTGCCTGGGTCGATTGAGCAAACAAAACAGGGTGGGATTGGAGAAAAAAAACTGCAATCAGACCCAAAAATGTAAATATTGATAATAAAAATCGGCGCATCGGTTGGAATTATAACCGAAGCGCCGAATTCTTACAGTTTTCCAATAGATCCTAAGATAAGGATCGTTCCTGGAAGTTTGTTCCCATTGCCTCAGCAATTAGCAAAAAGTCGCTTGCCGATACCATACCAACGATTAATCCGCTCTCATCCATAACAGGTAGATGGTGAATATCTTTTTCACGCATTAACTTAGCACATTCTTTTACGGAAGCGCTATGAGAAATGGAGATAATTGGATATGACATAATTTCTTTTACTTTAATATCTTTTGGGTTTTTTACCTCTGCAACGATTTTGTCGGTTATGTCTCTGGAGGTCACAATCCCAAATTCCGGATTTTCTTCGCTCTTCTTTACCATTACACTATTAATATATCTTCTCCGCATTATGCTTAGGATTTCATATACGGTCTGATCTGGATCTACAAAAACGACCAGATCCATCATCCAATCCCTTACTGTATGCTTATTATGCATTTTCAAATGCTCCTTTCAATTAAGAAAAACTATTTTCAACAATAAGCTACTTATTAGTATATAGAAAAGCAGGAATATTAATCAAGTCCTATTACAGTAGAAAATCACCATTTCCCTTGATTTAAGTACCCAAATAAAAAATATCTTTTTAAATAATTAAAGGTTAATTTCCAAAATTTTTCTGGACGATTCTATCAATCTTATGATATACTTGCCCGGCTGCAAAAAGCAGTAATCACACACGTTCTCTGACCATATCAGCGTGCATGCTAAATGTTCTGATCAAATGGGTTGACGAGAGCGGAGGACTAACGAAAATAAATAAGGAGAAAGAAAAATAATATGGCGTCAGTAATTTCCATGAAAGCACTTTTGGAAAGTGGTGTTCACTTTGGTCATCGGACAAATAAGTGGCACCCGGGAATGCGCCCGTACATCTTTACGGAACGCAATGGTATTCACATTCTAGATTTACAGCAAACCGTCAAAGCAATCAACACAGCATACAATGTTGTCCGCGATACTGTCGCTGCTGGTGGCTCGATCTTGTTTGTTGGGACAAAACGACAAGCTCAGGAAACAATCAAGGAAGAAGCTTTGCGTTGTGGGATGCCCTATGTAACCGAGAGATGGTTGGGTGGGACCTTAACCAACTGGACAACAATTAGTCAACGGATTGGAGAATTGGAACGTCTAGAGCGCTTACATGAAACTGGGGAAATAAATTCTTATACCAAAAAAGAAGCGCTGATGATCGATCGAGAAATTAACCGATTATTGATCCGGTTGAGCGGTGTTCGCAATATGAAAAAGATTCCTGAATTGTTATTCATTATCGACGTTAGCCGGGAAGAAACAGCGGTGCATGAAGCCAATCTCAAAAATGTTCCGATCATTGCGATGGTCGATACCAATTGCGATCCGAAAAACGTTGATTATGTTATTCCTTCCAATGATGACGCCATTCGAGCTATCAAACTGATGGTAGCCAAGATCGCTGATGCTGTAATTGAAGGAAAATCATTACGCAAGGATGAAGATCTTGATGCCGAAATGACTCCTACTGATGAAAAACCCGTTGTCGTTCGCCGTAGAATGGAAGAAGATGCAGAATTGGATGACGAAACCTTATTAGGTGCATCCACCTTAGCAAAACTTGAACTGGATAAAGAAGAAGTCGAAGAAGAGATCGAAGACGAGGTTAAAGTTGTTGAACCTGTAACTCTTGGCACAGAAGAAGAGGAAGAAGAAGTCAAGAAACCTGCAAGTAAAGCAAGAAAAACTTCGAAGGCTAAGGCAACCAAAAAAGAAGATGACGATAACTTAGTTGAGCCTGCAAATGAAGACTAGGTCTCTAAAAGAAAAGAAAATGAGGTAATAAATAAAAATGGCAATTTCTGTTGATGATATCAAAAAATTACGGGAACAAACCGGTGCTGGAATTTTGGATTGTCGCAAGGCACTTGAAAATGCAGATGGTAACTTTGAGAAAGCTTTAGATTTTCTGCGCGAAAAAGGGTTGGCAAAAGCTGCAAAACGAGCTTCCCGCTCTGCTTCTGAAGGTGTTGTCGAACTTTACAATCATGGTAATGGTCGTGTAGGTGTTATGGTAGAGGTGAACGTAGAGACTGATTTCGTTGGCCGTTCTGAAAAATTCCGTGATCTTGCTCACGAGCTGGCACTTCAGATTGCTGCCACTTCGCCTGAATATGTCAGCGAAGAAGATATTCCTCAGGAAGTTTTGGAAAAAGAAGCCCAGATCGCGGCTGCCAAAGCAAAAGAAGATGGAAAACCAGAAGCAATCATTCCTCGGATTGTCGAAGGCACCATTGAAAAATTTAAAAATGAAGTTGTTTTATTAAGACAACCTTACATTCGCAATGAAGAAATCACCGTTCAACAATTGATTAATGAAAACGTCGTTGCACTTGGAGAAAATGTTATCGTTCGCCGATTTGCAAGATGGGCGTTGGGTGAAACCACGGCTGAAGAAGAGTAGTTTGAATAAAAAAAGTCAACCAATTGGTTGACTTTTTTTTCGAAAGGCTAAAAAATGGAATCGATCAAATACAAAAGAATCTTGTTAAAACTTTCCGGGGAAGCATTAAGCAGTGAGTCAGGCGTTGGGATTGATCCACATTGTGCTGTCAGTATCGCAAAACGTGTCAAAGAAGTCCGCGAAATGGGTGTCGACGTTGCTATCGTTATCGGCGCAGGCAACTTATGGCGCGGGAAGCAGGGTATTGACCTGGGAATGGACCGGGCAACGGCTGATTACATGGGTATGCTGGCGACTGTGATGAATGGATTAGCGTTGATGGACGCTCTTGAATCGATTGACGTTGTCACCCGGGTTCAATCTGCTATCGAAATGCGCTCAGTTGCTGAGCCTTATATTCGCCGGAGAGCCATTCGGCATATGGAAAAAGGAAGAGTGGTAATTTTTGGTGGTGGGACTGGTAACCCATACTTTTCAACAGACACCGCCGCCGCCCTGCGTGCTATGGAAATTGATGCCGATGTGGTCATAAAAGCGACCAAAGTAGATGGAGTCTATGATTGTGACCCAAACCGAAACCCCAATGCGATAAAATTTGATCGTCTCTCTTATATTGATGTTCTCAACCGCCGGCTCGAAGTAATGGATAGCACAGCGATTTCATTATGTATGGAAAACAAGTTACCAATTCTAGTCTTGAATCTGTTTGATCCCTCTGCATTATTAAAATCAATTTTAGGAGAGCCAGTTGGCACCCTGGTGGATGAATCAGGTGAATAGTTCCCGACTGAAATAAAAAATTTTAGTCATTACAACAATTAAAAAATTCAAAAATTATTCTCTTCATTCTTCCTTTCTTGTTTTTAAATGAAAGCGTATTTATAATCTTTTTAAGAAACGAGGAAAGAATGAAAGCTGTTAAATTATTTATGCTTGTCATCTGGGCTTTTATTCTGATGGTATTTTCACTTCAGAATGTATCCAGCCAATCGGTGGCACCCATTGTATACACCATTAAAGTTCAAGGTCCATTAACCCCGGCGCTGGTTGGTTATATTGAGCGTGGTATCTCAACAGCAGAAAAGCAACAGTCTGAACTTCTAATCCTGCAATTGGATACCCCGGGGGGAAGTATAGATTTGATGAACACCATCATTCAAAATATTCGTTCCAGTACTGTTCCGGTCGTTGTCTATGTTGCTCCTCGAGGAGCTATTGCTGGTAGCGCCGGTACCTTAATCACACTGGCAGGACATATAGCCGCCATGGCACCTGAAACAGCAATTGGCGCCGCCAGCCCGGTGGGCAGCCAGGGCGAGGATCTGGGACAAACCATTGAAACAAAACAGAAAGAAATTTTAAAAGCTTCCGCAAGGTCTTTGGCATTAAGACGGGGTGAAAAAGCTGTTGCGATAGCTGAGGATACCATAGAAAATGCCAAGGCTGTCTCCTCAGGAGAAGCGCTTGAAGCCGGATTAATTGATTTTATTGCCTCTGACACCAACGATTTAATTGCGCAACTAAATGGTCAAAAAGTTGAACTTGCATCCGGAACACGAACGCTGAATCTAAATAACGCTGTGGTTTTGTCTGTTGAAATGAGCTTCATTGAAAATTTGTTGCAATTATTAACCAACCCCAATATTCTTTTCATTTTACTTACCATTGGTGTTCAAGCTATTTTCATTGAACTTTCTCATCCTGGTGGTTGGGTAGCTGGTTTCATTGGTGCCGTTTGTTTGATCCTGGCAGTTTATGGGCTGGGTGTTTTACCAGTCAATTGGTTCGGCATTCTGTTTGTGGTCACTGCTTTTGTTCTATTCATTCTGGAAGTAAAAGCGCCCGTTCATGGCGCTCTGACCGCAGCCGGTACAATCTCATTTATCGTCGGAGCTTTGGTCTTGTTTAATTCGATTCAAGCCCCAGGTTTTCCACGCGTATCCGTTCCTCTGGTAATTACCATGGGAGTCCTGTTAGCTGTCGGTATTTTTGTTGTCTTAAGGTTTGCATTACGAGCCTTAAGGACACCAGTTAAAACAGGGATGGAATCTCTGATCGGCATCAAAGGCTATGTGATCACCCCTCTGACACCACGAGGGATCATTCAATTAGCAGGTGAGGAGTGGAGTGCCATTTCAGAAGATCGTCATCCTCTTCAATCTGGTACTCCTGTTCAGGTTGTTGATAAACAAGGCATCTCATTAATCGTAAAAGCAATTGAGAAATAATCTGAATTTTCGTGAAAATCAAAAACGAATTGGGATACCGTTAACCTGCTTCAGGCTCTCCAGAACCCTCTCCGGATTGAACGCACATCCTGAGCAGTGACAAAAGCATCTTTATCCATTTCATGGACAATTTTTTCCACATCTCCAACTTTTTTTCTAAGAACGGCGATATGTAGGACAGACACCATCCCACTCAACCCTCTTCCTGAGATTTCTGTAACTGCATAGCCGTCATTCCTTAATGCGTCGGCAATTCGAGGTCCTGCCATCGGGCTAAAAATAGTCATATGAATATGTCCAATTGCCATACGATTCTCGATACTCATCCCCACCACATTCCCGGTGGCAAAGCCGGCCGCATAAGCAATCACATTGAAAAAATTATTCATATTCGAGAGCACTGTGGTAATTGCAATAACAAAGAGCATTGCCTGAAAAAAGCCTAAAATCCAGGCTAATTCTTTTCTCCCGCGAAAAACAAATAACACCCGAATGGTATCCAGGGTCATATCGCATACACGCAACAGAAAAATGATCAATACGACCAATATTGGTGATGAAGGTAACGGCATAAAACCTCTTATTTATCAGTATTAGAATTTATACCATTTAAATAAAGCCTATCCATATACTCTCTTACCATTCTCCTGGTTGAAAATCTGGGAGCATTGGAGCGAATAGTTTCTTTAATTTTTGCAATCCAATCATTAGGTAAATTATCTGCTGACCTGGATTTATAGTATAACGGCACAATCTCATTTTCAAGGGTGTCATAGAGATTGCGAGAATCGATATCATCTTGTTGATTTGCATCCTGATATTCAGTGTCATCACCGATTGGCCAACCATTCTTTCCGTTATACCCTTCACGCCACCAACCATCCAGCACAGAAAAATTAATAACGCCGTTTATAGCCGCCTTCATGCCGGAAGTTCCAGATGCCTCATTTGGTCTTCGCGGTGTATTAAGCCACACATCCACTCCCTGAACCAGAAGTCGGGAAATATTCATATCATAGTCTTCCAGGAAGATTAATCGACCGCCCATTTTTGAATCTTTTACCGCTCGATAAATTTGTTGGATAATCAATTTTCCGGGCTCGTCAGCTGGATGTGCTTTTCCAGAAAATACGATTTGCACCGGCATACATTCATTTGTAACCAGCTTTAACAGACGATCATAATCTTTTAAAATTAAATTGGCGCGTTTATAGGTGGCAAATCTTCTGGCAAAACCAATCGTCAAGGAGTACGGCTCCATCAATACACCACTGGCGACTACCTGGATCGGATGCAGGCCACCCTCTTGCCATTTGGTTCGGGCAATTTGGTTACAATAGATTGTAAGCTTTCTCTTTAAATGTTTTCGCACTGCCCAAAGTTCATGGTCGGGAATTCTATCAATCTCCTCCCAAATTTGAGGGTTGTCAACCTGATCATGCCAATCAGGAGCAATATATTTTTGAAATAGAAGATTCATTTGTCTGGCCACCCAGGTACCGGAATGAATGCCATTGGTAATATGGGTAATAGGCACCTTATCCACCGGAAGGTCCGGCCAAATCCAGTTCCACATTTTTCGAGAAACTTCACCATGTAACTCCGAAACAGCATTCCGATTTTCTGAGAGCTTGATTGCCAAAACCGGCATAACAAAGGTTTCACCCCAAGATTGAACTTGTTTCCCGAGGTCTACAAATTGGTCGCGTGTCAGATTTAACTTCGGCCAAATCTGCGCAAAATACTTATCAATTAACCACATGGGGAATTGATCATTTCCGGCTGGAACAGGTGTGTGGGTCGTAAAAACATTATTCTTCTTAACGATGTCGGCAGCTTCATCAAAAGTCTTTCCTTTTTCAAATAATTCGAGAATACGTTCTAACGCCAGAAATGCTGAATGTCCTTCGTTCATATGCCATACGGTTGGTTTGTAACCTAACAATCGTAAGGCCCGTACCCCTCCCATTCCTAAAAGAATTTCCTGGGAAATGCGTACCTCCAAATCATTGCTATATAACCTGGATGTTAATTGTCGATCGTTCTCAGAATTCTCATCAAGATCAGAGTCTAAAAGATAGAGAAAAATTCTGCCTACATTGACTTGCCAGATTCGGGCATAAACAGTTCTTTCCGGTAATTCCACGGATACAACCAACGGTTTTCCGGCATCATCCATCATTGGGATGACTGGGATTTCCGAAAAATTAAGATAAAAATTACGGGTTTCTTGCCAGCCATCTTCAGACACTGATTGGACAAAATATCCATTTTTGTAAATAAATCCCACCCCAACGAGTGGTAATCCCAGATCACTGGATGTTTTTAAATGATCGCCGGCCAAAACCCCTAACCCGCCTGCATATACCGGCAGGCTTTCATGTAAACCAAACTCGAAAGAAAAATAAGCAATCTGCTCATTTTCCAAATTCGGATAAGACTCTGAAAACCATGTTTTCTTTTCATTCAGGTACTGGTCGTACCTTTTTAAGACAGCATCATAGTGTTCCAAAAAATATAGATCATTAGTCTTTTGATCCAGCAATGATCGATCGACCTGTTGCAGAAAAGCGATCGGATTGTGGCGTAGTTTATCCCATAAAGGTTTATCAATTAACCTGAATAATTGCTGTGCATCTTGATTCCAGACCCACCACATATTAAAAGATAATTCAGATAGTCTCTGAATTCGTCTTGGGAGATTAAAACTAAGGGGGATTTTTGCCTGGTTTTGCATCATTTTTCTCTCTTTCCATCTTTATTCATCAATAATAACAATGATTTCGATTTGGGATAAAAATACCAACAAATGGAAATTTGTGCAAGGATAAAGATTGTTTTTTCTTCTTTTACTCCTAAATTTAATTTCAATTCGATCAACCTTTCATACCAAAATAATAGAATTATCGGCAGTGATATAATCGCCTTATGATAAAGCGGAATATTGCTAAGACGATCCTGGGTGGATTAGTTTTTTTTTCACTATTGATTATTGTTGCATTTTCTGTTCCCAGTTTGAGAGATCGAATCATTTGGAGAATAGATCAGCTTAAATTTCAGATTGATTACACCTTAAACCCACCAGAAGAAGTTGTTTTTGTCCCAGAAGCCAGTAACATTCAAAACACGCCCACGGTTCAAATTACAATTACTTCAACACCAACTTTTGTGCCTGCTGAAACTTTAGATTCTCTACTAGCAACCGCTTTCCCCACTCCCCAGCCAACCACATTGCCTTCTAATATCACATTAGAAGGGATTCGTTACCAGGACCAACATGGGTTATGGAATTATTGTGCTCCTGCCAACCTTGCAATGCAACTCTCTTTTTGGGGTTGGAGCGGCGACCGAATGGACACCGGAAAAATACTTAAGCCATTTGAAAAAGATAAGAATGTAATGCTGTATGAAATGGCAAATTACGTGAATGACTATACAGCCTATCATGCAATTACCCGTTATGGTGGCACGCTTGACATTCTTAAAACGATCGTCGCTGGTGGATACCCAGTTCTGGTTGAAAAAGGTGTCTTTATCCGCGATGTTAATGGAAAAATAAGTTGGATGGGTCATTATGCAGTGATAAATGGCTATGATGATGAAAAACAAGAATTTCTAACTCAGGATTCTTATTTTAAGCCTGATTATCCAGTTTCCTATCAGGATTTGATTACTCAATGGCGCTCTTTTAATTATCTCTTCCTGGTTATTTATCCCACCGATCAGGAATCAAATCTGATGAATCTTTTGGGTGATTACGCGAATGACCTGAGTGCCAACCAAATCGCATATCAACAAGCCAACCAGGAGATCTACGAAAATCATGGGGCCGACCTTTTCTTCGCCTGGTTTAATCGCGGTACCAGCCTGGTTCAATTACAAGATTATGCCGGGGCAGCAGATGCTTATGATCAGGCTTTTCAAATATATTCCCAGATTTCTGAAAAAGATCGTCCGTGGCGGATCATGTGGTATCAAACCGGACCTTATTTTGCATATTTTTATAGTGGCCGCTACCAGGATGTAATCAATCTGGCTACCTTAACCATTGACACAGCCAGTGAGCCCTATCTTGAAGAAAGTTTTTATTGGCGTGCTCAAGCTTACGTTGCAATCGGGAACGCTCCAAAAGCAATTGAGGATTTAAACCAGTCCTTAGAGTATCATCCTGATTTTGGTCCCAGTGTAGAATTATTAAAACAATTAGGGTATTACCCCTAACACGAAATTCCATGATTAAACTTTTACATTTTTCCGATGCCCATATTGACATCGCATCTCAGGGGAAACGTGACCCCGAGACTGGTTTAGCGATCAGGGTTTTAGATTTTTTAAAAGCTCTGGATACGATTGTAGATACAGCTATTCAGGAGAAAGTAGATTTGGTCATTTTTGCCGGGGATGCTTATAAAGATCGTACCCCCGTGCCTACTTTCCAAAGAGAATGGGGAAAGAGAATCATCCGACTTTCGCAGCATGCCATTCCAACCATTTTATTAACTGGAAACCACGATATTTCTCCCGCTGCTGGACGGGCTTCCGCCTTGCAGGAGTTCCAGACATTATTTGTACCGAATATTCATTTAATCTCAAAACCCACTTTAATCACCTCACAACAATTGGGAGGTCTTCCAATACAGGTGCTGGCTCTACCCTGGATTACTCGCAGTGGATTTCTTGCGGCACAACAGGACAATTCCCCGGATTTTACCGGTATGGATACCGATATCGAAGAGATTGTCACCAAAATTATCGACAACCTCAAACAAAAAGCTGATCCTCATTTACCGACCATTTTGACAGCCCACGCTTCCGTTCAAGGAGCAACTTATGGTGGTGAACGCAGTATCATGCTTGGAAATGATTTGATTCTGCCATTGGGTTTGGTAAAAAACTCAGAATTTGATTATGTCGCTTTGGGACATATTCACAAAGCCCAGGATCTGAACGATGGTTATCATCCTCCGGTGGTTTACCCGGGTTCGATTGAAAAGGTGGATTTTGGCGAAGCCTCGGATGATAAGTTCTTTATTGTCGCAAATATCGAAAAAGGTAAAACCAAATATGAATGGCGCCTTTTGGATGGGCGCGTTTTCCTGGACTTTCTGGTAGATCTGCGAAAATCTAGAGAGCAGCCTTCTGATGTTCTCCCCAGTCCGAATCATCTCATTGAATACCTAGATAAAGAATTACCCGATTCTTCTGAATTTGAAGACGCGATTGTGCGTTTGTCATTGATATACCCTAAAGATTGGGAAAACTTAATCAATGATCAATGGATAAATGACCGCTTCAAAACAGCCCTTGAGTTCCATCTCAACCGTAAACCAATCATCCAGTCCCGCTTGCGACTGGGTGAAGATGAAACAATTACGAATTTACCCCCTGAATTACTACTGGAACGATATTGGGAGAGCGTACATCTTTCAACTGAAGAAATCCAGGAACTTAAACGATTAGCCGTCGAAATCATCTATAATCAGGGTACAGAACAAGGAAGCACAAAATAAAATGGTCCCATGGAAAATAATTTATTAAGTCTATTTTTCATTCTTTTACTGATCTTAATTAACGGGATTTTCTCGATGTCTGAAATTGCTCTGATTTCAGCCCGAAAAGTCAGATTGCAGCAGATGGCAAAGGATGGGATGAAATCCGCTCAAACTGCCCTGGATATTTCTGAAAATCCAAATAAATTCCTTTCCACCGTTCAAATAGGAATTACGATTATTGGCATCTTATCCGGCGCATTGGGTGGCGTGGCCTTATCATCAAGTTTAGGAGAAGTTCTTCAAAAAATTTCATGGTTGAAACCATATAGCAACGCGCTGTCTGTTGCCTTGGTCGTATTACTCACTGCATATTTTTCGTTAGTCATTGGCGAATTAATCCCAAAACGTTTAGGAATGAACTCACCCGAAAGAATTGCCTCTGCTGTTGCCAAACCTATGAAAGCAATTTCCTGGCTAACTTCTCCCATTGTCAAACTTTTAAGTTTTTCAACCGATATTGGGTTAAAGATTTTGGGAATCAAAGCTTCAAAAGACCCGATTATTACCGAAGAAGAAATCAAGGTACTGATGAAAGAAGGGGCACAATCTGGAATTTTTGAATCAGCGGAAGAAGATATGGTTACGGGGATCTTCAGATTGGGAGGTCGATATATCGACTCCATCATGACCCCAAGAACGGAAATTGAATGGATCGATCTTGACGAGCCACTTGAAATGATTTTAGATCAAGTTATTCACTCGAATCACAGCCGCTTTCCGGTTGCAATTGGTGAATTAGATAATGTTCAAGGAATATTATTTTCAAAAGATTTATTGAGTAGCAGTATCAATCAAACAATTCCATCTATCCCCGAAATGCTTCGAGCTCCATTGTTCATTCCGGATAGTACGTCAGCCTTAAAAGCATTAGATCTAATTAAAGAGGCTGGCTCCCACGCTGCATTGGTGATTGACGAATTCAGTGGTGTTCTCGGAATGGTCACCCTTTATGATGTGCTTAAATCGATTGTTGGCAGCATTCCAACTGCTGGAGAAGAAGAGGATATCCAGGTATTCCAGCGCGAGGATGGCTCCTGGTTACTGGATGGGCTTTTACCAATCGATGAAGTTAAAGAACTGTTAGGAATCGATCAACTACCGGAGGAAGATCGGGTTGGTTACCAAACATTGGGTGGTTTTATGATGACCATGTTGGATAGCATACCTGAAACAGGTCAACATTTTGATGTTTCAAATTTACGTTTTGAAATAATGGATATGGATGGCAAAAGAGTGGATAAAGTTCTCGTTATGCCTACACTTCACCACGATATTCTAGACAACGAATCAGCTTCAGAGATATGATTCCAGTTAACTTATCGATTAAAGGCTTTTTATCCTACAAAGAAGAAGTTAATATTAATTTTGAGGAACTGCATTTAGCCAGTATCACCGGGGCAAATGGCGCCGGGAAATCTTCTATCCTGGATGCCATTACATGGGCGCTTTTTGGACAGGCGCGGGCAAAAAGCGATCAAATCATTAACCAACAATCTAACTTGGCTTCAGTCTCTCTGGATTTTATTTATGAAAAGCAGTTATTTCGAGTTCGCCGGACAAAACCATTTGAAAAGCCAATGTTGCTTGAATTTTATATCAGGGATTTGGATAGTGTCGAATGGCGCTCTATTACAGAACATACAATCACTGAAACACAAAAAAAGATTGAAGGTACTTTACGATTAAATTATGACACCTTCATTAATGCTTCCTTTTTCCTGCAAGGCAAAGCAGACCAATTTACGCAATTATCTCCAGGAGATCGGAAAGCTATTTTATCCACGATTTTAGGTCTGGAAATTTGGGAAGAATATCAAAAGAAAGCTAAGGATATCCGTCGGGTTTTTGAAATTGAACAAAAGAAAAATGAAAGTCTTTTGGATGAGATCAACAAAGAAATCGAAAATGAAAAACAAATCGAAGCCTTTCTGAAAGAAATTGAATTAGATTTAGAACGTAAACAAGCAGAAAAACAAACCCACAAACTGATTATGGATCAGGCCACTCAATTAGAAATGGCGAAAACCAACGCTGAAAATCAAATGATTACGCTTAAAGAAGAAATCCGGA
Organism: Anaerolineaceae bacterium; assembly: GCA_034429975.1. GTDB lineage: Bacteria > Chloroflexota > Anaerolineae > Anaerolineales > Anaerolineaceae > UBA6170. Next base: position 5,253 of record DAOUFM010000076.1, on the reverse strand, counting down.
AATTAATGGAGAAACTTCAGAAGGGTTCTGACCGCAAGAAGAATTTAACCGCACAGATAGAAATGTTGACCAACCAGGTTATGTCAGCTCCAAAAATTGAAAAAGATTACCAGCAATGGCAGCTTACTCGCGATCAACTTGAGCTTTCCACTACCAAATTTGAAAAATACATGCAAGTAAAGCAAAAATTAGAAGCGCTTGTTCACAAAGAAGAAATCGAAGATTCCCAACTAAAGTCAGATTTTAAAAACCTGGAAGAGAAATTTATCGTACACGAAAAAAACGTAGAAACTCTCCCCGAAAAAGAGAACGAATTAAACCAATCTATCTCCCTTATTAACGAATTAAATTCAAAAATAAGTAAAAAAGATCATCATAATTTAAGGCTTAAAGCTCTGCAAATAGACCTGACTACTCACCTTCAAGCTGTGAAGCATTTAACCCAATTGAATGATGAAAAAAGAGCTCACTTGAAAGAATTCAAAGGAGCCGGGCCTGAATGTCCTTTTTGCAGTCAACCGCTTACAGAAGAGCATAGACAGAAATATGAATCCTTAATTATTAAAGAAGGGCTGGAAAGAAAGACGTTAATCGAAAAAGAAAACAAGGTAATTGATGATTTACGAAATCAAATCCAGGATGTTGATCACAAAATTAAGGAAATTGAAGCCTTAGAAAAAGAGTCTTTACAGGTTCAAAATTCCATCAATCAAAAGCAATTAATCGTCAATACCATTAATGATCAGATTTTGGACTGGGAAAAAAATAAAGCCAATGTTTTCAAAACTTTACGTCAACAACTGGCTACGAACTCTCATTTAGAAAAATTCAAAGCGGAAAAAGAGGCGTTGCAGGTTGAAATTAATCAAATTAATTTCGACGAAAATCAGCATACTCAGTTGAAACTTCAAGAGAGCAATTTGCGCGGTGTTGAAGACAAGTATCGCCAGATGGAATCTGCGAAGAATAGACTGGAGCCACTGAATCAGCAAATATTGGAATTATCTGAAGATATTCGTTCAGATGAGGTGGACTACCAAAGAAAACTGACTACTTTATCTGCTATAGAAACTGATTTTGAAAAACAATTTTCTCATTTAGCCGAAATAAGTGATTTGCAAAAAGAACTGGATGATATTGATAAAGAAATTAACCAGATCACCCGCCGATTAGGAGCAGAAAAACAGAAACTTGATACGATAGGTAGAAAAAAGAAAGACAAGCTAATCCTACAGGAAAAACTGGCTCAATTAACCCTGCAAGTAAGCCGTTATCAAAAACTGGAAGAAGCATTCGGCAAAAATGGCGTGCCAGCTCTCCTGATTGAACAGGCTCTTCCAGAAATTGAAACACATGCCAATGAAATATTGGAACGGTTGACCTCCGGGCAATTTTCCATCCATTTCGAAACTCAAAGCGAATATAAAGACAAGAAGCGTCAGGATAAAAAGGAGACACTGGATATATTGATTAACGATGCCAATGGTCATACCCGCGCTTATGAAATGTTTTCCGGTGGAGAAGCTTTTCGCATCAATTTTTCTGTTCGCTTGGCGCTTTCGCGTGTACTCGCAAAGCGCTCCGGAGCGCGCTTACAAACCCTGGTTGTCGATGAGGGCTTTGGCAGCCAGGACATTGCTGGTCGCAATCGTCTAGTTGAAACAATCAATTTGATCAAATCTGACTTCTCGAAAATCTTAATCATTACCCATCTTGAGGATTTAAAAGACGCATTCCCTGGAAGAATTGAGGTTGAAAAGACTTCGATGGGCTCTCAAGTGGAAGTTGTGGTGTATTAATGTCTATTCGAGTAGCTCTTCAACAACGGGTCATACCCGCTTATCGTGCGCCTTTTTTAGAACTTCTGGCTAAAAATTCTGACATAAAGTTAGCCGTCTTTGCAGGTTACGCACAACCACACGAAATGATTACATCTGTAAAAGAACTTGTTGGAATGGATTATTATCGGGCAAGAAATATCCACTTTTTATCCGGGAAATATTATTTTTGTTATCAACCTGGCTTTTTACCTTGGGTGAAAGGTTGGAACCCGGATGTATTAATTGCAGAAGCCAACCCAAGGTACCTTTCCACCCCTGCTACGGTTCGCTGGATGAATGCTCAAAAAAAACCAGTCATAGGGTGGGGTTTGGGAATTCCAGAATCAGGGGGGTTATTTTCCAGTATTAGAAATGCTTCACGAACACATTTTTTATCGGGTTTTTCCAGCATGATTGCTTACAGTGAAACCGGTGCTCAACAATATATTCGGGCAGGGTTTGCAACGAATGATGTCTTTATCGCCAAAAATGCCACCTCCCCTGCACCGCTGCATCCTCCACCTGAAAAAGAAATCACGTTGGAAAATTATGAACTTATTCTTCTTTATGTGGGCAGATTACAACCCCGGAAAAGAATTGGCGCCCTTATAAAAGTTTGCTCCCGATTACCAGAACAGTTGCAACCACGTTTATGGATTGTAGGTGATGGTCCTATTCGATCAGATCTTGAGGAGTTGGCGAAGAATATCTACCCAAAAACACAATTCTTCGGTGAAAAGTACGGGGAAGAGTTGGATAAAATCTTTACTCAGGCAGACGTTTTTATCCTGCCAGGAACCGGAGGCCTGGCTATCCAACAGGCCATGGCTCATGGTCTTCCAGTGATTGTGGCGGAAGGTGATGGTACCCAATTTGATTTGGTAGATGAAACCAATGGATGGAACATAGCTCCCGGAAACGATGAAGAATTATTGCGGGTAATCCAAATAGCGCTTTCAGATCCAGGCGACCTTAGGATAAAAGGATTGGCTGCTTATCATACTGTTAAAAATAATGTAAATATTGAAAAAATGGTTTCCGTTTTTCTTCAAGCTTGTAAACATGCGATCAAGAAGGTTGGTAGGTATGAGTAACCATATCCTCGTGATTGCAGATGGCAGAAGCCCGATCACCCAAAATTGGATCACGATGCTGCAGGCATTGGGTTATCAGGTATCATTGGTATCTACTTATCCATTGGAGAACCCATTAGATGTAACCCACGCCTTTACCCTGCCTGTGGCCTTTAGCGGAGCTGGTTCTACAGAAAAAAAGCAATCAGTAGTTAAAAATAAAAAAAATCCAGATTCAGGCATTAAATCCAAAATAATTCAAACTTTTCGCCCAATGATCATGAAAATTCGATATTTATTGGGCCCTCTAACCATCCCAAAATATCAGGCAAAATTAAACCAAATTATTTCAGAAATCAAACCGGATATTGTTCATGCCTTACGGATTCCCTTCGAAGGCATGCTGGCAAGTTCTATTCCCGAAAAATATCCATTATTGGTCTCAATTTGGGGGAATGACTTGACCTTACATGCCCCTGCTACAAAAAATATGAGCGTATGGACTCGCAAAATTTTAACAAGAGCCAACGGTTTATTGGCCGATGTCCAGCGCGATATCACCCTGGCTTACCAATGGGGTTTCGATCAACAAAAACCAACGCTTGTTGTTCCTGGTGGTGGCGGGATTCGTCTGGAGAAAATCCTGCAATCAAAATTTAGCCATGATTGGGATAATGTGTTACCTTCTAATGTCCCAATTGTTGTGAATCCTCGGGGAATTCGAGCATATGCCCGCACCGATGTTTTTTTCCAAGCCATCCCAAATGTTCTTAAACATTTACCTGACGCTGTTTTTTTGTGCCCTGCGATGGAAGGCAAAGCAGAAGCAATTCATTGGGTCGAACGGTTAGGAATCAAAAATCATGTCCGGCTGCTCCCTAGCTTACCGCAAAATAAATTATGGTCGCTTTTTCAAAAATCGCAAATTTCTACCTCGATCACCATGCATGACGGTACTCCCAATACATTACTGGAAGCAATGGCTTGTGGATGCTTCCCAATTGCTGGCGACATTGATTCATTGAGAGAGTGGATTACACCCGGTCTCAATGGATTTTTGGTACCACCCGCTGATCCAAACGCTCTGGCTGAAGCGATTGTCTCAGCTTACCAGAATTCAGAACTACGCAAAAATGCCGCCGATTTGAACAAAAAAGAAATCCAATCCAGAGCTGAAGCCGAACGGGTACGAAGTCAAATTAAAACGTTTTATGCACAATTTTTTCGTGATCAATCCTTCAATTGATCTCTTTGAAATCACTTAACAATTAACCCGCTAACTAGATTTTCCCTTACAAATTCCTAACAGAAACCATCCAAATATCTATCAATATGCTATTTTTTCATTATCTTCATTAAAAAGCATATTGGGAGTAGGATGAAAATTACTTTAAGAATTTTAATTGTGCTAATCATGTTGCTGGGAACCACCTTCTCGACCGGGTTTCGTTATCCCCAGGTGGTTGAGAATGATGAAAATCCTCCCACTCTGACATCTGTAAATGAATCGCTCAATTTACCAGCATCTGGTACACCCCAAGAACTCAGCATTTCTCGATCTCAAAGCATTTCTATTAACATCCAGGCGATTGATCAGATAGCCCAAAATCTACGTGATGACCTGGAAGTGCAGCAAATAGCCAGATTGCAAATCTTCCCGGAATTAACAGTAGAGGTTTCCTTTGACAAAATTGAAAATACAATTCAATCCGGTTTTATTCTGAGTGGAAAAATAAAGAATGATCCGGAAAGTTCAATCATTCTGGTTTCCACAAAAGGTTTGGTCACTGCAAAAATTGAGGTGGATAGTAAACAATATTATTTGAATTCAAATGGAACAAATTCTTATCGCTTCGAAGAAATTGATCAATCCGTTTTTCCAATTGAATTGGACCTTATCCCTGAAGAAACCACACCTTCTGGAGATTATTCATCAACAATGATGGATATTCCAGCAGGCTCTGGTAATGCCCAGATCGATGTCATGGTGGTTTACACCTCAACCGCCAGATCAAAAGCTGGGGGAACCACTTCCATGGAAAATTTGATCAATTTAGCAATTACTGAAACCAATACCGGTTACCAAAACAGTGGTGTGGCAGCAAATATGCGTTTGGCTCATACTGCTGAAGTAGCATTTAATGAAAGTAGTTTATCGAGTCTCAGTGGTTGGTCTACAGCCCTTAGCCAATTAACCAATCAAGATGGGATCATTGATGAAGTTCGCAGTCTGCGAGATCAATATGGAGCTGATCTGGTTGTCATGCTGGTTGACAGCATCACGTACTGTGGAATCGGTTGGTTGATGACGCCTAATTACCAGTATGATTCAGTTGGGTATAGTATTGTCTCGCGTCAAT
>DAOUFM010000075.1:0-4805 GCA_034429975.1 Anaerolineaceae bacterium | reverse complement strand
TTACCATTATCATCAAACATTACTTCTATATATTGAAAACGATTCGTTCCGGCTGCATACCATTTATACACAGAATAGGATTTTGTATCCGTGTACAGAAAACCATCTGTACCGCCAAAATAATCATCGCGCACTTCTTCGTACGTTTTACCCCTCAGCTCGAATGTATCATAGGCTTTATCCAGCACGGGGTATATTTTCTTGAGCTCCGCGAGAGATAGCTCCGGTACTTCAACCTGTTCCGCTGGGGAATAAAAGTCATCATCTTTATCCGGTTCAGTGAAATCATTATAAAAATCGTTGACTTCCTCGTAGTATCCCGGGGGGACGCGATCATTCTTACTCACTTCCTGATCCCAGGAAGCACCCATCGGACGGAAAGCCATCTGATAGTAGAAACCATCACCTGCGTCCATTTCCGGGTCGATGAACACATCGCTGAGCACGAACTTTTTGCCTTCATCGACCGGGGAAAACCCAATCCACCAGTCATTCTCGGATAAATCGAGCGGTGCATCCCAAAAATAACCATTCGTCAATTCAAAGTGGTATTCATCAGCTAAAATTTCTGCATTGATAAGAACCTCGTCATTCGACCCCTGAATGATTGTCATTGTCCCTATACCATTTTCATCAATCTCGATCATCAGATAAGCATCGTCAAAGAAGTCTTCGGCTCCTTCATAGATGCCAATGCCTTCGGTGATCCAATAATAACCATACCAGGTACCATTCCAGAGATCCTGGACAACACTAACGCTTTCAATGTCCGCCTCATTCCCACGCACGAAGATCAGTGTCATCGTTTCATCACCCTCGCTAATAACAATCGTCAGAGAATCGCCATCCAGTTCGTAATAATTAACAAACTCTTCTCCGTCTTCCTGGTAGCGAATTTCTCCATCCTTCCAAGTGCCTACCAGGTGCTCGTCAGTTTGCATCTCAACGGTATTGTCTTCGTAAAACCAGATTCCATAACGCATACCAAGCTCTTTTAGTAGCTCGCCATCATAGCGATCTCCAGCGATGATAATTGCGTCGGTGACCCAATAACCCACCTCAGCAGCGACAACCGGGGCGGGAGCTGCAGGTTTACTGGTGGTGGTCACGTCTTTCTCAAGCGTAATTTTCACACCAGTCTCGGCAAAGTCTTCTATCACCATCACGCCATCATTAATTATGGCTTCAATGGTATCATCATCGCCCACACCACTGATGGTGACCACATTCTTTTTGATTTCCCATTTACAGACTTCGATTTCTCCTTCAGCCCGAAGTTCACATTTGCCATTTTTCATCAGTTCAATCACAAAGTCTTCGTCGAAGATCTCGTCGGCCCCATAAACATCCCCAAAAATCTCAGCTGTTGTAGCTGTCCAAACGCCGATGTTCGGGTCTTTTGATTTACCCGGTATTCGACAACCTAACAGCACCATGAGTACCAGGATAATTGTCAGCGTCTTCTTGAAAAAATTTTGTTTGACTTTCATTCGAGTTACCTCCTGTTTTTTTGTTTCCCATTCCATGTGGTCGCTTCAATATTCAACCACAATGAGTTTCTTAGAAAGATTGTTTTTTACGGTATGCTTAAGATTTGTCGTACTTCTCCTATCTATTGAAAATGAAACATTGACCTTACCTGAAATCAGGTATAGAAAAAAGAGCCCTGAGACAAAGACCGGAGCGGCGATTCAAAATCGAGGCTTTATTTGGGTTAATTTCCTTCCCAGAATAGCCCGCTCACCTGGATTAATTGAATTTAAATTATTATAACAGATTGTGGTGCAATTGTCCTAAATTATGGACGATTTTTGTTGCTTTTTTTATTAACGACAATAAAATTTATTACAGAAAGTGACTTCTACTACATAACAGCTTAACAGCTCAATAGCTTAATAGCTCAATACCTTTCTGATATAATCATCTCCATGATCGTAATTTCCGACATGATGGGTACCCTCACCACCGGCTCCCCGATTCTGGGCGTGCTGGATTGGATCAAACACCACCAGAGCCAATCGCAGGCACGCTGGTTATACGCTTCGATGATGCCAAGTTACCTGCTGGTTAAGATGGGGGTGATTGATCCGCAACCCTGGGGACAGGGTCTGATGATCAAAAGCCTGACCTGGCTGAGGGATGTGGATGATGAGAAATTTGGTGAGATCTCCGAGTGGGCAGTCGAACACAACCTGTGGTTGAAACGGCGTGAGGACGTGATCAACCGTTTAAAGGAACACGCCCGCGCTGGCGCGCAGGTCTACATCGCCAGCAGCGTGGTCGAACCGATTGCGGATGCCTTTGCCCGGCGGATCGGTGTGCAGGCTATCGGCTCACCGGTCGAGATTCAAGCCGGTAAAGTGAGCCTGAAGGATGGTCTGGTCTCAAGCGAGCGTAAGATCCAGGAGGTGCTCAAGCGCCTGGAGATCGAGCGTGTCGATTACGCCTACGGGGACACCTTCATGGATATCCCCCTGCTGCAAAACGCTGAGCATCCCGTAGCCGTCTACCCGGATCAAAGGTTGCTGCAGGAAGCGCGGATGAAGGGGTGGGAGATAATAAATTAGTTGACAGTAAACAGTTGACAGTTGACAATCCTCCTTTGAAAGGGTTAAAAAACACGCTTAATACCTCCTATTAGGGTTTTATATAGTAGGTTTTAAATTTTTAAGTAAGAATCTATCCCTATCATTTTGTTTTCTTGAATTAAATTCTCCTGTAAAATTTAATAGTTAATCATTTATTCTATCCATTGAAAGGAAGTCTACATCATGCCCAGCTACCTCTCTGATAATGAGCTTTCATCCTATCAACCATATCAACTGCCTTATAAAGATCTGATTATCTGGCAAAAAAGCATAAACTTTGCCATCCAAATAATTGACTATGCGGAGAACATGGCCAGTGAACGGAAACATTACCGTTTGGTTGAACAATTGGAAGCTGCTGTGACTTCCATTCCTATGAATATCGCCGAAGGAAAAGGCCGCCACACAGCCAGTGATTTCAAACATTTTTTAGTAATAGCACGTGGGTCTCTTTATGAAACAATGACCATCCTGGAAATTTTTAAGTTAAAAAATTGGATTTCTGAACAAGATTTTTACCAGTTAAATTCACAGGCAATCGAACTCTCAAAACTTCTGACCGCCTTTCACCGAAACTTACACGAAATGAAAACCAATACAAAAAATTAAAATGTTTTTATTTTCTACCAATTTTCAACTTTCAACTGTTGACTTTAGACTTTAGACTGTTGACTGTGACCTGTCAACTTTACTTTGGAGACATAAATGCCCCCCTACTCCTGGCTATTATTTGACGCGGATGGAACCTTGTTTGATTATGATCTTACGGAGGTGGAAGCGTTGCAGAACGTATTCGACCATTACCAACTGCCATTAACTCCGGAAACCAGAAAGACTTTTATTCGGGTCAATCAGGCGGCCTGGTCTCAACTGGAGCGGCGCGAGATCACCCTGAAACAATTGCGCTGGTTGCGCTTTGCCAATCTCTTCGCTGAGACGGGGATCGACCTGGATGCGCATGAATTCGGGGAAACCTACGTGTATTATCTTGGGCGTTCTGCGCACCTCATTCCCGGTACGCTGGAGGTGCTGGCTCAACTGCACGGGCTCTTCCGCCTGGGGATCATCACCAATGGTATCCACGAGGTGCAGCATTCGCGTGTGCGACTGTCAGGATTGGGGCGCTATTTCCCCTTTATCTTTACCTCGGAAGCGCTTGGCGTTTACAAGCCAGCTCAGGGCTTCTTTGACGCAGTCTTCGCTGGGATCGGACAGCCGCAGCGCGAATCGGTACTGGTGGTTGGGGATAGCCTCACCTCAGACATTGCCGGAGGGGTCGGTTATGGGCTGGATACCTGCTGGTACAATCCCCAAAGTTTGGCAGACGGGAATGGCTACCCGATCACCTACGAAATTCGCGAGCTACAGCAACTGCTGGTTGTTTTGGGTGTTCGATCTTAACTAATCAAACCATGATAGAAAGGAATCTCAACTCATGAAAGTACTCTTCATCGGGGGTAGCGGAAATATCAGCACAGCCGTCTCCCGCCTGGCAATTGCCCGCGGAATAGACCTCACATTACTTACCCGCGGCAAGACCAGCGCTGACATCCCGGGTGTACGCTGGCTGTCCGCCGATTTTCACGATCTGACGCAAACGCAGAATATACTGGGCAACGAAACCTTCGATGTCGTCGTGGATTGGATCGCTTATACCCCAGAGGATGTTGAGCGCGATCTGACGCTCTTCAGTGGTAAAACCGGACAATTCGTCTTCATCAGTTCGGCATCCGCCTATCAGAAACCGCCCAGCAGTGTGATCATCCGTGAATCGACACCGCTGCATAACCCCTATTGGGATTACTCGCAGGCTAAGATTGTTTGCGAGGAACGGCTGATGCAGGCCTACCGCGAGCAAGGCTTCCCGCTCACGATTGTGCGGCCATCGCACACCTATGACAAATTCTTCCCTTTTTCAATCGGGGAATGGGATAAATTCACCATCGTCGAACGGATGCGCAAGGGCTTGCCTGTCATTGTGCACGGGGATGGCACCTCCCTGTGGGCTGTCACGCATGCGGACGATTTTGCATTGGGATTTCTGGGCCTGCTCGGGCATCCGCATGCCCTGGGGCAAGCCTTCCACATCACTTCGGATGAACGCCTGACCTGGAATGATATTTACCGTGCCATCGGAGCAGCCGCCGGGGTGGAACCCAATCTGGTGCACATCGCCTCGGATTTCATTGTCAAGGTGGCGCCGAATTATCGCGGCAC
>DAOUFM010000074.1:0-3363 GCA_034429975.1 Anaerolineaceae bacterium | reverse complement strand
AAGAGATAGGCGCAGGGACAAAAAAAGTAAAATCAAAGGCTATTGTCATGGAGGAAAAATGGGAAAACAGAAAAATTATTCTGGTGAAACCCCAAACCTTCATGAATTTATCGGGCACTGCTGTAGCAAGCTTAATGCGTTTTTATAAAATCGAATCAAAAAAATTAATCGTTATCCACGATGACCTGGATTTGCCTCCTTTTGCTTTGCGATTGAGACCTGGTGGAGGGGCGGGCGGCCAAAAAGGAATCGCTTCCATTATTCAACAATTAGGATCCCAGGATTTCAACCGTGTCAGAATTGGAATCGGTAGACCTCCGGGACGCATGGATCCGGCGGATTATGTGTTACAGAATTTCTCAAAACAAGAAGAAAAAGAATTGGACTTTGTTTTTAATACAGTGGTTAAAGCTATTCAATTTTTTATTTTGTTCGGGATTGATCAGGCAATGAACAAATATAATGGAGAAAATCAGATTTAGGGTGACGCATGCTTACTGAAATCACACAACACCCAGGTTTTATTGATTTAACCGAGAGAATTGAGGCGCAGATCGTTGATCAAGGACTTGGTCTTATCCGTTCAGTTCGGTTGCCTGTGTTGGCTGCCCTAAAAGAATCTTTAAATCAACCGCTTCTTTTTGTTGCGGAAAGAATGGACCAGGCAATTGCTTTTGCTGATGAAATTGGCTTTTGGATGAAACCAGAAGAGATTTTATTGTTCCCGGAACCTTCCCCCACTTTTTATGAAAAAGCTGCCTGGGGGTCATTAACCAGACGTGACCGCTTACAGACACTCACTTATTTATCGAAGTTCCATTTACCTGGAAATCGTGTATCTTTTAGTCCGAAAGTTATCATCACCACCGTGCGAGGATTGATGACCCGAACGATTCCCAGAAGAGATTTTCTGAAATCCATCCAAACAATTCGCATAAATCAGAATCAAAAACAAGACAATCTGGTTAAAGAGTGGATTGGGAATGGGTACCAGCCCAGTGAGATCGTAATAGAACCTGGTTTTTTCTCAAGACGGGGTGGTTTACTGGATATCTGGCCTGTGTCTGACCAATTTCCGGTCAGGATTGATTTTTTCGGAGATGAAATTGATTCGATACGCCAATTTGACCCGGCCACCCAAAGAACTTTAAGTGTCGTGAATGAAATTACCATCTCGCCGGCCAGTGAAGTCTTATTTTCAAAGGCTGAATTGGCAGGTATTGATACCCTAAATTTGAATGAATTCGCATTGCCGCTTGTTTATCCATACTCAGCCTCTTTGCTGGATTATTTACCGAAAAAATCGCTGGTTGTTTTTAACGATAAAGAGCTGACGGTTACGGTTGCAAATGAAATCGAAGAACAAGCGGTGAGATTTAGAAGCGAGTCAATCAAAGAAGGGATTATTACACCAACCTTTCCGTTGCCATACTTATCCTGGTCGGAAATAGAAGACGTGTTAACGAACCAACATTGGATCAATTTTGGCTATTCTTTAGGTGAAGAACAGTTTCTTATTGAAAAAATCTTTTCTCCTGGTGAGAGATTTGGTGGAAGAATTAAAGTCTTTTTGGATTACCTGGAAAAGAAGTGTTCAGCGGGAATACCGATATTAATTGTATCCAGACAATTGAATCGAATAAAAAGCTTATGGTCAGAGCAAAATTGTCAGAATGAGAAACCAATCTTCAAAGAAGGAAGTTTATCGGAGGGTTGGATATTAAAAGATTTTGCTGGAGATGAAAAATTTCTATTAATAACGGATAGTGAAATTTTTGGTTGGGATCGACCGCAACCACGTAAGCGTCCCAGACCTGTCGTGCAATCGCCTGAATTGGATTATTCTGATTTGCAGATCGGTGATTGGGTGGTTCATGTTGATTTTGGGATCGGAAAATTTGTGGGTTTGGTTCAACGATATTTAGAAGGCTTGGAACGTGAATATCTCTGTATCGAATATGCAAACGAAGATCAACTGTTTGTCCCAATCCATCAAGCCGACCGGCTCAGCAAGTATATCGGTCCGGATGCATCCCCGCCTAAACCAACCCGGTTAGGTACCCAGGAATGGGTGAATGCTAAATCGAAAGTTCGCGAAGCTGTCCAGGAAATCGCAGAAGAACTGCTGGATTTATACGCCCGTCGAAAGGTGGCTGTTGGCACAAAATTCAGCAATGACACGGTATGGCAACAAGAGCTGGAAGCATCTTTTCCCTACATTGAGACTGATGATCAAAAAAAAGCGATCCTGGAAGTTAAACGCGACATGGAAGCTGAAAAACCAATGGATCGCTTATTATGCGGTGATGTTGGTTATGGAAAGACTGAAGTAGCATTGAGAGCTGCTTTTAAAGCTGTTATGGATGGTAAACAAGTGGCTATTCTCGTTCCAACCACGGTATTGGCGCAACAACACTACGAAACTTTTCGTGAAAGATTGGCACCCTTTCCCGTGAATGTTGAAATGCTCTCCCGCTTTCGTTCACCAAAAGAGCAGGATAATATTGTTTTGAAATTGATGTTGGGAGAAATAGATATTGTGATCGGTACCCATCGTTTATTATCAAAGGATATTGTCTTTAAAGATATTGGACTGGTAATTGTGGATGAAGAGCAACGGTTTGGTGTTTCTCACAAAGAGTACTTTAAAAAAATAAGAGCAGAGCTGGATGTTTTGACATTAACTGCCACGCCGATACCACGCACCCTTTATATGGCTTTAACAGGGGTAAGAGATATTTCAATCATTAATACCCCGCCAGCGGAACGGCAACCAGTCGTTACCCATATTGGACCATATTCACAATCTTTAATACGTCAAGCTATTTTACGGGAACTGGAACGGGGTGGTCAGGTATTCTTTGTTCATAATCGTGTGCAGACAATTAATGCCATGAAAATCAATCTCAATAAATTGGTGCCTGAGGCCAGAATAGGGGTTGGTCATGGGCAGATGAATGAAGGCGAACTTTCCAGGGTGATGCAGGAATTTACCAATGGTGAAATCGATGTTTTGTTATGCACATCCATCATCGAATCTGGTCTCGATATTCCAAATGCAAATACCTTGATTGTTGATCGTGGCGATACCTTTGGACTGGCTCAACTTTACCAGCTTAGGGGCCGGGTAGGGCGAGGCGCTCAAAGAGCTTATGCATATTTCTTCCGCCATAAAAAAAGACAACCGACAATTGACGGTCAGGAAAGGCTTGAAACAATTGCCGAAAACACTCAATTAGGTTCAGGCTATTCGATTGCCATGCGTGATCTAGAAATGCGCGGAGCTGGAGAATTGTTAGGTACTCGGCAACATGGCGCAATAGCTTCAGTTGGCTTTCATTTATATAGCAGATTGTTGGCGCA
>DAOUFM010000073.1:0-1745 GCA_034429975.1 Anaerolineaceae bacterium | reverse complement strand
TCCCAGATTGGAACCTTCAGGCGGCGGTGGGACATTATGGATATGACCATGTAGATTGATCCAACCATCTTCAAGAGGAACGATCGGGCGATGTGAAAAGGTCAATTTCATTTGATCCGATATCTGGAGGTTCAAGGAGTTTTTTATCAAAGTTACGCCACGGGTTTCACAATAAGATTTGCTGATCCGGTCATGGTTACCTTGGATTAAAACCAATCGCCCATTTAACATACCAGACAGGAGTTCAAAATTGCTTTTGCTGCCTAACGCAAAATCACCCAGGTGCAGAACGGTTTCGTCTGGGGAAACTAGATCATTCCAATTCTTGATAATCAATTCCTGCCAGTTTTCAGGACGGCTGCAATACCTTCCAATATTCTCATGAAAAAAATGTGTATCGGAAATAATCCAGGTTTCGAGAGTGATTTCGAGGGTGTTGTCGGTAACCATCCTTTAATTATATTTGGAGATTTTCATTTTTCCCTGCTCGATATTAACAGGGGAACGACCTGGCAGGATGTTCTTGGCAGGGTGATCCCGTAGAGTCTTAAGGGGGAACGGGGTATTCTGAAGAATAAGCATTTCAATGTGCGAAAATAAAGATCAACAAACTCGGAAGAACAATCTCGCAACCCAATAATTATTGCATCGATTTAAACCTGATTTATGATTTTATTGTTTAAAAAAGTGATGGTTGACGAGGATCAGGTTTGATCATTGCGGATTGCTCCTCCAACCATATTTTTAATTTTAGGTGATGCTCAGGGAATGGATGTGGGAACTGAAGAGCGCCTTTTTGAATAAGCAACTTATTCCCTTCTGGCATGTCGGGATGATTTAAGACAAAAATTGGAAGCCATTTCGATTTAAGGGCCTCGGTCGCGCCGGCCCAAGTACCGCCCTTTTCTACATCACTTGCCACCACAATGGCATAATCAGCAAGAGTGTATATCAGTTTATTTCTACCCATTGCTGTTCCAACAGAAAAAGGGGCACTAGGAGAATATGGAGTTACAAGGCATAAATCACCACGACTAATGGCTGCACGATTTTCCGGGTTCCGAATAGATTTTTCCAAACTATCAGCGAGTATTCCAACAGCTGTTCCTCTCGAAGTTAATGCAGCATTCATGCTGATGGTGTCGACGCCTTTTGCACCACCTGAATATAGAACTAACCCCGATAAACCACACGAATTACCTACAAATTCAGCACACGCCTTACCAGCCTCATCAAGATGGCGCGATCCAACCACTGCAATACCCGGTTGGCCTAAAAGAGCTTTTTCACCTGCATAGAAAAGAACAGCGGGCGCGGTTTCCTTCAGTCGCTGGCGATATCGTACTGGATATTCTTGATCAGCTCTTGTTAACACATGGATACCAAGCGATTCTAATCGTTCTAGTTCAATTGCTAAAGATCCACTTCGTTGGAGTAGGTGATAATAATGTTCCGCTTCTTCCAGGTTAATTCCCAGTTGACTTTGGATTTCTTTTGGAGCTACCCCGAGTAAATCACCTGGGCGCATGGAAATAGATTGTAATTTTTTCGCTAAAGGGTTCCATTCTTTTAGAGTTAACGATGCATAATCAGAATTCGATAAAAGCCCGATATGAGAGCACAATAATAAAATTGCTTGAGAATCAGGAGAAATGGTCATCCGTTTGTATTCCTTCCAGTTGCCTGCGCCAGAGTAAATGGATAAACTGGGCCACTCCCATTTATCTTTAATAAATAACCAGCCA
>DAOUFM010000072.1:0-4344 GCA_034429975.1 Anaerolineaceae bacterium | reverse complement strand
ACTTCAATTTTTGTCGATTCCATAGGTTCTCCATTCAATGTAAATTATCTGGTTTCGTCAACCAGACTGATGATCACTTTTTCAACCTCTACGGCAATCTCATCGATGCCTATGTCCGGATAATAATTGGACAAAACCCGTGGCTTGAGGGCGCTGATGTAAGTCTTACCTGCCTCCCCAAAAACACTGATCGGGCAGGGCAGCATCAGCGATATTTTCTTGTCTTTCGCCAGCACCTGGCTGGCGAACTTGGCATTGCACACCTCGACGATCTTCATCGGTTCGCTCTCAAAGCCCTTTGCGGCGAGCGTGGCCTGCACATCGTGAACGTGCAGCACTCGAAAGCCCTTCTCCGCTGCTTTAACCTCGATGGCGGCGACTGTTTCGTCAACGCTTTTAGTGGTTTCCACTGTGTAATCAAAGTTTTCCATGAATCTATTTCCTCCTAAAGTCTCGTTTTTCGAATGACTTGATTTAGTTATCCACAATTTTGTGCTTGTTGCTTGTGGGTGGTTGCTGTCAGCGGGAATGCTCTTTTCAAGGTGTCGGTTCGTCATTCATAAACTTCACCCATTTACCTAAGCGGAATTTCATCGCGGTTCTTGCCCCAATAATCTGCTTTGGTAGATCTGCAACACTTTCATCGGTGACGTGGCCGAGCTTGTGCTCGGAGAGCAGTTGAGTAATTTTGGTAAGCAACGCCCGCCACAAGCTGTCCGTGTCATCATCACTCCATTTGTCGTGTCTTACCTAATTCCTGGGGTCAAGCGAATCTGATCTTGGCCTGCATAATATCAATAGCCAGCCAACTCATCGTGCAGCGTCCTATAGTAACCCTTGCGACTCTCCGCTATGCTTTGATGAAATTTGCGGTGAAAAAGTACCAGGAACCGTGCGTCGCTTGCAGGCGAAAGTCCGCCGCCTCTGCCAGCCGTTGTACCGTTGCGCGGGATTGGTAATGTGGATCAGGGAAGATTTCCGTGATCGAGAGTCTACCGCCTGGTTTGAGCAAAATATAACATTGCCGCAAGGCTGCTTCCCTGTCTGGAATTTCACCCAGCACAGTACACAGGTAAACCACATCAAAACTCTCCGGTGGAACGTTCGGCTGAGTGGCATCGCCCAGGATCATCGTTAGATTAGATGCGCCTACTCGCGCTGCGTGTGTTTTAAGCTTCTCGATCATCCCGAGCTGGATGTCCAGTCCAAAGACTTCACCTCCGGGCAGCACGCGCTTTGCGGTAGGGATCAGAAGTCGACCCGGCCCTGGGCCGATCTCTAATACACGTTGACCTGGCCGAAGTCCGATGCGATCAAGGGTTGTCTGTGTACCAAGCAACCTATCCGACCAGCGGCTGTCTAGCATACTCGCCAACCAGGTCGGGCAGGGTAAAGAACGATTGCGACTCAACCAACGCCAGATCAGGCCGATGCCAACCAGGATCAGTAAAAATTTCACAAGCACCTTCAAAGCTTTCACGCCGTCTGCTCCTTTTCAATGGAATTAATCTTCGGAATAATGAGTAAAAGTAAAAGGCATCCAACCACGATAAAACTATTTGCCAGATTGAAAGTCGGCCAACGCGTGAGACCCCAACCAAAGTCCACGAAATCTGTCACCCGACCATCAGGTAATCGGTCAACAAAATTACCAATTGCTCCACCGATGATTAGTCCGATAGGCCAAGTTACAATAAGTGGTAATTCGTCGCTGAGCATCATCTTCACGAGCCAGATTACGATGCCCACAATAATGATCCCTGTGACAACCAGCGGTCCAATTCCGCCATTGGCGAACAGACCAAACGCAACGCCACTGTTGTACCCAAGGGTCAGACGGAAAAAATTGCCCAAGATGGGTATGGGCGAAGATAATGCCTTTTCAGCCCAAACCTTGGTCAATACATCCAGAAGAAGGACGATCAGAAAGGGAATGAAGATATGAAGTCGTTTTTTCATTTTATTTTCTGTCCCGCGCTTATATCCTGCGGAGAACTGTAACGGGTGCATTCGTACACCCCGCGGGCAACATCGGCCAACAAGGATTCGCCCAAGGCCAGTAGATCGCCCACGCGGTCGTCGCTGAGGCGATACAGGGCAAACTTGCCTTGTTGTTCAGCAGCAACCAGACCGCATTCGCGGAGGCAGCGCAGATGGTTGGAAGTATTGGATTGACTCATACAGGTAGCGGCCACAATTTCTGACACAGTCATGGGACCGTTGCGCAGCACCTGTAAAATGTTCAGGCGCGCCGGGTCGCCAAATCCGCGAAATAGCTTTGATTGAAGTTGAACACCTTCTGAATTGCCTACATTTAGCATTCCAACACTCCTAGAAATATATATTTATATATCATGATACGTTGATATATTATCGAATATAGTTATATTTGTCAAGAGCAGTTGGAAGCATAGATAACCTAGGTTGGATGTATTGAAAACATGGGCTTAGTGGTTTTTTATGTCCTAATATCTATACTTGACATTCAGTCCTTTTTGTAATAAACTAAACATTAGTTGAGCAACCATTCAACAATAAGGTTCTTATGATAGATAATTGTGATATTACAAGCGTGGATGAACAAACAGCAGAACGAGTAGCCAGCCTATTTGAGTCTTTGAGCGATCCAACCCGTGTAAGGATCATTTCAGCCCTGGTTGCCGGTGAGGTGAATGTAGGGGATCTCGTCCAAGCCATGGGATTGAGTAAATCCGCTATTTCACATCAACTCCGGGGTTTGCGCGACAAGCGCGTAATACGCGCAAGGAAAAAAGGCAGACAGGTATTTGTTGCTTTAGATGATGAACACATCAGCGAGCTGTTCAAACGTGGTCTGGACCACGTCTGCCATGAATAATATTCGAATTCCTCATAATCTCATTATTTTCCTTCTATTACTACTGATTACGTTTAGCGTTGGCGTTCATTTTCTCCACGATTTACAACCTGGGGATTCGGACATCTTCGGAATAAGTTCAGGTTCGTGCAATGGAGCCATTCATTACGGAATTTTTATGGGTGTGATCCTTGCAATATTTCTCATTGCATTTTTTGTAAAGATTGAACTTTCCTGCTGGCAATTCCCCCGGACAAGAAAACTTTCAGTTTTCGTACCTCCTCCCATTCGATAACAAAACTCCTAATCAAGTGATGAACAGGCGCTTTTTAGCGTGGCTGGTTTAAATTATGCTTTCAATTTTCAATGTGATTAATTTATAAAGGACATACCAATGATAGAAAAAACGGTGGAAATCTCACTGCCTTTGTTGTTGCCAGAAAATCAAGATGCTTGCGACCATTGTGTAGAGCTATTGCAGACCCGCTTGCAAGCCCAAAGAGGCATTCTCCAAACGCACTTGCATTTGGATCATGATCCAATGGAATTATGCATACATTATGATCCTAACTTAATTTCCTTGGCCGCGGTCAAACGCATTGCTGAGGAGGCTGGATCGGAATTACGCAATCGTTATCACCACGAACAGATTCCTTTTAATGGACTAGATAGCGCTGATTCAGCTACCATGATCGCCAAAGAGCTCGAAGGTATGGATGGGATGCTCCATGCCAGTGTAAGTTATGCCGCAGGGCTGGCAATTGTCGCTTATGATACGAAAATCGTTTCCATGGACCAGATCCAACGCATCATGCGCCGGTTTGGAGCCCGTCTTTTAACGCAGCCAGTAGTAAAAGAAGAAAAGGAAGCTCATGAACATGAGCACGAACACGACCACGGGACGGCACCTTCTTTTCTTCCACATTGGCTTCAGGAGCGCTGGGCAATATTTCTGATTGTCACTGGCGGTGTATTTCTCCTTATAGGTTGGGCTGGGGAGCAATTTTTTGGCTTACCAACAAGCGTTGCACTGATTTTGTTTATTCTTTCTTATGCTGCCAGCGGCTACGATATCTCGCATCATGCCATCCCGGCACTACTTCGGGGTAAGTTTGATACAGATGTCTTAATGCTGGCGGCAGCAGTAGGAGCAGCTTTCTTGGGTGCCTGGGCTGAAGGTGCTTTCCTGCTCTTTCTATTTGGGTTGGGGCATGCCGGCGAGCATTATGCTTTAGGCCGGGCGCGTAATGCTATCAGCGCGTTGGGTGAACTGATGCCCAAGACTGCGCATGTCCGGCGCGGAGACCAAATCATGGAAGAACCTGTTGACCAACTTATCATTGGTGACATGGTTGTCATCCGACCTGGCGACCGTATTCCAGTGGACGGGGTAATTTCTCTGGGTGAGAGTGCCGTCGATCAAAGCCCCATCACTGGAGAATCTGTCCCTGTACAGAAGAGCATTGGTGATGAAGTTTTTACCGGAACAATTAACCAGGAAGCTGCGC
>DAOUFM010000071.1:0-3692 GCA_034429975.1 Anaerolineaceae bacterium | reverse complement strand
TAGAACGGGTTGATTTGGATGCAGTTCAATTCCAGGTTCCGAAAGATTATTTAAAATCAAAAGTCACTCTTCTTCTCCCGGAAGATCGTTTAACCGCCCAGAAGCTCGGGGGGACCTGGTCACAGTTGTTTAATCGCAACAGCTTACTAAATAGAGATCAAACCTGGGGAGTTTTAATCTGGTACCTTTTAGTCTTTTTACTGGGTTTGATTGTTTTCCCTTTATTGTTTATTGTTTTTTCCATGTTGCCGGATAAAGGGTATACCTTAATCCGGATGGGCGGGTTACTTTTATTAGCCTGGTTACCCTGGATTTTTGGGAGCATAAAATTTATCCAGTTTTCACGCCTTTCCATTGTCACAGGATTGATTTTATTGATTGTTGTAAATGGATTTATTTTCATTAAAAAGAAACAGACTATCATAGAATTTTTCAAGAATAACTGGCAATACGTCTTGTTTGTAGAATCATTATTTTTGATTTTATTTTTATTTTTCCTCTCAGTTCGCTTTAATAATCCAGACCTTTGGCATCCCTGGCTAGGTGGTGAAAAACCCATGGATTTCGCCTTTTTTAATGCCGTTTTAAAATCTGTTTACTTTCCACCAGAAAACCCCTGGTTTTCTGGACATTATATAAATTATTACTATTATGGCGCTGTTGTCGCTGCTATGCCTACCAAGTTGTTGGGAATTGTCCCAGCGATTGCCTTTAATTTGATTATTCCCACCTGGTTTGCGATGCTGGGAATTGGAGTCTTTGGAGTTGTAACCAACATTTATGTTGTTTTTTCGAAGATGGATTTATCACCAAAAAGTGCTGAGAATGAGTTAGGTCAGGTTCCTTCTTCGAATTTCTTCACAAAATTTAACATATTTTTACCAGGAATTATTGCGGTTGTGTTGATCCTTTTTATGGGGAATTTTTATCAGATAAAAATGCTTTGGGAGGAGTTACCAAAAGCATCAATACTCAATCCCGAAATAAAGAATATTAGCCATTTTGATACAGTGTTATCTGGAGCTTCCGAAGTCATTTCTGGAAACGCTGAATTGCCCGGTAGTCCCGGGGATTGGTATTTTTCTGCATCACGCCCAATCTTACATGATGGACCGGATACTCCCATCGTAGAATTTCCATATTTTTCATTTTTATATGCAGATTTACACCCTCATCTTTTAACTATGCCGTTTTTTGCCCTTGGTTTCTCCTGGGTTTTAGGCGTTTATCTGGCGCCAATTCATAAGCGTAAATGGAAGGCTCAAATTCTCGCATTATTGTTGTTTGGCATATTCGTAGGCAGTTTCCTGGCATCTCATACCTGGGATTTCCCTTTATTTTTGGGTTTAGCATTGATAGCGATTGCCTGGAAAATTATTAAGGATGAACAATCTGGATGGAAAGAAAAAATCATACGAATTTCTATTTATCCACTAGCCACCGGCGGGGTAGCGATTCTTTTTTACTATCCGTTTTTCTACTGGTTTAAAACAGAATATTCTTCGATTGAAATATGGAAAGGGGCAAAGACACCTTTACCGGATTATTTTATTGTGGTTGGTTTTTCTCTTTTCGTAATGATTAGCCTGCTACTGATCCATTTACTTCCGGATTTTAAATATTGGTACGTCTCACGATTTAAAAACAATAAACGGCAGCTCTATTACATCCTGATAGGTTTTCTGGTGGCAATGGCTTTCCTTTGGGGTTTTCATTACCAGGTATTGGCTTTTGGCTTCCCTTTTTTGTTTGCCTGGGTTTATCTAATTTTCTTTAAAAAGCATCTCTCTGAATATGAGCGCTTATTGATTTTTTTGTTCGCAGTAGGTTATTCACTAACTTTTTTAACTGAGGTGGTGGTGCTGAAAGGTGACGTTGGACGTTCGAATATGGTTTTTCGGATTTATATTCAAGCCTGGTTCCTTTTAGGAATTGCGACCAGTCTGACTATTGTGGAGTTAGTCAAAAAGATAAAACCATGGAAACCCATAGCAAAATTATCCTGGATTATCATATTACAAATATTATTTATCGCTGGATTATCCTATCCTTTAATTGCCACAAAATACAAGATTAATGACCGTTGGCCAGACATCCAAAAGCCCGTTAAAACACTGGATGGAGAGCTCTTCATGTTAGGGGATTCACTTTATAATCCAGCAGGTCAACCGGCTTATTACTTTGATGAAGATCGTCCAATAAATTTAGAAAAAGATTATCTTGCGATTGAATATATGCAGGAACACGTGCTTGGAACTCCGGTGATTGTTGAAGGCTATACCAGTGAATATCGTTGGGGTGGACGTTTCGCAGTTCATACCGGCTTGGCTGCTGTGATAGGTTGGAACTGGCACACCCGGCAGCATTATTCATTGCTTGATGCAACAATTGTAGAGAAACGAATTGACCTGGTGAATGATTTCTATAATACCGCTGATATACAAACAGCGAAGAATTTCTTGAATAAATTTGCAGTCGATTATATAATTGTGTCAGACTTAGAAAGAGCCTACTATTCTAATGAAGGGTTGGAAAAATTTAACGATATGGTTAACCAGGGTTATCTGCAAAGATACTATGGGAACCAGGACGGCAGCACGGCAATAATTTATCAGGTATCAAAATAATAAATTATAATTTTTTTGATTTTATTGGTTAAGGGGATATCCTGGTCATGTTCTTGTATCCTGCTAAATCTGAAAATTAGCGTTGTAAATGGGAACAAAGATGAAGTATATAGATGTTACGATTACGTTACCAGCAGGTTACATTTTAATTACAGATATTCCTTACTCACTTGATCTTATTTTTCCTCTCGTGTATGATATAAACAACTAGAAGTGTACCTGCTTTATGGTTTGGAGATTATTTTGAATCATTTGACGCGTCGAAAGTTTCGATTATTCAGGCCAACCCAAGGTCAATCTTTTGTAGAACTGGCTTTGGTTTTGCCAGTTTTGTTGTTAATGCTTTTAGGAATGGTTGAAGTAGCCTTCTTTATTAGTCGCTACCTGGACGTGTTGGATCTCACTCGTGAGGCTGCTCGTTTTGCTTCTGTCCGTGGCCCGATGGAAACAAGTGATTTAGATTGCAGTACCACAGATGCTTTGAATTTCTTTTATGATACCGCCTGTATGATGTCGCCCCCAGCAGATCAGGCTGCTACCTGCCAGGAATCAAAATATTGTAATGGTTTCAATCCATATTTGATGATCGATTTAACCAAAGACGATGTTGTTATTTCAGTATTTACCGTAGCCGAAAATAGTGTATCAGGGCAACTGCCGGAACACAATGGCTACTGGGCATTATCGAATGTTGATTTTGCTGATAATAAAGATTTAAACCTCACTGACGACGCAGACACACTTACGAATAATTTCTGGAGAGATTGTCAGGGAAACGAAGTTCGGGATAAACCATATTACACGGCAGACAAAGTTAATGACTCTCTATTAACAAATGCACCGGAAAACAAAGGCTTTGTGGCTGTTGAAATTTATTATTGTTATGAACAGGTTCTGGGAATACCAATCGTAACAGATATCATTCCCAACCCTATTCAAATCAGGGCATATACCATTATGCCTTTACCGGCTGCGAAACCAACACCAACCAATATAGTAGCAACTCCTACTCCGTGAGAAGACTATGAGAAGATCAGAAAAAAAATCTAAAGGACAAATACTGGT
>DAOUFM010000070.1:0-2247 GCA_034429975.1 Anaerolineaceae bacterium | reverse complement strand
CCTGGTCAGCCCCGAGTCCTTTTTCAGCAGATTATCAACCAGTCGTTGGGTGGTACCCTCAAGTAGAAAATTTATACATCGCTGCTGCTTTTCATTTAGCCATCCCAACCATTCCTCTATTCTCTGAAAAAATTGCTGAACAAGTAATCAATAATAATTACTCGTCTGGGGGTTTTCTTGCGCCTTATTCACCCAGTCGTTTTTTAATTTAAGTAACACTGAATTGATGATTTAGTAATTCTTAACATTGTTTTTTGTTTGACTATTTAAGTGCAGTGTGCTTTAATATTTTAATTCTTACGTCCTTTTTGACCCTTACCATTAACGAATCTTCAATCTGTTATTTCTAATTAGAAAGTATAAAATCATGAAATTGGGTATCAATATCATTCCTGTTATGCCAGTATTCGAGATCATTACTATCATTCAAACGGCTGAATCTTTAGGTTACGATTATTGCCTTTTAGCAGATGAAGGAATGACGCCGGATGTCTGGGTTACTTTGGGCTTGGCTGCCCGTGAAACTGACAAAATTCTTCTCGGTCCGGTTACCAACGGATACACCCGCCACCCGGCTGTAACTGCAATTGCAACTGCCACACTCAATCAGATCAGTTCAGGTCGCGCATTATTGGTGCTGGTAGCCGGCGGATCAGTTGTCATGGATACATTTATGATTCCGCGTGTAAGACCGCTAACTGTTGTAAAAGAATGCATGAAAATCTGCCGAGAATTATGGTCCGGGGAAAAAGTGAACATAGATGGTGAGGTCTACTCCCTCAGAAATGCGCACATGGATCTCCCACCGCAAAGCATACCAATTTGGGTCGCTGCCCGCGGCAATAAGATGCTGGAACTGGCTGGCCGGATAGCTGATGGGGTATTGTTGATGGTGAAATCGGATATCGGACCGGCTGTTGAAATCATCAGCGCTTTTGATAACCAACCTTTACGAATCTACATGGATCGCATCGCTTATACCGAAGAAATGATTGAAGATGCCACACGCCTTTTTCCATTTGTTCTAAAAGATACTCCTGAGAGACAACTTACCACTTTTATGACAGAAAATGAGATTCAAGATATGAAAAGAGCTTTGGAGACTGGTGGTACGGATGCTGTTTCAAAATTGATTACTCCGGAGATGATAAAACGTTACAAAATCGCTGGGACTCCTCAAGAATGCCACCAAACAATTCAGCAATTAAAAGACCGCCATCAATTAGACGCCTTTGTATTAAACATCACCACTTCCGGGTTACAGAAAAATCTTCAAATGTTAAAGGATGTTCAATCAATCGTTTTATAATATAAACTGATCTTAACGACAAGAATTTGCAAACCCTATTCTTTCTTAACCAAATTTAGGTATCAAAAAATGACAATCCTAACTTCCAGTAACGGACCTTTAATTTTCGGCAAAGGCTATCCAACGATGTTGATTAATGACCAGCTTCACGTAATCAACAAACCAGATTCGGTGATTGAACCATTAAAACATGGGAATATTGATTACTTTCTTGAATTAGCCCTATTTGGAAAAGCAATCGGAACCGACATGACAGCCATTTTAATTACTCATCCGGAAATTAATGAAGTTGAGCTTTTACCCCGTTTAGCCAAAACAATTCATCAGGAAACCGGGTTGCCAATCGGTCTGGACACCAGGAATGCCGAGGCAATTGAAGCGGCTTTAGCCGAATTAGCCCCCTACAAAGCGATTATCTGGACGGTCACTGCCGAGCAACCCGTTTTGGACGCCTTGCTTCCGATCGCAAAAAAGTATCAAGCAGTGGTAGCTGGCATGCCAATGGGGTTATCTGGTTCCGGGGTGCCCATGAGTTCCGCAGAAAGAATCTTCGCCGCGAACAAAATCATTGACGCCTGTCTGGGGATCGGTATTCCAAAAGAAGACATCGTCATTGACGCCATCTGTCTGCCTGTTTCAATCCTCGAAAAAGACTCCTATAAAATTACACTTGAAACGGTAGCAAAATTAAATGAAATGGATATCACCTCGCAATTAGGGGTTGGAAACGCTGGCAGCAATATGCCAGATCGAAATCCCATCCATCTCTCTTACCTGCTTGGAGCTATGCCCTGGGGGCTGGATGCCGCTTTTATCAATCCTGGAATTCCGGACTTAATCGCAACGGTTCGGGCAATGGATATGTTAACTGAACGTGACCCCGATTGTCGTAGATTTTTAAAACATTATCGCTCCAAAGTTAAAACTTCGAAATAATA
>DAOUFM010000069.1:0-4207 GCA_034429975.1 Anaerolineaceae bacterium | reverse complement strand
CTGGCACGCGCCAGAGGGAAATTGCGGGAGTGTTTACAATTTTTCAGGGAACTTTTACCCGATATTTTCCGTCTTGATGGTGAGGGTATTCAATGAAGATGAATTACACACCAAAGGACTGGCAAATTTTATCGAACTATCTGGATGGGCATTGCTCTCCCAGAGAAGTCGATTTGGTGAATCTTAGATTAAAAAATGAACCTCAATTTCAACAGGCATTCAAAGAGATGCAACAAACGCGTTATCTGCTGCAACATGCCCGTAAAGTTCCAGTTCCCCGCAGTTTCACCATAACCCCAGAAATGGCAGCACAAATAAAACCTGTTAAACGTCCGTTAATCCCAATCTTCTCGTATGCTTCGATGGTTGCTGCTATTTTCCTGGTCGTCCTATTATTTTTTGATTTTCTGCCTGGCATTTTACCCGGCAGTAAGTTATCCAAATCTGCGGCGCCAATGCTGGCGATGGAATCAGCACCAGCCGCTGAATTGTCCATGGATGCTGCCGCTGCTCCTATGCTGGCTGCAGAAGTTCCGCAAGATGCTGAAAACCCACCCATGATTATCGAATGGGCACCTGCCAGCGGTTATGGTATGGGGGGTGGCGGAGAAGCTCAACCAATGCTCTCATCCATGCCACCTGAAGAAGATCTCGGAAGTATCCCTTCAGAACCTGAAATTCCAGCCGCTCCTGCAGCCCCACCTGCTGCAGAAGAACCCGGACCTATGGTAAAATCGATGCCAGAGCCGATCACGGGCAGCGGTCCTATTCTGGGAGCCCGTTCCGCTGAAGAAGCAGAGGCTTATAACGAGTCGGTTCTGAATGAATTACGTGAATCAAGTGTTGAAGTTTCCCCAGAAATTATTCAACCGTTCCCCTGGTTGCGTTTGAGTCAAATTCTACTGGCAGTAATCGCAATCAGCTCTGCCGCCATCGCTGTTATTTTGCGAAGAAAGTCGATCTGATGGGACATCATCATGCCAATCAAATAAAATTTTGCCCATATTGCGGCACACCTATAATTGAAAAAGAAACCTATGGCAAATTACGAGCCGCCTGTCCAGCCTGCGGATGGGTAAATTATGAAGACCCAAAAGTTGCCGCTGGCGTACTCCTGTTAGATAACGGAAAAGTGTTGTTAACCAAACGTATTTATAATCCCAATAAAGGCGAATGGACACTGCCAGCCGGCTTTGTGGATGCTCACGAAGGTCCTGAAAGCGCTGCCGCCAGGGAATGTCTGGAAGAAACCGGCCTGGTAGTTAAAATTACTGGTTTAAGGGATGTGATCAGTGGGCGGGAACATGAACGCGGTGCCGATATGGTGATTATATATAACGCAGAAATTATCGGCGGACAGTTAAAAGCTGGCGACGATGCCAGCGAAGCTGCTTTCTTCCCTCTGGATCACCTTCCTGCGCTTGCTTTTCAAGCGACCAAAAAAGTGATCAGTTCAATCCTGCCGCAGGATTAATCAGCTAATTTCTTACCCCATTGGAACTTAGTCCTCTATCAAAGCAACCGGTTCAAAATGAAGCGTTTCATTTCCAATGATTCGCCGGTTGCATTCTCGCTTTCCATGTTATAGAATTTGTTATAATTAGAACAACCTTTCAATTTTGGAGTTCTCATTTGGCAAAAAAAACTGTTAACAGCCGGAGTAAAACCACTGGACGTACGACCAATCGCGCAGGCAGACCTCCATCCCGCTCGACTGCTTCTTCCAGCAGCAAGTCGCGCTCAAAACGGTCACGGCAAACTTCCTCAAAGCTAAACTGGCAGTGGAGTAAACTCTCGAATGAACGGAAACTAGATATCCTCGGAATTATTCTAGCGCTGATCGGTTTCTTAACTCTGCTTTCATTGGTTTCGAACCAACGCGGTACAGTGACCAATTGGTGGATCCAAGCCATCTCGCAGATAGCTGGTTGGGGCACATTTGTCTTACCCCTGGCCCTGATGGTCGTCGGTATTTGGCTGGTGTTACGCAACATTGAAAAACTACCTCTTTTATCTGCAGAAAGAATTGCTGGAATTGTTCTGCTTTATTTCAACCTGCTGTCCTGGTTTCATTTGTTTTCTAAAGGGGGTTGGGAGGTTGCCAGTCTTGGAAAGGGGGGTGGTTATATCGGCGCTTTTTTTGTTATTGGCCTGACAAAAACAATTGGGCAGGCAGGCGGAATCATTATCCTAATCGCCTGGTTACTGATTTCTGCCGGTCTCAGTCTGGATCTCTCCATCCCGGATATTTTTCGTAAATTACAACCAACCATTCAAAAATTGAAATCCAGATGGGAAGCCCAGCAGGCTGCGCAGCAACATGAAAAAAGAAAACAAATTTTACAACAGGCAAAAATGACTTCTGAAGCTGCTGAGATTCTCGAAGATGATTTTATCCCAATGCAGCATACGACCCTACCTCCTGTCAGAAGCGATAAGCCGGCAACACCCATAACATCTGCCACACAGCAGAGGGAGCCCACTCAGGTTTCCACAACGGCTCCTGCCACAGGCTCAATCTCCTCAAAAGATTCAGCTCGACTGCAACCAGCCGTAACCCAAGGGATTGGCGTCAGTCAATGGAAACTGCCTGAAATTAAGACGATTCTGGACCCGGTGACTGTCATGAATGTCGAAAGCAATATAGACAAAGAACGGGCAACCTTAATTGAAGAAACTCTGACTTCGTTCGGAGCACCGGCGAAAGTTGTAGAAATCAAACGCGGCCCAACCGTTACCCAGTTTGGAGTAGAACCTCTCTTTATTGAAACCCGCAGCGGTCGCACCCGAGTTCGGGTCTCCAAAATTGCCAATCTGGCGGATGATCTCGCCCTTGCATTGGCTGCTCCGCGCATCCGCATTCAGGCGCCTGTGCCCGGGCATAGTTATGTCGGCATCGAAGTCCCGAACAGTGAATCCAATCGCGTCACCTTACTGGAGGTGATCAACAGCAAGAGTTTCATTCAGAAAAAATCGCCCATTAAATTCGCTCTGGGAATGAACGTTTCCGGAGAGCCAATTGCGTCTGACCTGACCAGCCTGCCCCACCTATTGATCGCCGGGACTACTGGTTCCGGAAAATCAGTGTGTGTGAACTCAATTTTGTGTTGTTTATTACTCAACAATACGCCAGCAAATCTGCGTATGATCATGGTAGACCCCAAACGGGTGGAATTAACCGGCTATAACGGAATTCCCCATCTTTTATCCCCGGTCATTACGGATACTGATAAAGTGGTGGGCGCTCTACAATGGGTGCAGCGCGAAATGGATGCCCGCTATCATCGCTTCGCTCAGATTGGCGTGCGCAATATCGCAGAGTATAACAAGAGCCAGCCGGATAAATTTCCTTACATCCTGGTGGTTATCGATGAACTGGCGGATTTAATGATGCTGGCTCCGGATGAAACCGAAAGAGCCTTGACCCGCCTGGCACAATTGGCGCGTGCCACCGGTATTCACCTGGTGATTGCCACCCAGCGTCCATCTACCGACGTCGTCACCGGGTTGATCAAAGCCAACTTCCCAGCCAGAATCGCATTTGCAGTGGCATCCGGGGTTGATAGCCGCGTTATCCTGGATCAACCCGGCGCAGAACGCCTGCTCGGTCGCGGAGACATGCTCTTTCAGGCACCGGATGCAGCCGCCCCGGCACGCCTCCAGGGTGTTTATATAACCGATCAGGAAATCGCCCGCACAGTGGATTATTGGCGCCTGGAGGCTATGAATCAGGCTGTTAAAGCGCCGGTTTCAGATTCAAACCAAACTGCGGTAATCCCACCCCTTGATGATCTTTCCGCCAAACAAGTTCCCCTGTTTGAAGGAATGGAGGATAGTGACGCCGACCCGCTTTTGAAAGAGGCGATTGAGATCGTCCGCAAAGAAGGCAAAGCTTCGATCACCATGTTGCAGCGCAAAATGAGGATCGGCTATACCCGCGCCGCCAGAATGGTAGATGAACTGGAGGATAAAGGCATCATCAGCCCCCCGCTGCCCCACTCCAACGTCAGAGATGTGCTGGATTACGGCGCCGAGGCGGATGATCATACGGGGGAAGGATGAAAGGCTAAAGGCGAACCCCCTGTCACTGACCGGGGTAGACTTTACCAGAGATAGTCGCCCGATGTTTACCAGGGATGATCGGACGATGTTTACCAGGGATAGTCGCACGGTGTTTACCAGTGTGAGAAAATCTCTCCTAAAAGAA